>CAVRKH010000021.1:0-546513 GCA_963721655.1 uncultured Chloroflexia bacterium | reverse complement strand
ACGTCAGGCGTTCGAACGGCAGCTCGCCGATCGCACGCAGCGCGTACAGCCCGGCCAGGAGCCCGGCCTTCATGTCGGTCACACCCGGACCGGTCGCGATGTTGCCGTCGAGGCGAAACGGTCGAGCGGTCGGGGTGCCCGGCTCGAACACGGTGTCCATGTGACCGATGAGCAGGACCCGTGCGCCACCGGGCCGTCCCTCGAAGGTGCCGAGCACGGTGCTGCCGAGGCGTCCGTCGGGATCGGGCCGGTACTCGACCCGGGCGCCGAGGCGCTCCAGGAACGCGCCCGTCCAGCGCCCGACCTCGTCGACCCCGGCGGGGACGTAGCTGCCGCAGTCGATGTTGACCAGGTGCTCGAGGTCCGCGAGGAAGGTCGGCAACTCGCGTTCGATGGATGCGCGCAGCGCCGCGAGGTCGGCGTCGGTCGGACGGGACGTGACGGACATCGCGGGCAGTCTAGCCCGCTTGCTATCCTGCCGGGACCGTGCGCCTGATCGAGATCCGCCTGCTCGAAGGACCCAACGTCTACCGGCTCGAGCCGGTGGTCAAGGTCGAGCTGGCCATCGGGCGGCGACGCACGTTCTACGGGGAACGCCAACCGGGCCGCCATGCGCTCGTGCACCTTGGGGCCACGGTCCCGGCGCGGGCCTGGCCCGATCCGGTCGCCGCGATCGTCGCGTGGATCCGGCGGCTGCGATCCGACCACGGCGAGGGCGTCGGCGGGGTCGCCGTCCACCGCTCGTCGGACCCCGGGCACTGGATCGTCACCTATCCGTGGATGGGCGAGGAGCGCGCACGGACCATCGCCGAGGCGGCGCTCGCGCTCGCCGAGCGCGACGTGTCGCCCTCGCGAACCGCCCAGCTGACCGGCCACCAGGAACGGGCCGTCGCCCGGTGGTCCGCGCGGATCGCCGAGGCGCGGACGACGCCGCCGCCGTGGCTCCGCGACGAGGACCGGCGGATCCCGATCGTGTCGATCAGCGGGACGAACGGCAAGAGCACGGTCACGCGGCTGATCACCCACATCCTCGTCGGGCGGGTCGGAAGGTCGGCACCACGACCTCGGACGGCGTGCTCGTCGATGAGCGCCTGGTCGACGCCGGCGACTGGACGGGACCCGGCGGGGCGGCGATGGTCCTCGCGCGGAGCGACGTCCAGGTCGGCGTCCTCGAACGGCCCGCGGCGGGATCGTCCTGCGCGGCGTCGGCTACGAATTGAACGACGCCAGCGTCCTGACCAACGTCTCCTCGGACCACCTCGACCTCCAGGGAATCCACACGCTCCCCGAGCTCGCCGAGGTGAAGTCGGTCATCGCCCGGATCACGAAGCCCGACGGCTGGGTCGTGCTCAACGGCGACGACCCGCTCGTGGCCGCCGTGCGCCGCCGGGTCCGCGGCCAGGTGGCCCTGTTCTCGACGGTCCCGGACGGCACGGCCCTCGTCCGCCGCCACGTCGCCGGCGGCGGGCGCGGCTACGTCCTGCGCGACGGCCTCGACCTGTACGAGCTCGAGGGGCGCACCGAGCGGAAGATCGTGGACGTGGCGCGCGTCCCGATCACGATCGGCGGCATCGCCCGCCACAACGTGGCGAACGTGATGGCCGCCGCGGGGGCCGCTCGCGGCCTGGGTGCAACGATCGAACAGGTCCGCCGCGGGCTGGTCGACTTCCGGCCGTCATCGGAGCTCTCGCCGGGGCGACTGAACCTGTTCCGACTCGGGCAGCGCGTCGTGATCGTCGACTTCGCCCACAACGAGGCTGGCGTCTCGGCGGTGCTCGACGTCGCCGAGGGGATCGCCGGCGGTGCGGCCGGTCGCACCGCCCCGATCACGGCAATCGTGGGGACCGCCGGCGACCGCCCCGACGACACGCTGCGCGGGATCGGGCTGATCGCGGCGAAACGGGCCCAGCGGGTCGCGATCAAGGAGACGCTCAAGTACCTCCGCGGGCGCACCCGCTCATCGGTGGTCGGCGAGATCCTCGCGGGAATGAGCGCCGGCGGCGTGAAGCGCGAGGCGGTGCCCGTCTACGAATCCGAGACCGCGGCGTTGCGCGCCGAGCTCAACGGCACCGGCCCGGCACCGGCCGCTGACGGGGCACGGCCCGACAGCCCGCGGGTGATCGTGCTGATGTGCCACGAGGACCGCGAAGGCGTCTTCGAGCTGCTGTCGTCGATGGGAGCTCGGCCGGTCGACGTGGCGTCGGAGTTGACCGAGCTCGTCCCGCGGCTGCAGCAGCGCCGCCGCGCCTGACGAGCTCAGCCGGCCGTGTCTGCGAGGAGCACCCCCTCGTCAACGGCCCACGCGGCGCGCACCGCGTCACCGCGCGCCCAGACCCGCTCGGTTCCGTCGCGCTGCTCTCGCACGATCACGCGCTGCCCGTCCGCGAGGCGCAGCCCGTACTTCCGGTCCGCACCCAGGTAGAGCACCTCGTCGACGGTCCCGTCCACGGCGGTTGCATTCGGTGGCGCCTCCTCCGTTGGCGCGAGAATCCTCATCCGGTGCGGTCGAACGACCAGACCCCACCGCTGCGCCACGGTCCAGGGACGCACGCTCCACCGAGCTCGGCCCGACCTGACAGCGCCATGGCTCCCGCACGACCCATCCGGCGGCGCCTCCGTCGCGCTCGAAACGACCGCGGATGATGTTCGACTCGCCGATGAACTCGGCGACGAACAGCGTGGCGGGTTGGTCGTCGAGGTCCTCGCCGCTCCCGAGCTGCTCGATCCGGCCCTTGTTGAAGATCGCGATCCGGTCGCTCATCAGCAGGGCTTCTTCCTGGTCGTGCGTGACATAGAGAATGCTCGCCCCGAGGTCGCGGCCGACGCGCATGATCTCGAGTTGGAGGGCTTCGCGGAGCTTCCGATCCAGCGCACCGAGCGGCTCGTCCATCAGGAGCAGGCACGGGCGAAAGACCACGGCACGCGCGAGGGCGATGCGCTGCTGCTGACCGCCGGACAGCTCGCGCGGGAGGCGATTGCCGAAGGTCTCGAGCTTGACCAGGCGGAGCGCCTCGTCGACCCGCTTGCGGATCGTCCCCCGCGAAACGCCGCGCATCTGGAGCGGGAATGCGATGTTCTCGGACGCGGTCATGTGCGGAAAGAGCGCGTAGTTCTGGAACACCATCCCGACGTTCCGGCGATGCGGCGCGACCCGGGTCATGTCGCTGCCGTCGATCTCGATCGTCCCGCCGGACGGCGTCGTGAACCCCGCGATCATGCGGAGGGTCGTCGTCTTGCCCGATCCCGATGGACCGAGGAGCGTGAGGAACTCGCCGTGCGGGACCTCGAGGTCCACGTCATCCGTTGCTACGACCGAACCGAAGAGCTTCCGGAGATTGCGGAGCACGAGTGCCGGTCCCTCGTGGGCGCCTTCCCCATTGCCGGCCGACGTGACGGCCTGCGCGATCCCGCCCGTGGCGCTCATCCGGACGCCACCGGCCGGCGCACGACCAGCAGGATGACCAGCAGGACGGTCGTCACGACGAGGAGCGTCGTCGCAACGGCGGCGACGGTCGGGTCGACGGCCTGGCGAACCTGCTCCCACATCTCCACGGGGAGCGTCCGGAATCGGGCCGAGGTGAGGAAGATCGCGACGACGACCTCGTCCCATGAGGTGATGAAGGCGAAGATCGCGCCGGCGATCACGCCGGGCAGGATGATCGGGAGCGTGACCCGCCTGAAGGCCTGACGCGGGTTGGCCCCAGGTTCGCCGCGGCCAGCTCGAGGTTCCGGTCCATCGTGCGGAGGCTGGCCGACACGCTGACGACGACGAACGGCACCGCGAGCGCCGTATGCGCGAGCACGAGCCCAACGAGGGAGCCACCGATCCGCCAGCGGACGTAGAGCGAGAGCATGCCGATCGCGACGATGACGACCGGTACGATGAGCGGCGCCAGGACCAGGCCGTTCACCACCGTCCGGCCCGGGAATCGGCCGCGCGCCAGCGCAAGCGCAGCGAGCGTCCCGAGCAGCGTCGCCAGGATCGTTGTGAGGACGGCGACCTGGAGGCTGTTCGCGATGGCCGACGACCACTGCCGATCGGTGAACATCCGCTCGTACCACTCGAGCGTGAAGCCCTGCGGCGGGAAGCTCAGGATCCTGCTCTCCGTGAAGCTCATCGGGACGATCACGAGGGTCGGCGCGATCAGGTAGAGAACCGTCAGGACGCCCAGCGCGGCCATCGAGGACCCTGCGCGGCTGGCGCCAGGAGTCGCTCACGGCATCAATCCTCCAGCGCGCTGCCGAACACGTCGCCAAGGCGAATGGCTCGTGACGCCACGAACAGGATCGCGAAGGTCGCGCCCATCAGCAGGACGCTGATGGCCGACGCGAACCCCCAATCGAGCTGCCGCTCCACCTGCTCGACGATCAGCTGGCTGATCATCTGGTCGCGCGGGCCGCCGAGGAGCGCCGGCGTGATGTAGAAGCCGAGCGCGAGGACGAACACGAGCAGGCAGCCAGCGAGCACGCCGGGCAGGCTGAGCGGCAGGACGATCCGGCGGAATGCCGTCGCGGGCGATGCTCCGAGATTGGCAGCGGCGCGGCTGTACTCCGGGTCGATCCGCCGCAGCACCGCCCAGATCGGCAGGACCATGAAGGGGAGCAGGATGTGCGACATGCCGATGATGACGCCGGTGGTTGTGCGGATCAGCGGCAGCGGCTCCGAAACGAGTCCGGTATCCACCAGGAAGCTGTTGACGATGCCAGTGTCGCGCAGGATCACCTGCCAGGCGAAGGTCCGCACCAGCAGGCTGGACCAGAACGGAACCAGCACCGCGATCAGGAGCACGCCCGCGATCCTGCCGGGCACGACCGTCATGAGGTAGGCAAACGGGAAACCGATCAACAGGCAAGCCGCGGTCGTCAGGCTCGCGATCCAAAACGTGTTGGTCAGCACGCGGACGTAGGCCTCCTGCTCGAAGAACCTCGTGTAGTTCGACAGGCCCGCGTCGGCTGGCTCGGTCACGCTCCGCGCGCCCATGTCGATGAGTGGCGCGAGGAAGAAGACCAGAAGGAAGGCCGCGGCCGGCAGGACCAGCAGCGCCCAGCGGTTGCCGGGCAGGTGCGCGACGCGCCGGCGCGGATCGGCCGCGGAGACCGCGAGCTCGGTCATGCGGTGGGTTGCCCTGTCAACCTGCGGAGGCGGTCAGCGGGCTTTCCAGTCCCGCCAGGCCGCGTCGATCTCGTCGAAGTGGTCGACCAGGTAGTCGTCATCGAAGTACGCAGTGTCCGCGTCGACATGGTTGACTGCGAGGTCCTCGACCATCGCGGGATCGGGTTCGGAGTTGACATTCGTGGGCCCGTACGGGATGTACTTCGAGGGGGCTGCGTTGTTCTCGGCGCAGGCGGTCCAGGCAATGAACCGCATCGCAGCATCGCGATTTGGTGTGCCCTTGGGGACGACGAAGTAGTTGGCACTGATGATCTGCTGGTTCCACTGGATATCGACCGGCCGATTGTCCTCGTGGATCGCATACCACGCCCGTCCGTTCCACATCATCGACATGGCAACCTCGCCTGAGCCGATCAGCTCCCTCGACTCCGCGCCGGATCCCCAGAAGACGACGCCGTCCTTGATGGCGTCGAGCTTCGCTGTCGCGCGTTCGAGATCAAGCGGATAGAGATCGGCCGGAGCGACGCCGTCGGCTAGCAAGGCCATCTCGAAGATCCCGCCCGTGGCGTAATCCCAGACGCCACGCTTGCCCGGGAACGTCGCAGTGTCGAAGAAATCCGCCCAGCCGGCCGGGGCTTGGCCGCCGGTCTCGTCGGTGTTGTAGGCGAGCACGGTGCCGTATGTGATGACCGGAACGCGGTAGTCAGTGACTCCCAGGTCCGCGTTCATCTCATCGCGCGGGATCAGGGAGTAGTCGAGCAGCTCGAGCAGGTCCCGGTGGGCGTCCAGCCCGAAGTCGTTGCCGACGTCCACGACGTCCCAGATGACCTGGCCGGACTCGACCTGCGCCCTGACCGTCGCGTTCGAGGAGTTCTCATCGTTCGCGAACTGGACGCCCGTGAGCTCCGTGTAGGGCTCCTGCCATGCTCGCTTCTCGGCGTCTTGGTATGCGCCGCCGAACGAGACGAAGGTCAGCGTTACCCCGTCCTGCTGCGGCGGGTTGCACGGCTCGCCCGTGAGATTGGCGACGCTGCCGCCCGGCGCTGGTTGCGAAGCGAGCTCCTCGCCGCCCGAGCTGCAGCCGACCACCACGGCGGCTGCCGCGACAAGAGCGGCGACGGTCGTCCCCCGAAGCATGCTGGACCTCCCCCATCGGCCGCGACGCGGCCCCTCGATGCGGGATCGTCAGCCGCGACCGCTGAATCGTATGCCGCCGCGCAGGCCTCAGCCCTCGGGCGCCTCCAGCTCGCCGGGGTCGGCGAAGGCCGTGCCGCCGCGGGCCTGGCCGGCGAGGGTCATCGCCTCGCGATAGACCGCGATCGCGTCGTCGACGCAGCACACCACGAGATCGCCCGGGCCGGCGCGCCGCAGGGCCGTCCGGACCGCCGACATCTCTTCGAGCACCTTCTCGGCGCGGCCGACGCGCGCAACGCCGTTTTCCTTCGCGTGACGCACGCCCTCGACGACGTGTCCGGCCGTCTCACCCGGCTGGCGTCCGCGCAGGTTCTTGTCCTCGCGGACGATGATCTCGTCGAACGCCGTCGCGGCGATCGCCCCGTACTCGCGTTGGTCCTCGTCGCGGCGGTCGCCCGGGATCCCGATCACCCCGATCGCGCGACCGACGCGCGCCTGCTTGGCGTTCGACCCGATGCGCCCCGCCTTCGACTGCGAGTCGAGCATCATCCGTTCGACGAAGTCGGCCAGCTGGCGCATGCCGTCCACGTTGTGGCAGTAGTCGATCACGAGCCGGATCCCGCCGACGTCGAGCAGGTTGAGCCGGCCGGGCGCCTGGAAGAACGACGTCGTGAAGGTCCGCAACCCTTGCCGGATGTCGTGCAGGTGCGCACCCGAGGCCCACGCCGCGGCTGCCGCCGCCAGCGCGTTCGCCACGTTCATCCGCGCCTTCCCGCCGAACGTGGCGGGGATCAGGTGCGTGTACAGGACCGGCATCGTCCGCGGCCCGTGGCGGAGCACGATCAGCTCGCCCTGCGGTGACGGCTCGAGGCAGAACGCCGCCCCGCCGCGCCCGGTATGGCCGTCGACGCGGTCGAACCCTTCCTCGCCCTTCGTCGTCGACATCGAGAACAGCACGACGCTGCCGCGCGAGTGGCGGCCCATCCGGTAGACGTGACTGTCGTCGGCGTTGAGAACCGCGGTCCCCGAGCGCGGGACGGCCTCGACGATGACGCCCTTGACGTTCGCCAGCTGCCCGATCGAGTCGATCCCGCCGAGGCCGAGGTGGTCGCCGCTGACGTTGGTCACCACGGCGACGTCGTTGCGGTCGTAGCCGAGGCCCTCGCGGAGGATGCCGCCGCGCGCGACCTCGAACACGGCGGTGTCGACGGTCGGGTTCTGGAGGACCATGAGCGCCGACTTCGGGCCGCTCATGTCGCCCTTCTTCATCAACCGGCCGTCGACCACGATGCCGTCCGTCGACGTCATCCCGACCCGGCGGCCCATGAGCTTGAGGATGTGCGCGATCATCCGGACCGTCGTCGTCTTCCCGTTCGTGCCGGTCACCGCGAGGATCGGGATGCGGGCCGTCGTGCCGGGCGGGAAGAGCGAGTCGATGACGGGCTTGGCGACGTACTGCGGCTCGCCCTCGGTCGGGTGGGTGTGCATCCGGAACCCGGGCGCGGCGTTGACCTCGACGATCCCGCCGCCCGTCTCGCGGACGGGCGTCGCGATGTCCGGGCAGATGAAGTCGATGCCGGCCACGTCGAGCCCGACGATCTGTGCCGCGGTCTCGGCGATCTCCACGTTGTCCGGGTGGGCCTCGATCGTGCGGTCGATCGACGTGCCGCCGGTCGACATGTTGCCCGTCAGCGCGAGCTTGACCCGCGTGCCTTCGGGCGGGACGTCGTCGAGCCCGAAGCCCTGGGCACGGACGAGCTCCTCGGCCGCCGCGTCGATCCTGATCCTCGTGAGCACCTTCTCGTGGCCGATGCCGCGCCGCGGATCGGCGTTCGCGATCTCGACGAGCTGACGAACGGTGTGCTCCGCGTCGGCGACGACCGAGGCCGGGACGCGCTCGGCGATCGCCGCGACCTTGCCGCCGATGACGAGGCAGCGGTAGTCGTTGCCGGTGATGTACGACTCGACCACGACGTCGCCCTGGCGGCTCTCTCGCAGGGCGCCCGGATAGGCCGCCCGAACCGCTTCGGGCGAGCGCAGGTCGAGGTGGACGCCGCGTCCGTGGTTGCCGTCGAGCGGCTTGACCACGCACGGGTAGCCGACGCGGCTCGCGGCGGCCACCGCCGCCTCCTCGTCCTCGACCACCTCGGCCCTCGGGACCGGCAGGCCGGCCGAGTCGAGCAACCGGTTCGTGAGGCTCTTGTCGGACGCGACATCGACGGCGATGGCCGATGTCCGCGAGGTCATCGTCGCGCGGATCCGCTGCTGGTGGACGCCGTGGCCGAACTGGACGAGCGAATGGCGGTCGAGCCGGATGAACGGGATGTCGCGGCTCACCGCCTCGTCGATCAGCGCCTGCGTCGACGGCCCGAACGCCCGCCGTTCGGCGAGCGAGATCAGCTCCTCGAGCTCGTTGGCGAAGTCGAACAGGTGCTCTGGGTCGGTCGGCGCGACGAGGTAGTTGACGAGCCCGACGGCCATGATCCCGGCACGGATCCCGACCTGCTCCTCGCGGTACTCGTAGATGCAGTTGTAGAAGCCGGTCGGTCCGGCGGAGCGGGTCTTGCCGTGGCGCACGTCGGTCCCGGCCAGGTTCTGGAACTCGAGCGCGATGTGCTCGGCGACGTGACCCATCCACGTCCCGTCGCGCAGCCGCGTCACGAAGCCGCCCCGCCGCCCGAGCGAGCACGCATGGTCCTCGAGCGTCGGGATCAGCGCGACCAGCGTGTCGGTGAAGTTCGGGATCGTGTTCGATGGGAACTGCTCGAGCACGCCGAGATCGACGAGCATCCGGACGACCGGCTCGCGCGCCCAGTAGTTCGGCCCGCGCAGGATGCGCGTCTCGACGATGCGCAGGGTCGGTTCCGGGCGAGGCACGCCGGACGTGTCAGAGGCTCGCCGGCGCGGCTTCGCGCCGTTCGAGTCGAGAGCGGACTTCCTCCTGGCGACGGGCGGCGTCTTGGCCACGGGCTTCCCCTAGCTGGCGGTCGGTTCGGCGATCAGCTCGATGCGGCCTCGCGGCCGGGCAGTGCGTGGAGGGCGGGTGTCGCGATCCGCTGGCGGCGCCGCAGGTCGAAGCGATAGCCGGCGGGCAGTGAGTGGAGCACGACGCCGCTGATCATGAGCGGTCGGTGGCCGTGGATCTCCCAGGCGTCGGTCTCCGAGCCGGCACCGTCGACGACCGTGATCGAGCCGCGCCCGATCACCTCCATGATGTGGTCGGGCCCGACCACGCCGGCGGTGTCCTCGTCGACGCCCAGCCCGAGCAGACTCGGGTTCTGGGCGATCAGGCTGAGCAGCCGCCCGAGCCGGTTCCGCTGCTGGAAGTGCTGGTCGACGATCACCCCGGGCAGCACCCCGAGACCGGCCGCGATCTGGGCCATGCGGTGTTTTGGCGTCGCGCCGGAGGCACCGAAGGCGATCATGTGGCTGCTCATCGCGCTCGCCCCGGCCGAGGTCCCGGCGATGACCGCGCCGTTGCGGAACCGCTCGAGGATCGAGTCGGCCAGCCGCGTCCCGCCGATCGTGGACGACAGCCGGAGCTGGTTGCCCCCGGTCAGGAAGATGCCGGTCGCGTCCTTCACGAGGCGCGCTGCACTCTCGTCGTTGGCCTGCGACCGGGTGATCGCGTGGAGCGGGCGGACCCGCTCGATGCCCAGGTCGGCGAACACGTGGCGATAGCGCTCGCCGGCTTCGGCCCCGAGCGACGAGGCGGTCGAGATCACCGCGATGGTCGCGTCGCGACCGCCGGCCAGGCTGGCGAAGCGACTCAGGATGACCCGATCGCGGACCTTGTCCTCCGCGCCGCCGATGATGATGACGGAACCTTCGGCCACGGCTTCCCTTCGGGATGTGTCAAATGATGCGTGAGCATACCGTGGCGAGCGGGGCACACGCGGTGTCGGTCCTCGTTGCGGTTCGGGACCGTGCGAGAATGCCGTCGCGATGGCCGACGAGCATGACCCGAAGGGGCTGAACCCCGTTCCGGGTTCGGCGAGCGGGCGGGGCCGGATCGGGGTCGGCTGGGGGGAGCTGACGAGCACGGTCCTCGATCGTCCCACGCGCCGAAGGGCGGGCGTCTTCCGTCGGGCGCTGCGCCGCGAGGCCTCGCGGCTGCGCGATCCGCGCCGGATCACCGCGATCGTCCTGCTGAGCCTGACGTTCTCGATCCTGCTCGCCGGGATGATCGCGCGCGGCGAGCCGGCCGGCGCCGATGCACGTGCCTACTGGGCGGGCGTGCGGCTGTGGATCAACGGCGGCAACCCGTACGTGCCGATCGGACCCTTCATGCCGTACGTCTACGCGCCGTGGATGCTGCCGCTGTTCGCGCCCTGGGCGCTCCTGCCGTGGGACGTGGCCTGGTTCGTCTGGCGGGGGGCGACGATCCTCGGGCTCCTGTGGACGATCCACTGGGCGTACAGCAGGCGGCCGCTGACGACCGCGGCGATCGTCGCCTTCCTCGCGTTCCCGTTCGGGGCAAACCTCGATACCGGCAACATCAACCTGCAGCTGACGCTGATGCTGTGGGCCGCGCAGTTCACCGGTCCACGTCTTGGGGGACTGCTGTGGGCGCTCGCGACGTGGATGAAGTGGGCGCCGGCCGTCGTCTGGTTCATCCTCGCGCCGCGTACCCGCCTGTGGGGGCTCGTCTGGCTCGGCGTGTCGGTGGTGCTCAGCCTGGTGACGCTGCCGTTGACGATCATCCAGCTGCAGGCGTTGTTCGGGTTCGGGGCGCGTCCCGTCCGCCTGGACTACCTCGTCTTCCTGTGGGCGTTCGTGCCGTGGCTCTACCGTCAGGCGGATCCGTTCCGCTGGCTGCACCCGTCGTCGTGGCGGCTCGAGTCGTTGCGCTCGCCGGGCGCCGTCGACCGGCGGGTCAGGGAGTTCCTGGGGCTCCAGGTGTAATCGCGACCGGGGGTGCCGCGCGCGACCGGCGGCGATCGGGCTCCACGACCGGGCGAAGCGCGACGGCGCCGAGCAGGAAGTACACCATCCCGAAGACGAGCTCGATGCGATTCCCGACGCCGACGCCGAGCGACCGGTTGAGGAGGTCGATCGTGATCCCGCCGATCGCGACCGCGATCGTGGTGGACGACGCCGTGACGACATTCGAGAGGCCCATGTACCGCCCCGAGGCGGCCTTGGGAATGATGTCGGTCATCAGCGCCCAGTCGACGGCGAGGAAGGTGCCCTGCGAGGCGCCGAAGATGGCCGCGCCGACCGTGGCGACGTTGACGTCCGGCGCCACGGCGATGATCCCGAGGCCAAGCGCGCCGAGCGCCGTGCAGGCGTAGATCACGGGCTTGCGTCCGATCCGGTCCGACAGCCGCGACGCCGGCACGATCGCGATCAGGCTCAGGATCGTCGCCGCGGCCAGCATCTGGAGGAAGGCGCTGCCGGACTGAGACTCACTCAGGCCGAGCGCGTCGGCGAGGTAGAAGAAGACGAAGTTGAGGACCGCGGCGCCGCCCATGAGGATGAACAGGCGCGAGGCGAGCATCCAGATGTAGCTCTTCTCCTGGAGGATGTCGGTGCCCCACGTCTCCGCGGCGATCGCCAGCCACGACCGGCCCTCGCGCGACTTGGCCGGCGGCCCCTTCGGGACGCGCAGGACGACGCTCAGCATCGTCACGAGCTCGACGACGGCGATCGCCACGATCGCCGCCCCGACGTTGCCCGTCGTGGTCGCGATGGCCGCCAGGGCAAACCCGAGAACGTTGCCGAGGACCTGGAACATCCCGACCATCGCGCTGGCCAGCCCGACCTGTTTGTCCGGCACGAGGTCCGGGACGTAGCCCTGGAACGGACCGCGGGCGATGTTCGTGCTGAGAGCGAGCAGCGTGACGAAGGCGGCGATCGCCACCAGCGAATTGGCCGTCGCGATGCCGACGAGGAACACGACGTCGAACAGCGCGCCGAACACGATGTACGGCTTGCGCCGGCCCCAGCGGGTCGTGGTGTAGTCGCTGATCGAGCCGACCGTGGGCTGGACGGCGACCGAGAACACGAACACGAGGATCGCGACGACGGCCAGCGCCGTGCCCTCGGTGCCGGGCGCCACGAGGTTGTCGAACTTGACGCGCGCCTGGACCGCCGCGGTGACGACCGCATCGATCGCGGTGAGGCCGAGCCAGAACGCCGAGATCCGGATCAGGGCGCCGATCGGCAGGTCGATGCTCGGGCGGGCGCCCTCGGCGGTGGGGGCTTCGGTGACTCCGAGGCTCGTGACGGACTCGGTCATTCGGTTCCCCTCCGGCGCCACCCTCCGCGGCGCCTTCGACTTCCCGGTTGGCAGTGTGACGCTTCGGCCGCGCCGGTGTTGCGCCGGGCGCGGCGTTAGCCGGTGATCGCGCGCTCGTAGTCGGGGAAGTAGCGGCCGATGACCGGGAGGTCGAACGAGCGCAGGATCGACTCCTTCGGCTCGCGCTCGAGGAGGAACACGAACGAGCGCCGGACCAGGTCGACCGGATCGTCTGCGCCTGGCGCCAGCCGATCGAGGACCGCCCGCGTGACCGTGACCTCGTGGCGGCTCGAGGATCCGTCCGGGTCGGTGACGACCACCGTGGTCGTCCAGCCGTCCGAACCGGTCCGACGTCGTGACCTCGATGTCGGTCATCACGGTCGACCCTGACACGACGGGCACCAGTACGTCGTCCGCGGGTTCTCGCCGCGGAGCTGGTCCGATCGGATCGCCGTCCCGCACCGCGGACACGGCCGTCCCGTGCGCCGGTAGACGCGCATCGGGGCGCTGCGCCCCGGGGCGATCCCGGCACTCGCCGTCAGCAGGCGCCGGGCCGTCTCGACGATCCGGCGGAGCGTGTCGTCGTCGAGGTCGGCGACCCGCGCGAGCGGGTCGACCCGCTCGGCGAACAGCGTCTCGTTGCGCCAGATGTTGCCGATGCCGGCGAGCGCCCGCTGGTCGAGCAGCGCGGCGCTGATCGAGAGGTCGCGGCGTTCCGGGGCGCGGAGTCGGCGCACCGCCTCTGCAGCGTCGAAGTCGGGGTCCAGGAGGTCCGGTCCGAGGCTGCCCAGGGCCGGGTGGAGCGCTTCGGCCCGCTCCTCGAAGAGTTCGACGACCGGGGCATCGAAGCACACCGCGACGGCGCCCGGAACCTCGAGCACGAGGCGTGCCCGCGACGGCGGCCGGCGCCAGCGCTCGCCCGGCCGGTAGCGATGCCACGAGCCGTTCATCCGCAGGTGCGTGCGCAGCTCGAGATCGCCGTCGAAGCGGATCAGGAGGTTCTTGCCCAGCGCCTCCACCGAGCGGATCTCGCGGCCGACGATGCGGTCCACCTGCGGGACGGCGCCCGGGCCGCCCGTCCGGGCTGCGGTCACCGTCCGACCGACGAGATACGGGCGCAGCCCGGCGGCGGTCCGATGGAGCGTGTCGCCCTCGGGCACGATCGGATCGGCCCGGTCAGCGACGCGTCAGCGTTGCCGGCGCCGCGGACGCGCGGAGCGTGAGGCCGCGGTAGCCGGGAACGAAGCCCGACTCGAGGAGCGCGGCCCGGAACGGGGACTCGGCCACGGGAAGCCCGTCGACCTTGGTCACCACGAGCTCCCGGAAGCGACCGTCGGCGACGAGCACGGCCAGGGCGCGCAGCGCCGCCGTGGCGACCGCCGGGTCGTCGGCGGGAGACAGCACCTGGAGGGTTGCGCCGCCACGCTCGAGATACAGGGCTGCCTCGCCATCGACCAGCACGACGTACGCGCCTGCCGCCCGCTGGAGCGGCCGGCGATCGTCGTCGCCGCGTCGCGGCCAGGGCAGGGCCGCCCCGTACGGGTTGGCCGGGTCGGCGGCGGCGAGGACATGCGCAGTCCGGGTGAGCGGATCCGCGTCCGATGGCTCGCGGACGGCGCGCAGCCGGTCGAGTGCGCCCGCGAGCGCGAACTGGGCGGCGCCGAGTCCGTCCACGAAGTAGCCGCGCCGGATGCGGCCGGCCTCCTCGAGGGCGCGGAGCACGGGGTACACCGCGCTGAAGCCGCCCTCGATCCCCTCGCCGACCACTGCCTCGCGGGTGAGCACGCCGTGCCGTTCGAGCAGGGCGAGGCTCTGGGCGTGGAGCCGCTCCGTTGGGGACGCGGTAGCCGGTTCCACGAGCGACCACCGACCTGCCGCCTCGGGCGGGCCGAGCGCGGTCAGGCGGCCCGGCCGCTTCCGCGAGTCCCGACCGGTCCGCTTCCAGCGCAGCGCGCGCAGGGGCGCGAACGTGTCGTTCGTGACCTCGCCGGCCCACACGAGGTCCCACAGCGCGTCGAGCACCTCGCGGTCGGAGCCGCCGCCGGCGGCCGAGTAGATCTCGCGGTAGAACGAGGCGCCGCGGCGGGCCAGGTGCTCGCGGATGGCGTCGTGGCGCGGGCCGGCGGGCCGCTGGGTCTCGTCGGGGGACGTGGCAGGCCGGAGCGCTTCGCGACCCGGGCGGAACAGGGCAATGCGCCCGTCGTCGCGGCCGAGGCTCCCCCGCCCCACCCAGCCGACCTCGCCGAGCGACCCCAGCTCGTCCAGCAGCCGCGGCTGGTAGCCGGGGATGCGGGCCGGGAGGACGTCGCGCTCGAGGACCGACGCCGGGATCGCAAGGCCCGCGAGCTGGTCGACGACGGTCGCGAGGCGCTCGAGGGCGGCCGAGCCACGGAACGGGGACTCGGTGCTCCCCACCGCGGCGATCCCGTGCCACTCGGGCAGGAACCGGGCGAGCGCTGCCGGATCGACCGGCTCGACCTCGCGTCGCAGGCGCGCCAGCGACCGCCGGCGGAGCAGCCGCAGCACGTCCGGGTCGCACCACTCGCGCTCGGCGCCGCCGGGCCGGAACTCACCGCGAAGGATCGTGCCCGCCGCGAGCAGCCGTTCGAGGGCATCCTCGACGGCCTGCAGGGGCATCCCCCAGCGCCGCGCCGGCTCGTGCGTCAGGAACGGACCGTGGGTCCGCGCCCAGCGCGCGAGCAGCCCGTCGAGCGCGTTGACGGCCGGAGCGAGGAACGCGCTCGGCACGCCGGCCGGTTCCTGGACGCCGATGCCGTCGCGGTAGCGGGCGACGTCCTCCATGGCGATCCAGCGACCTTCGCTCGCGATCCGGACGAGCACGGCACGCCGCGTCCGGACGAGCTCCTCGAGCCAGCGCTCGGCCACGGCTGCCCCGCCTTCGCTGCGGGCGGCAACCTCCTCGGGCGTCAGGTCGCCCAGTCGTCGGAGCAGATCGTGGACCTGGTCGGCGGTCGTGGCCTTTCGATCGTCGGACAGCGCCTGGAGCGACAGCTCGAGGTCGGCCAGCGCGTCGGCGTCGAGCAGCTCGCGCAGCTCCTCCTGCCCGAGCAGCTCGCGCAGCAGGTCGCGGTCGAGCGTCAGCGCGCCCGCTCGCCGCTCGGCCAGCGGGGCATCGCCGTCGTACATGTACGCGGCGACGTAGTCGAACAGGAGCGAGCTCGCGAACGGGGAGGCGCGCAGGGTCTCGACGCTGTGGACCGCGATGTCGCGCCGGGCCACGCCTTCGAGCACCTCGCGCAGCGCCGGCAGGTCGAACACGTCGGACAGGCATTCGCGGTACGTCTCGACGAGGATCGGGAATGAGCCGTAGCGGCTGGCGACGGCGAGCAGCCCTGCCGCACGCTGGCGCTGCTGCCACAGCGGCGTCCGCGTTCCGGGCCGGCGGCGAGGGAGCAGGAGCGCACGTGCCGCGTTCTCGCGGAAGCGGCTCGCGAACATTGCCGATGACGCGACCTGCCCGACGACGAGGTCTTCGACCTCCTCGGGGTCGGGGAACAGCAGCTCCTCGACGCCGTCGAGCGTGGCGTCCCCCTCGGGCAGGCGGATCGCGATGCCGTCGTCCGACCAGATCGTCTGGACCTCCATGCCGAGGCGCTCCTGGAGGCGCGCTTCGAGCGCGAGCGCCCACGGAGCGTGGACACGGCCGCCGAACGGGGTGAGCAGGCACAGCCGCCAGTCGCCCAGCTCGTCGCGGAAGCGCTCGACGACGATCCGCCGATCGGTCGGCAGCGAGCCGGTGACCTCGCGCTCGTCCTCGAGGTACATCAGCAGGTTGTCGGCGGCCCGCTCGTCGAGGTCGTGCGCCTCGCGCAGCCGGGCTGCCGCGGCCCGCCGGCCCGTGTCGCCGCGGGCGAGGTCGCCCTCGATCTCGCCGACGAACGCCCCGAGCGCGCGCCCGAGCTCGATGGGCCGGCCGACGGCGTCGCCGTGCCAGAACGGGAGCTTGCCGGGCACGCCTGGCGCCGGGCTGACCGTGACCCGGTCGTGGCCGATCTCCTCGATCCGCCAGGAGCTCGCGCCCAGCGTGATGACCTCGCCGACCCGGCTCTCGTAGACCATCTCCTCGTCGAGCTCGCCGACGCGCCGTCCGACCTGACCGGGTTCGCCGACCATGAACACGCCGTACAGGCCGCGATCCGGGATCGTGCCGCCGCTCGTGACCGCCACGACCCGCGCGTCGCGCCGGCCTTCGATGACATCCGTCACGCGGTCCCACACGAGGCGTGGCTTCAGCTCGGCGAACTCGTCGCTCGGGTAGGCGCCGGCAAGCATGCCGAGGACGCCTTCGAGCACGTCGCGGCTGAGGGTCTCGTACGGCGCGGCGCGATTGACCGTCGCAAGGAGGTCGTCGACGTGCCAGCGATCCATGACCGCCATCGCCACGATCTGCTGGGCGAGGACGTCGAGCGGGTTGCGCGGAAGGATCGTGGCTTCGATCGCGCCCTCGTGCATGCGGCGGGTCACGACGGCGGTCTCGAGCAGGTCGCCGCGGTACTTCGGGAAGATGACGCCCTTGCTCGGGGCGCCGACCTGGTGGCCGGCACGGCCCACCCGCTGCAGACCGCGGGCCACACTCGTGGGGCTCTCGACCTGGATGACGAGGTCGACCGCGCCCATGTCGATGCCGAGCTCCAGCGAGGAGGTCGCGACGAGCGCCGGGAGGCGGCCGGCCTTGAGCTCCTCTTCGATCGCGAGGCGCTGCTCGCGGGCGATGCTCCCGTGGTGGGCGCGGACGAGCTCCTCGCCGGCCAGCTCGTTGAGCCGTTGGGCGAGCCGTTCCGACAGCCGCCGGCTGTTCGTGAAGACGATCGTGCTGCGATGCTCCCGGATCAGCTCGAGGATCCGCGGGTGGATCGCCGGCCAGATGCTCGAGCGGGTCTCCGGGTTGGTGGCCGGCCCACCCGGCTGTTCGTCGAGCGGCAGCGGTTCGCCGAGCGTGCTCATGTCGTCGACGGGGACGACGACCTCGAGCTCGAGGGGTTTGCGCGTGCCGGCGTCCACGATGCTCACCTGGCGGTCGGCGCCGGTGCCGCCCAGGAACCGGGCGATCGTTTCGAGCGGGCGCTGCGTCGCGCTGAGGCCGATGCGCTGGGGTGAGCTCGTGTCCTCCGCCCGGAGGTGCTCGAGGCGCTCGAGGCTCAACGCGAGGTGGGCGCCGCGCTTGCTGCCCGCGATCGCGTGGACCTCGTCGACGATCACGTGCTCGACCTTGCGGAGGGCCTCGCGTGCGCCGCTGGTGAGCATCAGGTAGAGCGATTCGGGCGTCGTGATGAGGATGTCCGGCGGGCGCCGGGCGATCTCGCGGCGATCCTCCTGGGGCGTGTCGCCGGTCCGGCTCGCGACCGTGATGTGTGGCTCGGCCTCGCCGAGGCGGGCGGCCGCGAGCGCAATCCCGGCGAGCGGTGCGCGGAGGTTGCGCTCGACGTCGTAGGTGAGGGCCTTGAGCGGGCTGATGTACAGGACGCGGACGTGGCCCGGGTTCTCGCGGGTGGGCGGCGGGCTGGGGTCTCGAACGAGGCGGTCGAGGGCGTACAGGAACGCGGCGAGCGTCTTGCCACTCCCCGTCGGCGCGTGGATCAGCGTGTGCTCGCCACGCGCGATCGCCGCCCAGCCCTCGGCCTGAGCCTCGGTCGGGGCCTCGAAGCTCGTGGCGAACCACTCGCGGACGGCCGGGCTGAACGGCGCGAGCGGATCCGTGCGGGCGAGCGTGGCCATGGGACCTGCCAGTATAGGTTCCTGCCTCCAAATCGACCAGATGTTCTATCTCGACGCCAGCGCCACGCTCGGTCGTGGCCGCGCAGACCACAGTCTCGTCGCGCAACCACGCCATCTCATGTCAACAACGGCCGCGGCTCCGGTCCGACGAAGCCCGATGTCGATGCCATCGACATTCTCGAGGGATCGGTCGCACTCCAGTCGCGCTGGTCGACCGCAGCGACGTTGGTGACATCAAGACCGAGCGAAACGGCGGGTGTTGTCGATGTCGCCGACCATTTCGCGAGATCAGGCTTGCCAGCGAGCCGTTGCCGGCGGAATGAGTCGATGGGGTCGACATCCGCGTGCGCCCGCTCGGGAGTAATCGTGCGGTGAGCGGTGCCTGCTTCACTGTGTCCGTGGCAAATCCCAGCCGCGAGGGCGATCGGCGGCGGCGCAAGGCCCTCGAGCGGGTCCGCGCCCATGGTTGGGGAGGACGCGCGTCGCCTTCGCCTTGACGCGGGGCTCTCAATTCAGCGCGTCGCCGGCGCGTCGGGTATCAGCCGCAGCCACCTCAACGAGATTGAGCTGGCAACCGCGACGGGAGCCTTCCGGCGCTCGTCGCGTTGGCCGATGCGCTTGGGGCGGACCTGTCGGTCCGGCTCTATCCGAACACCGGGCCGATCGTGCGCGACCACATCCAGGCACGGATCGTCGAGGAGCTGCTGCGGATCGCCCACCCGCGGTGGCGCCGTTTGACGGAGGTCCCGGTCTACAAACCGGCCCGAGGGCGGATCGACGTCGTGTTGCACGATCCGCAGCCTGCTCAGGTCATCGCAACTGAGGTCCATTCGCAGGTGCGGCGGCTCGAGCAACAGCTCGGATGGGCGCGGATGAAGGCCGAGTCGCTGCCATCCGCGGATTTCTGGCGGTTCGCGGACAGCCCGACGGTCGGGCAGTTGCTCGTCGTTCGGTCGACGCGAGCGACCCGGGAGCTGGCACGGCGCTTCGAAGCCACGCTGCGAGCGGCGTATCCCGCACCGGTGGCCGACGCCATTGCCGCCCTGGCCGGCACCGGCCCGTGGCCGGGCAACGCATTGCTCTGGGCCGACGTGACCGGCGACAGTGTGCGCATCCTCGACCGGCCGCCGCGCGGCGTTGGGCCGTGGGCCGGACCGGCTGATCAGCCGAGGGTCGCCTCGAGGGCGAGCGGGTCGACGCCGCGGATGCGGCCGGAGGCGGGGCGGACCTCGAAGCCGGCGCCTTCGAAGAGGCGGCGGGCGATCGATGCCCGGAGCGCGTGGTCGAGCGGTTCGATCGGATCGCGCTCGGCGACGGTGATGGTCGCGGAGAGTGACTCATCGCCGGGGCGGAACGAGGCGACGTGCGCCTCGAGCATCGCCGATGCCAACCCGTGCCCCCGATGCTCCGGGGCGACCCCGATCGCGAGGATCTCGCGGCCGGCGCCGGACTCTGCGGCCGCCGAGACGACCGCGCCGACGAGCACGTCCTGCACGATCGCCGCGGTGACGCTCAATCGATCGCGCTCGTCCGCCGCGGCGAGCATGGATCGTGGATGCGCCGGAAGGACGCGATCCGCGAGCGCGACTCGAGCGAGCTCCGATGCATCTGCGCGTGCATGCACGGTTGGCGCGCCTGCCGGGACCGACGCGAATGCCTCGTCCCCTGCAGGAGCGAGTGGATCCCACCAGCCCCGCCGCACCGCCGCCCGCACGAGCGCCGGAACGACGACCGAGGCCACGAGATCCGCCGTCGCGGCGGACAGCTCTTCGGCGGCGGCCTGGGCCGGCTCCAGGCGGAAGCCGGCATTCGGCGGATCGTCGAACGTCTCGGGGAGTGGCGCCTGCCCGTACCGTGCCGCCTCCTCGGCCCACCGCTCCCGCCACACTTCCGGCGTCGCAAGGGGAACCTCCTGGTGCGCTCCGGCCAGCCACACGAGCGACCACGACCGGGGCACCACCCGGTACGCGTCGTAGCCGCCGCCACCCGTCGCCAGCCAGCGACCGCCCGCCCAGCGGTGCGCGACCGCGTCGACGATCCGTGCCGCGGCCCCCATCGCCGTGGTGGTGACCCGGAGGTGCGCCAGCGGATCGAACGCGTGCGAGTCGGCGCCGTGCTGCGACACCACGATGTCGGGCCGGAAGGCCGCCGCAAGCGACGGCACCAGCAACCGGACCGCATCCAGCCACGGCCCCTCACCCGTTCCCGGCTCGAGCGGCACGTTGACCGAGGTCCCGGCCGCGGCGCCCTCCCCGATCTCGTCGGCGAAGCCCGTCCCGGGAAAGAGGTAGCGACCGGTCTCGTGGATGGACACCGTCAGGACGCCGGGGTCATCCCGGAACAGCGCCTGGACGCCGTCGCCGTGATGCACGTCGAGGTCGACGTACAGGACCCGCAATCCGTCGCGGCGTGCGCGGGCCACCGCCAACGCCACGTCGTTGTAGATGCAGAACCCCGATGCACGGTCGCGCATCGCGTGATGGAGCCCGCCACCCGGGTGGAACGCGTGCTCGACGTCGCCGCGCAGGATCGCCTCCATCGCCCGGAGCGATCCGCCCGCCACCATCGACCCGGCCTCGTGCATGTCGCGGAACGGGGGCACGTCGCCGCCTTCGGCGATCCCCGCGGCGGGCAGCCCGAAGGGGTCAGCGGAGAAGCCCCGGACGACGCCGATGAACCCCGCGGAATGGCAGGCGAGGAGCTCGTCGTCCACGACCGGCTCCGGCGCCAGTCCGGGCGTCGCGCCGACCGCCCGCAGCAGGTCGATCCCCGGTCCGAACCGGCGCGGCGTCAAGGGGTGGCCCGGCCCGAAGTCGTACGACGCTGAGCGCGGCCCGTACACGAGGAGCATCGAGGCACGATAGCCGGGGTAGGTCGAGCGCGGGAGGCGCTACCATCACGCCATGCCGGTCGACCTGATCATCGTCCTCATCCTGATCCTCGGCGCCGTCCTCATCTGGCGCGGTCCCAAGACGCTGCCGAAATGGGGCGAGGCGGTCGGTCAGGCGGTCCGTGGGGCCCGGACGGAGGCCACGAAGGCCCAGAGCGAGATCCAGAAACGGCTGGACGACCCGGACGCGACCGACGACGACAGCCGGCCGCCGGCCTGACGCGGCACCACCCGGATCGCGACGATGCATCTCGGCTACGGCCTGTTCACCGCCCAGCATCACCCCGACGACACGCGCTCCGACGTCGAGATCTACCGCGAGATCGTCGATCTGGCGGTCGAAGCCGAGCGGATCGGGCTCGAGTCGGTCTGGACGAGCGAGCACCACTTCGTGGACGACGGCTACATGCCGTCGCAGCTCCCGGTCCTCGCCGCAATCGCGGCGCGCACGGAGCGCATCGCGCTCGGCACGGGCGTGCTCCTCGCACCGATGTTCGACCCGCTCCACCTCGCCGAGGACGCGGCGACGGTCGACGTGCTGTCGAACGGGCGGCTGATCCTCGGGCTCGGCATCGGTTGGCGGGAGGAGGAGTTCGTCGGGCTCGGCGGCGCCGAGGGCCACAAGGGACGTCGACTCGAGGCGATCATCGAGGTCCTTCGCCAGGCGTGGGGCGACGACCTGGTGCGCGGCGACAGTCACGGGATCTACCGCTACCCCGAGCCGGGCTTCAACGTGACCCCGAAACCGGCGACGGTCCGGCGGACCGCCGATCTGGATCGGGGCCGGCGCGCCGGTCGCGGTCGAGCGTGCCGGTCGGATCGCCAACGGCTACATCTCCAGCGGAGCGACCGCCGCCAAGATGGCCGAGCGAGCCGCCCTGGTCCGCCAGGGCGCGGAGGCCGCCGGCCGGGATCCCGCCACGGTGACCATCGCCGTCCACCGGCCGACCTTCGTCTGGCGCGACGGCGACCCGTGGGCCACGATCCGTGACTACGCCCACTACATGAGCTGGAAGTACGAGGACATGGGCGAGGCCTACGGCTCGCTCGAGCGGCGGCGGCCGCCGGCACTGACCACAGAACAGGAGGCCGCCGTGCGGGGACGCGCCATCGTGGGCACGCCCGAGCAGGTCGCCGAAGAGATCGCCGCCTACCGCGACGCGCTCGGCCCCGACGGACACTTCATCGCGCGCTCGTACTTCCCGGGTCTCGATCCGGGCATCCAGCGTGAGACCCTGCGGCTCTTCGGCGAGGAGGTCCGTGCGCTGCTTGCCTGATCGGCTGTGACGCCGGACGAGCTCGCGGCGCTCACCCACCGGCCGGGGCCCGGGGAACACCGCGCCACCGTCGACATCGACGGCATCGCCACTGCCACGCTGGCCGACCTGCCGCCCCTTCGCGACCATCTCCTGTTCGTCGGCCTCAACCCGTCGCCGGTCAGCGTCGATGCCGGCCACTATCACCAGGGCCGCCTCGGGAGGTCGTTCTGGCGCCGGCTCATGCTCGCCAGCGTGCTGCCGCCCGCGACACCGGTCGAAACCGCCGACGACGCGCTGGTCGAGGCCGGCCACGGGATCACGGACCTGCTCAAGGGTCCGACCGCGCGCGACGAGGCGACTGACCCAGAGCTCCGAGCGGGCGTGGGGCCGCTCTGGCAGAAGGTCGCGATCTGGCGGCCTGCGGCCGTCGTCTTCGTGTACAAGCGGGCCGCCGTCGCCTGCGCCGGAAGGCCATTGGCTGAGTCATGGGGACACCTGGCAGGCGTCGCCCTCGCGGGCCGGCCGTGCTTCCTGATGCCCGGCCCGTACGCACCGACCGAGGAGGTCGACGAGGGGCTCAATTTCCTGCGGAACCTCGCGTCCGCCCTTCCGCGCGACCGGGCCTGATCGCGCCTAGAAGGGTTCGTCGGCCTCTGCTGCGTCCTCAATCGCTTCGGCGTTCGCTGCCTCGTCCGCCTCGGCCGGCAGCCCGACAACGAACGCCGCCAGGAGCGCCAGCCAGACCCCGGCCAGGCCAGCGCCGAGCAGGAGGTAGACCTCGTAGACGAACTGCGGCTGGCTGTTGCTCGCGCCGCTCACCCAGGCGAAGACGCTCAACGCCGCGGCCAGGACCGCGATGAGCAGGTAGCCGAAGCCGGCTCCGGTCACGAGCGCCCAACCGGTGCCCGGCTCTTCTCCGGCGGACCACCCTCGGTAGGCGTTCCAGCCGAGATATGCCCAGGCCAGGTTCGTCGCGAGCACGGACACCACGGACACGATGCTCGAGAGTGGCTGGACGCTGAGCCATGCGAACCCGAGCAGGGCGCTGACTGCCGGTGCCGCGACTGCGCCGGCGAGCAACAGGATCAGAACGGAGCGGCCCGCAGGGCTGTCCTCGAACCGACGGGCATCGGCGAGCCCGAGCGACAGGTACGTCAGCGCGAAGACGGCGATGAGCGCCTGGACCAGGCCGTAGCCCAGGAACGCCGGTCCCGTGGATGCGAACGTCGGATCGAGGCTGGCGATCGATTGCAGGATTGGCGCCCGCAACCGGTCGACGACCGTCAGGACGGCAAACAGCGTGACGCCGAAGGCGACCGAGGGCATCGTGCGGTGCGCGGTCGGGTGACGGGCGAACAGCGCCACGCCGAGCAGCGGGGAGACGATCGGCGGGACGCTCCCGGCGACGAGAGCGACGTCGTTGACCGGGCTGCCGAACGAGAGACCGCTCAGGTCCTGCCAGCGGCCGTACGCCGCGAGCGCAGTCAGGGCGAGGAACGGCCACACCGGCCCGGGCACGCGAGCGATCGCGTCGGGCAGGCGCGGGCCGCGCGCCTCGGCCAGTCGGGTGCTCCGAGCCGGTCGGATCGCTCATGGCTCGGGGTGTCCGCCGAGACGAAGCACGGAGCCGAGCGCATCGAGCCGGGCGCGGGATGCCGCCCATGCCGCTTCGTCGGCTGGTCCGGGCAGCATCCGGGCCCCGCGCCGGCCGTCGAGATCGCCGGTCAGCACGGCTGTGTCGTCTCCGATGACATACGCCAGATGGTCGGGCCGCGGTCCCGGCGTCGCAAGCGCACGAACGGCTACGTCTCCCTCCCCGATCGTCTCGCCATCGGCCAATTCACGAACCTGGTACGGAAGCCGGCGCGACGCGCCCGGGCCGGCGTAGACCGGGATCTGGAGCCGTTCGGCGAGACCCTCGGCCCCGCCGTGGTGGTCGGGATCGGCATGGGTCAGCGCAATCGCGCCGATCTCGCCGGCTCGTCCGGCGGCCTCCTCGAGACACCGTTCGAGGGCCGGTCCGGTGGGGTCACCGGGGTCGACCAGCACGAACCGGCGGCGACCGACGAGGTACGCGCAGACCGGCTGGCCTGCAACGCCGCCCCCGGCCGGCATGACGATCCGCATGACGTCGGGAGCGGGTTGGTCGACGAGGATCGGCCCGAGCGGGCCGGGTGCGAGCCGCGCCAGATCCCCGGCGTCGCCGACGTGCTCCAGTTGCTGGAGTGTCGAGCTCGTGGGCAGCCACAGGCCGATCCGGCCGTCCGCCATCGCGTCGAGGGCGTCGCCCGGCCGGAACCACTCCAGCGCGACGACCTCGTCGCTGGCGATCGAGGGAGCGGCGGCGGCGTCGGGGAGTACCGCGGCGAAGAAGTGCGCGTCGAAGCGGCGCGGATAGCCGGGAGGCGTGACCCACCGCGAGAGCGGCGCGAGCAGGTCGGTCCGAAGGCGGAGGTCCAACGCCTCGGCGAGGTCCCCGAATGTCGCCGAACCGGCGACGAGCGCGGCCCGGGCGGCCTCCAGCTCCCCGGCCGGCGCCGCGCAATCCGCAAGGAGGATGCCGCTCTCCTCCCACAGCTCCCGGACCGCCGCGATGTGGGCGGCCGCCGCCGCGCCCGGCTCGGGATCGCCGCCGAGCCTCGCCGCTGCCTCCGCGACGCCGACGACGGAGCGCGCGGCCAGCGCCGGCGCGGCATCGGCCGCGTCGACGCGTCCGCCGGGAAACACGTGCATGCCCGCGGCGAAGGCCATCGACGCCGGGCGGTGCGTGAGCAGCACCTCCGGGCCGTGCGCCGTCGCGCGCAGCACGACCACGGTCGCCGCCGGGATCGGGACGACCGGTTCGGGCGGCACGTTGGTCAGAAGGCGCGCTGGTAGGCCCACAACCAATGGCCGGGTTCGACCTCCCAGTCCCGGTCCGGGTCGCGGACGAACCCGAGGGACGCGTACAGGCGCTGCGCCGGGAGGTTGGCCGGCCGCGTGTAGAGGGCCACCCCGGAGCGACCTTCCTCGCGCGCGCGGTCCAGACACGCGACGGTCAGCGCGCGCCCGACGCCGAGACCCTGCGCGTCCGGGTCGACCGCCAGCATGCGGATGCCGGCCTCGCCGTCCCGCTCGAGCTCGGACATCGGGTTGCCGGGCCCCGGGACATAGGCGACGCCGCCAAGCAGCCCGCCGTCGGGAGCGACCGCGACGAGCACGGGGCAGGCGGCCGCCCGTCCGGCGACGTCGCGGAGCTCATCGCGGTAGGCGTCGCCCAGGTCGTCCCGGTTGCCCTCGTAGGCCTCGAGCGTGATCCGGGCCAGCGCGTCGTATTCGGCGGGCTCGACGGGGCGGATCGTGAACTCGGTCGAGGATGGCGCCGTGGCAGGGTCAGGCGACACGCGCCGGCTCCTCGAGCTGGGCGCGCAGGCTTTCGGCGTCCGTCACCGGCATCCTGCAGGTGAACCCACGGCACACGTAGGCGGTCGCCGCCCCACCGACGGCTGCCCGGTCGTGCAGGAGCGGGACGGCGCTCCCTTCCGGGTGCAGCAGCCACGGCCAGCACCTGGTTCGGGCGGTAGCCGGTCGCGACCGGTTCGAGCAGCGCCCGGGTGGCAGCGTCGCGTGGGTTGCCCACGATCGCGACCTCCACCGCGTCGGACAACGCGAAATCGATCGCGGACAGCCACTGGGCGAACGCCGTCGGGTACCGCTCGGCGAACGGAGCGACCGTCCGGATCGCCCGTTCGGCCGCGGTCCGGTAGCGGCCCTCGCCGGTCCACGCAGCGAGGCGCAGCAGCACGAGCGCCGCCACGGCGTTGCCGGACGGCGTGGCGTTGTCCTGCAGGTCCTTGGGCCGGGTGACGAGTCGCTCGTGGTCGTCCGCGGTATCGAAGAAGCCGCCGGCCGGGTCCTCGAAACGCGCCAGCACGCGGTCCATGAGGTCCCGCGCGGTCGTGAACCAGCGCTCGTCGAACGTCGCCTCGTAGAGCGCGAGCAGGCCTTCGGCGAGGTGCGTGGAGTCCTCGAGCACGCCCTGGCCCACCGCCCGGCCGTCCTTCCACGAGCGGCCGAGCCGGCCGTCGTCCCCGAGCAGTCCACCGACGACGGCCTCGGCGGCACGAACCGCGGCCTCGACATACCGCGCATCGCCCAGCAGGCGGCCCGCGTCGGCGAAGGCCGCGATCGCCAGACCGTTCCAGGCCGCGAGCGCCTTGTCGTCGCGCGCCGGCTGGGGCCGCGTCGAACGACGTTCGAGCAGGCGTCCGCGGGCGTCGGCCAGCCGTGCTTCGACGTCCGCGTCCGCAGGCGGGCTCGTCCGGCGCAGGATCGTCCTGCCCTCCCAGTTGCCGAGCGGAGTCACCTCGTAATGCTCCGCGAAGAACGGCGCGTCATCCCCGAGCACCTCGCCGATCTCGTCGGCGGTCCACACGAACGTCGCGCCTTCCTCGCCCTCGGTGTCGGCGTCCTGGCTGGCGGCGAACGCACCGTCCGACGTCGTCAGCTCGCGGATCACGTAGTCGAGCGTGGCCTCGCCGACCGCCCGGTAGCGGGCGTCGCCGGTGAGCGCCCAGGCGTGGACGTAGACCCGCGCCAGCTGGGCGTTGTCGTAGAGCATCTGCTCGAAGTGCGGCACCAGCCATTCGGCGTCGGTCGAGTAGCGGTGGAAGCCGCCACCGAGCTGGTCGCGGACGCCCCCGTCCGCCATCGCATCGAGCGAACGCCGGGCGATCGCCAGCGGCCGGGCATCCCCGGTCGCAACGAAGCGCCGGAGCAGGAACTCGATCGTCATCGGCTGCGGGAACTTCGGGGCACTCCCCCACCCGCCGTTGCGCGCGTCGAACGACGCCTCGATCCCGGCCGTCGCGGCGTCGAGCAGGGCGGGGGTCGGATCTGCCGCGACGGCCGCCACGCGGTTCTGCGCGACGAGCGCCTCGACCAACCGCTGCCCGGCGCCTTCGATCTCGCTGCGCTGCTCCCGCCATGCGCGGTCGACACCCTCCAGCACCTGGACGAACGACGGCATGCCGTGGCGAGGCTCGTTCGGGAAGTACGTGCCGCCGTAGAAGGGCCGCCCGTCCGGCGTCAGGAACACGGACATCGGCCAGCCGCCACCGCCGGTCATCGCCTGGACGGCGGCCATGTAGACCTGGTCGAGGTCCGGCCGCTCCTCGCGGTCGACCTTGACCGCAACGAAGCGACCGTTGAGGTATGCCGCAGTCGCTGGGTCCTCGAATGACTCGCGCTCCATCACGTGGCACCAGTGGCAGGCCGCGTACCCGATGCTCAGGAAGATCGGCCGGTCGAGCAACTTCGACCGGGCCAGCGCGTCAGGACCCCAGGGAAACCAGTCCACGGGGTTGTGCGCATGCTGGAGCAGGTACGGACTCGTCTCTCCGGCGAGGCGGTTGGGCATCGTTCGATGGTACGCGCGGCCCGCCGGATGCGCGCCGGGGCCCGGGCCGGGCAGGTGGACCGGGCGCGAATCCCCGATTGCGCGTCCCGCGGTGTGGGTCAATCCTCGCCAGTGGCGCGTTTTGTCAACGCCTGGGCCACCCGGCCGCGTCAATAACTGTGAGATAACGACACGAGGGTATGGTCGTGGGGCCATGAGTTGGGTTACGCTCGCCAAGCCATCGAACAGGGGTTGTGCCAACCTGTCGTGAAACGCCTGCTAGCCTGCCTTTTCGCGGCGTTCTTGATGGCGGGAATTGTGGTTCCCGTCGTCTCGGCTGCGGCGCGCCCGGCGAAGGTCGTCATCGTCGTCGGCCCGGTCGGGCCCGGCATGACCGACCGCTTCCGCGCGCAGGCCGACGAAGCCGCCCGGATCGCGCGGCGCTACACGCCCGACGTCACCGTGATCGCGTCGCCCAACGCGACCTGGTCGCGGGTCAAGGCCGCCCTGCAGGACGCATCGGTCGTGGTCTACATGGGCCACGGCAATGGCTGGCCGAGCCGCTACCGCGACGACCTCTTCCCGCCCACCCAGAACGGCTTCGGGCTGAACCCGGTCGCTGGCGGGAGCGACAGCAAGCACCAGTACTTCGGCGAGAAGTACGTCGGCAACCAGATCAAGCTCGCCAAGAACGCCATCGTGCTGCTCCACCACCTGTGCTACGCCAGCGGCAACACCGAGCCGGGGCTGTCCGAGGGAACGCTCGCGCAGTCGAAGCAGCGGGTCGACAACTACGCCGCCGGGTTCATTCGCGCCGGCGCGGCCGCGGTGTCGGCGGATGCCTACTCGAGCCCGGCCTACATGATCCGCTCGGTGCTCCAGGGCTCCCGCTCGATCGACCGGATCTGGCGTGCGGCCCCGTCGGCGAACGGCCACACGTTCGCCTTCAAGAGCTCGCGCAGCCCGGGCTACGTCGCCCAGATGGACCCCGACAATTCGAGCTCCGGGTTCCATCGCTCGATCGTCCTTCGCAAGGGCCTGGCGTCCAAGGACGTCCTCGCCAACGGCCGCGGCGCAGCCAACGGCGGCGGCGCGCGTCGAGCGTGGCAAACGCGGCCGACGAGGCGGCAGCCGCCGAGCCGACCCTGATCGGCCAGGGCATCAAGGTCGAGGCTCCGAAGGTCCGGGGCATGACGACCGCTGGAACCGAGCAACTGCTACGGATCCCGCTCGAGGTCAAGGACCGCGACAAGCTGCCGAAGAAGCTCAAGGCCAGTGTCCGCTGGGATCCGATCGACGTCTCGGTCGTCCCGACCGATCCAGAAGCAGAGGTCCAGGCCGAAGAGGCGGCAGCGCCCGAGGCGTCGGCTGAGCCGGCGGCCACACCGGAGGCATCTCCTGTAGCTGAGCCAGAGGCGTCCGCCGATCCGGCGGCCACACCGGAGCCACACCGGAGGCCACACCGGAGGCCACACCGGCCGACGAGCCGGCCGCGTCCACAGAGCCGCAGGCCACGCCCGAGGATGCCCAGGCAAGCCCGGCAGTCGACGAGCCGGCAGCTGCCCCGCCTGCGTCCGACGCCGGCGCGCCGGCTCCGTCTGAGGAGCCCAAGGGCGACTCCTCGCGTAAGCCTCGAGTGCAGCCGCAACCCAGCTCCGGAGGAGACGATCCCCGAGCCCGCCGCCCCGCCGGACGAGGTGCTCCTGATCCAGCCGGAACAGGTCGGCGACGTCGTGCAACCCGTTGCGGGCCACTACAAGAAGTACGGCGTCGACTTCGAGGTCACGATGCCCAAGGCCGCGGGCCTGTACCGGCTCACCGTGACGCTCCACGATCCCGATGGCGTCGCCTACGACGCGGCGACCCAGGCCCTGCTGTCGCCGATGCTCGTCCGGGTCGTCGGGCCGTTCGACGCCAAGGTGCTCGCGACGGATGCCGCGACCCTGGACGCGGGGACGAACGTCGACCTGGCGGTCCGCGTCGCCAACCTCGGGACGGCGACGTGGGGCGAGGCGGCGGTCGTCGATCACGGCCGGCGCGGCGGCGGCTCCCTTGCCACCAACGGCCGGGTCGTCGGCCACTGGGTCGCGCTCGATGGCGGCACCAGCAACCTGGCCCCGGTCGACGCGGCGCTGCCGTCGGCGCTCGAGCCCGGGAAGACCGTCGACGCCACCCTGGGCCTCGCGGTGCCGGCGACGCCCGGTCAGTACCTGCTCATCCTCGACGTCGTCACGCCGGACAACGGCTCACTGGCCTCCATCGGCGTTCCGCCGACGATGGTCCGCGTCACCGTCCTCCCCGCTCCGTAACGACGCGGCGCTGCGCGCCGCCCCAGCCGGCGTCTCGCGGCGAGCCGAACGCGAGCCATTCGCAACGAGCACGGGGCCTTGCCGATGCACCGGGCCGTGTGCCGGTCTGGTTAGGATGTGCGCGATGGAATCCCATTCTTCTGACGGACCGCTTCGGATTGCGCTGGTCTCCACCCCGATGCTGCCGGTCCCACCGCCCACGTACGCGGGCACGGAACGGGTGGTCGCCGCGCTCGGCGACATCCTGATTGAGCGCGGCCACGAGGTGACCCTCTACGCGCCCGGCGATTCCGAGATCAGTGGCGGCACGCTCGTGCCCACGATCGAACGAAGCCTGTGGTCGACCGAGTACCGGGGTGATATCTCGGCGCACGTGTCGATCAGCCTGGCGAAGGTGTGGGCCGATCACGAGCGCTACGACATCATCCATTCCCACATCGAGACGATGGGCTTCCTGTTCGCGCGGTACTGCCCGACGCCGGTCGTGAGCACGCTCCACGGGCGGCTCGATCAGGCCGGCGCACCGGAGCTGCTCGAGGAGTTCTCGGACATCCCGCTGGTGTCGATCAGCGACAGCCAGCGCCGGTTCAGCCCGGAGTCGAACTGGGTGGCCACGGTCCACCACGGGCTGCCCTTCGACAACGTGCCCTTCAGCGAACAACCCGGCGACTACCTCGCCGTCGTGGGCCGAATCACCCCCGAGAAGGGAATCGAGGAAGCGATCGAGCTGGCCCGCCGGACCGGGCTGCGCCTGCGCATCGCCGCCAAGGTCTACGACGAGCACGAGAAGGCGCACTTCGCGGAGGTCGTCCAGCCCGCGCTCGACGATCCGGACCTCGACATCGAGTTCCTCGGCGAGGTCGACGCGAAAGCGCGCGATCCGCTGCTTGCGGGTGCCCTGGCGACGGTCATGCTCGGTGCCTGGCCGGAGCCGTTCGGGCTCGTCGCCATCGAATTGTTGGCCACCGGCACGCCGGTGATCGCGCGCCGAGCCGGCGGCCTGACCGAGACGATCGAGCACGGTGTCAACGGGTTCCTGGTCGATGACGTGATCGAGGCCGAACTCGCGGTGCAACAGGTCCGCGACCTCGATCGCCGGCTGATCCGCAAGCAGGCGCTCGAGCGGTTCTCCCCGACCCGCATGGCCGAGGAGTACGAGGCCATCTACCGGCGTGTCATCGCGGAGCGCGAGCGCGTACCGACACCGGCCTGAACCGGACGGGAACTGGCAGGTACCGGCGGTAGGCTTCGCCCATGAGCGACACCACCCACGATCCCGGGCCGGACGCGGCAAGCGACCGGCTCGACGGCGTGTCACCCGACATCGCCGCGTCGCCGCTCCGGATCGGCGACAGCGCCACGATCCGCATCGGCACCGCGTCCTGGACGGACCCGACGATGACCGCGGCCGGCGTGTTCTACCCGGAGGGCGCCGACAGCGCCGAGGAGCGGCTGAACTACTACGCCAGCAGGTTCCCGGTGGTCGAGGTCGACGCCACCTACTACGCCCTGCCCGTGCGGCGCACCGCCGAGCTGTGGGTCGAGCGCACACCGCCGGACTTCGTGTTCGACATCAAGGCCCACGCGCTGATGACCGGCCAGCCGACCGAGACGAAGCGGCTTCCGAAGGACCTCCGCTCGGCTCTGCCGGCCGAGGTCGCCGAGAAGGCGCGCATCTATGCCAAGGACCTGCCCGACGAGCTGCGCGACGACGTGTGGGCGTGGTTCGCGGACGGGCTGGAACCGCTCAAGGAGGCCGGCCAGCTGGGCTCGATCCTGCTCCAGTACCCGCGCTGGTTCTTCACCTCGTCCGAGAACCGCGACGAGATCGAGCAGGCCGTCGAACGCCTTCGGGCGGTCGGGCTGACCGGTTCGGTCGAGTTCCGCAACGCGAGCTGGTTCAACGAGAAGAACATCGAGCGCACCATGCGCTTCCTCGGCGACCGACAGATCCCGATCGTCATGGTCGACGGTCCGCAGGGCTTCAAGTCGAGCGTGCCACCGATCGTCGCGACGACCTCCCCCGACCTGGCCCTCATCCGGTTCCACGGCCGGCGCACCGAGACCTGGGAGAAGCAGAACATCAAGACCGTCGAGCGGTTCCGCTACCTGTACGACGACGACGAGTTGCAGGACTGGGCGCCGAAGGTGCGCGAGGCGGCCGCGCAGTCGAAGGACATGCACGTCCTGTTCAACAACTGCTACGCCAACTACGGCGCGACGAACGCGATCGAGTTCGCCCAGATGCTCCTCGACCTGGAGTCCGCCGAGCAGGCCTGACGGTCCGGATCACGCTGCTGCGAGACGGCGCCCGACGATCCGTCGCTATCCTGCCCCCATGGCACAGTCCCACTTCGTTCCCGGCTTCCGGCCGAGCGACGATGCCCTCCACTTCCCGAACAGCTTCCCGCCCGGACCGACGATCCGCTTCGGCCCGCTGGATCCGCGCATCGTCGGCATCGGGGATGCCTCGAGCGGGTTGTGCGGCGGGATGAGCTTCTTCGTCCGGCGGCGGTTCGCCACCGGCGGCCCGGTGCCGGCGATGACGACCGTCCCCGACAACGGCTCCGATCTGTTCCAGCAGCTCGTCCGCGAGCAGGTCCGCTCGCTGCGGCTCGGGGTCGTGCCGATGCGCTTCTGGCGACTGGCGTCGATGAACGCCGCGGATCGAGCGGCCCGCACGCGCGATCGCGAGTGGCCGCAGATCAAGCAGGCCCTGGACGACAACAAGCTGACGGCCATCGGCCTGATCCGGGTCGCGGCGACCAACCCGTTCAAGCTGACCGGCAACCACCAGGTCCTCGCCTACGGCTACGAGATCGGCGACGACGGCTCGATCCGCGTCCACGTCTACGACCCGAACCACCCCAACAAGAACGACGTGTGGGTCCCGATTGGCGGCTCGGGCAAGCAGTCGACCGGCGAGCCGGTCCTCGGCGTGGTGGCCCTGGACTGAGCCGCGCCGGCTAGACCTTCGGCAGCTCCTGCAGGTCGGTCTGCGCGCCCGCGAACAGGTCGCCGACCTGCTCGACGCGTTCGACCACGTCCCGGATCGTCCAGCGGTTCGGTCGCAGATCCGGGTCGTCCAGCTCCTCCCAGGTGATCGGCGCCGACACCGGGGCACCCGCCGCGGGCCGCACGGCATACGGGCGCGACCAGCGTCTTGATCGACGCGTTCTGCGTGTAGTCGAGCCGGGCGCGACCCTTGCGAGCCGCCTTCGCCCACTCCCACGAGACGAGGTCGGGCACCATCGCGCCGACCGCCTTCGACACCTTCTCGACCCATGCGCTCGTATCGGAATAGCTGTACTTGCCCGGCACGATCGGGATCCAGGCCTGGATGCCGCGCTTGCCGGTGAGCTTCGGGTAGGCACGGACGCCGAGGTGTTCGAACGCGGTCCGGTACAGCCTCGCGAGGGTGACGGTCTCCTCCCAGGTCGTCTTGTCGCCGGGATCGATGTCGACGAGCGCGAACGTCGGGTTCCACGGGTCGTGAAGCTTCGAGGTCCACGCGTGAACCTCGAAGGCGGCCTGGTTGCCGAGCCAGCACATCGTCGCGACCCGGTCGGCGAGCAGGTGCGTGTTCGGCTTGCGATCCTCCCGCTCCTCGACCCCGGTCTCGACCCAGCGGTTCAGCCAACCAGGCACCGTGTCGGGCAGGTCCTTCTGCCAGAAGCTGGGACCGCCGGCTCCGTTCGGGAAGCGGTTGAGGTTCAGCGGCCGGTCGGCAAGGTGCGGCAGGATCGTCGCGGCGATCCGCGCGAAGTAGCGGATCAGCTCGCGCTTCGTGATCGGCTCCTGGCCCGAGTCCTCGAGCGGCGGGAAGAGGACCTTGTCGAGGTTCGTGAGCTTGAGGTCCTGTCCGCCGACCCGCCAGACGCCCTCCTTGCCGAGCTGCTCGAGTGCCTCGAGCTCCTCATTCGTCGCGGCCCACGGGTGCTCGTGGGAGCCGTCCTTCGGCGCCGACTTGGGCTTGGGCATCGGGGGACCTCCATCGTCTGCGTGCGGGACTGCCGAGGCTTCCGCGGCCTCCACCGCCGCGCCGGTCTCGACCGGGCGCTCGCGGACGACCGTCGTCGGGTCGCGGCCCTCCTCGATCCCCTTGAACGAGGTCTGGCGCACGATCCCGTCACGTGACCAGCCGCCGAGCTCGGCGCGGATGACCAGCTCGGGGCGGACCCACGTCACGTTGCGCAGCTCGCCCTTGCGCTCCGGTGGCGGGTCGAACGGCGGTTCGTCGCTGACGAGCGGCGCGAGTCGCTCGAGCAACCGTTTGCGGGTCACGCCCGTGAAGCCGGAGCCGACCTTGCCGGCGAAGCGCAACTGGCCGTCCTCGTATGTCCCGATCGCGAGCGCCCCGAGATCTCGCGCGTTGCCCTCGCCCGGCGTCCAGCCGCCGACGACGAGCTCCTGCTCGGGCCGGATCTTGATCTTGAGCCACGCGTTCGATCGGCGGCCCGGCTCGTAGCGCGAGGTCCGCAGCTTGGCCACGATCCCCTCGAGGCCGCGCTCCTGGGCGGCCGCATGGAAGGCCAGCCCGTTGGCGTCCACGTGCGACGCGAAGCGGACCCGGGGATGCTCGCGCAGGACGGTCTTGAGCAGCCGCTTGCGCGACTCGAGCGGGACCTCGAGGAGCGATCGCCCGTCGTAATGGAGCAGGTCGAACGGCTGGTACACGAGCGGCCCGGAGGTGCGTCGCCCGCCCGACCGCAGCTCGCTGATCCGCTCCTGGAGGAGGCTGAAGTCCGGCGCGCCGTTCTCGTCGAGCGCGACCACCTCGCCGTCGACGATCGCCTCACGGGCGTCGATCCAGCTGGGGGGCGAGAGCAGCCGCCCGAAATACGTTTCCGCGTCGTGGAGGTTCCGCGTGAACAGCCGCACGTCGCCGTCGCGGACCACGGCCTGCACCCGGAACCCGTCCCACTTGATCTCGAACAGCCAGTCGGGGTCGTCGAAGGCCTTGGTGGTGAGCGTGGCGAGCATCGGTTCGATGTGGCTGGGCATCCGCGCCTCGCGCGCTCGCGACAGGTCGATCTCGGCCTCGCCGGCGGGCGCCTGGCTGATCCAGATCGCGTCCTTGTTGGCCTTGACCTCGTCGTTCGTGCGGCCGGTCTTGACGCTCGCCGGGAAGGCCTCGGCGTCCCAGCCCTCGGTCGACTCGGGCCCACGCTTGTGGATGAGCAGCCACTGCTCGGAGTCGTCCTCGAACGGCCGGCCCGTGTCGGCGCCACGGCGGCCGCCGGTCCGGACGATCGTGAACCTGCCGCGCAGCTTCTCGCCCTTGAGGGTGAACTTGAGCTCGCCGTCCTCGATCGCCTTGCGCCCGTCGAGCGTGGGCGCCTCCCCTTCCCAGGTGCCCCAGTCCCAGACGATCACGTCGCCGGCGCCGTACTGGCGCGCGGGGATGATGCCTTCGAAGTCGAAGTAGTCGATCGGGTGGTCCTCGACGTGGACCGCCATCCTCCGGATGCTCGAGTCGAGCGTCGGGCCCTTGGGGACCGCCCACGACACCAGGACGCCCTCGATCTCGAGCCGGAAGTCGTAGTGCAGGCGAGTCGCCCGGTGGCGCTGGACGACGTAGCGGCCGGATCGCGACGGGCCCGCGCCGTCGCGTTCATCGGCGTCCTGGGCGTCGCCGGCGGGCTCGGGCGTCTTCGTGAAGTCGCGCTTGCGGTGGTAGTCCTTCAGGGGCACGCGCTCAGTGTGCCGAAGAGCGCGCGGAGCGGCAAAGGGGCGCTTCACTGGCCAGATTTCTGCCACTTACGCACCGGATGCGTACTCGGCGTGGAATCCGACGGAAAGACCGCTGCGAGTAGCCTGCTTCAGCTAACTCTCGGCCGAATTTGGGCGGTCGGCGCGCCTACCACGCGTCGGGTGCGTATCTGGCAAGAACTCAGGGGCCCGAGGCCTGGCCCAGGACTTGGCCCTTACGCGGACTTGCGCTTGCGGCGCGATCCGGACGCGGCGGCCTCCTCGTCCTCGTCGCTCTTCGCCTTCGCGGTGCTTCGGCGAGCCGCGGGCTTGGCCTTCTCGCCCTTCTCGGCGCGCTGCGCCCGGGCCGCCTTCGCCTCCGACACCGAGACCGGTTCCTTGCGTGATGCCGTGGCGGCGCTGACCGACGCCTCGAGGGCGGCCATCAGGTCGATCAGCTTGCCCTCGGGCTCGGGCTCCTCGACCTCGACCGTCTCGCGGCCCTCGACCTTCGCTTCGATGATCTTCTCGAGCGCCTCGCGGTACTCGTCCTTGTACTCCTCCGGACGGAACTCGCCGGTCATCGCGGAGACGAGCTGCTTGGCCATCGCGATCTCGGCCGGCTTGAAATCGACCCCGTCCTCCGGCAGGTCCAGTTCTCCCGTCGAGCGGATCTCGTCCGGCCAGTGGAGGGTCGTCATCAGCATCGTGTCGCCGAACGGGTCGATCGCGGCGAGGGCCTCACGGTCCTTGATGACCACCTTGCAGATCGCCGTGAGGTCCTCGTCCTCGAGGACCTGCCTGAGCAGGTAGAACGCCTTGCGGCCGACCTTGTCGGGCTCGAGGTAGTAGGCGCTCTTCACGAAGCGGACGTTCGAGTCCGTGCGCTCGGCCTTGGTGAACTGCTCGATCTCGATCGAGCGGACCGTCTTGAGCGGCACCCGCTCGAGGTCCTCGTCGGTCACGACCACGTACTCGCCGGGCGCGTACTCATAGCCCTTGACCGTGTCCGAGCGCGAGATCACCTCGTCCTCGACCGGGCACCAGATCTTCATCTGGATGCGCGACAGATCGTCCTTGTGGAGCATGTTGAAGCTGATGCCCTTGGACTCGGTCGCGAGATAGAGCTTGACCGGGATGGTGACCAGTCCGAACTGGATGGCCCCCTTCCACATCGCTCGCGCCACGTCTGAACCTCGTCGATACACCCGACGCTACCGGCGCCAAACCCGGGCCGCCGGAGCCGGGACGGTCACGATAGCGCACGCGGGCAAGCACGGCCGCAGCCCGGCCGGTGCCGGGCATGACGCGGCGTCTCGCAGTCGCGATCGCTAGCGGGTGACGACGAACGCGTCGAGGCTGACGAGCTTGCGTGAGCTGCTGGTGACCGCGCGGAGCTCGATGGTCCGGGTCGCGGTCGTCGACCACCCTCGCGAGAAGACGATCTGGCGTGCCTTGAGGCTCGACGCCCAGAGGCTGTACTTGCCGACGTACGCGCCGTCGATGCGCACCTCGACCCAGGCCCGCGACGGGCTTCGTGGCATCACGACCGCGATGCCCTTTCCCGTGAACGTGTAGCGGGCGAACGCACCGCCGCTTGTCGTGCTCATCAGCGTGTCGGACGTCGCCGAAGACGACGATGCGCCGCCCCACGAGCTGCTGTAGTGAACGGAGGGGCTGCGATCGCTCGTGTGCGTCACGCGGTACGGGACGGTCGTGTCGGCCCACGTGCTCCAGTTGCCGGCCGCGTCGCGGGCCCGCACGCGGAACTGGTAGGAGCTGTTGAAGACCAGGTTGCGGACCACGCGTACGCGCCGAGGCCGACGTGGCTGACCGTGCCCGTCCATGCGCCTCCGTCGCGGCTCGACTGGAACTCGTAGCCGGCGATCGAGCTCGACAGGTCGCTGGCTGCGGGCCAGGTGATGACGGTGGGCGCGGAGGTGGCGTTGAGGGCGACGTTCGTCTTCACCCGGGCCGAGGTGGGCGCCACGGCGGTCGGCAGGTCGCGCCCCACGGTGACCTCCGCCACGACCGAAGCGCTGCGGCCCTGGTTCGTGCCGGTGATCGTGAACTCGTACGTTCCGGCAGCGACCGACGGCGGGGCGGTCACGTTGAGCCGCGCCGACTTGGCCGTCCAGCCGAAGACGCTCGTGCGGTCGAGGTGCGCAGTCCATCCGTCGGGGATCCCGGACACGTACAGCTTGCACCCGCTCGAAGAACGTCGAGCTGCGGTTGATCGTGATCCCCACGGACGCGGCCCCGCCGGTCTCGGGAACGACACCGACGGTCGGGGCGCTCGAGCGAGAAGGTCCCGAGCGGACCGAGCTTCGACACGTCGAGGAGCCGCTCGTGGTACGAGTCCGGGTCGGTGTACGTCTTCCAGTTGAGGTTGCCGAGGTACTGCAGCGCTTCCCTGACCTCGGCCGGCGTGGCCTTCGGGCGGCTGGCCTTGTACAGCGCCGCAGCACCGGTGACCGCGGGCGTCGCCATCGAGGTCCCCGACATGTAGCCGTAGGTCGAGCCGGGCTTCGTCGACCAGATGCACTTGCCGGGAGCCATGATGTCGACGTCGGAGCCGTAGTTGCTGAAGTTGGCGTACGTGTCGTCCGAGTCGTACGAGCCCCACGAGAAGCAGCGATGGCCGCCGAGCGCGCCGGGCTTGCCGTCGGTGTCGGCCAGGGCCGAGACGGTGATCACCTCGTTGTACGCAGCCGGCACCCACTTCGCGGCACTCATGTGGTCGTTGCCCGCGGCGGCCACCACCGTGATACCGCCCTTGACCACGCGGCAGATGGCGAGGTGCAGGACGTCCCGCTCGGACGCGCCGCAATCGGGGTCGTCGTCGCCGCTCTTGGCCACGCTCATGTTCGCGGCCTCGATCAACGGTCGGGAGGGATCGGCCGGGTCGCGCTGCGCGAGGATCCAGTCGAGGCCGCAGACGTACCACGAGAGCAGGCCGTAACCGTCGTCGTTGAGGATCTTGACCGCCCACAGGCGCGCGCCCGGGGCGACGCCGACGACGCCGATCGTGTTGTCCTTGGCGGCGACCGTCCCGGCCACGTGCGTCCCGTGGTTCTGGACGTCGCGCCATGCCGCGCGGTTCGAGGTCGAGCAGTTGTAGCCGCCGACCACGTTGAGGTCCGGGTGGTTCGGCTGGATGCCCGTGTCCACGATCGCCACGTCCGCGTCGACCCGCTCGTCGACGCCGTTGATCTTCGCGATGGTGTTGCTCTTGGTGAAGATCCGCGAGACGCCGGTCGGCGTGGTCTGACCCTCGACCTGGATGACCTCGTCGGGAACGACGGCGACGACGCTCGGATCGGCCTCGAGGGCCTTGCGCTGCTTCGCGTCGAGCCGGGCGCTGAACCCGCGGATCGTCTTGCCGAAGGTGCGATCGGCCTTGATCCCCTTCTGGCGGCCCATCCGCTCGACGGTCGCGCTCGTGTCGGTCCCCGCGTCGAGGAGGACGATGTAGCGGCCGGTCACGTCCGGGCGGCCGTGTGAATCATCGCCACCCTTGGCTGGAGTCTGGTCGACGGGTGCCGGGGGCGCGTCGGCGGTGCCCGTCCTCGGCGGGCGTCGCCTCGGGGGACGGTGTCGGGTCCGCGGCCGGCGGACCGCTGGGCTCGGGCTCGGGCGATGCTTCCGGAGGCGCGGGTTCGACCGGCTCGGTCGGGTCGGGAGTTGCCTCGGGCGTCGGCTCAGGCGTCGGTTCCGGGGTTGCCTCGGGTGTCGGTTCGGGGGTCGCCTGGGGCTCGGCGGACGCGACCGGAGGATCGGTCGGGACCGGCTTCGCGGCCCTGACGGGCGCGACGGCAGGCAGGACCATCAGGGAGGCAAGCACGAACAGGCTGATCCGGCGACGCATCAGGGTCTCCGCTTCGAGTGGGGCGACGGAGGAACACGTCCGGTGAGCGGACGGCGTTCGTCGTTAGCCTCGCGGCGGATGCCCGGCGAACCTAGGACCCGGTGGTCCCGGTCAACGCTAGTGATGCGGTCCTAGTGGGTGCGGTGCCGATTGGATCGGGCCGATGGCGCGCGCGTCTCGGATCGGCCGACCTCCGGTACTCGGGCTCGAAGGTGGCTAGTTCGAGGACTGTGATCTCGGCCTCGGCTTCGGCCACGCGCGACAGGATGTTGGAGCGCATCACGTCGAGTCCCGTCCAGATGTGCTTCGTCGCGGTCGAGATCGAGGTGAGCTGCGCCTTCAGCGTCCGGACCGTGTCCAGCTGCTCCCGGATCGCGGTCAGGGCCGCTCCGATGGCAGCCGCGTCGACCTCGACCTCATGCTCGTCGAGGGTGGCCAGGGCGAGGAGGCGTGCGAGCCGGACCGCGGCCTCGACCGTGGCGGCATCGAGCGCCAGCGGATCGACGACGCAGTACACGTCCGTCCCGACGATGGCGAACGGCGCGATCCCGCTCGGGGCGTGCGCCGCGCTGAAGACGACCAGGCCGACCGCCGCACCGCGGTTCTCGCGCGCCTCGCGCAGCTCCTCGCGGATCGCGCGCATGGACATCGGGCGGTCCTTCGCCTCGACGACGACCCGCAGGTCCGCGCCGCGTGCGACGCGTGGATCGATCGTGATCACGAAATCGCCCTTCTTCGACTTCAGGAGCGCACCCGTCTCGGATCCGGTCCGATCGAGCAGGTCGCCGGCGCCACGCGCGAGCTCGCCCAGGAGCACGTCGAGCACGTCCTCGAAGTCCGCCCCCTTCGCCGCGGATCGGGCACGCTCGGCGCCACGGGCGGCGGCGGCCGCCTCGATCGCAATCAGGCGCTCCTCGATGGCCTTGAACCCGCCGCTGATCTCCTCGCGGAACTGGTACATCGGCGAGTTCAGCCGCGTCGGGTCGAGCAGCACCGCGAGCTTCGAGGCGTCGCCGTCGAAGTAGCGCTCGAGCATCCTGCCGATCCGCCCGATCGCGCTGTCGCGCTTCGACTCGTCGAACAGCTCGTCGACCATGGCACGCAGGGCACCGCGATCCCCGAGGAACCGCTCGAGGGTTCGAGGCAGGCGGCCGTCCCCGTCCGCGAAGTTCGTGCGCAGCGTCTCCTCGAGCGCCAGCGCGGCGCGTTCGTTCACCTGCTCGGTCTGGCGCAGCACGCGTTCGAACTCGGCGCGGACAACGTCGACGTTGACGCTCACGCCCGCGTCCTGGAGCGCGATCAGCCCGATCCGCAGGGCGCGCTCGACGAGTCCCGGCCGATCGTCGACAGGGCGATCGGCGAGCGACGCGGCGAGCGACGGGTCGTGGAGGACGAGGCGGTCCACGATGATCCGGTCGCCCAGCACCTGGACGCGGGTCGCACGGCATCGGCGGTCGACGGGAGCGGCACGAGCGTTCTGGCTTCCATGGCCCGAACGGTGCCCGCTGCCCGTGACATCTAGGCTGTCACGGCGTCAGGCAGTTGACGCGTAGGATGCGCGGGTACAGTCGCCCCGTCCGGCTGCGTCCAGAGGTCACGCCACCGTGCAACCGGCTCGCCGCGCTCGCGTCCGCCTTGCCGTCTTCGTGGCACTGGCGGCGCTCATGGTCGCTTCGACGGGGATGACGCTGGCCGCCGATCGCGCCGGCGTCCGGTCCGCCGGGCGCCCTGCGTGGGACCGGCGCACCGACGATGCGGTCCGGCTCGTCGTCACGTTCAAGGGCAAAGCCTCTCGCTCCGACGCGCGCGCGTTCGAGCGCTCGGCCATCTCCCTCGTGAAGTTCGAGGGCGCGGCCAGGCGGGCCGTCTACCAGACGACCCAGACCGCCGTGCGGTCCGAGAAGCGCCGCCTCGAGCGTGATCCGTCCATCGGCACCGTCCAGATCAGCCACCGCCTGCAGCGCGCACTGGATCCCGAGGACGAGCAGTACTGGGACGCCCTGTGGGGCCTGCACAACACGGGCCAGACCATCGAAGGGTCCGCGGGCGTGGCCGACGTCGACGTCGACGGCCGCGAATCGCTCGGGGTTGCCGGCGGAACCGGGGTCGTCGTCGCCGTCATCGACGATGGGATCGACTTCTCGCTGCCCGACCTCGCCGGCCAGGCATGGGTCAACCCGGGGGAGTCGGGCGGCGGCAAGGAGACCAACAACGTCGACGACGATGCGAACGGCTACATCGACGACGTCAACGGCTGGGACTTCTGCCACGACGACAAGACCGTCCACGATCCTGAACGACGACTTCCACGGGACGCACGTCTCCGGGACGATTGCGGCGAAGCTCGACGGAGCGGGCATCGTCGGCCTCGCGCCGGGCGTGAAGCTCATGGCGCTCAAGTTCCTCGGCGACGACCCGGACTGTGGCTGGGACGACCAGGCGATCGCGGCCATCGCGTACGCGAAGTCGTTCGGCGTGCGGATCTCGAACAACTCCTGGGCTCGACCGGCGAGCGCGCCGCCATTCGGTGAGTCCAGCCGACGACCTGCCGCTGTACGAGGCCATCGAGGACTCGGGGATGCTGTTCGTCGCAGCAGCCGGGAACAACGGTCAGGACCTCGACAACGTCAGCAGGCCGAGCATTCCGGCATCGTTCGACCTGCCGAACATCCTGAGCGTCGCGGCGGTCGACAACACGGGGCAGCTCGCGTCGTTCTCGAACTACGGCGAGACGAGCGTCGACGTGGCGGCGCCCGGGGTCGACATCGCCAGCACGTTCCCCGACTACGACGGGAACGACGCCGGCTACTACTGGCTGAGCGGGACGTCGATGGCGGCGCCGCACGTGTCGGCGATCGCGGCCCTTGTCGGGTCGCAGGCCCCGACCCTGCTCGACACGCCGACCGACCTCAAGAAGCGGATCCTCGACACCGCCAAGAACGTGGGCGACACGGGCGGCCTGACGCTCACCGGTCGCATGGCAGAGCGCGGCCGCCGCGATCGACCACACCGATCCGACGGCATCCGCGCCGAACAGCTACGCCTTCGTCACCGGCACCGCGATCGGCAGCACGATCTCGACGCGCGTGCGCTGGCCGGCGGGCACCGACGACCTCAGCGGCGTCGCCTCGTACGCGCTGCGCCAGTCGGTCAACGGCGCCGCCTGGACCACCGTCACCGCCTCGACGACGAGCCTGTCGCTCGACCGCTCGCTCACGTTCTCGACCGCCTACCGCTACCGGGTACGTGCGCAGGACCGGGCGGGCAACACCGGCGAGTACGTCGACGGCCCGCAGGTCCGCCCGAAGCTGACCCAGCAGAACGGGACCGGGGTGACGTACAGCGGCACGTGGACCAGCCGGTCATCCTCGTCGGCGTCGGGCGGCAGCACGCGCTACGCGACGAAGGCCGGCGCATGGGTCCAGTTCAGCTTCACCGGGCGCGCCGTCGCCGTGATCGCGCCGAAGGGCGCCAGCCGAGGCAGCGTCAAGGTCTACGTCGACGGGTCGTACGTCGGGACCATCAGCGCCTACCGGAGCTCGTCGCAGTCGAAAATCGTGCTGTTCGCCCGGAACTGGAGCACGTCCGGCAGCCACAAGGTCAAGCTCGTCCTCACCGGCACGTCCGGCCATCCCCGCTTCGACATCGACGCATTCGGGTACATCTGCAGTAGCGGCGCGGCGCTAGCTGCCCCGGTAGGTCGTCATGGCGTAGGGCGCAAGCAGCAGCGGGACGTGGTAGCTGCGTCCCGTGTCGGTGATGCGCAGGTCGATGGCGATCTTCGTGAAGAACGAGGCGTCCTCGTGGGCGACGTCGAACTCGAGGCGGTAGTCGCCCGCGGTCAACGGCCGTTCCAGCAGGTCGCGCACGCGCCCGTCTCCGTCGGTCAGGGCCTGGGTCATGCGGATGGGCGCCGTGCCGACGTCGAGCCGGTAGAGCACGACGCGGACCCCGGTCGCGGGCTGCCCACGTTCCGTGTCGAGGACGTGGGTCGAGATCGTCGGAGCGCCGGGAGCCGGCGAGTTGGCCACGCTATCCTCCGCGCATGGGTACGTTGCGGATCGAGGTCGGTGACCTGCACTTTAGCGCCCGCTGGGAGGCGGCCGCGCCGCAGACGATCGACGCCATCCGGCGGATGTTGCCGATCGAGTCGAAGGTGATCCACTGCCGCTGGTCGGGCGAGTCGGTGTGGATCCCGTACGGCGACTTCCGGCCGGGCATCGACTACGAGAACCACACCTCGCATCCCGCCCCCGGCATGCTCGCCATGTATCCCGGCGGCATCAGCGAGTGCGAGATCTTCTTCCCGTACGGCGCGTGCACGACGTCGTCGAAGGTCGGTCAGCTGGCCGCCAACCACTTCGCGTCGATCGTCCCCGACGAGGGCTGGCAGGACCGCCTGCGCGAAATGGGACGGCGCACGCTGTGGGAAGGCGCCCAGGCGATCCGGATCGAGGAGGTCGGCTGACGGACTGACCTCCCGCCCGGGGCGATGGCGCGGGATCGCTATCCTCGCGGGGTGACGATCGAATTCTGGTGGAGCTGACCTGCTCATCCGGGGCGGGACCGTTGTGACTGCGTCCGGTTCTCGCCGTGCCGACGTGCTCGTCAGCGGCGAACGGATCGAACAGGTCGAACCCGATCTCGACGGACTGGCGGCCTCGGCTCGCGAGGTCGTCGACGCGACAGATCTCTTCGTCCTGCCGGGTGCCATCGACGTGCATACCCACACGCGGGTCGCCACGGACGCCGAGCCCGACCGCTTCTTCCAGGATTCCGTTGCCGCGGCGTTTGGCGGCACGACGACGTTCCTCGCGTTCAACAACCCGGGGACCGGCTCGTCACCGGCCGCGGAACGCTCGCTCGTGGCGGGAATGCGGGAGTGGCGGAAGGCCACGGAGTCGGATGCTGCCGTCGACTTCGGGCTGAGCCTGGCGATCTCGGGCCGGATGGACGACCCGATCGGCGAGCTGCCGGCTGTGGTCGACGCCGGCGTCGCGACGTGCAAGGCGTTCATGGTGTTCGACTTCCGGCTCGACCCGGAGCGCATCTTCGAGGCAATGCGGGTGCTGGGCGAGCGGGGCGGCATGCTCCAGGTCCACTGCGAGGACCCGGTCCTGATCGACGCCGCGGTCGGCGCGGCGCTTCAGCGTGGTAATACGGCAGCACGCTACCACGCTGCCACGCGTTCGCCCGAGGCCGAGGCGGTCGCCACCCACCGAGCGATGGCCTTTGCCGGGGCCAACGGCGCGCCGGTCTACGTCGTGCATCTCTCGTCCGGGGCGGCGCTTCGCCATGTCCGTGAGGCGAAGGCTGCCGGCGTGCGCGCCTACGCCGAGACGTGCCCCCACTACCTGGCGCTCGACGCGACGCGCTACGACCAGCCGGACCAGCTCGACGTCGCGTGCGCGATCATCTCGCCGCCCCTCCGCGAGCGGGCCAATTGCGACGTCCTGTGGGACGGCCTCGCGAACGGCGACCTCGACCTGGTGGCGACCGACCACGTCCCGGACCGGCGTTCCGTGGAGAAAGCCGGCGCCGTGTCGGGGATCACCTTCGACGGCATCAGCAACGGCGCGCCCGGGATCGAGACGCTGCTGACCGTCGTCCACAGCCGAGGCGTGGCAGCGGGCCGGCTCACGATCGAGCGCATGGTCGATCTCCTGGCCACGACCCCCGCGCGGCTCTTCGGGTTCGAGCGGAAGGGGGCCGTCGAGCCGGGCCGTGACGCGGACCTCGTGCTGTTCGACCCCGCGGCGCGCCGGACGGTCCGCGCCGTCGACCTGCATCACACCAGCGACTACACCCCGTACGAAGGGCTCGACGCGGTCGGCGCGGTTCGCAGCGTGTACGTGCGGGGCCGGGCGGTCATCCGCGACGGCGCATTCGTCGGCCGCCGGGGGTTCGGACGGTTCGTCGAGCGTGGTCACGCCGGGGACGGCTGAGCGAGGCGTGGACAGCCTGAGGGGACGCGGGCTGCTGCTCGCCCTCGTCGCGTTCGCGGTCCTGGTGCTGGTCGTCCAGTACACCGGCCTGACCGACCGCCCGACGGGCTTCTACCTCGACGAGTCGTCGTTCGCGTGGAATGCCTGGTCGCTCGTCACCACGGGTGCCGACGAGCACGGTCGGACATGGCCGCTCTTCTTCGAGTCGTTCGGGGACTGGAAGACGGCGCCGTACATCTACCTGCTCGCCGCGGTCTTCGCCGTCACCGGCCCGAGCATCCTCGCCGCACGCGTCATTTCAGCGAGCGCGGGGGTGGTCACCGTCGCAGCGATGGGGGCGCTGGCATACCGCATGACCGGGCGTCCCCTCGTCGCCGTCCTGACCGCGGCGATGACCCTGCTCCTGCCATGGACGTTCGAACCGACCCGGCTGGCCATGGAGGTCGCCCTGATGCCCGCGCTCATCGTGGGCTTCCTGCTCGCGCTCCATGCGCGCCCGCCGGGCTCGTCGCGCTGGTCGATCGTGCTGCTCGCGGCGATCCTCGCGCTGATTACCTACACGTACACGCTGGGTCGGCTGCTCGGCCCGCTGCTGGCCCTCGGGCTCCTCGTCTACGCGAGCCGCGACCGGTGGCGCGCGGTCGCGGGCACCTGGCTCGTGTACGGCCTCTTCCTGGTGCCCTTCCTGCTCTTCAACCTGTTCGCACCGGACGCCCTGCTCGTCCGCCTGAACGAAGCGGGGTATCTCGGTCGGCCGCTGCCCGAGGTCGTCGGAACGTTCGTCGCCCAGCTCCTCGGCAACCTCGATCCGTACCGCCTGCTGGTGACCGGCGACCCGAACGAGCGGCAACACGTCCACGGGATCGGCGGAAGCATGCTGGTCGGGGTCCTCGGGTTCGCGCTGATCGGCATCGTCGTGGCGATCCGCCGCTTCACCACCGAACCATTCCTGCGCTACCTGCTGTTCGGGCTCGTGGCCTCGTTCATCCCGGCATCGCTGACGCTCGACCCGTTCCACGTCCATCGCCTCATCGCCGTTCCGGTCTTCGCGATCGCGCTCACGATCCCGGCGCAGGAGTGGCTGCTCGCCGGCGCAGGCGGGTCCAGCGCAGTGCGGAAGGCGGTGTTCGCCGTCCTCGCCGTCGCGGTGGTCGTCCAGGGCCTCTGGTTCCAGGTTCGCTACGACGAGTTGGCGCGCAACCGGGGCGGCTGGTTCGACGCCGAATACCCGCGCCTCCTGGACGAGGCGCTGGCCGCAGGGGCCGACCCGATCTACCTCGAGGACGGCATCGTGCCCGGCTACGTGCACGGTTACTGGTACGGCGCATTGCACGGCGATCGGCCCGGAGCGGTTCGTCCACCTGCCGCGCGACACGCGCGCCCCGTCCGGTGCCCTCGTCCTGAGCAGCGTCACCGACTGCACGCCGTGTGAGGAGCTCGACGTCGGCGGCTTCTTCAAGCTGTACCGCGTACCGTGACCATGGAGCGACAAGGAGGAACGTGCGCGACGAACGGACGATCCCGGTGCCCGGCGGCCGCCTCTACGGCGTCGCGGAGGGCGACGGACCGCCGATCGTCCTCCTGCATGCAGCCGTCGTCGACTCCCGGGTGTGGGAACCGTTCGTTCCGCTGCTGACGGACGCCGGCTACCGGACGATCCGCTACGACGCTCGGGGGTTCGGCCAGTCGGTGACCGAGGACGTCGAGTTCAGCCGCGTCGACGACCTCCTCGCCGTGCTCGACACGTTCGGCGTCGAGCGAGCGGCCGTCGTGGGCAACTCACAGGGCGGCCAGGTCGCGCTCGACCTCGCGGTGAGTCGCCCAGACCGGGTTGCGGCCCTCGTCCAGCTCGCGTCCGGGATCGGCGGCCTCGACGTCCCGATGTCGCCGCACGACGAGGCGGTCGAGCAGCGCTACGAGGAGATCGACGCCGCCGGCGACATCCAGGCGCTGACCGACTTCGAGCTCGCCCTGTGGGGTGCCGGCGTCGACCAGCCGGTCGAACGACTGCCCGCCGGACTTCGGGGGTTCCTGCGGCCGATGATCGAGGCGGCGAACCAAGGGCGTCCGCGCGGTCGCCAGGTGCCGCTCGACCCGCCGGCCGCCGAGAGGCTCGACCGACTCACGATGCCGGTCCTGTTCGTCCACGGCGGGCTCGACTTCTCGTACGTCGAGACTGTTCGGCCGCCATCTCGAGGCGAACGTGCCGAATGCCCGGATGGTCGTCATGCCCGGGGTCGCCCACCTGCGTCGCCGCCGAGGCGCCGGATGAGACCGCCCGTCTGGTCCTCGACCTGGTACGTCCCCTCGGTGACTACCGCGAGCCGTCAGCCGAGGCGTGAGTACGCGGGATGGGTCAGGAACTCAGGCGGATCGTCGGTGAGGACGAGCGAGTCGAGCACCTCGACCGCGTCGGCCAGACGGCCCTCCCCGGCTCCGCCGAGCCGGGCCAGCTCCTCGTCGCGGATCTGCTGGTAGAGGGCGTCGTCGACGGCGCGCCCGTCGTCGAGGGCAGTTCCTCGTTCACGCCATAGCCACAGGAGCGACCGGGCGATCTCGGCGGTGGCGGCGTCCTCCATCAGGTTGTCGATGGCGGCCGCGCCGTTGCCGCGCAGCCACGAGTCGAGGTAGGCGAGGGCGACCCGAACGTTCGCGCGGACGCCGGCCTCGGTCACGCGGCCGCCCTCGACCCGCAGGTCGAGCAGCTGGTCGGGCGTCACCGAGACCTCCTCGCGGAGGCGCTGCTTCTGGTTGGCTGCCGCGCCCAGCACCGCGTCGAAGACCTCGGTCGCGACGGGCACCAGGTCCGGGTGCGCGACCCACGTCCCGTCGAAGCCGTCGCCGCTCTCGCGCTCCTTGTCCTCGCGCACCTTGGCGATCGCCGCGGCGTTGACCTCGGCGTCGCGGCGGCTCGGGATGAACGCGGCCATGCCGCCGATGGCGTGCGCGCCGCGCCGATGACAGGTCCGCACGAGCAGCTCCGTGTAGGCGCGCATGAACGGGACCGTCATCGTCAGCTGGGCTCGATCCGGCAGGTCGAGGCCCGGCTCGTGGCTGAACGTCTTGATCGAGCTGAACAGGTAGTCCCACCGCCCGGCATTGAGCCCGGCCGCGTGCTCGCGCAGTTCGTACAGGATCTCGTCCATCTCGAACGCCGCATGGATCGTCTCGATCAGGACGGTCGCCCGAACCGAGCCGCGCGGGATGCCCAGCGCTTCCTGGGCGTGGACGAACACCTCGTTCCACAGGCGCGCTTCGTGGTGCGACTCGAGCTTGGCGAGGTAGAAGTACGGCCCGGTCCCCCGCCGCAGGCGCTCGGCGGCGTTGTGGAACAGGTACAACCCGGCGTCGAACAGGGAACCGGACATCGGCTTGCCGTCGACCAGCACGTGGGACTCGACCAGGTGCCAGCCTCGCGGCCGGACGAGCAGCGTCGCCAGCCGCTCAGCGAGGCGGTACGACTTGCCCTCGGGGGATTCGAACGCGAGCGTCCCGCGCACGGCGTCCGCGAGCGCCGCCTGCCCGCCGACGACGTTCGCCCAGGTGGGCGACAGCGCGTCCTCGAGGTCGGCCATGAACACCCGGGCGCCGGAGTTCAGCGCGTTGATCATCATCTTCGGCTCGGCCGGGCCGGTGATCTCCACACGCCGGTCGTCGAGATCCGCCGGGGCGGGAGCGACCGACCACTGCGTCCTCGCGGGTCGCCGCCGTCTCCGGCAGGAAGCCGAGCCGACGTGTGCCGCCGCGGATCGCCTGGTCGCGTTCGTGGCGGCGTTGCAGGAGGTCCTCGCGAAGCGGCTTGAACCGTCGTTGCAGGTCGGCGACGAACGCGAGCGCGTCGTCGGTGAGGATGCGGTCCGAGCCGGGGACCGGACCTCCGGTCACTTCCACACCGGGAATCGACATCGCTCAGCCCTCCCCGCGGCGGACGGTCGCCTCGATGAGCCCGTGCGGCTCCGTCGTGGCGATGAAGATCTCGTTGTCGTTCGCGAGCCCGAACGGCGACAGGTCCGCGAGCCAGTGGTGCAGGTTCGGCAGCGCCATGCGCACCTCGGCCACCTCCTCGTGCCGTTCGAGGATCGCCCGCGCCATCAGCCAGATCGAGGTCTGCACCGACGGACTGTCATGGTCGGCGAAGACCTCGAGCAGCGTCGCCTGGACCGCGGCGTGGAGCGCGTCCGAGGCAAGGTCCGACGAGCCGTAGCGCCAGATCGCGGTCACCTTGGTGGCCATGATCCGGTCGTCGGTGTCGCGCAGCGTCGTGTACTCGTCGCGCGGGAAACCGCTGAACGCCGAGCGCGCGGTCTTCATGACGACGAGATCCTCCACGCCGGCCTCGATCGTCGTCCCGTCGAGGGCGGCGACCACGGTCGCGACGCGTGTGCCGCTGCCGGCGCGGACGAAGGCATCGGGCGCCGGCCCGTTCGGCGTGGCGATCGGCGACCAGCCGTGCTCGCGGATCGAGACGCTCGCGCGGTCGACCTGCTCGAACTCGAGGAAATGGTCGGCGAGGGCGCGTCCGTAGGCTTCGAGCGATCCGTCGAGGTGCTCCTTGGCGAACGCGTACGCGGTGTTCTTCATCGTGTCGGTCGCCACGACCAGCTCGTTGTCGCCGTCGACGTGTGCGGCCGTGAAGTCGCCCTCGAGGGCGATCGCCACGGTGAGGTCGCGCAGCCGGTGGGCGCCCGGGCCGCGGACCACGCGCACCACGCGGATCTGCGCCTTGCCGTACCGGTTCGCGCCGAGCTCGATCATCGCGGTCCCTCCGCCGACAGCTTCGCATGCCGGTCGATCGCGATATCCACGACCGCGTCGAGCGCCCGCTGCAGCTCGTCGTCGCGAGGTCGTTCCAGTGCCGCCTCGAACCCCGGGATCAGCGCCGCGCGGGGCCGGCCGGCCACGAACACGCAGTAGCGGAACCCGAAGCGTGCCTCGTAGGCGTCGTTGAGCCGCTCGAGCTCCGCGGCGACGCGGGCACGCTCGGCCTCGGCCGCCTCGTCGGCCGCGTCGCGGTCGTAGCCCTGCTCGACGAACGACAGCGCCGACACCGACCCGGGTGGGGCGCCGAGGCGCGGATGCGCATCGATCAGCTCGACCTGGTCCGCCTCGGGCATCGAATGGGCGATCGATCGGGCGGTCGCGAACATCTGGTCCGGCGTGGCGAAGGGCCGGGCGGCGGCAAGGCGTGCGAGGAACTGTGGCGCGCCCTCGAACAGCGGCGCGACAGCGGCGGCGAACTCGTCGGCCGGCCCGACCTCGAGGTCGATCACCAGCCGCCGGCCTCGCGGACGAGCCGGTGGAGCACGCGCGCCGCGACCGTCCGCCGGTAGTCGGCCGTCGAACGCACGTCGTCGATCGGCCGGAGCTCGCCGGCGAGCGTGTCGGCCGCGCGGTCCGCCGTTGCCTGGTCGGGTTCGGCGCCTTCGAGGACGGCCTCGGTGGCGGCCGCCCGGATCGGTCGGTCTGCCACGGACCCGAGCGCGAGGCGGACGTCGGTCCAGCGGCCACCCGGCTCGGGCTCGGTGCGGGCGAGCGCGAGCACGACCTTGCTGATGGCCTGGGCGCGTCGCGTGCCGACCTTGCGGAAGCGCAGCTCACGCCCCGGCGTCAACGGGATGCGGACCCGGAGCAGCAGCTCGTCCGGTTTGAGCGCCGTCGTGCGGTAGGCCACCCAGAACGCGGCTGCGGGGATCGTCCGCTCACCACGCCCCGAGCCGGCGACAAACTCGGCGTCGGCCGCGAGCAGGACCGGCAGCGAATCACCGGCCGGCGAGGCATTCATCGCATTGCCGCCGATCGTGGCGCGGTTCTGGATCTGCGCCGCGCCGATCGTCGCCGCCGCCTCGACCAGGGCCGGCATCACGTCGCGGCACAACGGGGAGTGGCGGATCTCGCTGAACGTCGTCAGCGCGCCGAGGACGAGGCGATCGCCGTCGAGCCCGATGCCGCGCAGCTCGTCGAGCCGCCACAGGTCGACCATCCGATCGGGAACCGGGCCCAGCTCCCCGGTCAGTTGCACCATGACGTCGGTCCCGCCCGCGATCGGCCGATGCGGCGCCTCCGCGAGTGACCGCGTAGGCGTCATCGAGCGAGCGCGGGGTGACGATCGGCGGCTCGACCGGCATCGTCAGCCCGATCCTCCGGCCTCGCCCGGGCCGGATCGGCGTCGCCGGCGGAGGGCCGCGACGCCCACGAGGATCAGTCCGGCGAGGATCGCCGAGCCCGCCGCGAGCTGGGCGGGCGACGCGGCGACACCCGTTCGCTGGGCGTCGACCGCTTCGCTGTCCGGGCGGGCGCGTCGGACTCCGTCGTCGAGCGGGATGCGCAGCCGGTCGAACTCGCCGTCCTTCATGCCGCCGGCCCTTCCGGCCCGTGGGCGGCAGCGGCGATCGAGTCGATGATCTTGGTGTAGCCGGTGCAGCGGCAGAGGTTCCCGGCGATCGCCTCGCGAATTGCGGCCTCGTCCGGCCCGCCGCCGTCGTCGAGGTACGCCCTGGCCGCCATCAGCATCCCGGGCGTGCAGATCCCGCACTGCGCGCCGCCCAGCTCGAGGAACGCGGTCTGGAGCTCGTCCAGCTCCGGCGTGCCACCCGGGGTCGAGGGCGGGCGGGCCAGGCCTTCGACGGTCCGGACGATCGAACCGTCGACCTGGCAGATCGGGCACAAGGCACGAATCGACGACGACCCCGTCGAGCAGGACCGTGCATGCCCCGCACTCCCCTTCCCCGCAGCCCTCCTTCGTGCCGGTCAGCCCGAGGTCCTCGCGCAGGACGTCGAGCAGGCGGCGCATGCCCGGGACGTCGATCTCGGTCGGTTCGCCGTTGACGAGGAAACGGACGGCGCTCATCGCGCGTGCCCGTCCCACGGGCGATCCGAGGGTTCCTCGCCGGTCGGCTCGTCGCCGTCCGGCTGGACGCCGCGCAGCGGGAGCGGGTCGGTCGGCGCGTCGGGCCGCGGGTCCGGCCCGCCCTCGATCGGCGCCTCGATCGCCGCCTCGACGGCCGCCTCGGTGGCCGTGGACATCGCGGCTTCGCTCGTCCTCGCAGCCCCGGACGCGTGGAGCGCCGCGAGGATCTTCTCGGGCGTCGCGGGCAGGTCGTGGATCCACACGCCGGTCGCGTCGTGGATCGCGGCGACGACCGCGGGCGCACCGACATCCATCGGCAGCTCGCCGACGCCCTTCGCCATGTGCGGCGCGTCGGGGAACGGCGCCTCGACGAGGATCGAGGTGATGCGTGGCGCGTCGAGCGCGGTCGGGATGAGGTACGTCGCGAGCCGGTCGTTCACGTAGCGGCCGTCGCGGACCTTCATCTCCTCGATCGTGGCGTAGCCGACCGCCTGCAGCGTGCCCCCCTCCACCTGGCCCTCGGCCAGCACCGGGTGGATGACCTTGCCGACGTCGTCCGCGGCAACGACATCGAGCACGGACACCTCGCCCGTGTCGAGGTCCACCTCGACGTGCGCCACGCACGACGCCCAGCCGAAGGCCGGGTAGGCGTCGCCGCGGTACGTGTCGTCGTCGAACGACACGTCGGGATACGGCTCGAACCGCTGGTCGACGCGCAGCGGTCCGTTCGCCGCGGCGTAGGCGCGATAGCTCGCGGCGAACGACTGGCCGGTCGCCGCTTCGACGGTCTCGCGCAGCCGGCGCGACGCCGTGATCAGGAGGCCACCGACCACCATCGCGGTCCGCGAGGCAACGGTCGGGCCGGAGTCGGGCACGAACGCGGTGTCCTGCGGGGCGATGTCCACGTCGTCGTACTCGACGCCGAGGGCATCGGCCACGAGCTGCGGGAAGATCGTCTTGGTCCCCTGCCCCATCTCGGTCGAGCCGGTCAGGATCTCGATCCGGCCGTCGCCGGTCAGCTCGATCGCCGCGACCGAGGCGAGCTTCACCTCGCCCGACCCGGTGAACCCGGCGCCGTGCCAGGCGAGCGCGATGCCGACTCCCGGCGCGCGGCGTGCCAGCCCGGTCCGGTAGGGCGCGCCTGAGGGCGCGGACCGGGCCTCGGTCGTTCGCTCGCGCATCCGCTCGAATTCGGCGGCCTCGGCCGCGCGCTCGAGGACCTCCTCGCCGGCCACGCTGTGCCGGAGGACCTGCCCGGTCGGCGTCGTGTCCCCCAGCACGTACACGTTCCGGCGGCGGATCTCGAGTGGGCTCAGCCCGACCGCCTCGGCCAGCCGGTTCAGGTGGGTCTCCGCGGCGAACTCGGTCTGCGGGGCCCCGAACCCGCGGAACGCCCCGTTCGGCGGGGTATTCGTGCGCGTGGCGCGCGAACGGATCCGGACGTTCGGGCAGCGGTACGGGCCGCCCGCGTGGAGCGCGCCACGCGACAGCACGACCGGGGTCAGCGTGCAGTACGCGCCGCCGTCCATGACGACCTCGATGTCCTGCGCGACGAGCGTCCCGTCACGGCGCATCCCCGTGCGGTGGGTGACGACTGCCGGGTGGCGCTTCGTGGTCGCCGAGATGTCCTCGTGGCGGTCGTAGATCATCCGCACCGGCTTGCGGCAGGCGCGCGCGAGGAGTGCCGCGTGGATCGCGATGATCGACGGGTACTCCTCCTTGCCGCCGAACCCGCCGCCGGTCTCGGCCTGGACGACGCGCGTCTGGATGTCGTCGAGGGCCAGGGCCCGCTTCATCGCCTTGTGGATGTAGTACGGGCACTGCAGCGAGCCGTAGACCGTCAGCCCGCCGTGCTCCTCGGGCACGGCGATCATCGCGTTGTTCTCGATGTAGAGCTGCTCCTGGTGACCGACGCTGTACGTCCCCTCGAGCACGACCTCCGCCTCCGCGAAGCCCGCGTCGAGATCACCTGATGCGATCTCGTAGTGCGCGAAGACGTGGTCGCTCACGAGCGGGTCGAAGACCGCCGGGAGCGCCTCGGTGCGCGGGGTGACGGCCGCCTTGGCCGCCCGGAGCGTCTGTCGGTCCGGGGCCGCGACGAGTGCCAGCGGCTCGGCGTGGTGCTGGATCTCGCCGCCGATCGGGACGAGGACGGGCTGGTCGTCGCTGATCAGCGACACGATGTTGTCGCCCGGGATGTCGGCCGCGGTCACGAACACGACCTTGGTCCAGTCGAAGCTCTCGTCACGTTCGAACCCGAGCAGGCGGGCATGGGCGTCGGTCGAACGGATCGTCGCCCCGTACCACGCCCCGGGGAAGACGAGGTCATCGGCGTACTTCGCGGTCCCGGTCAGTTTGTCCGGGCCCTCGCGGCGGAGCGGGCCGCGGCCGCGTGCACGACCGGGCACGATCGTCTCTGCGGGAACGACGAGCGGGGCCGGGGCTGAGGGGGGGACCGTGGACACGCGGCGGGCAGCCTCCTTGGCGCGTGAGGGTACCACCCGAGGATGGCCGCGATGGCCCGGAGTCACGGTTTCGCACCGTTCCCGTCGGGACTCCACCGGACCCCGCCGCGCGGTGCGGAGGGTCACCGGAAAGGAGTCCCATGGTCGCCGGAAACGGTAACGCTCGGGACGAGCGGTCCGTATAGTCCTGCGGCAACCATCCCTGGTTCGGCATTCATCCTGGAGTCATTCGGACCATGGATCAACAGACCGTCACGTATCTGCTGATCGCTGCGCTGCTCGCTACCGCATTGCTCATCGCCCTGGCCGTGGTCGTTCCACGCATGCCACGGCGCGGCGGCGGGTCGATGGCGGCTGCGACCGCAGGAGGCCCGATGCTGCTCGATTCCGACATGGCGACGAGTCGCCCGGCGATGAGCCTCGGTAGCCCCGCGAGCGCCAATCCCGGTCGCGTCAACGGATCCTCCGGCGCCGCCGATGACGCCGAGGCGTCGAGCGACGCGCTCACCGGGCTGCTCAGCGCGAGCCGCTGGGGCCGGATCGTGGCCGACGAGGACGCCCGCGTCCGCCGCTACCGACGGCCGGCGACGATCGTGATGATCGAGCTCGACGGGCTTGAACGGCTCACCGCCCGGCTCGGGGATGCGGCCGGCGAGCGGCTCGTGCCCGCCGTGGCCGACACCATCCGGCGCCTCGCCCGCGAGGCCGACTTCGTCGCTCGCGTGAGCGACGGCCGCTTCGCGGTCCTGCTGCCGGAAACGGACGAGATCCAGGCGATCAACTACGTGGAGCGCGTCCGCCGGACCTGCGACCTGTGGCTCGAATCGGGGGCGGTGGCACTCAAGCTCGCGATGGGCTGGGCCAGCGCGTCGGGCGACGACAGCCTGCTGGACGCCGGCCGGATTGCCACCGAGCGGATGTACGCCGAGATCCATCGCAACGCCCGTCGAGGCGCCGACCTGGTCGACGGACGAGCCCGCCGAGGGGACGAACGGCGCGGAGTCGAACCGGCGCGGAGTCGGGCGAGGCCTAGTCCCTCCCCAGGCGGATCCCGCGTCCCGGCGTCGCGCCGGTGTGCCCGCCATCGTGCACGACGAGCGTGCCGTTGACGATGACGGTCTCGATCCCGATCGGGTAGCTCCGCGGCTCGTCGTACGTTGCCGTCGAGCGCACCGTCGCCGGATCGAAGACGACCACGTCGGCGATCGCACCGTCCCGGAGCGTCCCGCGTTCGCGCAGGCCGAGCCGTGCGGCAGGGGCTGAGGTCATCTTGCGCACCGCCTCCTCGAGGCTGAGCAGCGCCTCGTCGCGGACGAACTGGCCGAGGATGCGCGGGAAGGAACCGTACGTGCGCGGGGAGGGCTTCGCGCCGACGAACGTGGAATCCGTGCCGACCATGCCGACGGGGTGCGCCACGAACGGCCGCAGCGTCTCCGTCCAGGGCCCGCTCGTGACCTGGTTGACGGCGAGGTTCTCGTCGAGCAGGAGGTCGCAGATCGCGTCGACGGCGTCCTGGCCGGTGTCGTGCATCACGTCCGCGAGCGTGCGCGATTCCCAGCGCAGGTTCCGCGGGTTGCGGAAGGCGCCGAGGCGAACGTCCGCCCAGCCGGCAGGGCTCGTGTAGGCAGCGCCGCGGGCGGCGAGCTCCTCGCGGAGACGGTCGCGGGCGGTCCGTTCGGCGAGACGCTGCTTGAGCGGGCCCGGCCCGCCGGCCTGGATCCAGCCCGGGAGCTGGATGAGGAGCCGAGTGCTCGCCCACTCGTAGGGATACGAGTCGTAGGTGACGTCGAGGCCCTCGGCGCGGGCATCGTCGACGAGGCCGAGCAGGGGTTCGTACCCGCCGGGATGCGTCTCGCGGTGGTAGAAGTGCGTGATGTGGGCCGGCGCGCCGGCTCGCCGCCCGATCTCGATCGCCTCGCGGAACGGGTCCAGGTAGCGGTCGCCGAGCGCGTACCGGACGTGGGTGTGATAGAAGCCGCCGTTCCGCCCCGCCTCCTCGGTCAGGGCAGCGAGCTCCTCGGTCGTGGCATAGCTGCCGGGCGGGTAGTCGAGCCCGGAGCTGAGGCCGACCGCGCCCTCCTGCAGCCCCTCGCGGAGGAGTGCCCGCATCCGGTCGAGCGCGGGGGCGTCGGCCGGCACGTCGTCCCAGCCGAGTGCCGCGATGCGGAGCGCCGAGTTGCCGATCAGCGTGGCGACGTTGAGGCTCGTCCTGCCGTCGTAGCGGCCAAGGAGGCTCGCCACCGAGTCCCAGTCGTGGGCGATCGGCGGATCGCCGTCGAGGCCGGCATCCATCTCGATCATCGCGTCGAGGTCCTCGCGCCGCGGGAACGGCGCGAAGCTGATCCCGTCGACACCGACGACCTCGGTCGTGATCCCCTGGCGGACCTTGGGCTCGTGCCGCGGGTCGTCGAGGATGACGAGGCCGCCGTGACTGTGCAGGTCGATGAAGCCCGGGGCGACGACCCGTCCCGTGGCGTCGATCGTGCGCGCGGCGTTCGGGGGTTGCTCAGCGGCCGGGATGAGCCTGAGCCGCTCCCCCTCGATGACGACCGTGCCGGGCCGTCCGGGTGCCCCGGTCCCGTCGACGATCGTGCCGCCCACGATCGAGATGTCGACGACGTCAGCTCATCGAGCCGCGCTCGTGAGGGCTGTCCGTGCGTTGGCTCGTTGAGCGATCCAACCAGCGAACGTCGCCGGCGCCGCCTGTCAGATGGAACGTCCAGAGAGCCAACGAGCCAGGGTTTGCCTGTTCGGGTGCCAATCGGCTCGTAAACGAGCCACTGGACCGGCCACCATACGTGGGCGGACCGTCGATCCGCTGGTTCGTTCGTTGAACGAGCCAGGAGTCCGGCGAATAAGTACCAGGTGAGCGTTCCTGGCACGATCACGGCATGGCGACTCGCGATCGACCGCTCGACCGGGCGAACCGCACCGCGACCGCGATGGTCGCCGCCGCAGCCGAGGAACTGCGTCGGGCCCGAATCAACGGCGGCCTGAGCCAACGGGACGTCGCCGCAGCAGCAGGCGTCTCGCACGCCACCGTCTCCCGGATCGAGCGAGCGGCATCGCCGGAGGCCAGCCTGATTGTGCTCGCGCGCCTCGCCTCGGTCGTCGGCCTCGAGTCCAGCCTTCGCTTCTATCCCGGACGGCGATCCATCCGTGACATGGCTCACCTTCGGCTGCTGGAGCGGCTTCATCGCGACGCATCCACGCAGACCTGCGGTGGCGAACCGAGGTGCCCGCTGCCGATCCACGGAGATCTGCGCGCGTGGGACGCCACGATCCTCGGTCGCGGATTTCGGGGTCGGGGTCGAAGCGGAGACTCGGTTGCGCGACCTCCAGGCGCCGGCCCGACGCACGAACCTGAAGCAGCGCGACGGAGAGTCGACTCACGTCATCCTGCTCGTCGCAGCGACGCGAGCGCAATCGGCTCGCCCTCGCGATCAGCGCGCTCGAGCTCGGCGCAGCATTCCCGGTTTCCCAGCGCGACTGCCTTCGGGCGCTTCGCGAGGGTCGGGATCCGGGCGGAAGCGCGATCATCGTGCTCTGATCGTACCCGGGCCCTCGAGGGCGCGGCCGCGGACCCAGGCCGCGCGGACCATGTCCGGGTGGGCGCGGAACATGAGCCGGCTCATCAGGTCGGTCGGGTCGTCGTCGGCGAGGCCGTCGAGCGGGCCGACGAGCGACGGGTCGACCGCGATCACGTCGGCCTCCTTGCCCGCTTCGAGCGAGCCGGTGACGTCGTCGATGCCGAGGACCCGGGCGCCCTCGAGCGAGCCCATTCGGAGCCATTCGAGCGGCCCTGGGACCGGCGGCACCCCTTCGCGCTCCACGCGCAGCGCATTCCACGAGTAGAACGCGACGCGCATCGCGCCGAAGATCGACAGATCGGGCCCGCCGGCCACGTCCGAACCCAGCCCGACACGCATCCCGGCATCCAGATATCGCCCGAGCGGCATCACGCCCGACGCCAGGAACAGGTTCGACGAGGGGCAGTGCGCGACCCGCGTGCCGGTCTCGACGAGCCGCGCCACCTCCCGGTCGGACAGGTGCACGGCGTGCGCCAGGACGGTCCGCTCGCCGAGGCCACCGGCGCGGTCGTACACGTCGAGGTAGTCGATCGCGTCCGGGAAGAGGCGCATCACCTCGGCGATCTCGCCGCGGTCCTCGGACACGTGCGTCTGCCAGTACGCGCCGGTGGCGCGGGCGAGTGCCGCCGACTCGCGCAGCAGCTCGGCCGTGCACGAGACCGCGAAGCGTGGCGTGAACGCGTAGCGCAGCCGTCCGTCGTCGCGCATGTGCCAGCGCGAGCACAGGTCGGCGGCTTCGCGCAGCGATCGATCGAGGATCGTCGATGGGTCGATCGTCTCGTCGTACGTGACCCGGTCCATCATCACCTTGCCGATCACGGCTCGGATGCCGTGCGCCTCGGCAGCCCGGAACGTGGCATCGAGGCTGGCCTCGTACACCGCGCCGTAGACGAGCGCCGTGGTGGTGCCGGCGGCCGCGAAGGCCCGCCAGGCGGCCGGTGCCACGACCTCGGCCCGGGCTTCGTCGAACCCGCGTTCCAGCGGGAAGATGTAGCGCTCCAGCCAGGTCAACAGGTCCAGCCCGGCTCCCAGCCCGGCGTTCGGCAGCTGGGGCAGGTGGGCGTGGAGGTCGACCATCCCGGGGAGCAGCACCCAGCCGGGGAGTGCCAGCGCCGAGGCGGCCTCCGCCGGACGATCGGTCGCGGGACCGGCGAAGGCGATCCGCCCGTCCGCGTCGACGATCAGCAGCCCATCCGCCTCGTGACGGGTCTTGCCGTCGGCGAGCGGTGTCAGCAACCTGGCCCGGAGGGAGAAGGGCGGTCGCTCGGGGAGGACCGGTGTGGGCGCCACGGTCGGCGATGCTAGCACGCCCCCCGGCCCGGAAACGAGAAAGCCGGCCCGGGGGCCGGCTCGTTCGATCTGGTCGTCAGCGCGTAAAGCGCGTCAGTGCATCAGCGCTTCTTGCCGCGAACCTCGATGAGGTGGGCAGTCCACTCGGAAGGTCCGCGGTCGATCTGTGCGGAGCTGCCGTGCCAGCCGCAGGTGCAGGTGATCGTCTGATCGCGATGCTTGTACTCGTCGATCACGTGCTTGAACGGCTCGGTGGCCGTGGCGGACTTGGCGGGTGGACGGGTATTCACTGACACTCCCATCGGCGGCCGTGCCGCAAGGTGGCATTTCGGGGAGTGCCCATTATGCCCGAAACCGGCCAAACCCGCTGGATTGAGGGTTAACGGCTCAGTCACCCGCGGGCAGCAGGTCGTCCCGCAGCACGTCCTCGATCGTGATCGGGTTCGGCACGAGACCGAGGTCCTCGAGGTACGCGATCGACGCCTGCCATCCGTCGCGATCGACCGCGCCGAGGCCACGTTCGGCCTGCAGCGGACCGCGCCACGTGTCGATCGTCGCCTCGAGGATCGCGCGCTGTGTTTCCTGATCATTGCCGAGCTCCGGGACCTGCGGTGATCGCCGCGTCGAGCCCGACCTCCGGATCGTCGGTGATCTCCTCCATCGCGCGGAGCGTGGCGGCGATGAACGCCTGGATCGCGTCCGGATTCTCCTCGAGCATGTCGACGCCGGCGATGAGTCCCGGACCCGGCAGCGGCACGATATCGTCGACGCGCAGGACCGACGCGGGCGTCCCGCTCAGCTCGAGCTGGACCGGTTCGTTGTTGACGAAGCCGGTCGCCGCGTCCACCTGGTCGGCGGCCACCGCGACGCCCTGGCCGTAGTCGGGGTACTCGACGATCTCGAGATCCTCGGGCGTGAGCCCGACCGACTGAAGCATGGCCTGCAGCGCGACCCAGCCGGCAGCCGAACCGCCCGGGCGTCCCAAGCTTCTTGCCGGCGAGATCGGCCGGCGAGTCGATCCCGGACGACGCCTTGGCGAAGACGATCGACGGGAACTTCCCGTAGATCGTCGCCAGGTAGCGCACGGGGATGCCCCGGCTGACCGCCGGGATGACGCTCGTGCCGTCACCGATACCGACGTCGATCGCGCCCTGGCCGACGAGCGCGATCAGGTCCTGGTCGGTCTGGTGATTGAACTCGATGTTCAGGCCGGCCTCGTCGTAGTAGCCCTGCTGCTCGGCGAGGTAGAACGGCGCGAACTGGACGCTCGGGATGTAGCCGAGCCCGACGGTCAGATCGACGGGGACGATGCTGCCCTGCGGGCTGGGGCTCGTGGCGGGCTCGCTCGCGCCCGGTTCGGTCGCGCCGGGTTCGGTCGCCGCAGGCGATTCGGACTCGTCTGGGATCGGGGTGCCCGATTCCACGCCGCAGGCGGCGACGACGAGGAGCACGGCCAGGAGACCGTAGAGGAAGCGAGCGCGCACGGGTACCTCCGAATCGAGAATCAACGGGCGCCGACCAGGCGGCGCTCGACGAGGACGACGACAACGTAGAGACCGATCCCCACGAGGGCGATCGTGAGCAGCGTCGCGAACATCAGCGGGATATCGAACAGCGAGCCACGAGCGAGGTTGATCAGCACGCCCAGCCCGCGCGATGCCCCCGCCCACTCCCCGACGATCGCGCCGATCACCGACAGCGTGATGCCGACCCGGAGGCCGCCGAAGATGGACGGCAATGCCGACGGTACTTCGATCGTCCACAACCGCTGCCGCCGCGTCGCGCGCAGGCTGCGCCCGAGCTCGAGCAGGCGCGGGTCGACGGTCCGGATCCCGACCATGGTCGCGACGGCGACAGGAAAGAACACGATCAGCCCGCAGATGACGACCTTGCTGAGCAGGCCGGGCCCGAACCAGATGGCGAGCAGCGGAGCGAGGGCGAGGATCGGGACCGCCTGGGCCGCGACGATGTACGGCGAGAGCAGCCGCTCGGCGAACGCCGAGCGCGCCATCACGTAGCCGGCCACGAGCCCCAGACCGGCCCCGGCCGCGAACCCGAGCGCGATCTCCTGGAGGGTGGTCGCGAGGTGCGGCTGGATCGTCCCCTCGGCGAACGCCTCGACGAAGCGCTCCGCGACGAGCAGGGGCGGCGGAAGGATCGACGGCTGGAGGCCACCGAGGACCACCGCCAGCTGCCACGCAACGAGGAACACGCCGAGGGCCGCGACGATGGGCAGGACCGTCCGCCATCTCATGAGGCTGCCACCAGGCGCGGCCGAGGGGTCGCGGCCTCCTCGCCGAGCAGCTCGCGGATCCGCCTCGCCGTCCGCGAGACCGCGGCCTCGTCCATCGAGACGAGCGAGCGGGGTCGTGGCAGCTCGACGGGGACGACCGCGGCGACCCGTCCGGGGCGTGGGGTCATCACGACCACCTGGTCGGCGACCAGGATCGCCTCCGAGATGCTGTGGGTCACGAGCACGATCGTCGAGGCCGCGCGCTCCCACAGCGCAAGGAGCTCGAGGTCGAACCGCTCGCGCGTCAACGCGTCGAGCGCGCTGAACGGCTCGTCGAGCAGCAGCACCTCCGGCTGGAGCGCGAGCGACCGGCCGATGGCCGCACGCTGCTGCTGACCGCCGGACAGCTCCGCTGGCCGTGCCGCGGCCGCGGCCGCGTCCAGCCCGATCAGGTCGAGCAGCTCGCCAAGACGCTCGTCCCGACGCTCGCGCGGCCACCCGGCGAGCTCGAGCGGGTACGTGATGTTCGCGGCCGCGGTCCGCCACGGCAGCAGGCGCGGCTCCTGGAAGACCAGCCCGATCCGTGGATCGGGGCCGGCGACCGGGGAGCCGTCGAGGCGGACCTCCCCGCGGGACGGTTCGAGAAGTCCGGCGATGACGCGCAGGAGCGTGGACTTGCCGCAGCCGTTTGGCCCGATCAGGGCAACGATGCCACCGCCCGGGATCGTCAGGTCGACGCCGTCGAGCGCCTGATGGGCCTCGCCCGCGCGGGTCCGGAAGGCGAAGGCGACGTCGCGCAGGTCGATGGCGCCGCTCACCGGACGAGCACCTCGGGCTGCGCCGAGGCCAGCGGCCGCAGGAGCGGCGCTGTTGCCGGGTAGAGGGCGCGATACGCCGCGTACAGCGCGTCGTACGTCGCCGCGTGCTCGACACGTGGTTCGAGACGGTGATCGATCGCGGTCATTGCGGGGATCGCGGATCGAAGGTCCGGGAAGCCGCCGATGCCGACCGCCCCGAGGATCGCCGAGCCCACGACGGCCGTCTCGAGCACCCGCGGGATGGCCACGCGGAAGCCGGTCACGTCGGCCTTGACCTGGTTCCAGACATCGCTGCGCGCCGGGCCGCCGCACAGGCGCAGCTCATCGATCGTGATGCCCGCCTCGAGCATGGGCTCGGCCACGTGGCGCAGCGCCAGCGCCGAGGCCTCGACGATCGCCCGCGCGACGTGCGCACGCCGGTGCCCGAGCGTCAGCCCTGCGAGCACGCCGCGCGCCGTCGGATCCCAGATCGGCGAACGTTCGCCGGCCAGGTACGGGAGGAACACCAGCCCGTCGGCGCCCGGAGGGGTGTCGGCGACCTCGCGCAGCAGCGTGTCGGTCGTCACGGTGCCGCCGAGGATCTCGGTGCGGTACCAGTCCAGGGCGCGGCCTGTCGCCGCCATCGCGGCGCCGACGCTGTACAGGCCGGGCAGCGGCGCGGGCGTCACGAATGCGCCGGGCACCTCGACCGGGCGATCCCAGTACACACCGAGCCCGCCGGCCGTGCCGCCGGGGTCGTACGCGTCGCCGGGCTCGAGCAGGCCGGCCCCGAGATAGCTCGCGAAGGCGTCGACGGTGCCGCCCACGACCGGGGTACCGGCACGCAGCCCGGTCGTCACCGCGGCGCCGGGGCTCACCTCGCCGATGATCGTGCCCGCGACCCCGGTCGGGGGCAGCTTCGACCGCGGCACGCCGGCCGCGTCGACGTCCGCCGGGTCGGGCACGAGCTGGTTCGCGACCAGCGGCGCGACCGCGACACCGGTCAGCCGCAGCGCGAGGTACTCCCACGTCGTCAGGTACCAGGCCGTCGCCGCGGCCACCGCCGGCTCGTGCCGCTCGACCCACAGCGCGGCCGGCAGCCCGCCGAGGGCCCACCCGCGGACCCCGGTTCGTGCCGCGAGCTCGTCCGCCTCCGAGCCCGATCGCGTGTCGAGCCACGTGATCGCCGGCCGGGTCGGGTGTCCCGTGGCGTCCACCGCGACGAGCGTCGGTCCGTGCCCGTCGGCGCAGACCGCCACGATGTCCGCGACGTCGAGCGCAGCGAGCTCGCGGATCGTCTCCGTCACCGCCGCCCACCACGCGCCCGGGTCCTGCTCGGCCCAGCCCGGCTGCCGGCCGAGGTCCGTCGCATAGCCGGCGCGAGCCGACGCGAGCGAGCCGCCCGTCGAGCGTCACCAGGCCGGACTTCACCTCGTTGGTGCCGAGATCGATCCCGAGGATCGCCGGTTCGCGGGCCGTCATCAATGCGTCCCTGGGGCGGCGGCCAGCGTCTCGTGGTCGAGGGCGACGACCGCCTCCGCCGTCGCAACGTCGGTGACGAGCGTCTTGACGACGCCGGCCCGCAGGGCGCCGAGGATCGGCCGCACCTTGCTCTCGCCCGACCCGACACCGATCGAGGTCGCCACTCGTCCGAGGCGACGTGCATCGAACGCGATCACGCGCTCGCGGAGGTCGTCGCAGACGAACCGCCCGTCGAGGTCGTACGGCGCGATCAGCACTTCGCCAATGGCGGCGGCGGCATCCAGCTGACGCTCGACCTCGTCGCCCACCGACACCGCGCTCCACCCGCGACCGCCGATCCCGAAGCACGCGAGATCGAGCCGCTCCCACAGGTCGAGGACCGCGCGGACGCCCGCGTGGGCCACGAGCGACTGGCGCGTGGCCGCATCGTCGACGAGCCCCGGAGACATGAGCCCCTGGACCTGGGCGCCGAGGGCATCGGCGATGCGCCGGAACGGCTCCCGTCCCGGACCGGCGGTCCAGTGCCCGCCGGCGAGCGGGACCACCGTGGCCGACGCCTGTGCCGGGGTTTCGTCGAGGGCGTCGGCCACCGCCGAGATCGAGGCCCCGTCGCCGATCCCGACGATCATCCCGTCGCGCACCTTGTCGTGCAGCACCTGGGCGGCGAGCCGGCCGACCATCCGACGCGTCAGGTCCTCGGGACCCGTGAGCGTGGGCGCCAGGTGGACCGTCTCCAGGTCGTACGTGCGGCGGAGCTGGTCCCCGGCCGGCGACTCGGCGGTGGTCCGGTCCACGATCCGGATCTCGACGATCCCCTCGGCCCGCGCGCGCTTGAGCAGGCGCGACACCTGCGGCCGCGTGACGCCCAGCCGTTCGGCGATCGCGTTCTGCGTCTCGCCGAGCTCGTAGTAGAGGCGGCTCGCCTGGACGAGTTGCTCGAAGTCGCTCATGCGCGCCCGCCCGCACGGGCCACGCGGCGATGCACGTTTGTACTGAACAGATGTGCAGGCACGCTCGGATGATCGGTGCCGGACGCGCAGCGTGTCAAGAGCCAGCCGGACTGGCGATCTCGGAAAGCGCGCGACGGCGCGTCAGGCGAGAACGCGGCCCGGGTTGAGGATCCCCTGCGGGTCGAGCGCGTCCTTGATCTTGCGCATCACTCGGATCGCATCCGCGCCACGCTGGAGCTCGAGGTAATCGCGCCGCGCAACGCCGACGCCGTGCTCACCGGTGATCGTGCCACCGAGCGCGATCGCGGCCCTGTACAGGTCGCCCCGCGCGGCCTCGTTGATGGCCTCGGCGTTCGGGTCGTCGCGTTCGAAGACGAACGTGGGGTGGAGGTTTCCGTCGCCCGCGTGACCGAACGTCCCGATCCGCACCTGGTGCTTCGCGGCGATGACCTCGATCGCGACGAGCATCTGGGGAACCCGGGCCCGCGGCACGCCGACGTCCTCCATCCGTGCCGTTCCCAGCCGCTCGAGCGCGTGGAACGCTGCCCGCCGGCCCTGGCGAAGCCAGTCGGCCTCCTGCGGGTCGGTCGCCTGGATCACCTGGGTCGCACCGGCCGCCTCGCACACCGCCCGCGCGGCGTCCATCTCGATCCCGGCCGCCGTGCCAGGGAGGTCGGACTCGACCATGAGCATCGCGGCGGCCTCGCGGTCCAGCCCGAGACCCTGCATGTCGTCGACCGCCCCGATCGTGAAGCGGTCCATCAGCTCGAGGGTTACCGGCGACAGCCCGGATCGGGCGATACCAGCGACCGCGTCGCCGGCCGCCTCCTGCGAGGCAAAGAACGCGATCAACGTGGAGCGTGGCGGCGGCATCGGCCGGAGCCGCAGGATCGCCTCCGTCACGATCGCCAGGGTCCCCTGCGACCCGACGATGAGGTGGGTCAACGAGTAGCCCGCCACGTCCTTGACGTTCTTGCCGCCGGTCCGCAGCACCGTGCCATCGGCCATGACGACCTCGAGCCCGAGCACCGACTCGCGCGTCTGGCCGTACTTGATGCAGCACAGGCCGCCCGCGTTCGTACCGAGGTTCCCGCCGATCGAGCAGATCTCGAAGCTCGCCGGATCGGGCGCGTAGAACAGGCCCTCGGCCGCCACGGCCTTCTTCAGCGCGGCGTTGATGATCCCGGGCTGGGTGACGACCACGAGGTTGTCGCCGTCGATCTCGAGGACCTTGTCCATGGCGGTGAACGCGATCGTCAGCGCGCCCTCGATCCCCGCCGCGCCGCCCGACAGGCCGGTGCCCGCGCCGCGCGGCACGATCGGCACCCCGAACTCGCCGCAGAGACGGACGAGCTCGGCGACCTGCCGCGTCTCCGTCGGGAGCGCCACCGCACACGGCAGCCCGGTCTTGAGGTACGCCGTCTCGTCGCGCCGGTAGCTCTCGCGGTCGACCTCGTCGGTCAGCAGCCGCAGCTCCGGGAGCTGGTTGCGGATCGCCCCGACGAGGGCATCGGTCACCGGGGCAACCTCGGTCATACCGACCAGTCTAGGACGGGAACGCCGCGTATCGTGAACCAACGCACGCGAGGCGGCCCTCGATGACCGACCCGAACGATGGCATCCCGGGGTGGCGACCTCCGGATTCCGGTGAGACTGGTCGACCAACTCCGTACGCCCGCTCGATTGGCTGGGCGATCCTGGCGTGGGCTGCAACGATCGCCCTCGCGTATGTCGTCGCACAGGTGCTCGGCAAACCCGATCTCAGCGGCTCAGTGGGCCTGGCCGGCTTCCTTGTCGGGTACTGGTTTGGTGGCACCCGGGGAGGGATCAAGGGCAGGCGGGAGTGGCTGGGGTTCATCCTCATCCTGTCGGCCATCGCCTTCCTCGCGTTCGGATTCGGGGCGTGCCTGGCCGCGATGGCCATGTACGGCTGAGTGGGCTCGGCTGGCGACGAGGCTCGGACGCGCTAGGCTGGGACGAATGCACCGGCGTCTTGGGATCCTCGTCAGCACGCTCGTCCTCGCGATCGGGGCCGTCGTCGTGCCGTCGCCCACGACCGCCTCAGCGAACGCCATGTCGATCGCCGGCCAGCGCCAGGTCGTGCCCGGCAGCGTCAACCGGACGAGCATCAACCTCGAGGCGACGTACGACGCGCGGATCCGCATCGGCTGGGACTCGCGCAACGTCAAGGTCGAATCGATCGCGACAATCCGCAACACATCGGGCGTGTCGATCGATCGCGTGGAGCTCAACACCGTCGCGCCACGGCTCGGCGCGATGACCCTGACCGGCGCGTTCGTCGACGACCAGCCGGTCGACGCCACGGTGAGCGACCAGACGATCGTGGTCCCGCTCGGTGGCATCCTCCCGGCCGGTGCCACGGCCGTCGTCGAGGTCCGCTACGCGGCGCGCCTCAGGACCTCCCTCGGTGGCTCGAACTGGATGTTCGCGAAGGCGAACGGGATCGCCAACCTGTACCGCTGGCTGCCGTGGGTCAGTCGCAAGACCCCGTTCGACCGGCCGAACCTCGGCGACCCGTTCGTGACCCCGACGAGCCCGCTTGTACGCGTGCGGATCGTGCCCGACCGCGTGCTGCGCTTCGCGACGAGCGGCGAGAAGGTCGCCACCGAGGGCCTGATCCAGACGTTCGAGGCGCGCAACGTGCGCGACTTCACGATCACCGCGTCGCCGAGCTTCGTGACCCGCTCGACGACCGTCGGCTCGACGAAGATCGTCGGCATCGCGCGGAGCTCGACCGTGGCGAACCGCCTCCGCGACGAGGGCGCGCGGGCGTTCGGCAAGCTCAAGGCGCTGCTCGGGTCCTACCCCTACCCCACGCTGCGGGTCGTGCAGTCGGCCGGCGGGTACGCGATGGAATCACCCGCCCTGGTGTGGCTGCCGTACGGGCTGGAAACGTCGCGCTACCGCTTCCTCGTGACCCACGAGGTCGCCCACCAGTGGTTCTACGGGCTCGTCGGCAACGACCAGGCGCGCGAACCGTTCACCGACGAGGCGGCCGCCGACTTCGTGACCCGCTACGTCCTGTCCCAGCGGCGGGCGCAGCAACTGCTCCACGGGCGAGCTCGACCACACGATCTACTACTACTCGAGCTCGTGCTACTTCGAGGTCATCTACGTCCAGGGCGGCAACCTGCTCAACAGCGCGCGGACCCGAATGGGCTCGTCCGCGTTCTGGGCGGCGCTGCGCGGGTACCTGGCGGACAACCGCTACAAGCTGGTCGGGAGCGAGACGCTCCTCGACGCGCTCGACGACGGCACGTCGCTCAACCTCTCGTCGCTGTTCCGGCCGCGCTTCCCGGGCCTCTACTGACGCTCACGTCTCCTGTCGCTCGGCGACCCGGCGGTCCGCTGCACGAGCGTGCGGCATCCAGCGCCAGTCGGTCGGGATCAGGGGACGCCACGCCTGCCAGCCGGCGACCAGCCACGCGCTGACCGCTCGCTCGAGCGGTCCCCAGCGCAATCCGTACTCCTCGCGCACGCCGGCCGGCAGCAACCCGACGGACGGCCACATCGCCCAGCTGTACGTCTCGATCGGGATGCGCTCGAGGACCGGGCGGACCGCGTAGACCACGTCCGGTGGAGCGAGCTTCGCGAGCGGTGCGAGCGGTGGGCGGAGGATCGTCCGCGCCAGGTCGCGCGCGACCGGTGTCGGATGCACCGGGCCCTCGGGCGCGAGCATGGCGGCGTAGTACGAATCGAACGCGTCGATGTCCGCCGGCAGCAGCCTGTTCGGGATGCCGAACGCCCGACCGACAGGCTTCGTCTCGTCGTAGAAGCGCGCCCGGCGCTCGCGCGACAGCGGCTCGAGCCATGCGTCGTACGCCGCGATCGTCGACTCGATGAGGGTCGCGTGCACCCACAGCGACAGCTCCGGATCACGTGCCGAGTAGCCCGATCCAGTGATCCCGCTGTGGAGCTCGTTCAGCCGGCGCACCTCGGCTCGCGCCGCGGGCGTCGAGCCGTAGACGATCGTGAGGTAGCTGCGGATGGTGCCATGGAGCCGCTGCCATGGGTCCTCGCGGAAGTTCGAGTGCTCGGCGACGCCGGCGGCAACCGCTGGATGCGCGATCTGGAGCAGGAGCGCACGGGGTCCGGCTCCGAGCAGGAGCATCGCCTCACGATCGAGGCGCCATGCCTCGCTGGCCGGGCCGAAGACGCCCGGGTCCCCGCGCTTGGTCGTCAGCGCTCTCCCGGACGTCGGCCGACGACCCACCACGCCAGCGGGAACACGCCCGCGGCGAGCACGAGCTTGATCAGGTCCGTGATCACGAACGGCACCAGACCCGTTATCGAGCGCCGTCTGCAGATTCATCCCGATCGCGACCATAAGCCACGGGATCCCGAACACGTAGATGATCACGTTGCCGATTGCCATCGCCCCGAGCGCTCCTGCCATATGGCGATCCCAGCCGAGCTCGGCCAGCCGGCCGACGACGCCCGAGGCGATCACGAACCCGAGCAGGTAGCCGCCGGTCGCCCCGAGGACAACGACGCCGTTGTCCAGCGAGAGGATCGTGCGAAACACCGGAGGCCCGCTCGGCGTACACGGGCAGGAAGAACCCGAGCACGAGATACAGGCCGGTGGCCAGGACGCCGCGACGCATCCCGAGCGCGCCGCCGACGAGCAGCACCGAGAAGGTCTGGCCGGTCAGCGGGACGGGGCTGCCGGGGATCGGGACGGCGAAGTTGGCCGTGAGGGCGATGAACAGGGCGCCGGCCACGACGAGGGCGACGTGGCGGACTCTCGAACTGATCCGCTCGCCGACCTGGATCGGTACGAGGAAATCGGCGATCGTGATGCCGCGCTGGCCGGCGGTCGACCGATCGAGTCTGGGCAGGGCGATCGTCAACTACAACTCCGGGTGGTCGGTCGCGCGTTCGGCGACCGGCGTCCGGAGTCTAGCATCCGGTCGCCCGGCCCGGCCCGTTGCCGCAACCGCGGGGCGTGCCTAGCAGCGGTCTGCGAACAGGACCGTCCAGTAGTGGCGGCCGTCCGCCCGCTTCCACGACCCGACGCCGACGACGTCCCAGGCCGCCCCCATGAGCACATCCCGGTGCTTCTCGGAGGCGAGGAACATCTGCTGGATCCGCTCTTCCGCGCCGCCATCGGGCCCCGACAGCCAGCCGATGTTCTCGCCGGCAACCGTGTAGCAATAGCCTCGCGCGCTCAGCTCGTCGAAGACCTTCGTGCCGGCGGGCGGGATCGCGTGGCTGAAGTAGCCGCGCTCGGCCATGTCGCGGCTGCGCCAGCGAGCCAGCTCGACGAGTTCGACGTCGACCACCAGCGTTCGCAGGCCGCCGTTCGCCCGGCTCTTGTTGGTCAGGCTCGCGAGGAGGTCCTCGGACGCCGTATCCGCACGATCGGCGTCCCACGTGGCCTGGACCGCCGTCGGGGCGGCCGCGGCCGTCGGGGCCGCCACTCCCCCGAACGACGTGAGCACAACCGACAGCGCGAGGAGCAGCGCGAACCGGCGCGGTGCGAAGAGCGTTGGCATGCGGGCGGGACCGACCTCGTGCGGCCCACCAGCACGGGTCCGGTGGGGTCCCCACCGTAGGAGGGCGGTGCGGGCCGGTCAGCCCGCGCGATCGTCCTGTCGGGTCGGAACGCTCGTACCGCCCCGGGGCGGCTCAGCGCGCGGCGACGGCGGCGTGGTGCTCCGCGAACAGCGCGACGAGCTCGCGCTCGAAGTCCGGGATGTCGTCGACGACGCGGCCCCACGCCAGCGTCCCGTCGCGGAAGGCCGGCTCGTCGACCCAGCGGGCACCCGCGTTCACGAGGTCGTCCTTGATGCCGAGCGAACCCGTGGCGGGATGGCCGGCCTGGACGATGCCGGCCGAGATCGCGACCGACCCGCCGTGGCAGATGATCCCGATCGGCTTGCCGGCATCGTGGATCGCCCGAACCAGCTTCGTGACCGCCTCGTAGCGGCGGAGCTTGTCGGGCAGCCAGCCGCCGGGGATGACGAGCCCGTCGAACCCGGAAGCGTCCGCCTCGGCGGCGAGGACGTCGGCGCGCGCCTCCAGCCCGTTCTTGCCGTGGACCGTGTCGAGCGTCATGCCGACGGAGGTCACCGTGGCGCCCGCCTCGCGGAGGCGCATCACGGTCACCCAGTACTCGAGGTCCTCGACGCCCTCGGCGACGAGGACGGCGACGCGCATGCCGGTAAGCGGAGTCGAGCTGCGGGGATCGAGCGTCATCGGGCGGTCCTTCCGGGCTCGGCGGTCGTGTCCCGCGCATTGTCCACCCGATCCCGGGTGGAATGCGTCAGCCCTTCTCGATGTTGATCGGGCCGTCCTCGTTCCAGATGGTCGGGCTGCCGGGAACGTCCTGGCTCCCGAGCCACGACCACTGCATCACGCTTTCCACCTGGCCCGCATCGCCGTGGACCTCCGCCAGGACAGTCGGCGGCAAGGTCACGAGCACGACCAGGTCGTTGCCGACCTCGAAGCAGCCCTGGCGGGCGGGCACCCCGAGCCCGGTGCCATCCTCGCCAGGCAACCACGCGGCCTCGCCGGCGGCCTCCGTCACGCAATCACCCGACGGCGCGCTCCACCCCGTGCTCCCCGAGGGCCGCGAAGTACGCGTCGAGGAGGCGCTCCTCCGATTCCCAGCGGACAAGCGTGAACCGCGTCACGAGCTCGTTTGCGGGAAGACACGTGATCGCGCCCAGGGCGCCGGCGGGCAGTCCGTCACGTTCCGGCTGACAGTCCACGGCCGCATCACGGCGAACCCCGAACAGCAGGTCATCCTCCGCGGCGGCCTGGACATCGGGCGAAACGGCCCCACCGCCACCGCACGCGGTCAGGAGGAACGCGACGAGGATCGCGCCGGCGCGCATCACATGGAGCAGACGCCGGCGGACGAGATTTGTGACGCGGGGGATCTACGCCGGGACGAGCTGTTTGGCCATGGCGGCGGCCAGCTCGGCACCCCAGCGACGGGCTCGTTCGAGCTCGCCCGCGCGGAGCGGTCCGTAGCCACCTGACACGACGAACCGCTCGCCGGGGAGGAGGCGCTCGTAGCCGGACTCCCGAAGCTTCGATTCGATCGTGCCGGTTGCCCCGCGCAGCGACCACCAGATGCGGGTCTCGAAGGCGGCGGCGAAACCGCGGCCGACCGGCAGGTTGTTGAGCCAGGTCCGCAACAGCGGGTGCGAGGTGTCCGGCGGAACCGGCGCCTTCTCGTCCTTGGCGATCTGATTGAGACTGCCGTCCCGCGGCAGCGCGAAGGCGATGACCGGCGAGCCGGCCACGATCAGGTCCACTCCGGCGAGGGCCTGTCGGGTCGCCTCGTCGGTGTTGAGCGCCCGGGCGCCGGACCCGATCCCGTCGGCGATGGCCGGGCGATTGCTGCGGTATTTCCCCAATGAGACTCGTAGACGACGACGGCTTTCATGGTTCACCGTAGGCCTGCCGATCGGCGGCGTGGAGGGCCGTTCGGCCCGAAACGAACGGGCCGGCGGTCAGTGCGTCGGGTCGCTAGGGCGACGCGGACGGCGCCACGTCGACGGCGTCCTCGGGATGGAGCTGGACGGTCGCAAGGACCTCCTCGAACCACGCTCGGTCGTAGGTGAGCGGCGCGGCGGATCGCTCGCCGGACGTGCAGAGCGGATCCAGTAGCCGCGGCCAGTCGGTTGTGACGACCGCCACGGTTGCAGCCCTCGGACGCCGATCAGTCCGGTACGCCCCGTCGACGGCGATCGGCTCGGTTGCCGTGCCGCACTCCTCGTCCCGCCATCTGCTCGGCGACCCAGTCCTCGGGCGTGGAGTCGCCGATCGGCTGCGACGCGATGGTCAGGAACAGGTCGATCGGTCAGGGTCGGGTCGTACAGGACGTCGATTGCGGGCGTCAGCAAAGGATGGGGGATCGTGCCATCCGTCCATGGCTCGGTCGCCGCTTCAGCGGTCCATCCCTCCGGGTACGACATCGAAATCCCATGCAGCGTCGAGGTGAAGCTCTGGGTCAGCGGCGGAGGGGGTCGGGCGACGACGTCGGTCGGCTGGTCGCCGAAGGCGACGGAGATGGTGACGGTTCGGGCGAGGGCGTCACGGCCTGGCCGCCAACGCCGGGCGATGTGCCCGGGCGCAGCACGGCCAGCCCGACCGCCCCGATGGCGATCACGGCCACCGCCGCGATCGCCATCTTGGCGTAGCTGTTCATGATCGGGAACCTCCACGGCAGGCGGAATACCGCGCGCCGCTGTCGTGGTGATTTCAGAGGTGGCGAGGACCGCCTCGAGCACCCGGTCGGGCGCCCGCTGCGGGGCCTCGGTCGCGTAGAAGTCGGCCAGCCGGCGTTCGAGCTCGTGGTTGGCGTTCATGCCGTCCGGCCCTCCCGCAGGTCGCCGACCGAGGAGCGCTCGTCGGCCGCGAGGGCCGCGCGGAGCGCGTCGATGGCGTAATGCAGCCGGGACTTGGCGGTCCCGACGGGGATCTCGAGGCATCGGCCGCCTCACTCAGAGACAGGCCGACGTAGAAGTGCAGGATCAGGATCGTTCGCTGCGCGTCGCTGAGGCGCCGAAGCCCTCGTTCGAGTTGATCGCGGTCGGCGAGCTCCGATGCGCGATCGGGCTCGGCGGGTTCGATCGACACGACGGTGAGCTCCGAACGCCACCGGCGCCGGTGGCGCCCGATGTCGGCGCACGAGCGAACAAGCAACCGGTACAGCCAGGCATCGAACCGCTCGACGTCGCGCAACGTCGGCAGGTCCCGCCAGGCTCGAACCAGCGCGTCCTGGGTTGCATCCTCCGCGAGTTCGGTGTCGCGAAGGATGAGGCGAGCGATCCCGTACAACCGATCGACGGCGCCACCGGCCAGGACGCTGAAGGCCTCATGGTCTCCGCGTCGCGCCCGGTCGACGAGTTCCGTCTGCACGTCTCGCTCCACATCCGGGGCGACCGATCTGGTCGCCTATACCCTACGGCGGAGCACCAGGCGCAGCGGTTCAAACTGCGGACCGCCGGGATATCTTTGAACCATTCGGACGTGAAACCCGCCAATACGACGATCGCCGCCACTGCTGGCGATCGAGATCGAGGCGAGGGATCGGTGACGAAGTCCGAGTTGGTCGAGCTGGCGAGGGATGGGGATCGGGACGCCTACGACGTCCTCATGACCCAGGTCATCGACCACCTGTACCGGATCGCCCGCTTGATCCTGCGGGACTTTGACAGCGCCGAGGACGCGGTCCAGGAGGCGCTCGTTCGGTGCTGGCGCGACCTTCCACGGCTGCGCGAGCCGGACCGCTTCGACGCCTGGCTGAACCGGATCCTCCTGCACGCCGTCACCGATGAGGCCCGCAGGCGCCGTGGCTTCAACGCAAACGTGACGCGCCTCCGGATCGAGCCCGCCCAGCCGGACAGCACCGGGGCGATCGTCGACCGTGACGAGCTCGCCCACGCCTTCGATCGGCTCTCGATCGAACACCGCACGATCGTCGTGCTCCACCACTACCTCGGACTCACCGTCGACCAGGCCGCAACGACCATCGGGATCCCGGTCGGAACGGCCAAGTCGCGCCTCCATTACGCAACCGAGGCTCTGCGCGCCGCGCTCGAGGCGGACGCACGGGGCAGCTCGGCAGGAAAGGCCATGGCATGAGCAACCACCTCGATCCCGACCGGTCGATCGCCCGGTGGCTCGTCGCCGAGGCACCCGATCACGCCCCCGAGCGCCTGCTCGAGGCGTCGCGAGCGCAAGTCAGATCGACAGCACAGCGCCGGTCCCTGCGGCCGGTGCGGAGGATCCAAGCGATGAATTCCTACGCCAAGCTGGCAATCGCGGCCGCCGCCGTATTGGTCGTAGCCGTGGTCGGGATCAACCTCGGGCCCGGTTTGAACACCATCTCCAGCGAGGCGAGCCCCAGTAGCTCGCCTCTGGCGTCGCCGACCGCTTCGCCATCGGTGGCTCCATCCGAGGCTACCGCCCCGCAGCCACCCATCGAAGTCACCGGAACCCTTTCCTGCGGCCCGCCGGTCCGAAACCCGACACAGGAGACACTGGACGTTGGCGAGGATGGGACGGTGCTCACCAAGGACCGCGGCGCGGCGTGGCAGCAAACGGTGACGATGACCGATCCACGCCTCGAGGGCGCCATCCACCATACCTACGAGGCCGACGCGTACCGAGCTGCGGGAGCCGCTGCGGACGGTCCCACGGTGGCGGCGTACACGTGGCGGATCACGAACGACGGGGGCACCTGGGAGTCCCGGGGCAACATGGCGACGTTCCCTGACGGTTCGTCCATCGGCGATTCTTCAGGGTTCTACGCGCCGATGAGGGTCTTCGTCGGGTCGGGCGGCTACGAGGGGCTCGTTGCGATCCTGGAGGTGACCGAGGAGAGGAATCAGGGTTGCGTCGCGGACGTCCGCGGCATCATCTTCGAGGGCGCACCCGTCCCGGAACCGTTCGTCGCCGAGTAGCCAACCTGATCGCGAACGGGCGGATCGACCGCCCGTTCGCGCTGCGTAGTGGCCGTCGGTCAGCCCCTGGTGCGTCGCCGGACGAGGCGGCGGCCGAGACCGACGAGCGCCCGCCGGCCTGCCCAGCCCGTCGAGAGCTTGCCGCGAACACCGGGCGCGAGCGACGTCCGCACCAGCGCCATGAAGCCTGCCCGGCCGGCCTCGTCGTACGGATACCACCACGGTACCGGCAGCAGGCCGCGGTCCTCGGACAGCAGGCGCTTGTCGACCATCTCGTACAGCCCGAACTTCGAGTGGACCACGCCGAGAGCCTGAGCCCTTCACGCCGACCCACGGTGCCTGGGCGGCGCCGATCGACGACGCGTGGTCGTTGATCCAGACCATGCCCGTCGCAAGCCGCCGGGCGATCCGGCGCGCCCGCCGCCTGTCGCGCGTCCAGACGCTCGTGCCGAGGCCGTAGGTCGTGTCGTTGGCGAGGCGGATCGCGTCGTCCTCGGTGTCGAACGGCATGACCGGGACCACCGGACCGAAGGTTTCCTCCTGCATCACGGCCATCGAGTGGTCGACGCCGGTGAGGATCGCCGGAGCGATGAACCGCCCCGACAGGCCGTCGACCTCGACCGGTCCGCCACGCTCGAGGGTCGCGCCCTTCGCCACGGCATCGTCGAGGTGGGTCCAGCACACGCTCGAACTGCCCCTGGCTGATCAGCGGCCCGAGCTGCGTCCCGGGGTCCATCGGGTTCCCGATGCGGATCGCCGCCGCGCTGTCGAGCAGCCGTCGCAGGTACTCCGGGTAGACGCGGCGGTCCACGTAGACGCGCTCGACCGCAGCGCACGTCTGGCCGGCGCCGGCGGTGCCCGCCCAGAGCGTTCCTGCCACGGCGCGGTCGAGATCGGCGTCGTGGCACACGATCGCCGCGTCGTTGCCCCCGAGCTCGAGGACCACGCTCTTGCCATGCTCGGCCGCGAGACGCCGGACGCGCTCGCCGTTGGCGACCCCGCCCGTGAAGCAGACCTTCGCGATCGACGGCGCCCGGCAGATCGCCTCGCCCGTCGGGCCGGCGCCGTGGACGACGCGCAGCACCCCGTCGGGCAGGCCGGCCTCGGCGAACACCGAGGCCAGCAGGTCCCCGCTGAGCGGCGTGTGCTCGGATGGCTTGAGGACGACGCCGTTCCCGGCCACGAGCGCCATGCGCGACGGGCCCGACGGGCACGAGCAGCGGGTAGTTCCAGGCGGCGATCACGCCGACGACGCCGAGCGGCCGGTAGACGATCGTGTGCCGCTTGTGCTTGAGCAGGAGCTGGGGCGTCGGCGATCCGCTCCGGGGCGAGGATCCGCGGCGCGTGGTGGCCGATCCAGTCGAGCACCAGCGCCGAACCACCGACGTCGATGGCCGACGCCTCCATCAGCGGCTTGCCGGTCTCGCGCGTGACAGCGGTTGCCAGCTCGTCGCTCCGGCGGAGCAGCACCTGGGCGGCCTCGGCGACGACGCGACCGCGTTCCCGGAGTGGCGTCGCCGCCCACGCCCGGCGGGCGGCCGCGACCTCCGCGGCGACGGTCTCGACCGCCTCGGGCGGCGTCATCGCGACGCGGCCCAGGGTCTCGCCGGTCGTCGCGTCCGACGAGACGAGGTAGGTCGGTTCGCCGTCGAGCGCGGCCTCGCTCGTTGGGCTCGTCGTGACCATGGGAGCCTCCCTCGGTCGTGCTGCCGGGGATCGTACGGCGCCGGACTCCGTCACGCCACGCCGATCGCCAGGGCGATCGAGGCGGCTGCGATCGCGAAGCCGAGGCCCGCCGTCAGGAGCGGCCTGTCCTCGAGCCGCGCTCCGTCGAGCGGCTTGGTCGGGATCAGGAAATAGGCGGCCACCATCAACTGGGTGATCACCAGCGAGCGCAGGACCGGCAGTGGCTCGACCCACCACAGGGTGTACGCCACCGCCGCGGCCACGCAGTTGGCGAGGATGCCGGCAAGGGCCACCAGCCAGACCCGCCCGCGGTCGCGGCCCGCGATCGCCTCGGCCGGGAACGGGCCGGTCGGGCTCTGGAAGATCAGTGCGCCGATCCCCGTGATCAGGCCGGCATCCCAGCGTGCCGGCCGCACCCTGGTGGCCGTCGCGGCACCCACGAGCCGGTGCCCCGCCTGGTGGGTCACCAGCGCCAGCGCGACCGTCCCCGCGCCGACGATCAGCCCGCTCACGATGGCGTCCGGCGCCGTGCGGTACGCGCTGTAGACGATGCCGAGACCGAGGACCACGAGGGCCGGCAGCCAGACGAACCACGACAACCAGGCGATCCCAAGTCGGCGCGCCCCGAGCCAAAGGCGCTCGGCGGAGCGCAGCCGCCGCTTCTTCCCGACCAGCGCCCGCTTCGTGAGGGTCATGGCGGCCTCCCGTCCCGGTGCGACCAGCGCCGCGCCGAGCCGTGCCAACGATCCGACGGCGGCCACTGAGGCGAAGGCGGCTGCGGCCAGCCCGGCCGGAGGCGGGATCTCCGACACACCCTCGGCGCGACCCCTGCGCAGCTCGATGCGGAAGACCGCCTCGTCGAAGCGGTACTCGGTCGGAGCGCTTCGCAAGCCCCGCTGCAACCGGGCTGCGTCCGCCAGCCAGCCCTGGCCCGCCAGGAATCCGAGCGGACCGGAGGACGCTTCGAGCACGCCGCGGTTCCACGGCCCCAGCGGATAGTCAGGGCGAGCGGCGATGGCCAGTCCGAGCTGGTCTCGCGCGTCATCCAGCGCGCCGCGCTCGGCGTCGAGCACCCCGAGGTCGTTGTGGATCGCCCAGGCCGTCGAGGGTTCGCCGGTCAGCGCCTCGGCGAGGTAGCGCTCCGCGGCCTCGTCGTCGCCCCGGAGTCGGGCCACGTAGCCGGCGTTCATCTGGTAGATCCAGCTCCCGGGGTCGGACTCGAGGGCGGCTTCGACGTCGGCCTTGGCGCGATCGCACGGATCGGCGTCGGCGGCACAGTCGAGGCCGGAGGGGCTCTGCGCATCGGCCGCTACGAGGATGGCCACGCTACGGTTGTTGTGGACGTGCTGGACGGCCGCCCGCACCTCTGGCAGCGACAGCGCGTCGCCGAGCGCCTGCCCGGCGCCCTGGTCGACCACCGCGAGGACGAGGTCGTAGAGGGCCACGGCCGATGCCGGATCGCCTTCGGTCACCGCCAGGTCCCCCAATCGTGCCAGGGCGCCGACGATCGTGGCGGGGTTCGCGGCAGCCCGGCTGTACGCGGCGCGTGCCTCGTCGGTGGCCCCGATCGATTCGGCCACCATGCCGGCCTGCAACAGGCTGAGGCCGTCCACCTGGACACCGTCGTCCATCGTGATGACGTGCTGCATCGCTGCGTGGGCGGCCTCCTCGTCCCCGGCCCGCCAGGCCGACTCGGCGACACACGCCCCGAGCGTCGGGCCGACCTCGAACGTTCGGAGCGTGGCGGTGCTGAACGAGCCGTCACGCAGGATCGCGTCGCAAAGGGGGCCCGCGACGGCCGGATCGAGCCGGTCCTGCGTGGCCAGCAATGCATCCACCGCGTCATCGTCGGTGCTGAAGTTTTCGAGCAGGTTCGCCACGGTGTTGAGGTCCACCAGGCGGGCCTCGGATGGCCTGCCCCTCCAATGCTGGTCGAAGAGCGTCCCGGCGCCGTCGGAGTCGCCCCGGGCGAGCGCCGCAAGCATCGCCTCCTCCACTGCCGAGATCTGCGGTTCCGTCTCGTCAAGCGGCATGCAACTGGGCGGCGTTCCGAACGGGTCGATGTCGATGACAACGCCCGTACCCTGGGGCTCCGGCCAGATGACGCCAAGCGCCGGACGGCCGCTGCCAAGTGCGTAACCACCGAAACCGCGGTCACTGACCAGGATGTGCTCGGTTGGATCGGCGCGGATCAGGCGGCTCGACCCCAGGCGCGGCGGTGACCCCTCGTCGGCTTCGATCGCCCGGCGCGCGCTCGCTTCGCGACCGGCCTGATCGCCGGCGCACCCCTGCAGCTCCGCGAGCCGAAGCCACCAGACGGCCGAATCCGGATTGAGCTCGACGGCGGCTTGCTGGGCCTCGATGGCCTCGTGGAGGTCCCCGAGGATGTCGAGAGCGAGCGCTCTGCCGGCATACGCGTCGGGAACGCCGCCCGCCGCAGCCGCCTCGTCGTACTCGCTGAGCGCATCGCCCGCGAGGCGCCGGGCGAGCATCGGGCTCTCGGTCAGCCGGGTCTCGGCATGGGCCAGCATCGCGTCACCCCGCGCCAACCGGGCGACCGGCTGCTGGGTCGAAGAGCCGGCCAGCGGATCGAGTGTTCTGAGCGCCCGCTCGAGGTCCTCGTCGGAGTCGCCCACGCTCTGGAGATGAGCCAGCAGGAGCCGTGCCGTGACGTCGTCAGGATGCCGGTCCACAAACGCGGCAAGCGTCGCGACGGGGTCCAGCTCGGCTTCGAACTCCGTCAGGTACGCCGGCGATGCGCTGGCGAGCAAGGCGAGATTGAGTGTCAATGCTCGATCATCGGGGAACGCCTGCACCCCGAGCCGAAGCAGATCGTAGGCAGGCTCCCGAGCGTAGCCTCCGCCGGTGAATTGCCTGAACGGTTCGCCGAATTCGTCGTCCTGGGTCGAAACGCCGAGCGCGAAGAGCGCAATCGCCAGGTCGTTGAGGTGCCGTGCGTGGTTCGGGTCCGCTTGCAGCTCTTCGCGAGCGGCCTTCTCGAGGGACGCACGTTCCTGCCCGCTCGGCAGATTGTTGGCGGTCTCTTCATCCAGCGTGGTCCTTGCGATGAGTTCGTCCATCGAGCCGAACGCCAATGGGTCCCATGCCGCGAGGACGATGTCCACCGCAGTGTCCGAATCGGCAAGATCGAGCTCTTCGTACCGGTCGAGGAAGGCCGCGCCTGCGGCGTCGGTCGATCCCTCCACGATCGGGAGCGCCTCGAGGGCCAGCCCTTCGGCGCGGTTGGACGGCGCCGCGGGCAACGGCGGGATGCTCGCGATCGGAGCGGCGGCGACAGGGATGCGCTCGCGCTCCGCGACGGCAACGACGAGCACGGTGGCCGGGATGACGACGACGCTCAGGACCAGCGCCGCCAGTGACCGGCTCGTGCTGTGCAAACCCGTGCGCCGAGCCATGGCGGGCGCACTCTAACCCGGCCGCGTCGGGCGCGCGTCTCGACCCGTTCCGGGTACACTCCGCATCGCCGACGGGCTCCCCGACCGAAGCGACGGTGGATGCGCGCGGCTCGTGGTGGCCTTAGCTCAACCGGCAGAGCATCGGATTGTGGCTCCGAAGGTTACGGGTTCGAGCCCCGTAGGCCACCCCAATTCCCGGCACGAATGGTCTCCGTAGAGACCCGCCCAGACCCGTCTGCGTCCGTCTGGATACGCGGAGTTAGGGTGTCAGCATAGGGAGTCCGGATCCAGGCCATCGACGAGGCTCCTCCGTTCAGCTCGTCGTCCCTCGCTTCTCAGGCTCCGGCCGCGGCCGGCTGGACGGCGGGGTATGGGTCGCGCGGGGGCTCGGCGAGGAGCTGGGCCGTCGGTCGGAAGCCCTTGAACGTCATGTACAGCCCGATTGACAACTCCCAGATGAAGATCGGGATGGTCGCGATGGCGGTCCACACCGACATCCCGTCGTTGACGCCGAAGAGTGTCCCGATCGTCGACGAGAACAGCAGCGGCGCGCCGATGAGCCCCAGCGTCGGCATCCATCGCGGGACGAGCCCGGAGCGGTACATCAGGTAGCCGAGCAGGCAGGCGTTGAAGGCCGGCATGAGACCCGGACCGAGCAGAAAGGCCCCGTTCCGTACGTCGACGAGCGTCTGCCCGATAGCGCTAAGCATGGCCGGATCGCTCGCACTGGCGGCGGCCTGCCGCAGCGACACCAGCGTGAGCATGCTGAGCCCGGCGATGAACAGCAATGCGCATTCCATCACTCTCGTCGTCACGAAGCCGATGGCAGCGCCCTCGTGCTGGCGCTTCACGACCGAGAAAAGGGCCACCGCCGTGCCAATGCCGGCCATGCCGGTGCAGAGGTCGAGGAAGACGCCCCAGAGGATCTGACCGTCGTTCCCGGCCGTGAGCGCCGCGCTCGGGTCCTTCAGCACCGGGTCGTACAGGAACGCGGGCGGGATGCCCGCGACGAACGTCGCGAGGTACAGCAGGCCCGCGACGAGCGCGGTTCTTCGCAATGGGGTCACAGCGATGTCCTCGTCCTGCGCTGGTGCGGTGTCGTTCAGACCTGGGGCGCGGGGGTGCGCGGCGTTGGCGGGAGGACGGCCGCGGTGTGTTAGCCGCGCCTCTGCGCCGCCCGGCTGGTTCGGCCGGAAGGCCTTCCGCTACTGGTTCTGTTGGATCGAGCCCACGATCACTGCGCCGGTGTCGAACAGGGTGATGAGCCCGGCGTCAACGGCTGCCTCGAGCGGTTCGACGGAGGTCAGCGCCTGTCCGTTGACCGTCTTGGCGAAGGGAAGGGTGAACCCCGGCGCGGGCGAGTTCATTTCAAAGACACAGGCACCGCTGGCGATGCCCGACTCGCTGCATAGGACGAAGAAGCCGTGCAACCGGGTGCTGTAGTCGCCATGGCTCGCCGTCGGGGCGTCGCGGACGACGTGGTCGTGCCGGAACGATGCGGCGAGGCTCTGGGGCGGTTCGTCCTGCGGCGCGATCACGTAGAAGGCATCGAGATCATCGGGGACCTTGCCCTTGAACTGCGTGCCCCAGCCGGTCGCAAACGACCATACGGTGTTCGGTCCCGCCCACCCAGACGTCCTCCCAGCAGCCGGAGCGCGGCTTGCTGGTGCTCATCTCCGTGCAATTGGTCAGACCTGCGCCCTGAGCAGAGCCAGCGGCGCCCACGGCGACGAATGCAAGCCCGGCGAACGCCATGGTGGCGAGGAGGATGCGGGTGATGCTCTGGAAATGACGGGTCATGATCATCGTGTCGATCTCGCTTTCCTGAATGCTTTGGCTTGGTAGGGCTCGGCCCTGCGATCCGGCGACGGGGCGCCCAAACGGCAGCTGACTAAGGAAGACCACCAAGGGGCACACCGTTGCCCCAATCGAAGACGTTCGACGTGGTCAATGTCACGGCAACCCCGAGCCGCTCTTGACGCACCCTCGGGGTCCGACGGTCACGCCGCCGCAAGAAGGGGTGCTTCTTCGCGTGCCAGGACCTTCCACAGGACGATCCCGACGATGCCTGGGAGACGAGAGCGCCGCTGAGGCCGAAGACGGGCCAGCCCGCCTCAAGGGCGACGCCGATGCTCGCCGTGACGGCCCATCCGATCGCCCAGGCGGTGCCCAGGGTCACGACCCAGATCCAGGCATTCGCGACTCCTTCACGCGACAGGAACGCAGCCTGTCCGGCCCCGATGGCGAGACCCGAGATGGCGCCGAGCAGGATGGCGTCGGTCATCGTGTCGATCTGCCCGATGACTGCAGTGACTGCGGCGAGCGCGATACCCAGGCCGAGTGCGGTTGCACCGACCCAGAGCGCCAATGCCTGCGGGCGAAGGATGCCCAGGGCAACCCCTTGCCCCACGCCGATGATGGCGCCGGCGATGAGGCCGGAGATCAGGGCCGAGGGGACGGTCGCTGCGGGCCCGCCGATGAGGTGCCCGATGTATCCGCCAATGGGAAACGCGATGATGGCGACGAGCCAGCGCAGCAGCAGCGATCGCCCAGATCCGCTCAAGGCGGGCGCGCCCGATGTCGACGCGGCGGCGACGATCGTTGGCTGGGTGGCCATCGGCGGGTCGACTTGATTGATTGCCATGGATCCTCCGGGCACCCGGGAAGCCAGGACAAACCCCCTTGTCAGACGCCAGCACGAGTCTCCCGCTGGGTCGGGTTGTCGTCATGACGCAATCGTCACGCGACCGAAACGTCATCAGGTGGTGCGCCGGTCCGGACGTTTCGAATACGTTGAGACCATGGATTAGCGGAGGAGGGTAGGACCTGCTAGCTACTCCGGCAACGGCCCGCGCGCTCGTGCTGCACGATCGCCCCTTGGTGGTCGATCTGATCCAACTAACCCTGAATCACGGTCTCTTCGTCGTTCGGGCCGCGGGCAGCATGTTCGAAGCCGAATCGATCCTGGCCGAGTGGCGTCCGGATCTGACCGTCATGGACATGGACCACGAGGACAGCACGGCGCTCCTCAAGCGGCTTGGAGCCTCGAACGGCCACACTCGAAGGGAGTCACCGGTCCTTGGCCTCACGAACTGGGGCGACCTGAAGTCGAAGCTCAAAGCGTTCGACCTCGGTGTCGACGACATCATGTCGACGCCCTTCTCACCCGAGGAACTCCTCGCCAGAGCGATCGCCATCACGCGTCGGACGACGGGTAGCAATCGGCCGATCGTGCCGACGATCATGCTTGGCGACGTCGAGATCGACATCGTCAATCGCCAGGTCCGCGTGGGTCAATCCGTGGTCCACTTGAGCGGCATTGAGCAGAGCCTGCTCTACCTCCTGGCAAGCCGCGCCGGGCGGATCGTCGCGCGGGAGGACATCCTCGACGGGATTTGGGGGAAGGACTTCGTGGCCGAGAGCAACATCGTCGACCGTCACGTCCGGAGCCTCCGCGTCAAGCTACAGGACGACTACCGCCACCCGCGCTTCATCGCCACGGTCCCGGGCCAAGGCTATCGATTCGTCCCGACGTTCTCGAACGCCGGGTGGAGCGTCGAGCGGGACTAGAGTCGGGCAGCCGTGCCCCTGCCTGTCCGGGGACGCCGCTCCAAGCATCGCCCAGCGAGTCGGCGTCGTCGCGCTCGGGAAGAGCAGCGAGCCGCCGCTTCCTCCCGCGCTCGAGTTGATGAAGCCCATTGCGAAGTGGGTCGCCACGAAGACGGCGGCGGCCGCGACGATTTGTCCGACGGCGAGCATGGCAATCAGCCTTCCTGGTGTGCGGGACGGGCGGGGAAACGGACCGCGCCGGTGGCCGCTCGGGGTCGGACGAGGGCGACGGTGGCGAGGAGCGACGACACGACACCGAGGACGGTGATGACGACCGCCACGGGCACCGCCGTCTGATCACCCGCCGCGGCCATCAGGACGATGCCGCCAACGACGCCGCCGCCCATCAAAGGCACCCACACCAGCATCGGGAAGGCGAAGGCCTCGGCGCCGTTTCTGTGCAGCAGGCCGACGCCGGCGATCGCGCACAGTGGCAGGAAGAAGGCGAGGTCGAGGGCGTAGACCGGGTTGCTGGAGATGTCCGCCTTGACGAGGTCCGGTGGCAGGACGCCGGTCGTCGCGACCGTCGCGATCTGCCCGAGCCACAGGACGCCGAACATCGCGGCCACCCCGATCAGGAGTCCGCCCGCCGCGCGCCGGTTGAGGCGGTCGGTCACGCTCTCTGCGCCTTCGACGGCAGAACGACCGGCCACCAGGAGGCTCCAAAGGGACAGGCCGAAGATGGCGATGTGCACGGCCGTGAGCGGGTTCAGCGCGACCGAGAAGGCGAAGATCGCGTAGTTGTAGACGAGGTACAGCAGCCCCGCGACGACCGCAAGCCGACCGGCCGACGAGCCGCGTGAGGCGGTCCATAGGCCCAATGCCAGGACGGGGACCGCCAGGAACAGAGTCGCGAGATCAGTTCCCTGCGCCTGCTGGACCCAGTTGGGCGAGTCAACGTAGAGGCCGGTGACGGCCAGGCCGGCCAGCGCTGCGACCGCAGCGAGCACCGTTGCAAGGGCGGCGAGTCGGTTCGAGATCGTGTGCATGGGACACCTTGTTGCTGCGTCGAGTGGCCTGATACGCCATGAACAGCATCGTCGGACCGACCTTCGCGCCATAGGGCCGCACAGCCCGGATGCCCGTCCAGATGGCCCTGTCGGCGGTCGTGATTGAGGCTTGGGTCCCATCTGCGACGGGACGCGCGTTCGGCGAGCCCGTGCGTGCGGCACGGTGGTTCACAGGGTGTCTAGCGGCACGGGGCGAATGTGCCTGGCGGCACTGACGCTCGTGAGGTCGAAGCCGCGACCATTCCATTGATCGCCGTCGGGTGGCGGGAACCGAAGACGCAACCCTCCGCGGCAGAGCATGGAGGGCCGCCTGAGGCACGTATCGAACCTGCATCACTGGCAGCGGAGATCTCGCCCCTTGGGCAGCGTCGCTCGTCTTCGAGGAGGCGGATGCGTTCCCATCGGCTGATGACCGAATCGATCGTGCCCACGACGTACCGGAACTGAGAGTGAGGAGTCCGATGCAGACGTTTGCCCCCTACATGCCAGCGCGCCGAGCGAACCCACCGCTCAGCCGCTTCGCCAAGGTGAGCATCGCCCTTGAGGTGCTCCTCGGGATCGGCGCGCTCGGCGGTGGCCTGGTCCTCATCGTCGCGCCGCGCGGCGAGATCATGCCGCTGCCGCTGTCGGCACTCGCCGGCTCGCCCTTCGAGACCTACCTCGGGCCCGGGCTGATCCTCCTCACTGTCCTCGGGATCGGACCCTTGGTGGCCGCTCGGCTCGCCTGGCTTCGCCATCCGCTCGCGCCATTTGCCGCGTTCGTCGTCGGCGTCGCTCTGCTGATCTGGGTCGCGGTCGAAATCGCGATCATCGGCTATAGCAACGAGCCGCCGCTCCAGGCGATCTACCTCGTCATGGGGGTCGCTATCACCGTCGTTGCCCTCGGTTGGCTGGCCGAGGTCGGACTGCCGGCGCTCCATCGCCGGAGCATCAAGGAGGTCTGAGTTCGCGTGGACGAGCTTGAGCGTCGCTCGCATGGCCGCGGCCGCTGATCGTCCGCGATCGCGCCCGCTGGAAGTGGTGCGAAGGCCGTTCGCGACCCTTGTCTACGAGCTCCACGGAACGACGCCCTCGCCCGGCTTCGAGGTCGAGGGGGTAACAGGAGGACAGCATGGCATCCACGCTGACCATCGCGCGATCAAGCGAACGCTCCCGATCATCGCTGTGGGTCCCGGGGCTCCTGCTATTCATCCTCGCCGCCGGGTTCATGACTATTGTCATGGTCGGCACATCGATGGCTCCGGGCTACGACGTCCAGGGCGGCGCGATCTCAGACCTGGGAGTGGTCGGCGAGACCGCCACGCTCTTCAACGGCGCGCTGGTCGCCGTCGGCCTGCTCAACATCGGGAGTGGGTATCTCCTGTACCGCTCCCACGGTCACGTCTGGATGTTCGCCGTCTTCCTGTTGGCGGGGCTGGGCGCGATCGGCGCCGGCCTTGTCCCATTGAACGCGAGCGATCTCCACGGGATCTTCGCGCTCATCGCGTTCCTGTTCTTCAACGTCGAGGCGCTGGCCGCCGCAGCACTGGTCAGCGGACCGATGCGTTGGGTCTCGGTCGTTGCCGGTCTTGTGGGTCTGGCGTTCGTCGCCATCATGGTCATCGGCGATGCGGGCAACCCGGGCGTGTTCGGACCGATCGGCCACGGCGGCGCGGAGCGGATGATCGTGTACCCGTCGATGCTCTGGATGATGGCCTTCGGTGGCTACCTGATGGCAGCCCCGTCGGACGATTTGAGGCATCGAGTCCCAGCCAGGAACCCGCCGAAGCCGGCCGAGACACGCAGGCCCGGCTCGATCCCTCGTCCGGGTTTGCTGATCCCGAACAGCGCGCCCCGGAGGACGAGCTGAAGCAGACCGTCATACCCGCATCGGAAAAGACGCCTGAGCCAAACGTTAGCGGGCAGAGCGCCTTCCGAGGAACGGGATCCGTCGCCAGATCGCACGAGCGGTGCGACCGAACAGGCGCACCCAGTCATCGACGAGCCGGGGCGGGCGCGTCCCGGTCCCGCCTGCCCGTCGCGTCTTGTCACGCTCGGCCGCGAGACGCTCGGCATCGCGATGCGCCTCCCGCGACGCTCGCAGTGCCTCGTCACGCTCGCCTTCGACCTCGGCGAGCAGGGCACCGATCGCTGCCGCCTTGGCGTGTTCGACCGGGTCGAGGGGATCGTCGTTGGCCGCATCGAGACATGCCGCCAGGAGGTCCGGCCGGCTGGCACGGTCGACGAGCGAGTGGAGATACTCCGAGAGCCATGGATCGCGCACGAACCTGCCGTCGGTTTCACCGGCGATCAGTTCCGCTTCGCTGGGCAGCCGGAGCAGGTACAGGTACCACAGGCGGCCAGCCTGGTATCGACGGTAGTCGTTCATCATGTGGTGGTTCGGGCTCGGGTTGAGGTCGGGGTTCGCGTCATAGGCCCGTCCCGTGTTCAGCACGCGGCGCTCGTGCTGCGCCCATGACCGCCACGGGACGTGGATCACCTCGAGCGCGAACGCAGGGTCCGGCGTCCCGGTGCTCTCCAGGTTCACGAAGTGGTTGCCCTGCGCGACCACGACCGTGGGGTCGCCTCGATGGATGGCGTTGGCTGTCGGATGGGCAAAGATGCCGATGGCGTTCAGCTGCTCCTTCGTCCTCGCATCGCGCCAGCACAGGCGGTCGAACCCCGCGCCGCTGCGAGCCGGTGGCCCCACCAGGTTGGTCACCGGGACCGTGAAGGCGTTGAGCGAGAGCGGCGTGGCCTCGAGCGCCTCCCTGAGGGTGAGGCTCTTGTCGCGCGGCACCCAGAATTCGTCGGCGTCCGCGTTGATGACCCAGTCGGCACCGTATTCAGTCCGCGCCCGCCTGGCCATCGTCGTCACGAGCACGTGCTGCTGCTTGAGATGAACGGGATCGTGGTGCAGTTCGACGAACCCCGCGTCGGCGTACTGCTGGAGCACCTCGGTTGTTCCGTCGACTGATCCGTTGTCGGTCACGATCAACCGGTCGAGGCCCTGGGCGATGTGGTGCTCGATCATGGCGGCGATGATGTCGACCTCGTCGCGGACCATCAGCGTGCCGATGATGATGGGGCGCCGGGTCGCGCCCGAATCGGCCGCCGGCGACTGCCGTTTGGTAGGCGTCATGCGACGCCGGCCGAATGTGGTGCCTGGTCCTCGAACTCGGGTTGGTCGCGCGCGGCCTCGTCGGCGTCGGCAAGCACGACGAGTTGCTCCCTCGTCAGCCCGGAGCCCGGGCCGTCCGGGCTCAGCGTGAGGAAGAACTCATGTCCGATGGTGTCCTGGAACGCCGTCTCACGGAGCGTGAGGTAGCCGAGCAAATCCAGGTCGTTGAGCAGCAACCGGAGGTGGTTCGGCGAGAAGACCCAGTTGTGTACGTCGATGTAGTCCGGTCCGGCGGCGCGCACGGCATGCTCCTTGACCTCCTCCATATCGTGCCGGAACGTGTACTTGCCGCGGTGCCCCCGCGACCAGGACGTATTCCCGCGATGCTTGACGGCATTCAACGCGTAGTCGGTGAGCGTCCCGACCGTGTGCACCGGGGGTGGCGCGAGCGCCGTGTCGATCACCCGCGCGATCGACGAGCGCTCCCGGAACCGGTCGAAGCAGTAGCGGTGATCCGGCACGACAAGTGTCACGACGCCGCCCGGGGCGAGGAGCCGCCCGCAGTCGTTCAGGAAATGGACCATCGAGATGGTGTGCTCCAGGACGTGCGAGGCGAGCACCAGCTGGAAACGCTCATCGATGACGTCGGACATCGACGCGCCGGCGGGCAGCACGTAGTCCACATCCTCGATGTCGTCCGGGGAGTACTGGGGGAACTCGCGGTACTTCTCAACGAGGCCGGATCGATCGAGATAGTCGACGATCTTCGTGTCGTACCCATCACGCTTGGGAAGAATTGCGTTGTGGGCCGGACCGACCTCCAGGATCCGGCAGGCCGGGTCGGACGTTCGGAACACGAACCCCCGCCGCGTCTCGAGGCGCGTTCGAGTCGGTGCCGTGGACGGCGTGGATCGGCCGGCCGGGGTGCCAGTTCGCGCCGTCTGGCGCGTCGCGGGCGCGCGATTCCTGCGCAGCGCGCGTCGGACTCGGCCGAGCGGGCGCCGGACCGGAGCCGGCAACCGCGCGGCGAGCCATCCGACGGCTCCGCTTCGGGAGGTGCTTGGCATCGCCCTCAGCCTGTCCTGCGCAGCGCGCGGGCAGTGCGCCGCGGAGCACCATTCGGAATGAGGTCCGCCGTGATCTCGCGTGCTGCCGATGCCATGGCGTCAAACAGGCGGTTCGATAGGAAGCGGGCCGTGCGTGATCTCCTCGCAGTGGTCGTTGAGGACGAGCGCCGCGGCACGCTACGCACCTCCGACCTCGTCGTTCGTACGGTACTCCTCGGACCGAGGACGAACCGGTTGCGTCGGTCTCTGACGCTCGGACGCCGAGTTGGCTACGCCTTGGTGACCGTCTCACGCTATCGTCGGCACGTGCAGCCGCTACCTCATCGCTGATGGCACCTGAACCGCGCTCAACGGCCCTCGTCGTCGGCGCAGGTTACGTCGGGCTCATCACCGCCGTTGGCCTCGCCGAACTGGGCCACTGCATCCACCTGGTCGAGACCCGCGAGGATCGGCTCGCGCTCTTGCGCCAAGGCATCCCGCCCATCCACGAGGCAGGTCTGGCAGAGGCCATGGGCGCCGCGGTTGCGGCCGGCCGCCTGTCGGTCTCGGCCGAGCCGCGGGGCGACGTGGACGTCGCGCTGGTGTGTGTCGGCACGCCGATCGGCCCGGATGGTCAGAGTGACCTGTCCCAGCTCCACGACGCTTTGAGCGCCCTCGAACCGGTGCTTGATCCCGCCACGCCCCTGGTCGTCCGATCGACGCTCCCGCCGGGATCCACCCGGCTCGCCGTCGAATGGTCCGGTGTGCCGACCTCGCGGGTCTTCACCAACCCGGAGTTCCTTCGCCAGGGCACGGCCCTCGCGGACTTCCGCTCGCCGACGCGGATCGTCCTCGGCCGATTCCCCGACGCCGACCCGGACTGTCAGGCACGGGTCGAGGCCCTGTTCGCCGACATCGATGCTCCGCGCGTGGTCGTCGACGTCGCCGCCGCCGAGCTGATCAAGAATGGCGCGAACGCATTCCTTGCCTTGAAACTCTCGTTCACCAATGAGATCGCCTCCCTGGCGGAGGAGTACGGCGCGGAGGTCGACGAGGTCCTGGCCGGGATTGCCCTTGACCCGCGAATTGGCTCGCAATACATGCGCCCGTCGTTCGGGTTCGGGGGCAGCTGCCTGCCCAAGGAGCTCCAGGCGCTCGCCGCGGCCGGCAACGCGCGCGGCCTCGACATGCACGTGACGATTGCCGCCGCGGACGCGAACGGCGCGCAACAGGCCCGCTTTGCCAACCGGATCGCCGCGCTGCTCGGCGGGCTCGAGGGCCGAACAGTCGCGCTGCTCGGGCTCGCCTTCAAGGCCGGCACCGACGACGTCCGCGACTCGCCGGCAGTGGAGCTCGCGCGGCGGCTGCTGGCGGGCGGAGCGGTCGTGCGCGGCCACGACCCCGCCGCGGCCGAGAACGCGCGGCAGGTGCTGCCCGAGCTGTCGATCGCATCGACCCCCGAGGCGGCCATCCAGGGCGCCGACGCGATTGTCATCGCCACCGAGTGGCCGGACTTCCGCGATCTCGACTGGGCCGTGTTGCGCGACGCTGCGGCACAGCCGTTGATCGTGGACGGTCGTCGGCTGCTCGACCCGGGCGCGATGCGGACGCTGGGGTTCCGCTACGAGGCCGTTGGATCGAAGGATTCGTCCCCCGACGCGTTATCGGAGCCCGTCAACCGGCCGGTTCGTAACGGCTCGCCGCGGCCGACGAGTCCGGGTTAGCCGGCCGGGCCGAGTCGCGGTACCGATGCCGAGGCGACGCGCTCCTCGAACCGGCGCGCCGCGACGTCCAGCGCCTCGAGGTGCTCGGCAAGCCGGCGGCGCGCGTCCTCGGCGGCCGCGTCGAGCCCCTCGAGCTCGAACAGCCGCCAGTGCCGGATGATCGGCAGGAGGACCTCGTCGCGGTGGACGCGGAGGTCGTAGATCCCGGCCTTGGCGATCTGGGCGGCCTTGCGCAGGAACCCGGGGATTGCGGCACCCGGCATCTCGAAGGCGAGGATCTCGTCGACGATCGCGCGGACCGCGGCCGATGGCTGGATGTTGATTGCCGCCGCGAGGATGTCGCGGTAGAAGACCATGTGCAGGTTCTCGTCGGCGGCGATGCGCACCATGATGCGATCGGCAACGGGGTCGTCCGAGTAGCGGCCGGTGTTGCGGTGGGAGATCCGCGTCGCCAGCTCCTGGAAGGCGACATAGGCCAGGCCGCGGAGCGTGTTCGGAGCGTCGTGGTCGTAGCCCTGCTGGAGCTGCGTCATCCGGCCCCGCTCGAGGAGCACCGGGTCGATGTTGCGGGTGACGGTGAGGTAGTCCCGCAACACGATCGCGTGACGCCCTTCCTCGGCCGTCCACCGTCCGACCCAGTTGATCCACGGGCCGTCGCCCTTGCCGAACATGCCGTGGATCAGCCGGTGGTACGAGGGCAGGTTGTCCTCGGTCAGCAGGCCGATCTCGAAGGCGGTCTGGGCCACGCCGGTCAGCCGCGGCTGGTCCGGCGTCCACGGCTCCTTGTCGAAGTCCCGACCGAGGCGGTACGGGATGTACTCGTGCGGGAACCACTCCTGGGCCACCTTGGCGTGGCGGTCGTACAGCCGTGCCGCCTCCGGCTCCAGCTCGTTGAGCAGGGCCGTGTCCAGCGCGAGCGCGTCCGTTTCGGACAGCTCCGTGCCGGGGTCGAGGCGGCGATCGATCCGGGTCATGGCTCTCCTTGAGGCGGCGTCGTCGTCAGCATAGAAGCGCTGCCGGGCGCCACGGTCAGGTCGCGTGCACGGCTGCACGCGACTGCCTATGACGTCTGCCCCGACACCCCTGCCGAGTCGAATGTCGCCATGCCGGCAAGCAGCAGCGTCGCCGAACGGATCAGGGGCAGGGCGAGCGCGGCCCCGCTCCCCTCGCCCAGCCGAAGATCGAGGTCGAACAGCGGATCGAGCCCAAGCCGCTCGATCACCACAGCGTGGCCCGGTTCGGCCGATCGGTGGCTGGCGATCAACCGCGGGCCGATGCCGGGCGCCATGGTCGCGGCGACGAGTGCCGCGGCGCCGGTGATGAACCCGTCGAGGACCACCGGCGTGCGAGCCTCGGCGGCAACGAGGATCGCCCCGACGAGTGCCGCGATCTCGAACCCTCCGACGGCGGCCAGCGCACCGAGCGGGTCTTCCGCGCCCGGTCGATGCAGCTCGAGCGCCTCCTCGATCACGGACACCTTCCGGCGGACCGCGTCGTCATCGAGGCCGGTCCCGCGACCCGTCACGTCGGCCGGACGCCGACCCGTCAGTGCGGCCACCAGCGCGCTTGCCGCGGTGGTATTCCCGATCCCCATCTCCCCGACGGCGATCGTGTCGATCCCGCCGGCGATCAGCTCCTCCACGATCCGTCGCCCGACCTCCATGGCCGCGAGCGCCTCGTCGCGGTGCATGGCGGGCTCGACCGTCATGTCGCGGGTCCCGGCGGCAATCCGGGCTCGGACCAGGCGCGCGGCACCGGGCGCGGCCGAGTTCGCCGGCGGTCCATCGCCTTCCACTCCGGCGACCCCGACATCCACGACGACGAGCTCCGCCCCGGCAGCGTCGGCCAGGACATTGATGGCCGCCCCGCCACGGACGAAGTTGGCCACCATCTGCGCCGTCACGTCGCTCGGGTAGGCCGAGACGCCACGTGCCGTGACCCCGTGGTCGCCGGCGAAGACGACCACCGCGGGTCGGTCGACCCGGGGCGTCGGCGACCCGCTGATGCCCGCGAGCTGCACGACGAGGCGCTCGAGCCGTCCCAGGCTTCCGGGCGGTTTCGTCAGCCGGTCGAGGTGCGCGCGTGCCGCGGCCATCGCGGCTTCGTCCAGCGGCTCGATCGCGGCGTGGACCGTCACGGGCCCTCGGGGGCGACGAGCGCCAGTGGCCGCCCGGCGACCATGAACCACGCCTCGTCACTGCGGTCCACGAGCCGCTGGTGGGCGATCCCGAGCAGGTCCCGGAAGGCGCGGCTGAGCGGCTCGAGCGGGACCAGGCCGAGGCCGATCTCGTCGCTGACCACGACGACCGGCCCGTCGTGCGCGTCGATCGCCGCGAGCACGTCCGCGAAGACGCCGTCGAGGACGTCGTCGATCGAGCGCGGCTCGTCCCCGAACACGAGGCTCAGCCAGAGCGTCAGCCCGTCGAGCAGGATCGTCGTGCCGGGTGCGACCGAGCGGATGACTCCCGCGAGGTCACGCCCGACCTCGACCGTCCCCCAGGCCGCCGGCCGGTCGAGACGGTGCCGGCGGACCCGGTCGTCGAGCTCGTCGTCACCGGCCACCACGGTTCCGAGGTAGACGACGGGGCCGTCTCCGGCGAGCGCGGCCGCCCGATCGCGCCCGTAGCGGCTCTTGCCGCTTCGCGTCCCGCCGAGGATGACGACCAGGCGCGTGCTCACGGCAGCGACCCGGCGACGGCGATGCCGGACAGCATCGCGACGAACACGAGCTCGATGACCGCGCCGTAACCGTCGCCGTCGAGCTGTCCGCGACGCAGCAGGACCCACGCGGCGATCGCGGCACCCGTCGCGACGCCCCCGACGGAGCCGAGCGCGATCGCGGGGCCCGCAAGCGCGGTGCCGACAGCGACCGCCACGAGCGAGGTCGCGAGCACCGCCGCGATCTCGGGCGGACCGACCAGTCGCACGAACCACGCCCCGGCACCGCCGCTCTCGCTCGTCGCGCGACCCGTCCTCGACCAGGCGAGGGCCGCCACCGGCGCGGCGGACCTCGACACCGTCGCGGCCACGACCACGGCCGCGGCGGCGAGAACCGCGTCCTGCGCGGCGAGCGTCGCCAGGCATGCGATCCCGAGGGCAAGCGCGAGCGTCATGGTGGCGACGCCGCCCGATCCGAGACGCGGATCGGTGCGGGCCCGTTCGGCGGCTTCCGGCGAGGGTGCGGCCAGTGCGTCCGCGGTGTCGGCGAGCCCGTCGACGTGGACGGCGCCCGTCACCACGACGATCACGGCAAGGGCGAGGACCGCGGCGACGAGCGGCACCGGGCCGCCCGAGCAGGACCAGCGGAACCGCGGCGAGCAGACCGATCCCCGCGCCGACCACGCCGAAGGCGGCGGCTCCGACGCGGTCACCGACGCCACCGACAGGCAGCCGCGTCAGGAACCCGGCCGCCGCCCGAACCTCCGCGAGGGCATCCGCCACGGATCGACTCAGTACCTTCTCGAGCCTGCCTTGACGTCCGGGTGGATGGCCGCGAGGAGCGCCTGCAGCCCCTCGGTGAGACGCGGCCCGGGCCGCGTCGTCACGATGTCGTCGATCGGCTGGATGGCATCGTTGCGAACCGCCGTGACCACGTCCCAGCCGGGGCGGCCGCGGACCTCTTCGGCCGTGGCACCGTAGGCCGCGTCGGCGAGCAGGATGATCTCGGGGTCCTCGGCGACCAGGCGTTCGACCGGCATCTCCCAGTTCGTCGCGCTGCCCGTCGTGACCGCCTCACCACCGGCGAGCTCGATCATCTCGGCATAGACCGAGTCGTCGGCGATGCCGTAGATCGCAGGCTGATTGCCGGTCTCGATGAACACGCGCGGCCGCTCGAGATCCGCCGTCGCTTCCGCCACTTCATCGAAGGCCCCGCGCATCTCGTCGACCATCGCCTCGCCCTCGGCGGATCGGCCGACGGCATCGGCGGTGAGCTGGACGTCAGCCAGCGCCCCATCCACGTCCTTCGCATAGACAACGAGCACGGGGACACCGACCGCACGCAGCCGCTCGATGGCATCCGGTGGCGTGCCGCCGGATCCACCGGCGAGGACGAGGTCGGCGCCGGCATCGACGATCTGCTCCACGTCGACGCCGTCGAAGCGGCCCATGACCGGCACATCGGCCGCCTCGGGCGGGTAGTTGGCGATGTCCTCGACCTTGCCGACGACGCGGTCGCCGGCGCCGAGCGCGAACAGGATCTCGGTCTCGGCTGGGGTGAGGGACACGATCTTTTGCGGTTCGGCGGGGAGCGTGACCGACGTCCCATCGTCGTCGGTCAGCGTCAGCGGGAACGTCACCGCGGCCGGCGCTCGCCACGGGAGACGACGACGCGGGCGGCTGCGACGGCGCTGCCACCGATGGGGCCGCCGGCGGGGTTGCGACCGGCGATGTGGCCGCGCCCGACGAGCACGCGACGACGACCAGCGCAACGAGCAGGAGGAAGGCATACCGCGCCGAGCGCGCGGCGGGTGAAGCGAAGGTGGGCACGATGCGACTCCGGGGAAGTGTGTGGGAACCAAGGGCCGAGGGCGCAGAATCGCCCGGGGCAGGCCAACGGGGAGGGGCGGATCAGCCGGTTGATCGCATCGTTGCTTCCCCTTTCGCACGAAGGTTGAGCATCGACCGCGAGATCGGCGACCGGACTTCCGCGCCCGGATCGGGCGCTGGTCACCGTAGCGGGACTGTGCCGGACTCTCACCGGCTTCGCGACCCCGCGGCATCGAATTGCACGCCGATGCTAGCACGCAGCGAATCCGAAGAGCCTGCCGTCTCCGGCAGGCTCTTCGTTCCCAGGGGCTCTGGAGCCGAGGCTCCAGGCCGGTCAGGCTGGGGTCGCGACCGGCTGCAGCGCCGGGACCCTGACCTTCTCTGGCCGCGCCGCCCAGACCAGGCCGAGGCCCGCGATGACGAAGGTCAGTCCGATACCGGCGAAGAGGCCGGCCATGCCCAGACCCAGCTGCAGGGTCGACGCGGTGACGGTGCCGACACCGAGCTCGCCGATCAGTGCGTGTGCCGTACCGGTCCACGCCTGCTCGCGGACTGCGGCGTCGATCGGGTTCGTGCGGTCGAACTGGCTCCAGTAGCGCCCGGCGACCGGAACGTCGTACGGCGTGCCGGCCGTGTAGACGGTGCCGTCGGGGGCGGTGAAGTCCTCGTCGAGGACGACCGTCTGCGTGCCGTGCAGCGTGTGGTAGGCGACCGTCGCCATCTGGTACATGTACTCGCTGCCGGTGTTGACGACCGGGTCATTCGGGTTGAGCTCGCTGGTGGCGACCGGGTAGCCCCACTCGTTCGTGAGCATTGCCATGATGGCCTGCGCGTCCGCGACCTCTCCGCGGTCGACGAGCTGGCCGTCTTCGTTGTAGGTGAGGGTGACGTTCTGCGCTGCGCTGAACGCGTTCAGAGAGCGATAGCCCTCCTGGACCTTGATGAACGCATACGCGGAACCAACCGCGAAGACGAGCCCCAGGACTGCTAGGACGATGCCGAGTCGGCGAAGTCGGGTTGTCACGGTGGTGTTCCTTTCCCTGTTCCTTTGGCGCTTGCTTGCCTGAGAACACCATCGCGCGATCGCGCCCGCTCGGCGCGTGACGGCCGGCCCCTATCGGGGGGCCGAAAGCACCCTTCCGCTGTGACCTAAGGTGACAAACGGCCCCCGCGACCGGGCGTCAGGGTCGCGGGCAGCGTGTCGACGACGAGATGTGGCGGGTGGGCTCCCTGGTTCGACGACACGTCGAGCCCGTCGCCCGAGGTCGGCCGAAGGACGAACCCGACAGGTTCCGGTTCGCGTGATCCAGCGTGCGTCACGTCGAGCTCGACCCAGCCGACCGTGCCGCTGCAGGTCGCCCAGGTCCGACACCGCCGGACCCCGTCGCCGGCGCTCGGGTCGCCCAGGTCATGGCGTTCGGCGCCCAGCTCGTCGTCGTCGGGGCTGATCGTTGGCCCATCCCGGCTCGCAGTCGGTCACCCACAGGCGCAGGGCGGCGGTCGAAGGCGACAGCCACTCGGGATCTGCCCAGTCCACGCTTCCGGTGTTCAGGACGGTCGCCTCGAGATCGAACGGCTTCCCGGCGACCACTGCCTCGGGCTCCTTGACGACAATCAGCCCGCGGCGCCCGCCCGGCACGTACACGACGGTCGACGACCTCGCCGCGGTTCGGCCGAAGCGCCGATCGGCGAGCGACAAGGCGATCTCGTATGCGCCCGGCTTGGCCGGTGTCGACATCCGCGCCCGGATCGTCTTCTGCGTGTAGCGGGCGCTGGGCTTCCGCTTCTTCGCGGCGGGCTCACCGACGAGCGTCGACATCCAATCCGTGATCCCGAGCGCCGCCGGGTTCTTGATGCGTTCCACCCGCGTCTTGACCTTGACTCGCGGCAGCTTCCAGTGCTTCGGGGCCTTGCGGACCTTCCAGTCGACCAGCAGCTGACCGTTCCGGACGGCCGCCTCGGGCGGGGCGAGCTTGACCCCGGAGAACGGGGCGCGCTTGGCGGTCGGGGTCATCATCACCCACAGGCCACCGCCGCCCGTCTGCCACGCGAAGGCGCGCAGGTAGCGGGCCGGGATCCACTCCCCTTTCCAGCCCGCCGGCGCGAGCGGGTCCATCACCCAGAACTGGTCGGTCCGTCCGTCGTAGCGATCGAGATAGATCGCGTGATTGTCCTTCTTGCCCTTCTTCTTCCAGAACTTGGGTGCCCAGCGGCCGTACCAGCGGGGCAGCTCGTGGTAGTCACCGAGCAGCACGGCCCCGCCGCCGGCGCGGATTCGAGCACGCATCTCGTTCCACGTCACGAATTCGCCGCCCTCGGGTGACCAGCGCGCCTTGAGCCCGAGGTGGCGCAGCACCGGCGCGAGATCCTTGAAGTTCGAACCCTTCACCTTGTCGCCCGAGAGGCGGCGCAGCCGGTCCTTGGACACCGTGATCCGTCCGGCCGTCCACTTCTCGACGAGCATCGACGCCGACGCCCACAGGCAGTCGGCGGTCGGGCCGCCACGCTCGCGCTGCGTGATGAAGTCCGGGTGGTAGTTGGGCAGCGGGCGCTGCGGTTCGCGAGCGGCGACAGGCAGGGCGGCCGGCACGAGGAACGCGAGGGCGAGGGCGAGCGCACCGAGGGTACGCGGGAGACGTCCGGGCAAACTGGGGTCCGTTCGGCGTTCTGGTTCGTGCCCGGACGCCGTCGCGTGGATCGAGGACGGCCGCGCATCGGATGGATAGCGGTGGAACGGTCCAACCGTGCCCGGCGCGCGCGGCCGTTCCTATCCCTCGTCCGTTCACCGTGAAGCCGCCAGGAGTCCCGGTCGTACCGCTCCTACCCGAGCTTCCGAAGCGCGGACCGGGCGGCGTGCCAGCCGGCCATGCCGTGCACGCCCCCGCCCGGCGGCGTCGCGGCCGAGCACAGGAAGATCCCGGGATCGGGCGTCGCGTACGGGTCGAACACGCGGAGGCTTGGGCGAGTGAACAGCTGGCCCAGGTCGAACCGGCCGCCGGCGATGTCGCCGCCCACGTAGTTCGGGTTGTACGCCTCGAACTCCGCGGGAGCCATCGTCGAGACGGCCAGGATCCGCTCGCGAAACCCGGGCGCGAAGCGCTCGATCTGGGCGAGGATCGGCTCGGTCATGTCGACGCTGGAACCGTTCGGGACATGGCAGTACGCCCAGACCGTGTGCCGTCCGGCCGGCGCGCGGGTCGGGTCGAACAGGCTCTGCTGGGCGAGCAGCACGAACGGGTGCTCGGGATGGCGTCCGGCCGTGACTGCCCCCTCGGACCGGGCGATCTCCTCGAACGTGCCACCGACGTGGACGGTGGCCGCCTGGTCCAGGCCCTCCGCCTGCCACGGGATCGGACCCTCGATCGCCACGTCGATCTTGAACACGCCCGGGCCGTAGCGATAGCGCTCCAGGCGGCGGCGAAAGCGATCCGGCAGGCGATCACCGGCGATCGTTGCGAGCGACCGAGGCGCCACGTCGAAGAGCGCAACGCGGTGCGGCGGGAGGTCGTCCATCCGCTCGACGAGCCGATCGGTCTCGATCCGTCCGCCGCTCGCGACGAGCTCCGCGGCGAGCGCCTCGGCGAGCCGGCCCGTGCCGCCTTCCGGGAACGGCCAGCCGTCGACGTGGGCCGAGCTGAGCATGACCAGCGCAGCCGCGCCACTGATCGGCTCGGTCAGCGACAGGATCGAGTGAGCGCCGGCCCCGGCGACGAGGGCACGGGCCCGGTCGTCCCGGAACCGGCGCGCGAGGCGCGTCGTCGACTGGATGGCAGGCCAACCGAAGCGCGCCAGGCGCACGGCTCGTGGCGGCCACAGCGGCACGTGGAACGGCGCGAGGATGTCGCGCTGCAGCTCGGGCCAGGCGCGAACCAGCGGCTCGAAGGTTCTCCGGTACGCGTCAGCGTCGGGACCGAGCCGTGCCGCGGTCGCTTCGAGGTCGCGCTCGACCAGGACCGCCGTCCCGTCGTCGAGCGGGTGGCCCACGCTGTACGGCGATTCCACCCAGCGCAGGCCGTGCCGGGCGAGATCCAGCTCGGCGAAGAACGGCGAGATCCTGCCGAAGGGGTGGATGGCGCTGCACACGTCGTGGATGAAGCCCGGCAGCGTGCGCTCGGCCGAGCGGATGCCACCGCCCACGGCCTCCGCCCGTTCGAGGAGCGTGACCGGATGACCGGCCCGCGCAAGCTCGATCGCGGCCGCCAGGCCGTTGGGCCCACCGCCCACGACCACGGCGTCGGGAGCGTTCATCCGCCCTCGCGCAGGCGGACCGGCCCGACGTAGTCCCCGACCGGCTCGCGGTTCCACCAGCGGCCGGACGCGCGCAGCTCCTGCCACGAGGTGAAGCGGTAGCGGTACAGCCGCGCACGGACAAAGGAAGGCGGCCGGTCGGCAAACGGGTTCTGCCGCAGCAGCCCGAGGATCGCCCGGTCACCGCGCAGGAGGGCCGCAAGGAACGACATGAACCAGCTCTCTCCGTATTGCCGCGAGAGCGGCAGGAACCACATCAACCAGTCGAGGCGCAGATGGTACGGCGCGGCCTGGCGTGGGATCCGGTGCGGGTCGCCGGGTTTGCCCTTGAACTCGTACTCGCGCCACTCGGCGTCCGGGCCGGGGTCGGTCTCGGGCGTCCCTTCGATCACGACCTCGTAGCGCTCGCGGCCGACGGTCCCGAATGCCCCGTACGTGTTCACCAGCCGGAGGGGATCGAACGAGGCGTTCATCATCTGGTGCGGGCTGAGCAGGTTGCGGACCGGGAACCAGCTGAGTCCGACGACAAGGGCGGTCAGTCCGAGGACGGCGGCCACGAACCAGACCGGCGCGCCGCCGAGCGCGGGCGCGGCACCGGGAACGAAGCCGAAGATCGCCGAAATCGTCCGGTCGTCGATCCCCGCCGCGAGGATCACGATCGTGACCCAGTTGAGCCAGGCGTAGTTGCCGCTCACGACCAGGTAGAGCTGGGTGCCGATCATCAGGACGGCCGCGATCGATGCGCCTGGCTGCGGCAGGAACAAGCCGAACGGCAGGATCAGCTGGGCCACGAAGTTCCCGACGACCTCGATCCGGTGGATCGGCCGCGGCAGGTGATGGAAGAACCACGACAACGGGTTCGGCATCGGCTGGGTCTCGTGATGCCAGTCCATGCAGGTCAGGCTGCGCCAGCACGGATCGCCGCGGAGCTTGATCAGCCCGGCACCGAACTCGACGCGGAAGGCGAGCCAGCGGAACAGGAGGATGACCGGGAACAGCGGAGGTGTCTCGGCATTGCCGAGGAAGATCGCCAGGAAGCCGGCCTCGAGCAGCAACGTCTCCCAGCCGAACGAGTACCACGTCCCGCCGATGTTCGCGATCGAGCTGTAGAGGGCCCAGAGCACGAACCACGCGAGCATCGTGACCGGCAGCGGCGCCTGTTGCGCGACGCCCAGCAGGATCGTGGCGGCCACGATCATGCCGATCCCGGCCGAGACGCGCAGCCGGCGGTCGGTGTAGCCGAGATGGAAGATGCTCGGGGTCCGTCGGAACGAGGTTGCCGCGAGCAGGAAGCGGGCCGGCTCGAGCCCGTGATCGCCGCTCAGCGCCGGGAACTGGTTTGCCGCGACGAGGAACGCGATCAGGTAGAGCGCGGCCAACCCCCGTTCGATCACGAACCGCGCGAACTCGTAGTCGAGAGCCGCCAGGTCGGGCATCGGAACCACCATACGCGGCCCGACATGACCTCCGGCCCACATGCACGCCGGACGATGCGTCGTAACGTCTAACGGCTGAAAGCGTTATGCAGGCAGACACGTCGCTCGCCGAAGAGGGCACAGGAGGGTCATGGACGAACCGCCGCGCGATCCGCCACCTCAGCCCGAGCCCACGGAGCCCGCAGCACCGGAGACGCCGGATCCCGAGCCCGCGCCTGAGCCCGCCGTGGGTGGATTCCGCCCGTTGCCGCGCCAACACCCGCACCCGCGTCCGAACCCACCGAAGGGTGGATCCCGCCCGCCGACAACAAGTCGAGCCGGATCATCATCCGGGTCGCGGCCGCCATCGCTGTGATCGTGGCCGGCGCCCTCGTGTTCACCATCTTCATCGGCTCGCAGGTCCGACCCCACGACGAGGCCGCTGCGAAGACTTCGGGCGTCGCCTGTTGGAAATGCCGGAGTTCGAGGCACGCTACGGAGACGTCGACTCGCCCGAGCGGCCTATCGAGCTCGGCCGGGAGCTGGGGACGACCGCCCTGCGTCCGCCTCGACGACCGACCTCCTTCGCTACTGGCAGCTCACCGAGGCCGTGCTCCGAACGCGGACGACAGCGACTGCGCAGCCGGTCATGCGCCAGACGATCAAGGCCGAACAGGCGGGCGAGCTGGTCGAAGGCCCTCGACGAGCGACCAGTTCCACGAGTTGTTGGAGGTCACCTTCAAGGCCTTCGAGGCCGAGCTGAAGGGACGCCCGGCCCGCCGCCCCATCCGACGCCGACGTGCAGGCGGCGTCCCTCGCACTGGCGAACGCGATGGGCCTCGATGCGGTGACCGAGCTGGCCAATCCTCTGCAGGACACGACCGCCGAGGACAAGGCCGTGTGCGACGCGGCCGGGCAGTTCGTCGGCGGCGTCCTCGACCTCGAGGAACCGCACCGGGCAACATTCCTGCGCTACATGGTCGTGCAGGGCCTGTAGTCCGCGATCGCAAAGAACTACTTGCAAAGAAGTCTTTGCGATTGTAGCGTGCCGGCATGCACGCCGATACGAAGCGCGTCACGGACGTCCGGACGCTCCGCGCGATCGTCCATCCCCTGCGCATCCGCCTGCTGAGCCTGCTCCGCCTCGACGGACCGGCGACTGCCACGCAGCTCGCCCGGCGGACCGGCGAATCGAGCGGCGCCACGAGCTACCACCTGCGCCAGCTCGAGCGGTTCGGCTACGTCGAGGAGGACGGGCCGCAGGCCGGGCGCGAACGCCGCTGGCGGGCGACGACTCGATCGACGAGCTGGGAGGTCGCTGACTTCGCGTCAGATCCCGAGGGCCAGGCGGTCAGCGATGCCCTCGAGCGCCGCCAGGTCGAGCGCGCGCTCGGACAGTTCGAGGCGTGGTTGGAGCATCGCGCGGAGCTCGACCCGGAGTGGTTGCGGGCCGCGACGCTCGGTGACGACATCCTGCGCCTGACCCCATCGCAGACGAAGGCGCTGACCGAGGAGCTGTACGCCGTGCTGCGCCGCTACCGCAGCGCTCCCCCGCCGGCCGAGGACGGGGAGACGGCGGCGCTCGTCGCGGCCTACCTCCAGCTCTTCCCGTTCGAACGGCTCGAGGATCTCGACCGATGACGCCGACCGGGCAGCCGCCTCTCAATGCACGACAGGCCGAATGGCGCTACATCGTGCTCAGCGGCCTCCAGTGGCTGCCGATCGGCCTGGTGGCCCCGATCCTCGTGCTCCAGCTGCGGGCCCGTGGCATCGAGCTCCCGGTCATCGGCGCACTGTTCGCCGTCTACACCCTCGTCGTCATCGTGCTCGAGCTGCCCACGGGCAGCCTTGCCGACGTCCTGGGCCGGCGGCGCACGCTCATCCTGTCCCGGATCCTGAACATCGCCGTCGCTGCTCGGCATGGCGGTCGCCACCGACGTCGTGCAGTTCGGCGTCGTCATGGCCCTCGGCGGGATCGCGCGGGCGCTGCAGAGCGGCCCGCTCGAGGCGTGGTACGTCGACTCGGTGCGCGCGGCCGATCCGGAGGCGGACGTCCGACGAGGCATCTCGCGGGGCTGGTCGGCCGAGGCTGCCGCACTGGCGACCGGCGCGGTCGTCGGCGGCCTGCTGCCGTCACTCGCCGACGGGTTGCCCGCGGACGGCCTCCTCATCCCGCTGTCGGTCCCGTACCTCGCGGCGGCCGCGCTCCAGTCGCTCGGCCTGATTGCCGTCCTGTTCCTGATGATCGAACCGCCGAACGGCGTGCATGCGCACCGTCCGCCAGGTCGTGCGCGACGTGCCGTCGACGGTCGCCAACGGCCTCCGCCTCGCGGGCGGCGATCGCACGATCCGGCTGGTGCTCGGGGCGACCGCCGCCTTCGGATTTGCCCTGTCCGGGCTCGAAATCGTGGCGCCGGTCCAGTTCGCGACCCTGCTCGGCGGTGAGGAGCGCGCGAGCGGCGCCTACGGCGTGCTCGTCACCCTCGCGTTCGTCGGGACCTCGCTCGGATCCGCAGGTGCGCCGCGGGCGGCCGCGGTCATCGGCTCCGGACCGCGCACGGCGGCGCTGGTCACGGCGTTGATGGCGCTGGCGCTCGGTGGCATGGCCACCGGCGCGTCCTTCCTGCTCGTCGCCGCGCTCTATGTCGCGTTCTACCTGTTCGCCGGCGTCGCCGGACCGCTCAACAACGACACCCTCCACCAACGCGTCGAGGCCGACCAGCGCGCGACGCTCCTGTCGGTGGTCTCGCTGGCCCAGATGTCCGGCGGACTCGTCAGCAGCCTCCTGGTGCCGGCGCTGGCCGCGGTGAGCTTCGCGCTGGGCTGGGCAACGGCCGGTGCCGTCGTGCTGGTCGGCGCGATCCTGCTGGCGATGCTGCCGAAGACGGTCGCGCGCCGCCGGGCGGTCGGTGGGTCACCGGCCGTGACGACGGCGCGCTAGCGGGACAAGGCTCAGCGAGCCACGCCCGCTCAGGGCCGGAGCCTGGGTGGCGGAAGCCGGCGCGCCCTGCAGCACGAACGCGGATCGCCAGTCGCCGCCCGTCAGCATCTGCAGGCGGATGTTGAGGAACGCGAGCGACTCGAGCTCGCGCGCGGCGGCGAGGCCGCCGACGTTCACGGGGCGGAAGCCGATCGATGACAGCAGCTCGGTGATTGTCTCGCGGGCGATGGGATCGTCGGTGGCGTAGAACGCGTCGACCTTCGTCCCCAGCGCTTCCGGGTCAGCCTGGACCGAGCCGAACAGCGTGTTGAGGGCCTTGACGACGTGGGCACGCGGAAGCCGCTTGGCAACCGTCTCCGCCGCCGACGGGCCGCCGCTGGTGGCCAGCCCCGAGTAGTCCGACGTGAGCGGATTCGTGACATCGACCACGACCGTGTCGTCCGACGCGTCCCGAATGTCGTTCGTCACGTCGTCGACGGCGCCCCACGGCACGGCGAGGATCGCCACGTCCGCAGCAGTGACTGCGGCCGCCGGGGATGCTGCCGCCTTCGCGCCGACGTTCTCCGCGACGTGCCGGACCTCGTCCTGGTCTCGAGCGGCGAACACGACATCGTGGCCGGCGCGCGCAAGCGTGCCGCCAATGGCTGCGCCGACATTGCCCGTTCCGATGATTGCGACCTTCATGACTGCCTGTACCTTTCGCTGGGATCACCGCACCTTGGCGGCTTGACATGTTGTCCGTTGGCAAACCACTATTGCCATCGGATCTACTCTACGCCGCAGTTCGCCGGAGGTCAAGTACTTTGGCTGACGAAAAAGTTCCGGCTGCGCAACGACCGCCCGTCGGGCGCGAAACACGCCGGTGGCGCCAGTCGCGAGGGCTGACGCTTGCCCAGGTGAGCGAGCGCAGCGGATTGAACATCGGGTACCTGTCGCAGATCGAGAACGACAAGGCCGTACCGTCGCTCGATGCGCTGGTAGCGATCGCTTCTGCCCTCGACGTTCCCGTCGCCTGGCTGGTCCTCGATTCGACGCCGCCGCCGCGGATCGTGCGGGCCGGCGACCGGCCGAAGATGCCACCCGTCAAGGGCGCCCACATGACCGAGGTCGATGCCGGGACATCGCGGGACATGTGCATCATCGAAGCCGTCGTCGATCCCGGAGCGAGCACCGGCGTCCACAGCCACCGCGGTGACGAGCATCACGTGATCCTGAGCGGGCGTTGGCGGTTCACCCAGGGAGAGCACGTCTCCGAGCTCGGGCCGGCGACTTCATCGCCTGGGACCCGACCGTGCCCCACACCGTGGAGAACGTCGGCAACGAGCCGGGCCGGATCCTGGTGATCTATCCGCGTGCCGGGCGCCGCGGCGGCAGCACCGCCGACGACGCGGGCCGGTCAGGCTGACTCGGGATCGAGGGCGGGTGGTGCGCCGACGAGGCCGGGTCCCGTCGGCCGGCCCGCTGGTGGACGGAAGCGCCGCAGCCGCAACGCGTTCGACACGACGGTGACCGAGCTGAGGGCCATCGCCGCGGCCGCCAGGATCGGATCGAGGAGGATCCCGAAGGCCGGATACAGCGCGCCCATCGCGACCGGGATCAGGATCGTGTTGTAGGCGAACGCCCAGAACAGGTTCTCCCGGATGTTGCGCATCGTCGCGCGCGAGAGGGCCACCGCCGTGCCGACGGTCCGCAGGTCGGGGCGCATCAACGTGACACCCGCTGACTCCATGGCGACGTCGGTACCCGTGCCCATCGCGATCCCGACGTCGGCCGCGGCGAGGGCCGGCGCGTCGTTGATCCCGTCGCCGACCATCGCCACGGCCCGCCCGCCGGCCTGCAGGGACCTGATCGCGGCCGCCTTGCCGTCGGGCCGCACGTCGGCGATCACCGTCGCGATGCCGGCCGCGCGGGCGATGGCCTCCGCGGTGCGGCGGTTGTCGCCGGTCAGCATCACGACATCGAGCCCGAGCCGGCGGAGTTCCACGACCGCGTCGGCCGAGCCCGGCCTGAGCGTGTCGGCGATCCCGAGGACCGCCACGGCGCGTCCGTCGATCGCGACGAGGACCGGGCTGCGGCCCTGTGCGGCGAGGGCCTCGGTGGCGTCGAGCAAGGGCCGCGGATCGATGCCGGCCGCCTCGAGGAACCCGGCACGCCCGATGCGAACCGTCGCCCCGTCCACGGCCGCATTGATCCCCTCCCCGGGCGTGGCTTCGAAGCCATCGACCGCAGGGAGCTCGAGCCCGCGCTCGTCGCGGACGTAGCGCACCAGCGCGTCGCCGAGGGCGTGCTCCGACCCGAGCTCGGCTGCGGCCGCCAGCGCCAGCAGCCGGTCCTCGTCCGGTGCGCCGGCGACGCGAACCACGTCGGTGACCCGCGGCCGGCCCTCGGTCAGCGTTCCGGTCTTGTCGAGAACGACCGTCTGGACGCCACCGAGTCGCTCGAGGGCCTCGGCGTTGCGGAAGAGGATCCCGGCCTCGGCACCCTTGCCGGTTCCCACCATGATCGACGTCGGCGTGGCCAACCCCAGTGCGCACGGGCAGGCGATGATCAGGACCGACACCGTGTTGAGCAGCGCGAGGTTGAAGGCCGGCTCGGGCCCGGCGAGCAGCCAGACCACGAACGTCAGCGCCGCCAGTCCGATCACGACGGGGACGAACACGCCGGTCACGGCATCGGCGAGCCGCTGGATCGGCGCCCGCGAGCCCTGCGCCTCGGACACGAGGCGGATGATCTGGGCGAGGACCGTGTCCCGGCCGACCCGCGTCGCGCGCACGGTCAGCGTCCCGGTCGTGTTGACGGTCGCGCCGACGACCTCGTCGCCGGCCGCCTTGGCAACGGGGATGCTCTCGCCCGTGACCATGCTCTCGTCGACCGCAGAGCGACCGTCGACGACCACGCCATCCACCGCGATCTTCTCGCCGGGCCGGACCCGGACGACGTCGCCGACCGCGACGGACGCGATCGGGACCTCGAGCTCCTGGCCGTCACGCAGGACGCGCGCTGTTCGCGGCGCCAGGCCGATGAGACGGCGCATGGCGTCAGACGTCGAGGATCGCGCCCGCGCCTCGAGATAGCGCCCGGCCAGGATCAGGGTGATGATCGCCGCGGCGGTGTCGAAGTACAGCGGCAGCTCCTCGCCGCCCGCGCCCAGGCCGGCGGCCCGGAAGAAATCCGGGAACAGGATCGTGGCGACCGAATACAGGTAGGCGGCGGACGTACCGACCACGACCAGCGTGTTCATGTCCGCCACGCCGTGACGAAGGGCGCGCCACGCGCCGGAGTAGAACGGCTGCGCCGCCCAGAGCTGGACCGGGGTCGCCAGCGCGAGCTGGACGAGCGGATCGGACAGGAACGCCGGGAGCCACGGGGCGACGGTCATCCGGGCCAGCCCGAGCAGGAGCGGGATCGTCAGGGCCGTCGACACGATCAGGCGCCGGCGCAGCGACGCGAGGTTTCGGGCAGCAGCGACGTCTCGCTCCACGCGCTCGGCGGCGACGTCCTCGACCGCCGTCGCGCGCGACCCGCCCACCGCGCGCTCGGTGCGTGCCTCGTAGCCGGCTGCCTCGACGGCTGCGCCGAGCCGTTCGATGTCGGCGCGTCCGGGATCGAAGCGAACGGTCGCCGTCTCGGTTGCGAGGTTGACGGTCGCGTTCTCCACGCCGTCGACGTTGGCGAGGAAGCGGGTGATCCGATTCACGCACGCCGCGCACGTCATCCCCTCGACGGGGAACGACACCGTATCGATCTGCCGAACGCTGCTCACTCCACCTCCCATACTCCAGGGGAGTATACATCGCAGATGCGAGACGGAACCAATCACGACGGGTTCTGGCGTGTCCGGGGTCGAAGATCCCGGCATGGACCCGATCCCGCCCGAGGCATTCCTCGCGCCCTACCCCGAGCCGATCCGCGCTGCCGCCGAGCGCCTTCGGGCGATCGTCATGCGGACCGTGCCGGACGCGATCGAGGGCGTGCGCCCGGGCTGGCACCTGATCGGCTACAGCGTCCCGACCGCCAGGCGGACGGCGTATTTCGGGTTCGTCGCTCCCGAGCCGATCCACGTCCATCTCGGGTTCGAGTACGGGATGCTGATCGACGACCCGGACGGCGAGCTGGGCGGCACGGAGCTGAAGCAGGTCCGCTTCTTCACGTTCCACCACCCCGACGAGGTGTGCGAACGCCAGCTCGGACGCTATATCCGCGATGCCGCTCGAGTCGCGGCGCTGACCCGCTCCGAGCGGCTGGCACTGACGCTTGATCAGGACGTCCTCCGCGAGATCGGCTGAGCGGGCTCCCCTGGGAGCGCGCCTTGCGCCGAGCGCCTAGACTGCGCCCGGGGGAAATGGGAGAAGGGGTCCTTTCCGACGTGAGCATCGAACCCGAGCTGCACGCGACGTCCGACGCCGTGCTCGCCACGCTCGATCGGCTCCGGACGCTGGAGCTCGAGAAGCGCGATCTGCCCGTGGGCTCTCCGCGGCTGGTCGAACTGGCCAAGGAGATCGAACGGCTCGCCACCACGGTCCTCGGAGCGAGCGACGCCCAGGTCGACCTGGCAAAGGCCGCTCACGCCGGGGCGGATGCCGGAACGATCGACCCGGGCACCACGATCAACGAGATGGGCGATCCTCCACGTAACGTCCAGACGGTGCTTGCCGAATGGCGTGACGCGGAGCGACACCTCGGTGAAGCGCTCCCGGGGACGCCCGAGGCGGCCCGTCTTCGCGCGGAGATCGAGGTGCTGCGCGAGGAATACCGCCGCGCGCACGACGCAGTGGTCCGCCGCGCATCCACCGAGGAATAGCCGCAGCGCCGCGGGAGGTCGCGGCGCCGGGCTGGGTGCGGGGGGCCGTCCCGGTTCGGCCGGCATCGGGACATCGGTGACGAGTAGGTCGATGTCCCGAGGCGGGCCGGTCCCGGAACATCTGCAGGATCGCCTTCGACGCGCGCGGCGGCATCCGTCGCCTGCATGATTTCTGTCTACGAAGGACGACGTATTTCCTGTCATGCCGATGCGCGCTCGAAACGCGTTGTCGAGACGGATCGACGGTTGCGCAGTCCCCGGCCCGAACGTACGATGCCGCCAACCCGCACCACCCACGTACGGGGCCCGTCCACGACGTCCGCTTCGGCGGCGGCTGGATGCATGGGCCCGCGATGAGCGGTCGGGACAGGAGGAATACTCGATGGCGACCGTGACCTTCGAGCACGTCAACAAGCAGTACGGGGACTTCCTCGCGGTCAACGACCTGAACCTCGAGATCGGCGACGGCGAGTTCATGGTCCTGGTCGGGCCATCGGGCTGCGGCAAGACGACCAGTCTGCGCATGATCGCGGGGCTCGAGGAGATCACCTCGGGAACGCTGCGCATCGGCGATCGCGTGGTGAACGACGTCCCGCCGAAGGACCGCGACATCGCGATGGTGTTCCAGAGCTACGCGCTCTACCCGCACATGTCGGTCCGCGAGAACCTCGCCTTCGGGCTCAAGCTGCGCAAGGTCCCCAAGCCCGAGATCGAGCGACGGGTCAACGAGGCGGCCGAGACGATCCAGCTCCAGAAGCTCCTCGACCGCAAGCCGAAGGAGTTGTCCGGCGGCCAGCGCCAGCGCGTCGCGCTCGGTCGGGCGATCGTCCGGGAGCCTGCGGTGTTCCTCATGGACGAGCCGCTCTCGAACCTCGACGCCAAGCTGCGCGTGCAGACCCGCGCCGAGATCGCCCGGCTCCACCAGCGCCTCGAGACGACCATGGTCTACGTGACCCACGACCAGGTCGAGGCGATGACGATGGGCACCCGGATCGCGGTGATGAACGAGGGCCTGCTGCAACAGGTCGGCACGCCGCAGAAGCTGTATGACGAGCCGATCAACCGGTTCGTGGCCGGCTTCATCGGCAGCCCGTCGATGAACTTCGTCGAGGTCACCGTCGACGGCAAGGACGACACGGCCCGGCTCGTCGGGCCCGGCGACTGGGCGGTGCCGACCCCGACGCGATTGCGCGGCATCGCCGGCGACATCGCCGGCAAGAAGCTCGTCGCGGGCTTCCGCCCGGAGCATCTCGAGATCGGTGACGATCGGCGGCGACAGCGCCGTCGTTCCAGGCCCGCGCCGACGTCGTCGAGTACCTCGGTCACGAGGAGCTCCTCCACGTCAGCGCGGCGAACCAGGACATCGTGGCGATCGTCGACTCGGAGCATCGCGTCCGGCCCGGCGACGTCATCAAGCTGACGCTGCCGCTGACCAAGCTGCACCTGTTCGACGACGAGACCGGCGAGGCGCTCACGACCGATCGCGCGGCGGCCAACGTCTCCGCGGCCCAGGCGGCCGAGCAAGAGGCGGCTGCGGCATCGGCCTGACCGCCGACGCGACGAACCAAGCAACGGGCTCGGCCCCGGAGGAATCCGGGGCCGATCTCATCGAGCGCGTCGTCGACTCGCGAGTCCTCCACCGCGGTCGCTACCTGACGTTCCGGATCGACACGATCGAGCGGCCAGACGGGACACGAGCCACCCGCGACGTCGCCGGGCACCCCGGCGCCGTGGCGATCATCGCCGTCGATCCCGAGGATCACGTCCTGCTGGTGCGCCAGTACCGGAGCCCGGCCGAGCGTGTCCTGCTCGAGATCCCGGCCGGCACGCTCGACCCGCGGCCCGACGGCTCGGTCGAGGATCCGGACCTGGCGGCACGCCGCGAGCTCGAGGAGGAGACCGGCTACCGGGCCGGGTCGTGGCGGCTGCTCGGCCGGTTCTGGACCGCGCCCGGGTTCACGTCCGAGCTGATGCACCTGTACCTCGCGACCGAGCTGTCGCCGGCCGACGACGATCGGCTCGCGCCGGACGAGGACGAGCGACTGCACCTCGTGCGGATGCCGTGGCGGGATGCCGTGGCGGCCGCGGAACGCGGTGAGATCGAGGACGCGAAGTCGATCGTCGGGCTGTTCTGGCTGGCGCGTCTCCGCGGACGTAGTCCCGCGGCGCGGCGGCGCGTCACAGCCGCACTCGTGGCCAAATTCCCACCCCGAGACCGTTAGGCCGGCCAGGCGCCCGGTCCTGGCCAAATTTTCACCCCGGGGCACTTGGGCCGGATTGGAGGCCCGATTCGTGGCCAGATTCCCACCACGTGAAAAGCTGGCCGCGGAATGGGGCAAATCCGCCCGAAATTCGGGTGTCGACGTGGCCTACGTTTCCCTGGGTGGGAATTTGGCCAACAAGCGGCGAGCGGCCGGCCAGGCGCCGACCGTGCCGGCGGGCTACCCGTCTGGATCGGGCTCTGGCTTCGGGCCCGGGAGGCGAGCCAGCGCCTGCCGGTAGAGCGGGGTTCGCGGGCTCAGCGCGACCGCCAGCTTGAGGTGGGTCCGCGCCTCGCTCGGACGGCCGAGCCGCTTCAGGCTCTGCCCGAGCGCGTAGTGGGCGTAATGGGCGGACGGCTCGAGCTCGAGCAGCTCGCTGAACGTCCGCCGCGACAGCTCGTGCTGGCCGCTGTTGTAGTACGCCCGACCGAGCGCCTCGAGGATCGACTGGCGATGCGGCTCGAGACGGTTGGCCCGCTCGAGGACGATCGCGGCCTGCGCGTGGTGGCGCCGCCGAAGGAGGTCCTCGCCACGCTGCAGCAGGTCGTAGGCGGTCTCGCGTTCGTCCGCCGGGGACGGCTCCATGGCCCGATGGTGGCACGGACAGCGCGCGGCTGTCGCTGCGGTCAGCCGGTGAGGGCCTCGCGCCACGGCGTCAGATCGACGGGCTTGAGCCGAGGGCTCTCGGTGAGGCCGGGGATGCGGCCGCGCTTCGCGATCGGCGCGCCGTCGATCACCTTGATGTCCCCGGTGAAATCGATCGGTGAGGCGCCGCTGATGTACGACCCGACCGCGTAGGAGTCGACCGGTGCGGCCGCCGCCTTGAAGTACGCGATCCGCTCGGGGTTCAGGCCGCCCGACACCACGATCCTGACGTGATGGAAGCCGGCCTGGTCGAGCCGCGCCCGCACCTCGTGGACCAGGTCCGCGGTGACGCGGCCCCGCTCCGACGGCGTGTCGAGGCGGATGCCGTACAACCGATCGCCAAGCGCATGGGCCACCCGAAGCGCCTCCTCCGCCTCGTCCTTGAACGTGTCGATGAGGACGATGCGTGGCACGGCCTGATCGATGTGCCGATCGAAGGCGAGCGCGGCATCGACGGTGTCGCCGAAGATCAGCACGAGCGAGTGCGGCATCGTCCCGGTCGGACTCAGGCCAGCCAGGCGCGCCCCCGCGGACGTCGACGCGCCCACGCACCCGCCGACAATCGATGCGTAATCGAGGACGTCGGTGATGTCCGGGTGAACGTGGCGCGCACCGAAGCTGATCACCGGTTCGGGCTTCGCGGCCTCGACGCACTCGCTGGCGGCCGTCGCCCAACCCGTCGACTGGGCGAGCATCCCGAGGAAGGCCGTCTCGTAGAGCCCGAACCGGCGGTAGCGCGCCCGGATCCGGAGGACGACCTCCTTCGAGGTGATGCGATCGCCGTCATCGAGCGCTTCGAGGCAGGTCTCGACGGGATCGGCGTCGACGAGCACGTGCCCGAGCAGGTTCTTCGCCTCATCGATCCCGCACAGCACGGCGTCCTGGCGGGTGAAGACCTCCATCGTCACGAGCGGATCGCGGCCTTCGGCCTCGAGGATGCGCTCGGCTCGCGCGAAGTAGACGTCGGCCGAATCGCCCGAGAGGATCTCGCTCGAGGGCCGCGCGCGCTGCATGCCCATCAGCGACGCACTCCCGCTCCTGTGTCAGCCAGGCGCTCCATCCCTACCTCGCCTCGAGCCGCCGGGGCTCGCGCCCGGCGTAAGAGGCGGCGAGTGTACCGCAGGCTCCGAGCAGCAGGCCGGGCGAGGCGGGACGCTCAGGCGGGCGGTTTGGGGGTGGAAGGATCGCTCACGATGACCACGTCGGTGGGGTCGGGATCGCCGGTCGCCGGCATGGCACCGCTCTCGGCGGCCAGCGCCGGGCGGGCGCGCCTGCCTCGGCGGAGGCGGACGATTCCGGCGATCGAGAGAACGAGGAGCAGGAGGATGGCGATCGTGATCAGGGCGATGACCACCGCGCGGGTCCGTCCGACGTCCGCCGCCGAGATCCAGGTCAGCCGCGCCTCGTCGGCGGCCGCGGCGGATCCGTCGAGGTCACCGGCGGCATAGGCGGTCGCCGCCTCCTTGAGGTCGGTTTCCGGCGTTTCCTCGTACAGGCCGAGCTGTGTGAACACGTCCGGGTTTGCCGGTCGGAGCGCGACCGCGTCGGCGTAGCGATCGATGACGTCGAGCTCCTGGTCGATCTCGGCACGTGCAGCGTCGAGCCCATCGTTGCCCTCGAACGCGGCCCGCAGGTTGTCCGGCGGCGTCAGGTCGGCGTCCGCCGCGGCTCGCGCGATCGCATCGCGCTGCTCGAGCACGGCCGCCGCCTCGTCGAGCAGCCCGCCGGCTGTGTCGAACTGCCAGGCACGCATCGCGTCGCGGATCGGGCGCGGCAGCGACCACCCGGCGGCCTCGTCGACGACCGCGTCGTAGTGCTCGCGTGCATCGGCGCGCTCGGCGAGAAGCGGTGCGTCCTCGGGCCGGATGATCCACTCGCGCCACAGGTCTTCGTACGTCTGGTCGGTGTGCTCCTCGAGCAGGTCGATCAGGCCGCGCCAGTCGGGCGGACCGAGGACACGTTCGGGCTCGGCTGCGTCGGGTGCCGCCTGCCGCTCGTGCCGGCGGTCGTGGCTTCCGTGTCCGCCGGTGGCTGGTACGCGCCGGCCTTGTCTGCCGCCGCCTGCCACACCTCCTGGAGCCCCTCCTCCCCCGCTCGTTCGGCGATCTGACGGGCGACCTCGAGGGTCGCGGCGTAGGCGTAGTCCTCGGTCCCGCGGTCTTCGCGTCCGATGGGACCCCAGGCGTTGAGCGGGATCTTCGACTTGCGCAGCTCGTCGGTGAGCTCATCGCCCTTGGCCTTGACCTTGAGGTCGGCGGCCGCCTCGAGGGCGTAGTACGAGGCGAACGCCTCGAGCGCCCAGCGATCGGCCAGGAGGTTGCCGTTGAACCACGTGTGGGCGGCCTCGTGCAGGACCACGAAGTCGTCCGCGTAGTAGGCGACGTCGGCGTGACCCCGCGTCGGGTCGAACAGGCCGGCATAGCCGCCGGTCGATCGGCTGACGGACTCCTGGACGATCAGCCCGTCCTCGCGCGGCCACGGCAGGCCGATCCGCTCGGCGAGTTGGGGGAGTCCGCGCTCGAAGAGGCCGCCCACCCGCTTGCCCCAGGCGGTGTCCTCCTTCCAGTGCCGGACGGTTAGCCCCACCGGTACGTCGGCCACGGTCGCCTCGACCGCTCGATCCACGTAGGCGCCCGGCCGGTCGGCGACGAAATAGGCGAAGAACTCGAGCGGCTTGTCCAGCCGGCCGGTCTTGTAGATCGTGCGGCCCTCGTCGTCGACCGTCGGCGCGGGCAGGTCCCCGGCCTCGACGCCGATCGTGTAGTCCTTCGGGAAGACGACCGTGACACGGCTACCGGGCGTCTGGTCCGACGCGTACGCCCACACGGGGAACGAGGCGAGCGAATCGCCGACGCGGACGTCGCGGGTGCTCGACCCGCCGGAGTCCTTCAGGTCGAACGTCAGGCGGTACTTCGCGGTCTTGCCGCTGAACAGCCGCCGCCCGAGGTTGATCCGCAGCAGCGTGTAGTCATTGTTCCGGCGCGTGGCCCGGACCGAGGGGCCGCCGCTGCCGTTGACATGGAAACCCGAGGTTCCCGGCAGGACGGCGAGGTACGCGGTGTCGAAGAAGTAGCGACGCGCGGCCGTATCGCGAAGATGGTTCTTGAGGGTCATGTCGACCGTCACGCGCACGAGGCGATCGCCGGGTCGCACCTGATAGGTCGCGTTGCTCACGATCGTCAGGTCGGGGGTCGCAGCCCGGACCTCGGAGGCCGCGGGCGGGGCGGCCAGCAGGCCGATCGCGAAGACCAGCGCGAGGACGGTCAACCCGAGACGCCGGGTGCGGCCGCCGATCATGCAGGGACCTCCACGTCCGGGATGTCCTCGTTCGCAGCCTGGCGGCCGTCGAACAGCTCGGGCAGCACGGGTGCGTAGACGGTGATGAGCCGCTCGTTCCTCGAGCTCCGTGCGGACTGGTCGGGAACCTTTCCGCCGAGCCACAACCAGTCGGCCGACTCGTCGAAGAGCGCGTCGGCGACCCCCACGATCCGGGCAAGCGCCAGACCGAGCGCTTCCTGACCGTCCGCCAGTGCGGAGCTCGGCAATTCGACGGCCAGCAGGGGCCGCTCGTCCTCGCCGATCGAGAACTTGGCGAACGGGAACTCGTCGTTCCAGCGCAGCAGGCGTCGGTACGACTTGCGGAACATGTCATTGATCGGCGGCGCGTAGTGCGCCCAGCAGATCAACCCGAGGGACGGATCGAGGATGAGGGTGACCGACAGGTCGAAGCGGCGACGGCCGTCGAGGACGAGGTCCCAACTGGTGACGGAGTCCCGATCTGCGCGCTCGAGCGGTTCGACGTCCAGATCGGCCAACCACGCCTCGACGTCGGCCGGGCGCACCACTGGCGCGCCGGGTTCGGCGGATGGCATTGCGGCGGAAGTCTAGCCGAAGTGGCCCGATCCGGCTCAGCCGGCGGGATCGACCCCCTTCGCCGGCGCACCGCCAGCCACGATCGCGACGTTCAGCGGTGGGCTGGCAACGGCGTCCTCGGCTGGCGCCCCGTTGCGATCGGTCGCCCCCTTGCGGCGGCGGTCCGCGCCGACCTCGACGGACTCCCCGCTGCGCACGACGCGGGTCCGGAAGTCCGCCGGGCGCACGTCCGAGGCGACCTTCACGTTGCGCCCGATCCGCGCGCCGCGCGGGATCACCGCACGCTTGCCGACGACCGTGATCCCGGTGTTGAGCCGGTTCGGCTCCTTCTTGTTCGGTCGATCGAAGTCGGGTCCGTCGCCGACGATCGCGCCCTGGCCGACGACGACCTCCTTGTCGAGGATTGCCCGGTCGATCACCGCGCCCGAGCGGATGACGCAATCGAACATCACGATCGAGTCGCGCACGACGGCACCCATGTCGACGCGCACGCCCGGCGACAGCACGGAGTTCACGACCATCCCGTTGATCTGGCAGCCGTGACTGATGAGGCTGCGGTGGACCTGCGCGGTGGGGCCGATCTTGGCCGGTGCACGCTCCTCGGACTTGGTGTGGACGACCCAGTCGTGGTCGTACAGGTCGAACTCGGGGTTGTCAGCCAGCAGCGCCATGTTGGTTTCCCAGTAGGACTGGATCGTGCCGACGTCCTGCCAGTAGCCGTCGAACTTGTAGCCGAAGACGCGCGCGTCGCCATCGAGCATGGCCGGGATGACGTCCTTGCCGAAGTCGACGAGGTCGTCGCTGAGCCAACGCCGGAGCGAACGCTTCGAGAAGACGTAGATGCCCATGGAGGCGAGGTCGCTCTTGGGCTGCTTCGGCTTCTCCTGCCAATCGACGACGCGGTCGGACTCGTCGAGCGCCAGGACCCCCATCCGCGACGCGTCGGCCAGCGGAACGCGGCGAACTGCGATGGTCACGTCGGCACGACGCCGGCGGTGGGCAGCGAGGAACGGCGTGTAGTCCATCTTGTAGATGTGGTCGCCGGCCAGGACGAGGACCGTATCGGCTGGATCGTGCTCGACCTCGTTGAGGTTCTGGAGCACGGCATCGGCGGTCCCGCGGTACCACTCGGCACCGCGCCCGCGGGCGACGTACGGCTGGCGCAGGCGAATGCCGCCCTGGTTCCGGTCGAGGTCCCACGGCCGGCCCAGCCCGATGTGGTCGTTGAGCGAGCGCGGGTTGTACTGCGTCAGGACGATCACGTTCGTGATGTCCGAGTTCACGCAATTCGACAGGGTGAAGTCGATGATCCGGTACTTGCCGCCGAACGGGACCGCGGGCTTGGCGCGTTTCTGCGACAGGATCGAGAGCCGCTCGCCCTCGCCGCCCGCGAGGATCACCGCCATGGTCTTCTTCACGCCCGGTCTCCGATCGTGGGGCGCCGTCGTGTGGGTGCACCGATGCTAGCACGGGGTTGGCGGACCACCGGTGTGCGGGCCGTTGCCGTTCGGTCAACGTCGCGTGACAGGTCTCTGTTGCAAGGGCTCTTTGCCGTCCCACGGCAGCTGCGACGAAGAGGGGGTGGCGCCGGCTGCAATCTGCCGTCCTGCGGCAGGGCTTGGACGCCGCGGGTCCGTTCGTGCCGTGGCGCGGCAGGATTCGACAGGTCGGCGGGGCTCGTTCGTCCCTGCTACCGCCCCACGGCAACGGGTCCTTAGCGTGGCACGGGTCAGGCCGCGACCTCGACCTCGATCGGCTCTTGCGCGGCGGCGATCATCACCGCGGCGAGGGTGCCGTAGGCCTCGGCCCAGGCAGCGCGGACGTCGTCGGTGAAGGCATCGCCAAGCCCCTGCTCGAGGGTCCACAGCAGCGCGGCCCCGACGGTGTCGTAGTGCTCGGGGCGAACGCCGTAGCCGGCATGTCGGCGGCCCAGCGCCTGCACGGCCGGGACGAGGGCGTCGAGCCGGTCGATGCCCTTCACGACCACGGTCAGTGTCTGCATCAGGTTCTTGCGCTGCGCCGCCATGTCGGTCTTGCGGAACAGGCGGCGGACGGCGGGATCCATCTCGAAGAGGCGCTCGTAGAACAGCGTCGCGGCCACGTCCGCGATCGGTTCGACGGCTGCCCAGCTGGTGCGAATGAGCTCGATCTGTGTCGGGGTCATTGGGCGGCGCTCCGGGGCGGCGGGATTGGTGGCCGCGAGCGTGCGCCTTGGGTCGTACCCGAAGAATGGACCGCCGTCGGGTGCGCCATGGACGGACGTCAATGCTGGAGGCCGAGTCGCGTGGGCCGGTCTGCCGCGTGGCGCTTGTGGCCAAAACCCGCTCGCTGTGAATGAAAGTCAGCGGCCCGGAGGCAATTTGGGTGTCGGAGGCCTCGGTTGATGGCCAAACCCGTGTCGTCGTGCATATCTGGACGGCAACGTGGCGGTCTTGACCGGTGCAGTCTCGCCATTCAGTCATGGGGCGAATAATTGGCCGCCAACGGCGCGACGTGAACCCGCCGAGCGTCCCGAGGGCCGGCCGAGCGTGGCAGGCGCTAGAGGAACAGCCTCGGGTTCTTCCAGACCCCGTTGAGCTCGACCATCCAGTGAAGGTGCGGGCCCGTGGTGTTCCCCGTGAGGCCCTCGTAGCCGATGACCTGACCGGCACTCACGTGCTGCCCCAGCGATACCGGGTGCTTCGGTTGCAGGTGGGCGTACCACGTCTGCAGGTTGGACGAGTGGGCGATCACCACGATCCAGGCCGGATCGGAACCGTCCGCGTAGTTCCAGCCGATGTACACGACCGTGCCCTTGCCGGCGGCCCGGACCGGGGCGCCGAGCCCGGCAACGATGTCGATGCCGTTGTGGAAGTGGTCGCACCCGTACCCCGGTCCGTAGCCCGGATAGCTGCTGCAGCCGAACTCCCCGCTGACGCGGCCGACGAGCGGCCAGCGGAAGCTGCCGTTGAACTTCGAGGGGATGTTCCCGCGCGCCTTCTGCTGCTCGATGATCCGGTCGATCCGCTTTGCCAACGCGCGCTGGCTGGCCTGGGCTCGGGCGATTGCCTTCTTGAGGCCCTTCTTGTTCTTCGCCAGCTGGTAGTACGCGGCCTTCTGGCGGGCGAGCTCACGCTTGGCGGCCTTTTCGAGCTTCTTGAGCTTGGTCTGCTCTCGCTTGAGCTCGCGCATGCTCTTGTCGAGCTTCTTCTTCTGCGCGGCCGTCTCGACGCGGAGGTCCTCGGTGGCGAGGCGCGTCTCCTGGACGGTCTGGTGAATGGCCGCGAGCGCCGCCTGATCGCGTTCGATCTGCTGGGCGAGGGCCTTGTCCTGCTCGCCCACGTCGATCATGTAGCTCGCCTCGGCGAGGATGTCGGTGAACGAGCCGCCGGACAGGAAGGTCTCGAGCAGCGACGTCCGGTCGGTGTCGTAGGCGCTCCGGATGCGCAGGGCGAGCTCGTCCTTCTGGTCGGCAAGACTGGCGGCCTTGTCGGCCTCCTCCGTCGTGAGCTGCGTCAGCTCCGCATCGAGCTCCTCGCCACGTGCGACCAGCGCGGCGTACGCCGCCTTGACCTCCTCGATCTTCTTTTTCATGCGCGTGATGCGCTTCTTGACCGTCACGAGGTCCGCGTTGATGAACTTGAGCTCGCTCTTGGTCGCCTCGATGTCCTTGGTGATCCCGCGCTGGAGCGAGTTCAGCCGGGCGACCTCGCGCTGCTGCTGCTCGATCTTCTTCTTGACCTGCGACTGGCGGGCGCGTGCTTCCGACAGCTCGTCAGCGTGGGCGTTCGGCGCATTGGGGGCAGCGCCGAGCGACCCGAGCAGGAACGGCAGAGCGAGGAGGAGGAAGAGAAGTCTGCGATTCGGACGCTTGTGCTTTCGCGCCGAGTCCCAGGTGACGGTCTTCTCTTGATCGCGGATACGCATCAGGCTCGCGTGGACATCGTTGGGGAGCGATCTCCGTTTCGTTCGCACTGGGGTGGTGCGGGGCACGTTGACTAGGCGGCCCGCCGGGGTTATTGCCGGTCCGGGTGAGCACGATCCCAGATCGACACCGGCTGCGGCGCATTGTACAGACCGAGTCTAGGCAGCGTGCGGTGGCCCGGATACCGGCCCGATCGTCCTGGGTCAGGCGGGTTGCAGGATCAGCACGGCCCACAGGGCGCCGATGATCAGGAACGGGCCGAACGGTACGTAGGAGCGCCGCCCGATCCGGCGGGCAGCAAGCAGGACCACGAGGACCACGCCCGCGAGCAGCAACCCGCTGAGCACGCCCCCGATGGCGCGCGTGAAGCCGAGCATGAGGCCGGTCCCTGCCAGCAGCTTGACGTCGCCCATGCCGAACGCGCCTGCCCCGAACGGGATCGAGGGCAGGTACAGGATGGCCGGGATCACGATCGCGACGACCAGTGCCCCGACCCATCCGCCGCCGACGAGCGGGTTGAGGCCGCTCACGGCGTACACCAGGGCGACCGGGATGACGGACAGCGTCAGGACATCGGGGAGCAGCCGCTGGTCGAGGTCGGTCGCGAGGCCGATGACGAGCGTGACGAACCACGCCCCGAAGAGCGCGAGCGCAACGGGATCGTCGGCGAACCGCGCGGGCAGGAGCGCAAAGGCGATCGCGGAGGTGGCGACCACGACCAGGGTCCGCCAGCCGAGCGGTCGGCCAGCCGGGTGCTCGGCGTCCTCGGGATCGTGCTCAGGCCAGCGGACGGCGAGACGATCGGCGCCGAAGCCGAGGAGCGCGCCCGCGATCCCGGCGAGGACCGCGATGACCGGCGAGTCGAGTTCCACGCGGCGCCGGCCTGACGCGTCGCGCGGGTCCTAGCTCGGCCGGGCGCCGGCGAGGGCCAGCTCGACGAGCGTTGCGTGCGAGACGCCGGTGGCGCCACGGGGCGCCCACTGCGTCGCCTTGCGCAGGTAGCCGGTGCCGGCGATGTCGAGGTGGACCCACGGTCGCGTGACGAACTCGCGCAGGAACAGCCCGCTCTTGATGAGCGAGCCTTCGGCCGACCCCGAGTTCTGGAGATCGCCGTACCAGCTGTCCATGTCCGTGACGTAGTCCTCGATGAGCGGGAGCTGCCAGTAGCGCTCACCCGCGCGCTCGGCGGCCACCATCACGTCGTCGTAGAACGCCTGCGGCTGGCCGAAGGCGCCGGTCACCAGGTGCCCGAGCGCCCGCCCGACCGCGCCGGTCAGCGTCGCCGTGTCGACCACGTGGGTCGCACCCAGCCGCTCCGCGTAGGTCATGGCGTCGCCGAGGATCAGGCGGCCCTCGGCGTCCGTGTTGGTGATGTCCACCTTCTTGCCGTTGAGGGCGGTGACGATGTCACCGGGTCGCGTCGAGTGCGGGCCGGGCATGTTCTCGACCGCGGGCGCGACCGCAAGCAGGGGCGTGCCGGGTGCGAGGCGGGCGACGGTCTTCGCGGCGGCGAGGACCGTGCAGGCCCCCGCCTTGTCCATCTTCATCTCCTCCATCCGGTCGGAGGGCTTGATGGAGATGCCGCCGGAGTCGAAGCAGACGCCCTTGCCGACGATCGCGAGGTGGCGACCCAGCGCGTCCTTCTCCCCCTCCCCACCGGAGCGGACGACGATCATCCGCGGCGGGTTGTCGCTGCCGCGGCCGACCGCCATGAACATGCCCATGCCCATCTCGGTCGCACGCTTGTCGTCGATCACGTCGATCCACAGGTCGTGCTGCTCGGCCATTGCCCGGGCTTCCTCTGCCAGGACCTCGGGCGAGACGTCGTTCGAGGCCCGGTTCGAGAGGTCGCGGGACTCGTTGGCGCCCTCGCCGATGATCTGGCCGCGTTCTGCCGAGCGGGCGAGGGCGCCGACATCGGCTCCTTCGGCCACCAGGATCAGCTCATCGAGGATCGGCGGCGCGTGCTCGACCTTCTCGCGGTAGATGGCATGCGGTTCGTACGAACCCTCGACCATGCCGCGGACCACGAGCTCGGCGACCGCTGCAGCCCCGCCCTCGATCGCGCCGACGAGCGGCGTCAACCAGAAGGCGACCCGGCGGACCGGGCGACCTCCGAGCCGGCGTTCCGCGGAGGCCGCGATCCTGACCACGATCTCGCGATCGATCGATGCGGCGTCGCCCGAGGCGACCGTCAGGATCCGCTTGACCGGCAGCTCGCCGGCGGCGGCGAGAGCCGTGCCGTAGCGCTTCGATCGCAGTTCGCGGAACGTTGCGAGCTCCTTGAGCTCCCCGCCGCTGCGGCGGTCGAGCTCTTCGAACGGGCCGCTGAACGCGGGTTCACCGACGTACGGGACCACGAGGACATCGGCCTGGACGTCCCAGGGCTGGTCGGCAACCACGCGGACTTGCATGACGTGAGGGTCCTCCCTGCGGGCAGGCGCGACACGACGGGCGCCCGGGTCTGCTGGATTGGTGCGCAGTGTAACGGTCGCCCCGGCCGGGGTCCGGGCCGGGACGTCCGCGCTGCGTCAGGGGGCCGGCGCCACCGACGGCGATGGGACGGCGAGGTCCTCGACGGCATTGGCCAGACGGCCGCGCGCCTCCTCGATCGTGATGACGGCCCCGTTGAGCCCGCCCCGCCCGATCTCGGCCATGATCACGACCAGGCCGCGCGCGTCCTGCGGCAGATCGCGGCGCGCCTTGCGTTCGGCGGCCATCGCGTCGCGGACCTTGGCCGTCTGGGTGCCACCCGACGCATCGACCGCCTTGTACAGGCCGCGCAGCGCCTTCTCGTATTCCGCGTTGCGCCTGATCCACTCGACGAGGGTCGACACGTCGACGGTATTGGCGAGCTGGGCGCGCATCGTGTCGGCCTCGGTGAGGATCCCGGCCGCCTCGTCGATCTTCGCGATGGCCTCGTCGTAGCCGCCGTCCCGGCCGACGAGGACCGCCTCACCCATGATCCGGTCGTGGTCCGCGAGGAGCCTCGACAGCCGCGCGGCGGCGAGTGACCCGGTCGTGAGGTTGACCCACGCGTCGTCGAGGCCTTCAGTCACCTCGAGTGCCTCGAGCATGGCGGCGTGCCGGTCGCGGACCGCGGCCGACGTCGTCAGCAGGGATTCGGGGCCGGTGACGCCGGGGACATCCTGCAGCTCGGCCCTGATCTGCCGGGCACGGTCATGGATCCCGGCAACCAGCACGGCTCCCGCGTCGACGGACGTCTGCACGGTCTCGAGATCCTGCCCGGCGAGGCTCGCGAGTGCAGCCCGCGCATCAACGCCGAGGGCGTCGACGTCGTCGGCCAGGGCAGCGAGCTGGACCTGCGCCCGGTTGAGCTGGGCGGTGGCCGCGTCGTCGGCCGAGGACGTGAGCTCGGCCCGCGCCGCCGTGCCGGGGACGTGGTCCATGCCGACCACCAGGCCGGCGGCACCGGCCGACACCAGCAGGGCGAGGCCCACCCAGGCGGCGGCCATTCCGACGATGCGAAGCCTGGTCATTTCGGCGTCATTGGCTCCTGCGTTCCCTCGTCGCGGCAATGCGGGGAAGGCCCGCCGCCGACGGCGCGGAATCGTAGCATCGGACGATGGCCGACCCACACGCCACCGGCGCCGTCCCGAGCATCGCCGGCCGGCCGCTCCGCCGGCTGCTGGAATCGATGCCCAAGGCGGAGCTCCATCTCCACCTCGACGGCTCGGTCCGGGTGGACACCGCGCTCGAGCTGGCGCGCACTCGCGGCGTGGATGCCCCGTCCAGCTGGGCAGGGATGTACGGCGCGCTCGTCGCGCCCGAGCGCTGCACCGACCAGGCCGAGCTGCTGCGCGCCTTCGACCTGCCGATCGCGCTGATGCAGGACGCGGAGGCGCTCGAGCGGATCACCGCCGAGCTGGTGACCGCGAAGGCCGCGGACAACGTCCGCTACGTCGAGATCCGCTGGGGCCCGCTGCTCCACGTCGCGCGCGGGCTGTCGCTGGCCGACGGGATCGCGGCGGTCTGTCGCGGGGCGCGCGCAGCGGCAGAACGAACCGGCACGAGCGTGCGCCTCATCTGCACCGCCCTCCGCTCCCACGACCCGGCCGACAACGCGGTCCTCGCGGAGACAGCGTCGCGCTTCGTCGACCAGGGCCTCACCGGCTGGGACCTCGCCGGACCTGAGGCCGCCTTCCCGGACCCGCTCGATCATGCCCGCGCCTTCGAGGCCGCGCGCGGCGGTGGGCTGCGGATCACGATCCACGCCGGCGAGTGGGGCGGCGCCGCGCAGGTCCGGCGGGCGCTCGCGGTTGACCCCGAGCGGATCGCGCACGGACCGCTCGCGATCGAGGACCCCGAGCTGTGCCGGGAGCTTGCCGGCCGGGGCATCACGCTCGATCTGTGCCCGACCTCCAACGTCCAGGCCGGGATCGTGGAATCCGTGGCGGCGCATCCGCTGGCCGCCCTCCACCGCGCCGGCGTCCCGGTCACGCTGAGCACGGACGACCTCACGGTCTCGGACATCAGCCTGTCCGAGGAATACGTGCGGGCCATCGAGCAGAACGGCCTGAGCCTGCCGGAGCTCTGGGCGATCGACCGTCACGCGCTCGACGTTGCCTTCGCGGACGAAGCGACCCTCGAGCCCCTGCGAACCGGGTTCGATGCGTGGGCTGCGGGCGTTCCGGAGCTCGCTTAGGCGCGCTCGAAGCGAAGTTCGGTGCCTGGGCCGGTCAGGACGAGCGCATCCCCATCCATCCGGGCGGCGTCGATCTTGGCCAGACCGGCCAGGTAGGCGCCCTCCAGCGTCATGATCGGCTCCTCGCAGGCCATCTCGGTGCCGCCGAGCCCGCTGAGGCTGACGTGCCCGTCGGCGAGCGCCAACTGGCCGAAGTACTGATTGCAGGCCGATCGGCCACTGACGTTCGAACCTTCGACGACGAAGGTCACGGGCGCGTCCGCGACGAGGGTGAGCTGCTGGCCGTCGACCGATCCGGCGGTGAGCAGCCACTCGCCACCCGGCTCGAGCGCAACCGGAGGCACCGACGGCACCGAGGGCACGGACGCGTCGCCGCATGCGGCGACGAGGACGACGATCGCGGCGAAGGCCGCGGCAAGGAGTCTCGACATGCCCGCCAGACGCCGGACTGTGCGGCGCGGTTTCGTCAGGCCGGCGCGGCGGCGGTGGCCTGCTCGGCGGCCAGGGTCTCGAGCGCTGCGGCGAGCTGGGCCGCGTCCTCGGCGACGGCCACCGGCTGGTCGCCCGGCGCGAGCGCGCGGAGCTGCTCGCGGGTCGACACGCCCGTGAGCATGAACACGCAGCGCGCGCCGAGGGCGTTCGCGGCCGCGAGATCGGTCAGGATCCCGTCGCCGACCATGATCGCTTCGCGCGGGTCGCGCCCGACGGCGTGCGCCGCGATCTCGAGCAGCCGCGGGGCGGGTTTGCCGATCGAGATCGGCGTGACGCCGGTCGTCGACTCGACCGCGGCGACGATCGCGCCGGCTCCGGGCCGGATGCCGCGCTCGGTCGGGTAGACCGGGTCGCGGTTCGTGGCGATGAACCGGGCGCCGGCCCGGACACAGTCCGCGGCGGCGGCGAGCCGAAGGTAGGTCAGGTTGGGGTCCAGTCCGACGAGAACCGCGTCGGGCTCGCCGGCGGCGGCGTACCCGTCGATCCCCTCCTGCTGCATGCGCGTCGCGGCGTGCGCCGCCGTCACCACCTCCATGCCGACGTCCCGGGCCTCACGTTCGAGCCCGCCGGCACCCAGCACCAGGACGCGCCGGATTGGCGGATCCTGCTCGGCAAGGTAGAGGGCGGTGGCCCTGGCCGACGAGACGACGGTGTCGGGCGTGACCGGGGCACCCATGCCCGCGAGGCGGGTCACGTAGTCGGCCCGGTAGTGCATCGAATTGTTCGTGACGTAGACCACGTCGTCGCCGGCGGCAGCCCGCGCGGCGAGGACCTCGGCCACGCCCGGGACCGGCTCGGCGCCGCGGTACACCACGCCGTCGAGGTCGACGAGCAGGAGGAGGCTCACCCGCGGGATGGTAGCCGAGACCTTGGGATCGGACGTTCCGGGCCGTATGCTGGCGGCCATGGCGGAGGGGGTGCTTCCCACCGGAACGGTGACCTTCCTGTTCTCGGACATGGAGGGCTCGACCCGGCTCGTCCAGGACCTCGGTCCGGCGGTCTTCACCGAGGTCATCGAGCGCCACAACGCGGTCCTTCGCGAGGCGTTCGGCCGGCACGGCGCGACGGAACGCGGGACGCAGGGTGACTCGTTCCTGGTCATGTTCCCGGAGGCGCCGGCAGCGGTGGCCGCCGCTGCAGATGCCCAGCGCGCGCTGGCCGGCACCGAATGGCCGGCGGCCGTCAGGGTCCGCGTGCGCATGGGGCTCCACACCGGGATCGCCCGGCTGGGCGGCGACGATTACGTCGGAGTCGACGTCAACCGTGCCGCGCGGATCGCCGGCCTCGGTCATGGCGGCCAGGTCCTGCTCTCGGATGCGACACGTGCGCTGACGGCCGACGACGTCCCGGACGGCGTCTCCGTGCGTTCACTCGGGCCGCATCGACTGCGCGACCTGGATCGCCCCGAGCCACTCCATCAGCTCGTCATCGAGGGCCTGCCCTCGGACTTCCCGCCGCTTGCCGCTGCCGACGGCCCGGCCGGGAACCTGCCGAACCGGCTGACCAGCTTCGTCGGGCGTGACCGCGAACTCGAGACGCTGGAACGCCTGCTCGGCGAGTCGGCGCTCGTCACGCTCACGGGACCGGGCGGCGCGGGCAAGACCCGCCTCGCCATCGAGACCGCGCGCCGCCTGGCACCTTCCTTCGCCGACGGGGCGTGGCTCGTGCGCCTCGAGGGGATCGAGGATCCCGAGCTCGTCCTCGACGCGATCGCCGGGACCTGCAGCCTCGTCGAGTCACCGCAGACCACGGCCGCTCGAGCGGCTCCAGGCGTTCCTGGCCGGTCGATCGATCCTGCTGGTGCTCGACAATTTCGAGCACCTGATGCCGGCGGCGGAACGGATCCACGCGCTCCTCGAGCGCGCCGGGCCGGACGTGCGCGTCATCGTGACGAGTCGCGCACCGCTGCGGATCGGCCTGGAGCAGGAGTTCCCGGTCGGCCAGCTCGACCCAGTCCGATGCGATCGGCCTCTTCGTCGAGCGAGCCCGGCGCGCCGACCCAACCTTCGGGCTGACCGACGAGAACCGCGGCGCTGTCGGCCGAGATCTGCGACCACCTCGACGGGCTGCCGCTCGGGATCGAGCTCGCGGCCTCGCGGATCGGGCTGCTCCCTGCGCCCGTGATCGCGGACCAGCTCACCCGGCGACTGGACCTCCCCGGCGTCGCGCCCCGCGACCTGCCCGCTCGCCAACGAACGCTCACCGACGCCATCGCGTGGAGCTACTCGCTCCTCGACGAGCCGGCACGGCGGTTGCTCGAGCGGCTGTCCGTGTTCGCCGGCGGGTTCCGGCTCGCCGAACTCGAGGCGGTCGGTGGACCGGCGTCCGAGCTCGGCGCCGAGCCGATCGACGCGCTCTCCGTCCTCGTCGAGCAGAGCCTCGTCGAGTCGATCCCCGGGCCCGACGTGCCCCGCTATCGGCTGCTCGAGACGATCCAGCGCTTCGGCGCGGAGCGACTCGCCGAACGCGACGAGACGGCGCTCGCGCGGGACAGGCACGCCCGGGCCTACCTCGCCCTGGCCGAGGAAGCGGCCCGGAACATGCCGAGCCGCCGCCAACTGCCATGGCTCGACCGGATGACCGTCGATCACGACAACCTGCGCGCGGCGTTCGGCTGGGCGCTGGAGCGCGGCGACGCCGAGTTGGCCCACCGATTGCTCGCGGCGAGCTGGCGGTTCTGGCAGTTCCGGGGCCATGTCACGGAGGGCATGGCCAGGGCTTCCGAGGTGCTGGCGATGCCGGGCGGTGACGTCCCGACCGCCTGGCGCATGCGTGCGCTCGAGGCGGCCGGCGGTCTCGCCTGGTGGGCAGCCGACGTCCCGGGAGCCCACGCCCACTACGAGGGCCAGCTCGCGCTGGCGCGGGCCCTGGGCGACCAGCTCGGGATCGCCGATGCGTCGTTCAACCTGATCCACACGCAGGTGGTCCTCCACCCGGAGGACACTGCCGCCCAGGAAGCCCTGCGCGCGGAGGCCGGCGCGATCTATCGCGAGCTGGGGAACGATCTCCAACTGGCCCGGCTGACCTGGACAACCGCGTACCCACTGGCGTTCGCCGGGCGGAGCGACGAAGCCCGAGACGTCATCGCCGGGACACTCGTCGAGTTCGAGCGAGCGGAAGACGACTTCTACATCGCCATGGTGTCGGCGGCGATGGGCGGCATCGCGCTCATGGAACGGCGACGTCCCGACCGCGGTCCGGCTCGGCCTGCGGAGCCTGCAGGCGAACCAGGCGATGGGCGACGTGGCGTCGATCACCCTGACGCTGCGCGCGGCTGCCGCGTTGTGGGCGGTCGCTGGGCGGCTCGAGGAAGCCGCGACCGTGCTCGGCGCCTTCGAGGGCCACTGTCGTCGGTACGGCGTCAGTCCCCCGATGAACCCGGACTCCTTCCTGGCCCTCGGTGGTCCGCTCGACGAGTTGCTCGCGGCGCTCGAACAACCCGAGCTGGCGGCGGCACGGGCGCACGGCGAGTCGATGAGCACGGACGCCGTCCTTGACTACATCTTCGAGCACGCCGCCGAGCTGACCTCCGAACCAGCGAGGCCGTGAAGGCTCCCGCGATGCTCGCCGTCCGGGCGGGCGAAGGCAGGACGGTCGCCCTCCTGGCCGGCCTGTTCGCGTCCATCGAGGCGGCCCGCGGGGCCGGGGACGTCGCCTACGTGACCCTCTTCCTCAGCCGGCTTGGTCCGACCTACCTGCCGTACCTGTACATCGCGCTCGGTGGCGTGAGCCTGGTCGTGGCCCTGGGCTACGGAGTCGGGCTGGGGAAGCTGCCGCGGCGCCCGTTCCTCGTCGGGCTGCTGCTGGCGTTTGCCGGAACGCTGGTGGTCCTCCGCCTGACGCTCGCGAGCGGCGCACCCATCGCATTCGGCGTCATCGGCGTCGCGATCAACGTCGTGAACACGATCATGCTGACGCTGGTCTGGACGATCGCGGCGACCGCGCTCGACGCTCGCCAGGCAAAGCGGCTCTTTCCGCTGGTCACGAGTGCGGCCATCGCCGGCGGGTTCGTCGGGACGCTGACGGCCGGTCCGCTGACCGCGTTGATCGGCCCCGAGAACCTCGTGCTGGTCGTGGCCGCGTTGATCGTCCTCGGCGCTGCGTTCGCGGCCCGGATCGGCACACGGGCGACGCGGTCGGCTCGGGCGCAGACCGGAAGGCCGGCCGCGACGTCCGCTCTCGCCCAGCTCCGCGCCGGCTTCGACGACGTCCGCCGCTCCCCGCTCCTGCGGCTCGTCGCGATCGCGTACGTCCTGTTCTCGATCCTCATGTTCTCGGTCCAGTTCCCGTACCAGACCGCGATCGCGGATGCCTTCGGGGACGACGACGCCGCGCTGGCCACCTTCGTCGGCCTCGTGCAGGCCGGGGTGACGGCGATCTCGTTCGTCGTGTCGATCGCCCTCGCAAATCGGATCTTCGCCCGCTTCGGCGTCGTGGCCGCCGCACTCATCCTGCCGGTTGTCTACGTCCTCGGGTTCGGGACGTGGCTCGTCCAGTTCACGCTCGCAACGGCCGTCGCGGTGTCGTTCAGCCAGCAGGTCGTCCAGCGGAGCATCTCGAACCCGGCATGGAGTGCCCTGTACACGGTCGTCCCGAGCGAGCGGCGACCGCAGGTGCTGGCGTTCATGGACGGCGTTCCCGGACAGCTGGGGGTGAGCCTGTCGGGCGTCCTGCTGCTGGCCGCCGGCGCGATCGCCACCGCGAGTCTCACGCCGGTGTTCGCCCTCGGGCTCGCCACGGCGCTGATCTGTACGTGGGTGGTGGTGCTCGTGCGGCGTCGCTACGGCGCCGCGCTGGTGCAGACCCTGCGGGCGGGCCTCGGCGAACAGGTCCTCGAAGGCGGTCGAGGGCTGGCCGCAATGGGCCGCGACCAGGCGGTGGCGGCCGAGCTCAGTGCGGCCCTCGGTGACCCGACGCCTGCCGTCCGCGGCATGGCCGCCGACCTCCTCGGCCGCCTGGGCGACCCAGCCACCGCCAGGGCCATCGAACCGCTCCTTGCCGACGAAGACGCAGCGGTCCGCGCGTCCGCGGTGCGGGCGCTGGGCCAGCTCCGACCGGAGGCCGTCGATACGCTCGCCGCGCGCCTGGCGGAGGACCCGGCGGCCGCGGTGCGGGCGGAACTCGCCGTGGCCCTTGCCGGCGCCGGCGAGGTGGCGCGAGCCGATGAGCTGCTCGACGGCCTGCTCACCGCAGCGGACCCCGACGATCGCGCAATCGGCCTGGCGGCGTCGGCCCGAGCCGAGGGCCCGCGCCTTGCGGAGCGTGCCACCCGCGGCCTCGCGGACGGGTCGTCACGGGTGCGTGCGGCGGCCGCGGAGGCGTTCGCGCCAGCGCTCCACGCCGAGGGCACCGACGAGCCGGCCGCGATCGCCCTCCTCGTCGCGGCACTCGATGACGAGGCCCTGGCCGTCCGCCGGGCCGCCGCCCAGACGCTGGCCGGTCACGACCTCGCCGCCGCGGCCATGGTCGAGGTGCTGTCATCGGGATCCGAACGTGCGCAGGAGGCGGCAGTCCGCGGGCTCGAAGGCACCGGCACCGAGATGATCGAGCCCGTCCGCGCGTGGGCGCACGAGCGGATCGCCCGCGTGACCCGATTGCGCGTCCACGCGGCGGCCCTGCAACCGGCAGACCCATCCGGGATCGGCGCGCCGGACCGGGCCAGCATCGAGTTCCTGTGCGGGCTCATCGGCCGGCGCGAGCGACGGACCGAGGCCCAGCTGCTCACCGCGATCGCGACGCTCGGTGCCCCCGAGGCGACCGGTCTGCTGCGGCGGAGCCTGCGCGCGCCCGACCCCGACGTTCGGGCGCAGGCGATCGAGGCCCTCGACGCGCTGGGTGACCACGAGCTCGGCCGCGAGGTCGTCGGGCTGCTCGATACCGAGGTCCGCGCGGGGAACGAGGCGACCGACGAGGCGCTGCGCTCGCTCGGAGACGATCCCGACCCGTGGATCCGGGCCCTTGCGCTCCGGGCGATCGGCGACCGCATGACCGCGTCGTATCGCGAGCTGGTCGACGATGCGGCGAACGATCCCGACCCCATCGTTCGGGCCACAGCCGCCACAATGCCGCTGATTGGAGGACGTCCGGTGACCGAAACGGCTCGAACGCTCGATGAGCTCGAACGGATGGTCGTCCTGCGCCGCGTGCCTCTCTTCAGCGAGCTCGACCCGGAGGACCTGCAGCGGATCGCAGCGAGTGCGGCCGAGCGCCTCTACCCTGCCGGCGAGCCACTCGTGCGCGAGGGCGACGTGGGCGACGAGCTGATCGTGATCGTCTCGGGGACCGTCAGCATCAGCAAACGGGAAGGCGATTCGGAGCGCTTCGTGCGGACGTATGAAGCGGGCGACCACATTGGTGAGCTGGCGGTCCTCCGCGACCGTCCGCGCGCCGCGACCGTGATCGCCGACGTCGACGTGCGCGGCCTGTGCATCGGCGGGGAGGCGTTGCGGGCGATCCTCCAGGAACGCCCGGAAGCTGCGATGGCGATGCTCGCCACCCTGGCGGAGCGCATCAGCTACCAGTGACAGGCAAGCCACCCACGGACCGGCCGCGCGATCCGCTGGCGAACACGTCCCGGCTGATCGTCGACGGGTCGAACCTGCTCCATGCGCTGTCGCGCGGCGACCAACCGCAGCCGCCGGCCACGCTGATCGGCCGCCTGCGGGCGATGATCCCGGCGGGGACGGCGATCGAGCTGGTGTTCGACGGCCCGCCGGAACGAGGGATCCGTGGCGAGCGCATCGCGTCCGGTGTGCGCGTTCGCTATTCGGGCAGTCGAACTGCCGACTGGGTGATCCTGTCGCTCGCGGACGACGTCCGGGCGACCGCGGGCCCGGAAGCCACTGACGAGCTCCTCGTCGTGACCGACGACCGCGACCTTCGCGCGCGTCTTCGGACGAAGGGTGCTCGAACGGCGGGCGCCGCGTGGCTCATCGGGCGCCTGGAGCGGGGCCGGCTCTCGGCGCCGGCCACCGGCAATCCGCGTCCGCCCCAGAGCCCGGCCGGCGACACGGACGAGGACCGGCCCGGCTGGAAACCGGGTCGCGGCGCAACGACGAAGCGTGGCCCGTCCCGCCGGACACGGCGCGGCGGACGTGACTGCTAGGATGCCGACGACATGCTGATCGATTCGATCGAAGGCCTCTGGGACACGATCCTCCGGACGCTGTCGCTGTTCGTGCTCCCGGACTGGGCGTCGCTCATCGGCCTGCTGCCGATCCTCATCTTCCTCGGGGTGGTCGGGCCGCTCCTGACGTTCACCGCCCTCGGCATCTTCGTGTACCAGGTGCGCAAGCCGCGCATCAAGGTTTCGTACGAGGAAGGGCCGCGCAAGGCCGAGCTCGACGAGGCCGGGCAGCCGATCTATCCACCCGGCCTCCCCCACTGCCGCCGCGACGCGCTGGTCTACGCGTCGGGCATGGTCCGCTGCGACATCTGCCGTGACGACCTGGCCGTGATCTGCCCGATGTGCGGCGTGGGACGCAATGCCGAGATCGATACCTGCGGGAACTGCGGCCTCGTCCTGAAGATCGAGACCCGCCCGTTGGCCGTGCGCCGGGGCCGCCCCAAGCCGGGCGGCGCGGCCGTCGCCTGAGTCCCGTGAAACCGACGGCGCGCCCGCCGCGTCCCTGAGGCGAAGCCATGCAGTCGTTCGAACCACTTTCCTTCGCCCTCTTCTCCGCCGGCACGATCCTGGTGGCGCTGTCGTTCGCCGCCCACGTCGGGCACGCGGTGATGCTCGCGAACGGGCGCCGCGTGCTCGCCCTCGCGCCTGCCCGGCAGCCTGCGTATGCGGGCGTCGTGACGGGTTCCTTCGTCACGAGCCAGGAGCGCGCCGCGTCGTCCGGGCCGGACCTGTCCGCCTCGCCGAGCCCATTGTCGCGTCTCGCGCTGTGGCTGACGGTCGGTGCCTTTGCCGCGCTCCTCGCTTCGCTGGTGATCCGCGGCGTGATCGTCGGACGCGGCCCGTGGGGCAACCTCTACGAGTTCAGCACGGCGTTCGCCACGTCGATCGTCGGCGGGTATCTGCTGCTGCAGCGGCGCTACCCGATCCGCTCGATCGGGTTCATCCCGGTTGGCGTCGCGTTCGGGCTGCTGCTCTACGCATCGAGCCTGCCGTCGGCGATCGAGGCGCTCCAGCCGGCCCTCCACAACCCGGCGCTCCTCACGATCCACGTCGGCCTCGCGGTCATCTCGTACGGCACGTTCGCGACGAGCTTTGCGGCCGGTGTCGCCTACCTCGCCCAGGGCAAGACCGACCGGTTCGCCTGGCTGCCGTCGCACAAGGTGCTCGACGAGGTCGCCTACCGGTCGGTGATCATCGGCTTCCCGATCTTCGCGACGATGATCATCCTCGGCTCGTGGTGGGCGTCGATCGCGTGGTCGCGCTACTGGGGCTGGGACCCGAAGGAGACCGCGGCGCTGGTGACGTGGCTCGTCTATGCGGTCTACCTCCACGCACGGAACCAGAAGTCGTGGGCCGGCCGCCCGGCGGCGCTGCTGCTCGTCATCGGCTTCGGGATGGTCCTCGTCACCTACTCCGGCTCGCTCTGGTTCTCCGGCCTGCACGCCTACAGCGGACTCTGACGGCCGGCCCGGTTCGATGCGGACCGTCCGAGGGATCCCGGCCTCGACCGGCGTGGCGCGCGGGCCGTGGATCGTCATCGGGGCAGGCGAGGTACCGGCCGGCGGGCGGATCGCGCCCGGGCAGGCCGATGCGGAGCTGGAGCGCCTGGGGGTCGCCCGGGATGCGGCCGCCGCCGAGCTCGAGGCGCTGGCAGCCGAGCTGACGTCAGCGGGCCGCGACGAGGGCGAGATCTTCGACGCCCAGGCGATGATGGCCCGCGATCCCTCGCTGCTCGATGCCGCGACGACCGCGATCGGCGAAGGCCACGATGCGATCGGCGCGATCCGGATCGCCGCGGAGGGCGTGGCCGCCCAGCTTCGCGCGCTCGGCGACGAGCTCCTGGCCGCCCGCGCGGCGGATGTCCTCGACGTCGCGGAACGGATTGCGGCGCGCCTGGCGGGCGTGGACCGGACCGTGGCTCTCGACCGCGCGTCGATCGTCGTGGCCGAGGACATCCCGCCGTCGATCGCCGCCAGCCTGCCGCGCGAGCGGCTGCTCGGCATGGCCCTGCAGTCGGGGTCGGCCACGTCACACGCCGCGATCCTGGCCCGGGCATTCGGGATCCCGGCAGTGGTCGGCGTGGCCGGGCTGCTGGATGCCGCCCGTTCGCCGGACGGCGCGGGCGGATGCCGTGGCCGTCATCGACGGCGACAGCGGCGAGGTCGTGTTCGAACCCGACGCGGCCGCCGCGAGCCGCCTCGAAGGCCGCCGCGCAGCCGCGGACCAGGCCGCCCGCCAGGCGCTCGAGGAGGCATCGCTGCCGGCGGTGACCCGCGATGGGGTCGAGGTCACGCTCCTGGCCAACATCGGGACGCCGGCCGAGGCGGAGCGGGCGGTCGCCCTCGGCGCCCGCGGCGTGGGCCTGTTCCGCACCGAGTTCCTCTTCGTCGAGCGGGCCGCCGCGCCGTCCGAGGACGAGCAGGTCGCGGCGAACCGGGCGGTCGTCGATGCGTTCGCGCCGGGACCCGTGACGATCCGCCTGCTCGATGTCGGCGGCGACAAGCCGATCCCGTGGCTGCCGATCCCGCCCGAGGCGAACCCGTTCCTCGGGGTGCGCGCGCTGCGGCTGGCCGGCGAGCAGCCGGACCTCTTCATCACCCAGCTGCGGGCCGCGATGCGGGCCGCGGCCGGCGGTGGTCGCGTCAAGGTCATGGCGCCGATGGTCGCGGACGCGGTCGACGTCGACGTGCTCCTCGACCTGGTCGAGCGTGCCCGGGCGGGACTCGTCGCGGACGGCGCTCCCCCACGGCGAGGTCGACCTGGGCGTGATGCTGGAGATCCCCTCGGCGGTCCTCGTCGCGCCGAGCTTCTTCGACCGGATCCGGTTCGCCAGCCTGGGCACCAACGACCTGCTCCAGTACACGCTGGCCGCCGATCGCGGCAACCCGGCGCTCGAGCGCTACCGGGATCCGCTCCATCCGGCGCTGCTGCGCCTCATCGCCTCGGCCGAGGAGAATGCGGAGGCGGCCGGTGTCGAGCTGTCGGTCTGCGGCGAGATGGGCGGCGACCCGGCGGCAGCGCTGGCGCTCGTGGGGCTCGACGTCACGGTCCTGAGCATGGCCGCCTCGAGCCTCGCGCCGGTCCGCCGGGCGATCCGAGCCGCCGACGCAGGCCAGCTGCAGGAGGAGGCGCGCGCGGCCCTCGACGCGCGGTCCGCCGCCGAGGTCCGCGCCCGTTTCGAGGCACTGCTGCCGCGGGCGTAGGATGGGAGGCCGTCGGCCGCCAGAGGCCGACGTTGCATGAAACGCGGGGAGGAGCGGGCATGTCCGAGGCTCGAGCCAGGTACGACGCCTTCTATCAAAGCTCCCTCGACGATCCCGAGTCCTTCTGGCTGAAGGAAGCCCAACGGCTCGACTGGACGCGCCCGCCCGATCGCGCGTTCGAGCAGCCCGACCCGCCGTCCTTCCGCTGGTTTCCCGGCGGGCACACCAACATGTCCGTCAACGCGCTGGACCGGCACGTCGCCGCCGGCCGAGGCGACACCGCCGCGCTGGTCACGCTCGACGAACGAGGTGGTCGCCGCTCCCTGACGTACGCCCAGCTCCTCGCCGAGGTCGAGCGGGTCGCCGCCGGCCTGCGCGGCCTCGGCATCGGCAAGGGCGATCGCCTCACGATCTACATCCCGACCACCGCCGAGGCGATCATCGCCATGCTCGCGACCGCGCGGATCGGGGCGATGCACTGCGTCGTGTTCGCGGGCTTCGGTGCCGGCGCGCTCGGCGAACGGGTCAGGGCGAGCGGCTCGCGGCTCCTGCTGACGAGCGACATCACCTACCGGAAGGGCAAGGACATCGACCTCCTCGCGTTGGTCGACGAGGCGCTCGACGCCGCCCCGAACGACGTGGAGCACCTGATCGTGGTCCGTCGCACCGACACGGCCAGGCCGCCACGCGACGGCGAACTGTCGTGGGACGAATTCCTCGCCGCCGGCGAGGGCCAGTCGGGCGCGGCCGAGGACACCCTCGCCACCGATCCCGCGTTCATCCTCGCCACCTCGGGCACGACCGCCAAGCCGAAGCTCGCCGTCCATACCCACGGTGGCTTTGCGGTCCACGTCGCAGCGATGGGCGATTGGGTGTTCGGTCTCCGGGAGGGCGAGACCTGGTGGTCGACGTCCGACATCGGCTGGGCCGTCGGCCACGCCTACATCGTCTACGCGCCGCTGATGGCAGGTGCCACGACCCTCGCCTACGAGGGTGCGATCGACCACCCCGACCCCAACACGGTGTGGTCGATCATCGAGCGCGAAGGCGTCACCGGCGTCTTCACCTCGCCGACGGGGGTCCGGCTCCTGATGCGCTACGGCGAGGAGTTCCCCAGGCGGCACGACCTCCATACCCTCGAGCGGTTGTTCTCGGCGGGCGAGGTCCTGAACGCCCCCGCCTGGGAGTGGCTCCAGAAGACCGTCTTCGAGGACCGCATCCCGGTCATCGACCACATGTGGCAGACGGAGACGGCCGGCCCCATCTTCGGCATCCCGTACGGCTACGCGATGCTCCCGATCAAGCCCGGCTCCGCCGGGGTGGCGCTCCCCGGGATCGAGGCGGACATCGTCGACCAGGACGGCCGGCCCCTCGGCGTCAACCAGAAGGGCGTGATGCGGATCAAGCGGCCCTTCCCCGGGCTGATCGCGACCCTGTGGGGCGAGCCAGAGCGGTACGTCGACGACTACTGGCGCAAGGTGCCCGACGGGTACCACGTCGGCGACGCCGCCCACATCGACGAGGACGGCTACGTCTGGTTCGCCGGTCGGGCCGACGAGATCATCAAGATCGCCGATCACCGGATCGGGACGATCGAGGTCGAGACCGCGTTCCTGCGCCACCCGGCCGTCGCCGAGGCGGGGGTGACCGGGGTGCCGGACGAGCTGCGCGGCACGGTCATCGAGGCGTTCGTCGCCCTGCGGGCCGGCCACGAGCCATCGGATGCGCTCCGCCAGGAGCTGCTCCAGACGGTCCGGCGCGAGCTGGGCCCGATCGCGGTCATCAAGCACGTGTCGTTCGTCGCGATGCTGCCGAAGACGCGCAGCGGCAAGATCATGCGGCGCGTCCTCAAGGCCGTGGCGCTCGACCTCGACCCGGGTGACATCAGCACGATCGAGGACGAGGGCTCGGTCGACGAGGCGCGGCGGGCGCTGGAGGAGTTCAAGGCCGGAATCCAGGCGTGACCGCGGCTCCCGGCCGGCCGGTCGACGCGGTCCTGTTCGACCTGTTCGGGACGCTGCTCTCGCTGCGGCCGCTCGACGACGCGTGCGAAGTCGCTGGCGCCCGGCCGGGGCGCTGAGCTGGCGGCGCGCTGGCGGGCGCGGCAGCTCGAGTTGTCGTGGCTGCGGACCGCGATGCAGCGGTGGGTCGACTTCGACCAGGTGACCGCGGACGCGCTCGAGAACGTGCTCCACGAGATGGACGTCGCCGCCGAGCCGGCGGCCATGGCCCGAACCGCGGGTGCGTTCCGGGACCTGCCCGTCCACCCGGAGGTCCCGGGCGCGCTCGAAGCCCTGCGCGACGGCGGGCTGCAAACCGGGATCCTGACGAACGCGTCTGCTGCAACGCTGGATTCCGTGCTGCGGCGGACCGGCCTGAATGTCGATCACGCCCTGTCGGTCGACGCCGCCCGCCGCTTCAAGCCGCATCCCGAGGTGTACGCGCTCGGGACGAAGGCGACCGGCCTGCCGGCCGAGCGCATCGGCTTCGTCACGGGCAACGCGTGGGATGCAGCGGGGGCGGGCACGTACGGGTTCCGCGTCGCGTGGCTGCGCCCGCCCGGTTCGGCCGCGACCCTTCCGCCGGTCGGCGCACCGGAGCCGATCGAGGCGACCTGGGCGGACATCCCCGGGATCTTCCTGGGAGGCTGATCAGCGGCCAGCTACGCAGACCGATCGTCGAAGAAGCGCAGCTCCGCACGCACGGCCCCACCGGCGATCTCGACCAATGCCCACGAGTAGCGTGGCTGCGCCCGCTTGTCGGTCGGCGAGCCCGGGTTCACCAGCAGCGGCCCGCCCGGCACTCGCTCGACCAGCGGCGCATGCGAATGGCCGAACAGGACCGCCGCGACGGCCTCGCTTGCGAAGGCGCCTCGCGCCCGCTCCGGCGTCGTGCCGCCGAGGCCGAGGTCCCCGTGCGTCAACCCGATGAGCAGCCCGTCGAGCTCGAGCACCTTGCGCCGGCCGAAGCGCGCCACGAGCTCCGGGCCGTCGTTGTTGCCGGCGACCGCATCGAACGGGCCGAGCGCCTCGAACAGCGCCGGCACGAACGGCTCGGTGAAGTCGCCGAGGTGGACGATCAGGTCGATCCGCGCTGCGCCGATCGCGTCGACCAGCGCCCGCGGCAAGGCCTTTCCGAACTTCGGGAGATGGGTGTCCGAGACGGCCGCGACGCGCATGCAGCGATCGTGCACCGCAGCCGCGGTCGCGCGTTGCGCGGAATCCTGCGACACTGCGCCGCATTCGACCTGGCATTCTTCGGGGGCAGGTGGTGTTCGCACCGTGCGCGGTGCGTCATGGAGGAGACATGGACGCAGTTGCCTGGCGGCGTGGCCGCCTCTCGCTCGTCTTGCTGGCCGTGACCGCGATCGTGTTCGCGGCATGCACCAGCAGCGGCGGTACCAGTTCGAGCGCACCGGCGGCCAGCGAGGCCCCGGCCAGCGAAGCCCCGGCGAGCGAAGCGCCGGCGAGCGAAGCGCCCGCCAGTGAGGCGCCCGCCATCGCCGATCCCCGGCGGCCTGCTCGACAAGGTCCTGCAGGCGGGCACGATCAAGATGTCCACCGACCCGCAGTACCCACCGCAGTCCGAGCTGACTGCCGATGGCGAATACCAGGGCTTCGACATCGACGTCGGGACCGAGATCGCGAAGCGGCTCGGCGTGGAGATTGCCTTCGAGACCCCGAGCTGGGACGTCCTCACGGCCGGCTCGTGGGGCGGCCGCTGGGACTTCAGCGTCGGCTCGATGACGATCACGACGCCGCGCCAGGAGGTCCTCGACTTCACCGATCCGTACTACTACACGCCGGCCCAGATGGCCGTCCGTGCCGACAGCGGGATCACCACGCTCGACGGACTCGCCGGCAAGACGATCTGCGTCGCGATCGCCACGACCTACCTCGACTGGCTCAACGGCACGCTCGAATTCGGGATCGAGACGCCCGCAGACGACGCCGCCCGAAGGCGCGATCGCAACCACCCTCGACACGGACCGGCTGTGCGCCGAGGCGTGGAAGGCCGGCCGCACCGACTTCGACGGCTGGCTCAGCTCAGCGACGACGGTGCAGGACGCGATCGACGACGGCCTACCGGTCGTCGCGGTCGGCGACCCGGTCTTCTACGAGCCGCTCGCCGCTGCGTTCGACAAGAGCGGTCCGGACCCGAGCGACATGGTCACCCGGGTCAACGAGATCCTCGCCGAGATGCGCGAGGACGGGACGCTCAAGGCCATGTCCGAGAAGTGGTTCGGGCATGGACCTGACCGTAGAAGCAGGGCTGATCGCCCGAACCCGAACTGACGGGGCGCCCTCCGGGGCGCCCCACCCGCACCAACGGGGAGGATTCCCTCGGTGAGCATCGGCCACGGAGGGCAGGCCCAGGCAGCGGTCGAGCCCGGCCGTGTCCAGCGCGCCATGGACCCGATCGTCGACCAGATCGCGCGGCGGCGCGCACGGCAGCAGCTTCGATTCCGGCTGACCGTCTTCCTCACCTGGTTCGTCCTCGTCGGCCTGCTCGTCGGCGGCCTGTGGGCGGCAGGCAAGATCGACATCGACTTCCTGCGCGAGTGGCAGGCGTTCATCCTCGGCGGCATTTCGCTGACGCTCGTCATCTCCGCCTCGTCGATCTTCTTCGCCTGCATCCTGGCGATCCTCGGGGCGCTCGGACGGTTGTCGTCCAACGCCGTGATCTACGGGATCGCCAGCTTCTACGTCTCGCTGGTGCGCGGCACGCCGCTCATCGTCCAGATCCTGTTCATCTATCTCGCCCTGCCCCAGATCTGGCCCGGCTTCGCGGGAGTCCCGACGATCATCCTCGGGATCATCGCGCTGGCCTTCAACTACGGCGCGTACATGACCGAGATCTTCCGGGCGGGGATCCAGGCGATCCCGCGCGGCCAGATCGAGGCCGCGCACTCGATCGGCATGACCGACCAGCTGACCATGCGGCGGGTCGTGCTGCCGCAGGCCATCCGGATCGTGACGCCGGCCATCGGCAACGAGTTCATCGCGATGATCAAGGACTCGGCGCTCGTCTCGCTGATGGGCGTCCAGGAGCTGCTGTGGCGGGCGCAGCGGGTCGGCCAGTCCCACTTCCGGACGCTCGAGACGCTGCTGCTCGCGGCGCTCGTCTACTGGGTGCTGACCCTCGCCTTCTCGCTCCTCCAGGACCGCCTCGAGAAGCGCATGGCCGAAAGCGACCGCCGGATATGACCATCGTCTACCCCGAGCCGGTCCGCGACCCGTTCGCCGCACGCGGCAAGCTCACGCCGCCCGGGGCCGAGGCGATCGTGCGCGTCACGTCGCTCGAGAAGTACTTCGGCACCAACCACGTGCTGCGCGGCGTGACGCTCGAGGTCTACCCGCGCGAGACGATCTGCATCATCGGCCGGTCCGGATCGGGCAAGAGCACGCTCCTGCGCTGCATGAACTTCCTCGAGGAGCCCACCGTCGGGACGATCGAGCTCGCCAACATCCGCGTCCAGGCATCCCCGCTTGCGACCCGGACGCGGCGCCACCGCGAGGAGATCCGCCAGATCCGCCTGCAGGCCCAGATGGTGTTCCAGGAGTTCAACCTGTTCCCCCACATGACGGTCCTCGAGAACGTCATCGAAGGGCCGGTCCGCGTCAAGAAGGTGCCGCGCGACCAGGCCATCGCGACCGCCGAGAAGTACCTCGACAAGGTCGGTCTGTCGGACAAGCGCGACGAGCACCCGGCCCGGCTGTCGGGCGGTCAGAAGCAACGGGCCGCGATCGCCCGGGCGCTCACGATGGAGCCGAAGGTGCTGCTGTTCGACGAGCCCACCTCGGCGCTCGACCCGACGCTCGTCGGCGAGGTGCTCCACGTCATGGCCGAGCTCGCCCGCGAGGGCTCCACGATGATCGTGGTCACCCACGAGATGGCCTTCGCACGGGAAGCTGCCGACCGGGTCTACTTCATCGAGGAGGGGATATTCCTCGAGGGCGGGCCGCCGCAGCAGGTGATCGAAGCGCCCAAGGACGAGCGGACGCGGACGTTCCTGGCGAGGCTGCTCGAGAAGCTCTGAGCGCGGGCTGGGCCGGCCGCGGCCTACGGTGCCCGCCGGCCTGCGCCAAATATCAGTCCCCGTGATCAAAGGCAGCCGATCGGCTGAGATTCGGCCGATTCCGTTGCCACGTATCACTGGCACTGATACCTGGCCGGGAAATGGGGGCCTTTCGGCCCGAATGACCCGCCAACCATCGCCCGGGCTGATATCTGGCACGGGCCGGTGCCCTACGGGCCCCGCCGCCCCCGCCCTGCGCGCCAACCTGGCCAGATTCCCACCGGTGGGCGCTTAGGCCAACTGGAACCTCCGAAATCGCGACAGAACGTCCCAGATCGGGCGATTCCGCGGCCAGATTCTCACCACGCGGGAAATTGGCCAGGAACAGGGCCGACTTCCGGGCCTTACGTTCCAGGGGTGGGAATTTGGCCAGGCAACTCGCGCATAGTCCGGGGCGGCCACACGCCGGCGGCGCCACTCGGCCCGGAACAAGCTCGGGCGGTCGGCCCTGGGGGTAAGACCGACCGCCCGAAGGAGCGCGGAACGTCGCCGGTGACGCTCCGCTGGAACGTGCCGGAGTCAGCTGGCCGCCGCCACCTCCCGGCCGGACGAGGCCGTCAGCCAGCCCTCCTGGGGCTCGCCGAACTTCGAGAGCAGATAGTCGCGGGACGCCTCGACCTTCTTGCGCGGCTCGGTCAGCGAGGCCGCCAGTCGGAAGTCCTGCTTGAGGATGTCGCCGTCGACGAAGACCGTCTTCACGTTCGAGATGTCGGCCGCGCAGACGACCGCCCCGACCGGATCGATGATCGGCGCGACGTTCACCGCCGAGCCGTCGATGATCACGATGTCGGCCTTCTTGCCGGGCGTGATCGAGCCCGTCCGGTCGGCGATGCCGGCGACCTCCGCGCCACCGAGCGTGGCCCAGCGCAACACCTGGCGCGAGGTGATCAGGCCGGGCGACGCCTCGAGCCCGTCGAGGTCCGAGTCCCACGCCGACTGGTGCTTGCGTCCCCGTTCCGAGCCGAAGATCGCGTGCATCTGGGTGAACTGGTCGGCTGACGCGGTGGTGGCCACGTCCGACGACAGGCCGATCGGGATGCCGTATTCGAGGGCCGTCACAGCCGGCGCCCAGCCGTGGCCCATCTGGACCTCGATCTGCGGCGCGAACGAGACGTTCCCGCCGGAGTCGCGGACCAGGGCCCACTCCTCGTCGGTGAAGTGCGAGCCGTGGACGTAGGTCGTGTTCGGGTACAACAGGTCCATGTCACGCAGTGCCGTGACCTGGCCCTTCGTATAGCCGAAGCGGTCCATCCCGACGTGGACCGTGATGTTGATGCCGAGCTCCTTGGCCAGCTCCCATTCCATCTTGACGACGTCGGGCTTGCAGAAGCCGGTGCCGCGCGTCGCGAGGCCCATCGTGACGCGGCCGTCATCCGAGGCGAAGTACTGCTGACGGATGCGCCGCGCGTCGGGCCCGTCGATCCGCAGGACGCTGCCCGTGTAGTCCGGCCCGAACCACCAGTCCACGAGCGACGTGTTGCCGAAGCCGTAGGCGTAGACCGAGCGGATGCCCGACTCCTGGAGTGCGTTGACTCCGGCATCCGCGTGATCGGGGGTGTTGATGATGTGCGCCCAGTCGACGAGCCCGGTGATGCCCGCGTTGATGTCCTCGAGGGCACCCCACAGGGTCGCCGCGTGGACGTCCTCGGGCCGGTAGTGCGGCGCGAACTTGTCGAGGATCGAACCGAAGTACGTGATGAGCGGGTAGTCCGGGGCGCACGTCCGGATCGACGTCTCCCAGGTATGTCGGTGGGTGTCGATGAAGCCCGGGATGACGATGTCGCCGGCCGCGTCGATCACCCGGGCGTCGGCGACCGAGAGGTCCCGGCCGACCTCGGCAATCCGGTCGTCCTCGACGAGCACGTCGGCGCCGTTCAGCTCGCCGAGTGCGTCGTCCTGCGTCAGGACGATGCCTCCCTTGATGAGTGTCCGTTCGGTCACGACTGCGCCCCTTTCTTTCTTCCGTCGTGCGGGAAACCGCTGGGTCTGCGCGTGGTCGAGCTGCGGGTCACCCGGTCATTGGCCCTGGCCCGGCCCTCCTCCCCTGAGATGCACCGCGACCGCCGCGAAGTCGGCCCCGGCATGGCCGCCGGCCAGCGCGTCGCGGAGGACGGCGAGGTTCGTGCGGGCCTGCGGGACCGGGACGTCGAGGCGGTCCGCAAAGCCGGTGATGAGATCCAGGTCCTTCGCCGCCAACTCGATCGTGAAGACCGGCGGCGTCCCCTCGGGATCGAGGAAGGCGGCCCGCTTGTACTCCACGTACGGCGCGCCGGCCGCACTCGCGGCGAGGACCTCGTAGGCGAGCGCGCGATCGATGCCGGCCCGCTCGGCGATCACGAAACCCTCGGCGAGGGCCTGGTTGAGCCCGAAGATCAGCGTGTTGACGGCGAGCTTCATCGCCGCGCCGTTGCCCAGCGCGCCGAGGTGGAAGACACGCTTCGCGAGGGCATCGAAGACCGGGCGCGCCCGTTCGAGGACCGCCTCGTCACCGCCGACCATGATCGTCAGCGCACCGGATTGGGCGAGGGCCGTGCTGCCCGACACCGGCGCGTCGAGGATCTCGGCGCCCGTCGCGCGCACGTCGTCGGCCAGGCCGAGCACGACCGACGGCGGCACCGTGCTCATGTCGGCGACGACCTTCCCGGCCGACAGGCCGGCGAGGACGCCGCCATCCCCGCGGTAGAGGGCAGTGACCGCGGGCTCGTCGGCGACCATCGTGATCGACACGTCGGCGGCGGCGACCGCCTCGGCCGCCGACTCGGCCACCCGTGCCCCCAGCTCGTCGGCGAGCGGCGTGCACTTGGCCAGCGTCCTGTTGAAGAGCACGAGATCGAAGTCGGCCTTCGCGAGCGCGCGGCTCATGGCGGAGCCCATGTGGCCCGTCCCGAGGACGGCCACGGTCCGGACCGGGGCGGCTTCGGTCACCGCGCTTCCTCGAGCCGGCGGCGGACCGTGTCGAAGATCCGCTCGGCCGAGGGCATCGCGAGGTCCTCGAGCACCGGCGACGACGCCAGCGGGACGTGCGGGGCGGTGATCCGGATGATCGGCGCGTCGAGGCTCCAGAACCCCTCGTCGGCGACGATCGAGGCGATCTCCGCGCCCCAGCCGCACAGCCGCGGGTTCTCCTCGACGGTCACCAGCCGGCTCGTCTTCTCGACGGACGCGAGGATCGTCGGGACGTCGAGCGGGACCAGCGTCCGCAGGTCGATCACCTCGGCGTCGATGCCGGCCTCGGCCTGCAGGCGCTCGGCTGCGGCAACCGCGCGGGGCACCATCGCCGCCAGCGCCACGATCGTCACGTCGCCGCCTTCGCGGACCACGCTTGCCTGGCCGAGCGGCACGACGTGCTCGCCGTCGGGGACCTCGCCCTTGTCCGCGAACAGGGCCTTGTGCTCGCACACGATCACCGGATCCGGGTCGCGGATCGCGGCGGCCAGCAGGCCCTTCATGTCGGCCGGGTTCGACGGCGCGACAACCTTCAGGCCGGGGATCGCCATCGCCCAGTTCTCGACGCTCTGACTGTGCTGCGCACCGAAGCGCAGGCCGCCGCCATTCGCGGTGCGCAGGACGAGCGGCAGTGCCACCTGGCCGTCGGTCATGTAGCGGGTCTTGGCGATCTGGTTGGCGACCATGTCCCAGGCGACCGCGAAGAAGTCGCTGAACATCAGCTCGCCGATCGGGCGCAGGCCGGTCATCGCCGCGCCCATCACCGCGCCGACGATCGCCTGTTCGCTGATCGGCGTGTCGCGAATGCGGTCGGGGCCGAACTTGTCGAGGAGGCCCTCGGTCGTCTTGAACACGCCGCCCGCTGCGCCGACGTCCTCACCGATGAACACGACCGAGCTGTCGCGCTCCATCTCCTGGGCGATGCCGGCCGCGACTGCGCCGCGATACGTCAGTTCAGCCACGGCTATCGCTCCGCCACGACGAGCCCCCGTCGGCCCATACCTGGGTCTCGAGCACCGCCGCCGACGGCTCCGGTCCAGCCTTCGCCTCGGCCTCGCCCGCCGCCACGACCGCCTTGACCTCCGCGTCGATCGCGTCGAGGTCCGCCTCCGGGACGCCGAGCTCGATGAGCCTGCTTCGCTGCCGCGGAATCGGGTCCTTCGCCAGCCACGCCGCGACCTCGTCGTCCGGCCGGTACTTGCCGGGGTCCGCGCGGGAGTGCCCGCCATGACGGTACGTCAGGGCCTCGACCAGCGACGGCCCTTCGCCGTTCCGTGCCCGTTCGATGACCCGCGTGGCCGTCCCGTACACCTCCTCGGCGTCGTTGCCGTCGATCAGGATCGACTCGAGGCCATAGGCAGCTCGCCCGGTCCGCGGCCGGATGCTCCACCGCGGTCACCGCCCCGATCGGCGTGTACTCCATGTACTGGTTGTTCTCGCAGACGAAGACGACCGGTGCCTTCCAGACCGCGGCCATGTTCAGCGCCTCATGGAAGGCGCCGATGTTCGTCGTCCCGTCGCCGAAGAAGCAGACCGCCACCTGGCCGGACTTGCGGTACTGGGCGGACCACGCCGCGCCGAGGGCGATCGGCAGGTGGGCGCCGACGATCGCGTACGAGCCCATCATGTGGTGCTCCACGTCGGTGATGTGCATCGAGCCGCCCTTGCCGCCGAGCAGCCCGTTCGCCCGGCCGAACAGCTCCGCGTAGAGCGGGCCCATCGGCGTGCCGCGGGCGAGGGCGTGGTTGTGGCCACGGTACGTGGCGAACGTGTAGTCGTCCTCGCGCATCGCCGCCGCGAACCCGGCCGCGACTGCCTCCTGGCCCGGTCCGAGGTGGGTCGTGCCGCGCACGAGGCCCTCGAAGAAGAGCTCCTGCGCGCGGACCTCGAAGGTCCGGCACTCGACCATGATCCGGTACAGCCGCAGGCCCGTCTCGACGTCCACGGCCGGCGCCTCAGTAGGCATTGGCGACGAACAGCTCGTCCGACGGGAACTTGGTGATGACGCGCGGTCCATCGGCGGTCACGACGACCTCTTCCTCGATCCGCGCCGCGGAGAACCCGTCCTTCGCCGGGCAGTACGTCTCGAGCGCGATGACCATGCCCTCCTTGAGCTCGACCGGATGCTCGAGCGAGTTCAGCCGGCTGATGATCGGGCGCTCGTGGAGGAACAGGCCGACGCTGTGCCCGAACTGGAGTCCGAAGCACTCCATCTCGTTCGAGAAGCCGAACTCCTCGGCCTTCGGCCACACACCGGCAACCTGGTCCGTGCCGACGCCCGGCCTCATCAGCTCGATCGAGGCGTCGATCCACTCGCGCGCCTGCTTGTACGCGTCGCGCTGCGCGTCCGTGCCCTTGCCGACCACGAACGTGCGGTAGTAGCACGTCTTGTAGCCCACGAACGTGTGGATGATGTCGAAGAAGGCCTGGTCGCCGGGCCGGATGATCCGGTCGCTGAAGACGTGCGGGTGCGGGCTGCAGCGCTCGCCCGACACCGCGTTGATGTTGTCGACGTGCTCCGACCCGAGATCGAACAGGACCTTGGTGACCTCCGCGACCAGCTCGCTCTCGCGGACGCCGGGCTTGAGGCGCTCCGAGATGTACTGGTAGGCGCCGTCGACCATGGCGCAGGCCGTGTTGAGCAGGATGATCTCGTCGACGGACTTGACCTCCCGCGCGTCGAGCATGACCTGCTGCCCGTCGCGCACGACGATCCCCTCATCGGCCAGGGCGGCCGCCATCGGCGGCTCGACGATGTCGACGCCGAGCGGCATGTCGGCGACACCCTCGGCACGCAGGATCCCGGCGATCTCCTGGGCCGCTCGCCGGAACAGACCGGCGTCGGGGGCGACCGCCCCGCGCAGCCCGATCATCCCGGCGTGCACGTTCTCCTGCGCCAGCCACGGGCAGTTCAGGCGGTGGTGCTTGGCCGCCGAGCCGAAGTCCCAGATGTGCGGGTCGCCGCCGCGGGTCAGCAGCGCGTAGCGCGTCATCTTGTCGCGCGCCCACTCGCCGATGTGGGTGCTCGTCGTGTAGCGGATGTTGTTGAAGTCGAACAACAGGACGGCGCCGAGGTCGGAGGCCGCGAGCGCCGACCGGGCGCGGCCGAGCCGGTACGACCGCATCCGCTCGACGTTCCAGCGCTCCTCCCAGTCGACGTTCAACGAACCGGGTGACGGGATCGGCCGGGTCGACGTGACGGGTGGCGCAGCGGCGTCGACAGCGCTCACAGGGTCATCTCCTTGCGATTGCGGCGATCAGGCCGGCGTCGATCGCCGAGAGGAAGCGGAAAGAGCGTCCCGGGGTGTCCGGGCAGTATGCCGCGGATGCTTGACCAATTCAACGATGCTCCACACTCACGTTGGCGGTGTGTTCAGTGACACTACACTGGCCGTCGCTCCGCGCGGCGGAGTGACGGGCTACGATGCATGCGTCCTGAGGGAGGGTTCGTGAGCCGCAACAGCGGGAACGGTGCGGGGCTCGAATACGGCGAGATGGGCGATCGCCTGCGCGAGGCACGCGTGTCGCGTGGCCTCAGCCTGCGCGGTCTCGCCGAACGCCTGGGCGTCTCGCCGAGCCTGATCTCGCAGGTCGAGACCGGGCGCGCGAAGCCCTCCGTCAGCACGCTCTACGCGATCGTGACCGAGCTGGGGATCTCGCTCGACGAGCTCGTCTATCCCGACGCGAGGCGCCCCACGCCTGCGCCCGAACCCGCGGCCGCCGCGGAATTGAGCGGTTCCACGATGCCTGCGGGCCCGGTTCAGCGAGCGTCCGATCGCAAGTCGATCCGGCTCGCGTCGGGCGTCATCTGGGAGCGCCTGACAACGGCGTCGCTGCCGACCGTCGACTTCCTGTACGTGACCTACGAGGTCGGTGGTGCGTCGAGTCCCGAGCAGGAGTTCCAGCGCCACGGCGGCCAGGAGTGGGGCTACATCCTGAGCGGCAAGCTCGGGGTCAAGGTCGCCTTCGATGAGTACGTGCTCGGCCCCGGCGACGCCGTGGCATTCGACTCCGGGCGGCCCCACCGGCTGTTCAACGCCGGTGACGAACCGGTCCACGCGATCTGGTTCGTCCTTGGCCGCGGCCCGGCCGACGCCGCCAAGCGCTGATCGCGGGCCGCCGGCGCCGTACCGGCCCCCACCGCCTGATCAACGGCTTGCAACACGCATACAGTGTTACTTGACAGGCGTTCGATGGCTTTGCACACTCCCCCGCATCGTGGCGGGCCCGCGTGGAGGAGGATTCATGCACGCAGCTCAGGTATTCGGTCGCGACCGAAGGTCATTGGCCGCTCTCGTCATGGCGGTCCCCCTGCTCCTTGCGGCGTGCAGCAGCGGCACACCATCTGCGGCACCCGCATCGGCCCCGCCGAGCACGGCAGCGGCGCCAAGCACCGCCCCGGAGAGCGTGGCGCCGGCCAGCCCGGACGCGGGCAAGACGCTCGAGCTCGCGTACATCTCGTTCGCGGTGGCGAACAGCTATGACGCGCCGATGCTCGCGGCGGCCAGGGCTGCCGCGGCAGCCGGCAACGCCAACCTGACCGTCTTCGACGGCAACCTCAACCCGCAGACCCAGACCCAGCAGCTCCAGGACGCGATCGCTTCCGGGAAGTACGACGGCATCATCCTGCAGCCCGTGTACGGCCCGGCGCTCGTGCCCGGCGCGGAGCAGGCGATCGCCGCGGGCATCCACATCGGCAACATCGACCAGATCCTCGGGGCCGACAACACGACCGCCGACTCCCAGGTCGAGGGCCAGCTGACCAACGTCGTCTTCGTCCCGAGCGAGCTCGGCCGGAAGATCGGCGAGATGGTCGTCGAGGCCTGTGCCGATGCGAACCCGTGCAACGTCGGCTACATCTGGTCGGTCAAGGCCGCAGCGCTGGACCAGGAACTCAAGAAGGCCTTCGACGAGGCGACCTCGGTCAACCCGAACATCAAGGTCGTCGCCGAGGGCGAGTCGTTCTACACGACCCCGGCCGGCCTCGCGGCCGCCCAGAACATGCTGGCGGCGCACCCCGATCTCACCGTGATCACGGGCGCAGACCAGGCGATCACAGGTGCCGTCACGGCCGTCAAGGACGCCGGCGTCGCGGACAAGGTCAAGCTCGTCGGCTACGGCGGCGGGGCCATCGCGTTCCAGGGCATCGCCGCGGGCGAGCGCTACGGCACCGTGATGCAGGCTCCGGCGACGGAAGGCGGCCTGGGCACGAAGATGTTCATCGACGCCATCCGGGCCGGTGGTGTGCCCCAGCCCGGGATCGACGTCCTCGCCGACCTGCCCGACGGCGGCGTCGTGACCAAGGACAACGTCGACCAGTTCCTCACGCTCGCGGAGTGGCCGGGCTGACCAGTCCGGCACTCGGCCCCATGGCTCCCGGCGAGGTCCACCTCGACATCCGCGGGGTCGGCAAGTCGTTCGGTGGCACTCGTGCCCTGCACGAGGTATCGGTGGAGATTCGCGCCGGCTCCGTTCACGCCTTCGTCGGCGAGAACGGAGCCGGCAAGTCCACCCTCGGCAAGATCGTCGCGGGCGTGCTTCCAGCAGGACCAGGGTGAGCTGCACCTGCGCGGCGAGCCGGTGAGCTTCGGATCGCCTCGCGCGGCGCTCGAGCGCGGGATCGCGATGGTTGCCCAGGAGGTCTCGCTGGTCCCGCAGCGAACGGTCGCCGAGAACGTGTTCCTCGGCGCCGAGCCGCGACGGTTCGGCTTCGTCCGACGACGAGAGCTCCTCGATCGGTTCCGGCGCGTCGTCGCCGGCGCCGGCTTCGAGGTGCCGGCGAACGCGACGGTCGGGGCGTTGCCGCTCGCGGTGCAGCAGCAGGTCGAGATCCTCCGGGCGCTTGCCCGTGACGCCGAGCTCATCGTCTTCGACGAGCCGACCGCTGCGCTGTCGGCGTCGGAGATCCAGCGCTTCCACGAGATCGTCAGGGGCCTGTCGGCCGGCGGACGGACGGTCATCCTCGTCTCGCATTTCCTCGGCGAGGTGCTCGAGCTCGCCGACACCGTGACGATCCTGCGCGACGGCCAGGTCGTCCGAACCGGCCCGGCCGCAGACGAAACGGAGGACTCGCTCGTCGCGGCGATGCTCGGCCGCTCGGTCGCGCGCACGTACCCGCCAAAGCAGGCGCCGACCGCGGATGCGCCTGTCGCGCTTTAGCGTCCGGGACCTCAGCGCACCCGGGGTGCACGACGTCTCGCTCGAGATCCGTGCCGGCGAGATCGTGGGGCTCGCAGGGCTTGTCGGTGCGGGCCGTTCGGAGGTGGCCCGGGCCATCTTCGGTGCGGTTCCCGTCAGCGCCTCGGAGATCCGCGCGGGTTCTGCGGCACTCGCCGGCAACCCACGTGCCGCGCTCAACGCGCGGGTCACCCTGATCCCTGAATCGCGGAAGGACGACGGCCTCATGCTCCGCCGACCGGTCCGCGAAAACGTCAGCCTGGCCAGCGTCCGCCGGCTCGCCCGGTTCGGCTTCGTCCGCCGCGGCAGCGAGACCGAGCAGGTCCGTTCCGCGCTGACCAGCGTGTCCGCGTCGAGCACCCTCGAGACCGCGCCCGAGGCACTGTCGGGCGGGAACCAGCAGAAGCTCATGTTCGCTCGCGCGCTGCTCGCCAAGCCTTCCGTGCTGCTTGCCGACGATCCGACCCGCGGCGTCGACGTCGGCGCCAAGCGCGACCTCTACCAGCTGATCGTCGAACTCGCGGCGGGCGGTGTGGGGATCCTGCTCATCTCGAACGAGATCGAGGAGATCCTTGGGCTCGCCCACCGGGTCCTCGTGATGCGCGGCGGGCGGATCGTCGCGGAGCTGTCCGGTGACGAGATCACCGAGGAGGCGATCCTCGCGGCGTCGTTCGGACGATCGCTGGCGGCAGCCGGATGACCGACGCCACGACGGTCCCCGCCGAGCCGACCGGACCCACGCTGCTCGGCCGGCTGCGATGGGTGGCCCGGCGCGGCGGCATCCTGATCCCGTTCCTGATCGTCTTCGTGATCCTGGCCTTCATCAGCCCGCCGTTCCTGCGGTCCCAGAACCTCAGCAACATCCTCGACCAGCAGGCCGGGATCATCATCGTGGCCGTTGCCGGCACGCTGGTCCTCATTGCCGGCGGGATCGACCTGTCGATCGGCGCGGTCTACGGGCTGGCCGGCGCGACCGCCGCGCAGCTGGCGGTGTCGTTCGGGCCGGGGGTCGGGATCCTCGCGGCCCTCGGCGTCGGGCTGGCGATCGGCCTGTCCAACGGCGTCGTCGTCACCAAGTTCCGGATCAATCCCCTGATCGGGACGCTCGCGATGTCGTTCGTCGTCAGCGGTATCGCCGCGATCGCGACGCACGGCAACCTCGTCGTCGTGCTCGACCATCCCGAGTTCCAGCGGTTCGCGGCGACGAGATGGCTCGGCCTCACGAGCGCGGCGTGGATGATGATCGCGATCGCGATCGCGGGGGCGATCCTGCTGAGCAGGACGACGTTCGGGCGGTACGTCTACGCGACGGGCGGCAATGCCGAGGCGGCGCGGCTCGGTGGCGTCCGGATCGACACGGTGCGGATCGCGACGTTCGCGCTGAGCGGCATGGCAGCGGCGCTCGCCGGCACGATCGATGCGTCGCGGACCCTGAGCGCCCAGGCGTCGGCGGGCAGCTTCCTGACGTTCACGGTGCTGACCGGGATCATCGTCGGCGGCACGAGCATCCTCGGTGGCGAAGGGTCGGTCCCGCGGACCGTCGTAGGATGCCTGTTCGTGGCCCTGGTCGCGAACGGCTTCAACCTCCTCGGGTTCGATCCGTTCTACCAGCAGGTCACCCTCGGGGTCATCCTCCTGCTCGCCGTCGGGACCGATGCCTGGTCGCGTCGTCTGGCATAGCCGGGAGCACAGCGTTTGGCCAGTTTCGTCGCTCGGGTTGACTGGGATCGAGTCGCGTCGCCGTTCCCGACGTCGGCCACGGCGCACGGCCTCGCCCGGGCGGTCGTCGTCGGACCCGAGCAGGGCGCCGTCCACACCGAGATCGCGATCGGCTCCTTCCAGGCCGGCGGCTGGCTGTGTCGCCACTTCCATTCGTTCGAGGAGTCGCTGTACGTCCTCGGCGGCGAGCTGCTGCTCGAGGTCGACGGCACCGTCCATCGCCTGCACAAGGGCGACTTCGCGCTGATCCCGATCGGCGTGCAGCACACGCTGGCCAACGCGCGCGACGAGCCGGTCCGCTGGATGTCGATGAACACGCCGCAGCGACTCGCACCCGACGCCGGCCGCAAGGACACCTTCTTCGAGAAGACGCCGCCGGACGTCGCCGGGCTGGACGCGCGGGCCGTGCGGCCGGCGTTCGGCGATCCGCGCCTGCGCTGGGTCGGCCACTACGACGGGACGCCGCCGCAGGCCGAGGCGCTTCGTCTGAACGAGCCCGCGCGCGGGCGCGAGTCCGCGGGCATGGACACGGCGCTCGTCGTGTACAGCGGGATCTCGGTGAAGATGCTGATCGATCGCGTGTTCGGCGCCGAGCTGCTGACGATGTTCACGGTCGACTACGAGCCCGGCGGCTCGGCCCAGCAGCACGACCACCCGTTCGAGGAGGCGTACTTCTTCCTCGACGGCGAGTGCGAGGCCGAGCTCGACGGCACGGTCTACACGGTCCGGGCGGGCGACGTGGTGTTCGCCGGGGTCGGTGCCGTGCACGGCTTCTACAACAACGGCACCGGCCGCGTGCGCTGGATCGAGACCCAGGCGCCGCAGCCGCCGGCGCGCCATGCCTACCGCTGGGTGCCGGTCTGGAAGCGGTTCGAGGAGGAATAGATGGCAGGAGACGGATCGGTCGTCGTGGTCGGAGGCACGCGGGCCATCGGGCTGGAGATCGTCAAGCATTACGCGGCGCAGGGTCGGGATGTCGTGCTCACCGGCCAGACGCCGGAGAACGTTGACACGGCCGTCGCCGAGTCGCAGGGCCTGGGCAGCGGGTCGGTCCGCGGCCTCACGTTCGACCTCGCCCGGCCCCACAAGATCGCCGGCTTCCTTTCAGACGTCGGGCCCGTCGATCACCTGGTGCTCGCCGCGATCGAGCGCGACCACAACACCGTGGCCGAGTACCACCTCGACCGCGCGATTCGGCTCGTGACGCTCAAGCTCGTCGGGTACACGGCCGTGGTCAGCGCGCTCCGCGACCGTCTTTCGCCTCGCTCGTCGCTCGTGCTGTTCGGCGGCATGGCGAAGGAGCGCCCGTACCCGGGCTCGACCACCGTCACGACCGTCAACGGTGGCGTCGTCGGGCTCACCCGAACGCTCGTCGAGGAGCTCAAGCCCATCCGGGTCAACTCGATCCACCCGGGCGTCGTCGGCGACAGCCCGTACTGGTCGGAGAAGCCGGCGGCGATCGCCAAGTACACCTCGGAGACGCCGATCCAGCGCCTCTGCCGCATGGACGAGATCGTCAACGCGGTGGTGTTCCTGCTCGAGAACACGGCCGTCAACGGCGTGGACCTGATCGTCGACGGCGGCTGGCACTGTCGGTAGCGCCGGGCCCGGCGGCCCGCGACCAGCGCCGCGCCGATTGCCAAATATCAGCCCCAGTGATCAAAGGCAACGGCGAAGGCCCCTATCAGGCCAAATTGGCCACCAGTTACTCCCCGGGCTGATATCTGGCAGTTAAACGGGCCGAATAGCGTGCGACTCCGCGCCACTCACTACCCGGGCTGATATCTGGCACCTCACACCTCGTCCGGACCGCGAACCGAGCCGCCGACCGCGCGCATGAAGAGCAGGAACGCGCCGCCGATCAGCAGTCCGACGATGGCGACGCGGGCCAGGAGCTCGCCCCCGAAGCTCGGGCCCTGGGTCGAGACGGCGGCCGTTTCGGGCGCAGGTTCGAGCGGTGGCGGTGGCTGGGTCGCAACCGGGGCGACCACCGCCGGCACGCTCGATGGCGGCGGGGAAGCGGCCGCGACCTCGCCGGCAGTGACCTCGACCACGCCCTCCATCTGCGGATGGAACGCACAGACGTAGGTGAACGTCCCGGCCGTTTCGAACGTGCGGGCCCACGAGCCACCGGCCGCGATCATCTCGGAGTCGAATGAGCCGTCCGAAGCCGTAACCGTGTGCGGCGCGTCGCCGGCGTTCCGCCACGTAACCGTCGAACCGAGCGGGACGGTGAGCTCCGCGGGCGCGAACGAGAAGTCATGGATCTCGGCTTCGAAGCCGTCGTCGTGGCGGCCGGCGTCGGGGTCGGAGTCGGCGTGGGCTTCGGCTTCGGAGTCGAGGCCGGCGCCGACTCGGCCGAACCGCCCGAGCCCTTGACGACCACCTTGCCGGTCATCTCGGGATGGATCGCGCACAGGTACGAGAACGTGCCGGCCTGCTTGAACGTCCGCTTCCACGACCCGCCTTCGTCGATCGGGCCGCTGTTGAACGCCCCGTCCTTCGCCGTGACCGTGTGCGCCCGGTCGTCGTCGTTGCGGAACGTGACCGAGCCACCGGCCGCGATCGTCACGGTCGCCGGGCTGAACGCACGGCCCGCCATCGACACCGAGGGCGACGAAGCGGGCGCGGGACCCGTCGACGAGCCGCCTCCGGAGGTTCCCCCACCCACCACGATCCGCCCGTGGTACCGCGTGTCGTCGTCGTCGCGCTCGTCCAGGTACGTGTACGTGCCGCGCGCCGTCAGCCTCATCGAATACGACTGGCCCGGCTCGAGATTGTGGGAGTCGAATTCGGCGGGCCCGGACTGCGAGCGCATCCGGTGCCGCTCGTTGTCGGCGTTCACGAAGCGGATCGTCGCGCCGGCGGGAACCGTCAGCTCGGCCGGCGAAAGGTGATCGGTGATCCTGACCGAGACGGTCGCCGCAGAGGCAGCGACGGGCGCAACGAAACCGGCCGCGACAAGCGCCACCAGCGATGCGAGGACCAGGTGACGGGCAACGTGAGGCAAGCGGAAATCTCCCAGGGGATGGGGTCGACACCCATCTGAGCCAGGGACCGCCCGAAAGGTTTCAGAGGATCGCGATTGCCCGTTCCACGGCGAGGTCCGAGCGCATCGGCCGGTCGACCAGCGCGCGGATCCGGTAGCTCACGCCGACCCGGTCGGCCAGAGACCGTCGGTGGCGCGTCGGCCGGGATGGGTACCCGAACGGTGATGCCGTCCTGGAACGCCGACGGATCGAGCGTCGTGGACCAGACCACGAGATCCGAGATGCCGTTCGGCGCCGAGATGTCGGCCTGCAGCTCGAGCCGCGCTCCCCTGCCCGACCCCGCCGAAGGCCAGGTCACCGTGACGTCCACCTCCGAACCCGCGGCCACCGGCGGCAGGGGCGAGACCGCGATGGACGCGTCACCGGTCTGCCATGCGTCGTACAGCGAGCCCTCGGCCAGCCCTGCCGCCCCGGAGCGCAGGTAGTCGGGGTGCTGCTCGACGTCCACGAGCGCGGCCACGTGCTCGTCCGAACCCATCGGGATGTCCCACCGCGCGTCGAGCGCCCACGCCAGCAGCGCCGGCCCGAGATGCGCCGACGGCGGCCCGAGCCGCGGCGCCGGCAGGTTGAACTCGGCCTCGAACGTCTGGCCGGCCGTCAGCCGAGCCGGCAGCACCGGCTCGGTGAAGGGCAGCGTCTCGAACAGCCGGCCATCGACCTCGACCCACTGCTCGCTGCGGGTGACCTGCCCCTTGCTGTCGCGCTGCTCGTACGACCGGCGCTGCTCCGTGAGCCGAACGCCGACGAGCCGCAGCACCGCGCCGCGGGCGTCGATGTCGCGACCGGCCGTCAGCCGAAGCCGTCCCCGGATCCCTTCGCCGACACGAACGGGTCCGTCGATCTCGATCGAGCCGTCGAGGCCGTCGCTGTCGGTCCGAACGAGCTCGTCGAGGTCGACCGCGGCAAGCGGATGGCTGCCGCTGGGACCGGCCAGCCGACTCCCGTCGACCGCATCGAATGGCGCCGGCGAGCTGCCCGACTTCCCGCCGTACCCGAAGCCGCTACTCGAGCCGGCACGCTGCACCGCCGCCAGGAAGCCGTCCATCCCACCCCACCCGTGGACCGAAACCCCCGCCAATGGCTACCCGGGCAAGACACAGGCTAGCGCGCCGCGGGCACGAACGAAGGCCCGACGCGCAAGCGCCGGGCCTCGGTCCGGGAACAGACGGTGCCGCTACTCGAAGTGGATCGAGTCGATGCAAGCTCCTGCGAACCGCCAAATTCTCATGCCTGGCACTGGGCCGGATTCAGGCCCGATCCGCGGCCAGTTCCACGGGCAGGAAGCTGGCCACGGAATGGCCTCCTGAGGCCCAGATCGGACCGGTTTCGGGCCTGGCTTCAGGCCCAAGTTTCCCCGCATGGAATTTGGCCAGGTCGTCGCTGTCGCAGGCCGCAAGCAGTGGTTTCCTCGCGCCCGCTACTCTTGGGCCTCGCGGGGAGATGAGGGCGCCGTCTTTGATCTGTTCATCCTGCGGCTCGGCGAACGAGCCGGGCCGAAAATTCTGTGGCGAGTGCGGGACTCGCCTGGCCGTCTCGTGTCCCGCGTGCGGGTCGTCGAACACGCCCGGCGCCCGCTTCTGCGGGGAGTGCGGCAGCAGCCTCCAACCGGGCGAAATCCCGGCAGTCGGCCTGGCCGCCTGCAGCGGCCGCAACCGGCAGCGACGCGCGCGTCGCCGAACGCCGCCTCGTGAGCGTCCTGTTCGCCGACCTCGTCGGCTTCACCACGATGTCCGAGGGTCGCGACCCCGAGCACGTCCGCGAGCTGCTGACGCGCTATTTCGATCTCGCGCGCGAGGTCGTCGAGCGCCACGGTGGGATCGTCGAGAAGTTCATCGGCGACGCGGTGATGGCCCTGTGGGGCGCGCCGGTCGCCCACGAGGACGACGCCGAGCGCGCGGTCCGGGCGGCGCTCGAGCTCGTCGACGCCGTCCACGCGCTGGGTCCGGGCCTGGAGGCGCGCGGCGCGGTCCTGACCGGTGAGGCCGCGGTCACCCTCGGTGCGATCGGCCAGGGGATGGTGGCCGGCGACCTCGTCAACACAGCGTCCCGGCTGCAGTCGGCAGCAGCGCCTGGCACGGTGCTTGTCGGCGAGGCCACCCAGCGCGCGGCGAGCATCGCGATCACGTTCGAGCCGGTCGACGAGCAGTACCTCAAGGGCAAGGCCGCACCAGTTGCGGCGTGGCGAGCCGTTCGGATCGTGGCCCAGCGCCGTGGCCGCGGTCGCGAGGACCGCCTCGAGGCCCCGTTCGTCGGCCGCGACGCCGAGCTGCGGCTCCTCAAGGACCTGTTCCACGCCACGACCCGCGACCGCCGCGTTCGACTCGTGTCGATCACCGGCCAGGCCGGCGTCGGCAAGAGCCGCCTCGCCTGGGAGTTCCTGAAATACGTCGACGGCGTGGTCGACGCCGTCTTCTGGCACGAAGGCCGCTCCCCTGCCTACGGGCAGGGGCTTTCCTTCTGGGCCCTCGGCGAGATGGTCCGCTCGCGGGCCGACCTGCTCGAAACCGATGACGAGCAGACCACCCGCTCGAAGATCCGCGCCACCGTCGAGCGCTTCATCACCGACGAGGACGAGGCCCGCCGGGTCGAGGCCGCCCTCCTCGCCCTGCTCGGGGTCGGTGATGCGCCCGAAGGCGGATCGCAGGGGATGTTCGCCGCGTGGCGGACGTACTTCGAGCGGATCACCGGCCACGGCACGGTGGCGCTGCTGTTCGAGGACCTCCACTGGGCCGACTCGGGCATGCTCGACTTCATCGACCACATGCTCGACTGGAGCCTCAACGTCCCGATCCTCATCGTGACGCTGTCCCGGCCCGAGCTGCTCGACAACCGGCCCGGCTGGGGCGCCGGCCGGCGCAACTTCCTCGCCCTCGACCTGCAGCCGCTCGACGACGCGGGCATGCGCGAGCTGCTGGGCGGGCTCGTCAGCGGCCTGCCCGAACCGGCGATTCGCTCGATCGTGACGCGCGCGGAGGGCATCCCGCTGTACGCCGTCGAGACCATCCGGATGCTGGTCGCCGACGGTCGGCTCGTCGCGCGCGACGACGGGCGGTTCGAGCCGGCTGGTGAGCTGGGCGACCTCGCGATCCCGGAGACGCTCCACGCGCTGATCGCCGCACGTCTCGACGCGCTCGCGCCCGAGGACCGGATGCTCGTCCAGGACGCGGCCGTGCTCGGACAGTCGTTCACGACCGCGGCGCTGGCCGCCGTCAGCGGCCTCGAAGCCGACGTCCTCGAGCAGCGCCTCGGCGCCCTGGTCCGCGCCGACCTGTTCCACCGCGAGGTCGATCCTCGCTCTCCGGAACGGGGCCAGTACGCGTTCGTCCAGGCCGTCATCCGCGAGGTCGCCTACTCGACCCTCGCGTTGCGTGACCGGCGCGGCCGGCACCTCGCCGCGGCGCGCTACTTCGAGTCGCTCGGCGACGACGAGCTCGCCGGCGCGCTGGCGAGCCCACTACCTGGCGGCCTTCCGGTCCGCGCCCGACGGCCCCGAAGCCGAGGCGCTCGCGAGCCAGGCGCGGATCGCGCTGCGGGCTGCCGCCGATCGGGCCATCGCCCTCGGGTCCCCGCTCCAGGCGGTGAAGTATCTCGAGCAGGCGATCGAGGTCACCGACAGCGACGAGGACCGCGCGGCCATGCTGGAGCAGGCCGGCGAAGCCGCGTCGAATCGGTGCCCGAACCGAACTGGCGCTCCCACTCCTCGAACAGGCGCAGGAGGTCCGCGAGCGGCTTGGCGACGAGCGCGCGGTGGCGCGGGTGATCGGCCTCCGTGCGCGCGCGCTGTACGACGGTCGCCAGCATGACGAGTCGATTGCCCTGCTCCGTCCCGCCGTGGAGCGGTTCGCGGCGATCGTCGGACGACCCGGTCGGGATCACCCTCAGCGCCGCCCTTGCGCGCAACCTCATCCGGCTCGGACCAGTACGCCGAGGGCCTCGAGCTGCTCGACCACGTCCTGTGCAGCTGCCGAGCGAGTCGGCGCGGCCGACATCGCCGCCGAGGCCATGATCGCCAAGGGGATCGCGTACGGCTTCCAGGGCCGCATGTGGGAGGCGCGGGCGCTGTATGGGGGTGCCCGGCAACTGGCCGAGGAGATCAACCGGCCGGACATCATGGCGACCGCAAACCACGAACCTCTCATTCGAAGTCGCCCTGGATGATCCGCGCCTGGCCGTCCAGCTCCAGCGCGAAGTCATTGACCTCGCTCGACAGCTCGGCCGCCGAACGATGGAAATCACGACACTCGGGAACATGTCGGAGGACGCGCGTCGCACCGGCGACTGGGACTGGGTATTGGACGAGATCAATGCCGTCATGTCGCTCCATCCCGAAGGAAACGACACGATCCCGCTCCGCCTCGCTCGACAGAACATGGCCGCGTATCGAGGCGAGCCGGACGAGGAAGAGATGGCCAGCCTGGCGCGCGCGCTCGAGGTGATCTCCGACCCGGACATCGGCATCGGCTACCAGGACATTCAGGCCAGCGCTGCGTACGCCGCGGGCCGTTGGGCGGAGGCGGCTGCGATCTGGTCGAACGCGGCGGCGCTGAGCGACCTCAACCAGCCGTACATCCTGCCTCGTGCCGGTCACGCCTTCGTCATGGCCGGAGACGACGCCGGCGCAGAGGGAACCCTCGAGCGGTTGCGCGCTCTTGGCACGCGCGGACGGGCCGTGGATGCGGACCGGGCTGCGATCGCGGCGGGCATCGCCGCGTTGCGTGGAGATGCGACCGGGGCGCTGGCCGGGTACCGCACGGCCATGGCCGCGTGGCGCAGCCTCGATCTGCCGTGGGACGAGGCCCTCACGACCCTCGAGGCGGTCACGGTCCTCGGCACCTCCGATCCGGAGGTCGCCGGCTGGGTCGACGGCGCGCGGGCGACCTTCGAGCGTCTGCGGGCGGCGCCGCTGGTGGAGCGTCTCGACGAAGCGGTCGCGGCCGCTCCCGCTCAGCCGTGCCCCCAGCCGCAGCGACGGTGGAGTCGCGGCTAGCCGTCTCAGCCGGAGGGCGGCGCGGTGCTCTCGCGGACGACGAGCTCCGTCGCGAGCTCAACCCGCGTCTGCTTCGGCGTCTCGCCGCGTGCCATCGCGACGACCATCCCCGCGGCCGCGGTCGCCATGTCCATGAGCGGCTGGCGGACGGTCGTCATCGGCGGTCCCACCCACTGCGCGACCGGCAGGTCGTCGAAGCCCACGACGCTCAGGTCCTCGGGGATGTGGAGACGCGCCTCGCGCGCGGCCTGGTAGACGCCCAGGGCCTGCAGGTCGTTGCCGGCGAAGATCGCCGTCGGCCGGTCCTTGAGGCGCAGCAGCGCCCGTCCTCGGTCGATGCCCTCCTCGACGTGGAACTTCCCGTGGCTGACGAGGTCCGCTCCGATCGGGACACCGGCCTCGTCCATCGCCGCCCGATAGCCGTCGAGGCGGGCGCGGCTGCACAGGATCCACTCCGGCCCGCCGATGACCCCGATCCGCCGGTGGCCGAGCGCCAGGAGATGGCGTGTCGCCGTCAGGCCGCCGTTCCAGTTGGTCGCGCCGACCGACGGCGTGTCGTGGAGCGGCTCCCCGGTCGGGTCGACGACGACGTACGGGATGCCGCGGGCCGCGAGCTGCTCCCGCATCGACTCGCTGAGATCGGAGAAGACCGCGATCACGCCGGTCGGCCGGCGGGCCAGGACGCCCTCCATCCAGCCTCGACCGGGCGATCGCCGGCCCTGCATCTCGCTCAGGACGACCGCGAGGTGATGCTGCCCGGCGACGCGCTCCACGCCACGGACGATCTCGAGCGCCCACTCGCTCTCGAGCTCGTGGAAGATCACCTCGAGGAGCGGCGTCCGGGGCCGCGAGCCGGGCGACCGGCGATAGCCGTGCTCGCGGATTGCGGTCTCGACGCGGCGTCGCGTGTCGGCCGACACGTCCGACCGCCCGTTGATCACCTTGGACACGGTCGGCACCGACACGCCGGTCAGCTCGGCGATATCGGCGATCGTCGTGGGCGGGGAACGACTGGGACGGGTCGGACTGGGCGAGCTCACGGGCGGAGTGTAGCGAACGGCAGGCGTGCAACGAAAGTTTCGACGGAACGTTGCGGCCAGCGCATCACTGGCGCGACCAAGCGCCAGCACGTCGAGACACCGCATTGACACTGCCGCACGACACGCCTACATTGGCCGCGCCGAAAGTATCGAACGGGCGCTCCGCAACTTTCGAGGAGGAGACCGCGACCGAGCGGGGTGCGTCCGACGACCGGCACGATCGAAGTGGCTGACCGCCGATTCCGTCCCCGCCAGACTCCTCCTCCCTGGCGGGGCGGGATCGTGCACGTGGGACATGCCCGGCAACGACCGGGCGTGCAGATGATCGCATCGGAGGAGATGTCATCCCCCACCGTGCCCGCTCTCGCGCCGTGACGCGTCCAGGTACCACGAGGAGACTTGGCCAATGAGAACCCGCCATCGCATTGCGGTCCTTCTGGCGACCGCAGCGATCGTCCTTGCAGCGTGCAGCAGTGGAGGCGGCACGGCTGCCCCCGGCTGCTCCGTCCGCGGCCGCGCCGTCGGCCGGCGCCGCGTCGGAAGCGCCTGCATCGGCCGCCGCGGGCGGCGAGCCCGTCACGATCGACTGGTGGCACATCAACAACAACGACCCGGGCAAGTCGCTCTGGCAGGCATGGCCGACGACTTCATGGCCGCGCACCCGAACGTCACCATCAAGATCACCGTCCTCGAGAACGACACGTTCAAGCCGAAGCTCACGACGGAGCTCGCAGGGCGGCAACGTATCCTGACCTCTTCCAGTCGTGGGGCGGCGGCGGCATGGCCGAGCAGGTCGACGCCGGCCTGCTCAAGGACATCACCGCCGACGTCGCCGACTGGGCGGACACGATGAACGCCGGCGCGATGAGCATGTACCAGCTACGACGGCAAGCAGTACGGCATCCCGAACGACCTGGGCATGGTCGGCATCTGGTACAACAAGGACGCTGTTCGACGCAGGCCGGGATCACGGAGCCGCCGGCGACGTGGGAGGACTTCCTCGACTGCGGTCGACAAGCTCAAGGCAGCGGGCATCACGCCGATCTCGGTCGGCGGCAGCCCGGCGACCTGGACGGAGATGTTCTGGTGGGCCTACCTCGCGATTCGCGAGTGTGGCAAGGACAAGCTTGATGCGGCGATCAGCTCCGGTGACTGGACCGATGCCTGCTTCGTCGAGGCTGGCACGAAGGTCAAGGAGCTCGTAGACAAGCAGCCGTTCCAGGAAGGCTTCCTGGCGGCGGTTTGGGATGGCGCGGGCGGCTCGGCTGCCTCCACGGCGGTCGAGGACGCCGCGATGCTGCTGCAGGGCCAGTGGGCGCCTGGCACGATGCAGGCGAATACCGCTGACAAGAAGGCCGTCGCCTGGGATCTCGAGTGGTTCCCGTTCCCGAGCGTCGATGGCGGCGCCGGAAAGCCGACCGACGGGTTCGGCGGTGGCAACGGCTTCGCCGTCGGCAAGGACGCTCCGCCGGAGGCCATCGAGTTCCTGAAGTACATCAGCGACAAGGCTCAGGCCGATCGTTGGGGCGCATTGAACACCGGCGTCCTGCCGGTGACCATCGGCTCCGAGAGCTCCGTGACCGACCCGAACCTGGCGTCGGTCCTCGACGCTCGGGCCAAGGCCGACTTCGTCCAGCTCTATCTCGACCAGGCGACCAACCCGGATCTCGGCGCGGCGATCAACGACGCCGTCGCAACCCTGTTCGCAGGGACGGGCACACCCGAGCAGGTCACCCAGGCAATCACCGACGCCGCCAAGTAGGCGGTCGATCCACTTGACCTTACGCTCCGAACGGGCCGGCAACTCGCTGGCCCGTTCGCGATTCAACCGCTACGGGGTCATCGCGCTCTTCCTGTTGCCCGCGTTCCTCCTGTACGGCCTGTTCGTCATCATCCCGATTGTCCAGGCCGCGCACTACAGCCTGTACGACTGGAACGGGCTGAAGCCGCTGTCCGACTTCGTCGGGCTGGAGAACTACCAGAAGGCACTGTCCGACCCGATCTTCCAGAAGGCCGCGACCCACAACGCGATCATCATCGTGCTGTCGCTCGCGATCCAGATCCCGTTCTCGCTGGGCATCGCGCTGATGCTCAACCGGCGTTTCCCGGGGCGCGCCGTCTTCCGCCTGCTCTTCTTCGCGCCGTACGTGATCGCCGAGGTCATCGCCGGCATCGTCTGGCGCTTGATCCTCCAGCCGGGCGGCCTCGCCGACGGCGCGCTGACGACGGTCGGCCTCGAGTCGCTCTACTACCCGTGGCTGGCCGACCCTGACACCGTCCTCTGGGCGCTCTTCGTGATCATCTCCTGGAAGTACTTCGGCTTCCACATGATCCTCATGCTTGCCGGTCTCCAGGGGATCCCGCGCGAGCTGGAGGAGGCCGCGGCGATCGACGGCGCGTCGCGCCGCCAATCGATCCGCTACGTCACGCTGCCGCTTCTCGGACCCACGATCCGGGTATCGGTGTTCCTCTCGATCATCGGCGCGCTCCAGCTGTTCGACCTCGTCTGGGTCACGACGGGCGGCGGACCGGTCGACGCCTCCAACACGATGGCGACGTACCTCGTCGACCGCGGCTTCGAGCGGTTCCAGCTCGGCTACGGCAGCGCGGTCGCGGTGATTCTCTTCCTCGCTGCGCTCGTCGTCGCGCTTGCGTACCAGCGTTTCGTCCTGCGGCGCGACGTCGACGGCGCGCTCACCGGGGGGGCTGGATAGATGGCGGCCGAAGCGATCCCGAACGTCGCCACGCGATCGGCCACCGTCCGGCTGACCGCGGCCGTCTCCGGCGTCGCCCGCTGGGCGATCCTGCTCGGCCTTGCCGCCGTGATCGTCATCCCGATCCAGTACGCGGCCCTCGGCGGGTTCCGCGACAACTACCAGCTCACGGTGAATCCCGTCGGGCTGCCCGACCCGTGGATCACCTCGAACTACACCGAGGTGCTCGGGTCAGAAAGCTTCTGGCAGCAGCTCGGCAACAGCATCCTGATCGCGGTGCTCACGACGCTGACCGTTGTCGCGTTCGCCTCGCTCGCGGCGTTCGTGTTCGCGCGACGGCGGTTCCGAGGCCGGGAGGTGCTGTTCACGTTCTTCACGCTCGGGCTGTTGTTCCCGGCCGCCGTCGCAATCCTGCCGCTGTTCATCCTGATCCGGACAGTCGGGTTGCTCGACAGCGCGATCGGGATCGCGCTTCCCCAGGCGGCGTTCGCGTTGCCGCTGACGATCATCATCCTGCGGCCGTTCTTCCGGAGCATCCCGCTCGAGCTCGAGGACGCCGCGGCGATCGACGGGTGCGGGTCGTTCGGGTTTTTCTGGCGGGTCCTGCTGCCGCTGTCCCGGCCGGCGCTGGCGACCGTTTCGGTCCTCGCCATCGTGTCGAGCTGGAACGCCTTCCTGCTGCCATTGATCATCCTGTCCGACCAGGGGAACTGGACACTGCCGCTCGGCGTGACGAACTTCTCGACGCAGTACTCGTCCGACACGGCACGGATCCTGGCCTACACGACGCTCGCCCTCATTCCGGCGCTCATCTTCTACGTTGTCGCCGAGCGCCAGCTCATCGGCGGCCTGACGCGCGGGGCCGTGAAGGGCTGATGACCACGATCGACGCGCGCTACCGGGACGCGAGCCTGCCGGTCGACGCCCGCGTCGCGGATCTGCTCGCACGGATGACGCTCGACGAGAAGCTCGCCCAGCTCGGCTCGCTCTGGTCGTTCGAGCTGTTCCGGAGCGAGACGGAGCTGGATCCGGTCGCTCATCCGCGACCGCCTCGCAGACGGCATCGGCCACATCAGCCGGGTGGCCGGCGCGACGAACCTCGGCCCGATCGCCGCAGCGGAGGCGGGCAACGCGATCCAGCGCTTCCTCGTCGAGGAGACGCGGCTCGGCATCCCGGCCTTCCTCCACGAGGAGACGCTCCACGGGCTGCTCGCGCGCGACGCGACCTCGTTCCAGCAGTCGATCGGCGCGGCGGCCTCGTTCGATCCGGTCCTCGTCGAGGCCATCGCCGAATCGATCCGGCGGCGGATGCAGGCGATCGGGGCGAGCGTGGCCCTTGCACCGGTCCTCGACATCACCCGCGACCCGCGCTGGGGCCGCGTCGAGGAGACGTACGGCGAGGACCCGTACCTCGCCGCGGTGCTCGGCTGCGCCTACGTCCGCGGACTCCAGGGCGAGGGTCTCGAACACGGCATCGCCGCGACCGCCAAGCACCTCGTCGGGCACGGCCTGGCCGAGGGTGGGTTCAACCAGGCGCCCGCGCACGCCGGGCCGCGTGAGCTGCGCGACGAGCAACTGCTGCCGTTCGAGGCGGCCGTTCGCGAGGCCGGCATTGCCAGCGTCATGCCCGCGTACTGCGACCTCGACGGCGTTCCCTGCCATGCGTCGCACGAGCTCCTGACGTCGATCCTGCGCGACGAGTGGGGGTTCGACGGCGTGGTCGCCTCCGACTACACGGCGGTCCAGATGCTCGTCGGCGAGCATCGCCTGACGCCGGATCTCGGCACGGCGGCGACGATGGCGCTCCGGGCCGGCATGGACAACGAGCTCCCGACGACCGCCGCGTTCGGCGCTCCGCTCCGGCAGGCGGAAGATGACGGCCGCGTCGACGTCGACCTCATCGACCTCGCCGTCGAGCGGACCCTGCGCCTGAAGTTCCGGCTCGGCCTGTTCGATCGACCCTACGTCGAGCCGCCGACGCGCGGTCGAGCTCGCGGCCCTCACCACCGTCGAGCAGGGGCTCGCGCGCGATCTGGCCCAGCGGTCCATGACGCTCGTCGAGAACGACGGGACGCTGCCGCTGTCACCGGATATCGGCCGGATCGCCGTCATCGGGCCGATCGCCGACAGCGCCCGCGACCTGCTCGGCGACTACGCCCACCTGCCCCACATCGAGACGCTCGCGGAGCTGCGCCACCAGGCAAACCCGTTCGGCTTCCCATCCAGCGAGGTCATCAACCCCGTCGACGAGCTGTCGGGCATGCCGACGATCCTCGGCGCACTCCGCGCCCGGTTCGGGGAGCGCGTCGTTCACGCGCGCGGCAGCGGTCTCCGGGACGGCACGGACGAGGAGCTGGCCGAGGCGGTCGCGCTCGCGCAGGGCGCCGACGTCGCGATCGTTGCCGTCGGTGAGCGGTCCGGGCTGACCAACGACGCGACGACCGGTGAGTCGCGCGACCGCCGCGATCTCGGCCTCCTCGGACGTCAGCAGGAGCTGCTCGAGGCGGTCGTTGCGACCGGGACCCCGACCGTGCTCGTGGTCGTCAGCGGCCGGCCGCTCGCGATCGAGTGGGCCGCCGAGCACTGCGCGGCCGTGCTCCTGGCGTGGGTGCCCGGCGAGGCCGGTCCCGCGGCGATCGCCGACATCCTCGCCGGCGACGTCGATCCCGGCGGGCGGCTGCCGGTCACGATCCCGCGTCACGTCGGCCAGGTGCCGCTGACCTACCGCCACCACCCGACCGGCGGGAAGTCCAACTGGAAGATCGACTACGTCGACGGGACGTCGTCGCCGCTCTGGCCGTTCGGCCACGGCCTGTCGTACACGACCTTCGCGATCGAGCACCTGCGGGTCGACAAGAGCCTGCTCCAGACCAGCGGCGACACGGTGGCGATCCAGGTCGAGGTGACGAACACCGGCACGCGCACCGGCGACGAGGTGGTCCAGCTCTACGTCCGCGACGAGGAGGCGACCGTGGCGCGGCCGGTCCGCGAGCTGCGCGGCTTCCAGCGACTGCGCCTGGCCGCCGGCGAGTGCCGAACCGTCACGTTCCACCTGTCGACCGAGCAGCTGGCGTACGTCGACGTCGACCTGCGGCGGATCGTCGAGCCCGGCACGGTCCGGCTGTTCGTCGGTCGGTCGGCGGTCGACGCGTCCCTCGCCGCGGACATCGCGCTGGTCGGGCCGGTCGTGGAGCTCGTCGAGCGTCGCGACTACGTGACCGCGTCTACGGTCGAGTAGGGAGCGGCGGCCGCCCAGACCGTGACGGCGGCGATCGGATCGCGGGGCCGTCGCAGCCAGCGGCGGATGGCCCAGGTGCCGGCCGGGAACGCATTGCGGATCACGGCCAGGTGCGCGTCGAGCCGGCGGCGGTTGGTGCGGGTGTCGGCGACGATGAGCCACTGGCTGACCGGTCAGCGGGTCCCACCCGCGCTCCCGGGCGACCTGGGCAGCGAGCCGCCGCTTGCGGTCTGCCGTCCCGAGCAGCTCGTTGACGTCGGCGATGGCGGTCTTCAGCTCGATGACAAGGAGGGACTTGGTCGCTTCATGCCAGGCGAGGATGTCGATCACGCCACGCTCCCCGTAGATCGCGAAGGACACCTCCGGGGCGAGCACCCACTCGGGGAGCTCGGCCGCGAACCACCGCGCGACCAGCTCGTGCAGCTCGGAGTGGCGGGCGTTGAGCAACCGATCCAGGTCGCCGGCGCGCCACCGGGCATAGACGTCGATCCGGATGTCAAGCGCCGCCGCGACTCGCCGGACGTCGTCCAGTCGCATCGAGCCGATGTGCCCACGCTCCATCCGGCTCACGCGGGCCTGCGACACCTTGGCCTTGCTGGCGAGCTCCTCCTGCGACCAGCCCTTCCGCCGCCGAACCGATCGCAGCGCCGCTCCGATCCGCTGGTCTTCCATGTCGCGGAGTGTCGCAAGCGGGGCTTGCCTGGCAGTTGATGGCCACTTATTCACGGCTTGACTGAAAGGCCGAACCTTGGCCCCCGATGGGCGCCCGAATGGCCGACCTGGCGGCCAAAACCCCATGGCCGTGATTGGCTGGCAATCAACTCGGCCCTCAGGTCCGGCCACTCAGTCACCCCGACATGGTTTTGGCCAGGACCGAGGCCCCACCCGCTGCCGTTCATTCACGTCGGCACGGTTTTGGCCGCAACCCTGGCCCCAGCCACGCCACAACCGAACACCTGTTCGGTACAATCGCTGTGGACAGCCCGCGGACAACCCGCCCCCGAACGGTGGACACCTCCCTCCCCGATCGTGGAAAACCAGCGCCTGAACGTGGACGAACCCGCCCCGATCGTGGATTCGGCCATTCACAACATGTTGTGGTTGATCAGTGGCACTGAACGCTACATGTTGTGGTTTTGGTCTTGACTGCCGTCCAGCAGCGGCGTATCGTTCTTGGGGTCGCCAGCTCGACCGAGACGCCCAGACAGCCTCCCGCCGGAAGTGTCCCGCCGGTCCGGAAGCAGCCCCCAGCGTCCCCCTCGTGACCCGACGACGCGACAAGGTCGTAGCTACGCAACCGACGCAGCGGCTGCGACGAGGGAGTCCCGGCGAAGAGCCGATGGAGGAGACGACGACAATGGCCCGACCCGATGGCGATGCAATCCCGGTCATGGATCGAGCCAACGTGAAGAAGCCCACAACGAGGGGCGCAGGCGCGGCCACCACGGCTTCCTCCCCGCGGAAAGGCCGCGCCCGCACCCTTGCTGGTCCGTGGAAGGCCAGCTTCGACGGCACGGACGGCTTCGGCAACCAGGTCCCGGGACTCACCTTCGAGCGTCGCTGGACCCGGCCGGGCGTCCATCCCTATGACGAGATCACCTGGGAACTCCGCAACGCCTCCATCGGCAACGAGTCGGGCAAGCTCGTCTTCGAGCAGAAGGACGTCGAGGTCCCCAGCTTCTGGAGCCAGCTCGCCACCAACGTCGTGGTCAGCAAGTACTTCCGCGGCCACGTCGGCACGCCGGAGCGCGAGACCAGCGTCCGCCAGCTCATCGACCGGGTCGTCAACACGATCGCGTCCTGGGCCGAGACCCAGCGCTACTTCGCGACCGACGAGGACCTGCAGGCCTTCAAGGCCGAGCTGACCCACCTGATCGTCCACCAGAAGATGGCCTTCAACTCACCCGTCTGGTTCAACGTCGGCATCGAAGAGAAGCCGCAGTGCTCGGCCTGCTTCATCAACTCGGTGCAGGACACGATGTCCTCGATCATGGACCTCGCCAAGACCGAGGCCATGCTCTTCAAGTTCGGCTCCGGCGCGGGCTCGAACCTGTCCACCATCCGCTCGTCCAAGGAGAAGATGACCGGCGGCGGCACCGCCTCCGGCCCGGTGAGCTTCATGAAGGGCTACGACGCCTTCGCCGGCGTCGTGAAGTCGGGCGGCAAGACCCGCCGCGCGGCCAAGATGGTGATCCTCGACGCCGGCCACCCGGACGTCATGGAGTTCATCGACTCGAAGCTCAACGAAGAGAAGAAGGCGTGGGCCCTCATCGAGCAGGGCTACGACCCGTCCTTCACCGGCGAGGCCTACGGCTCGGTCTACTTCCAGAACGCGAACCACTCCGTCCGCGTGACCGACGACTTCATGCAGGCCGTGGTCGACGACCAGGAGTGGACGACCCACAACGTCGTCGGTGGCGAGGCCGCGGACACCTACAAGGCCCGCGACATCTTCCGCAAGATGTCCGAGGCGGCGTGGGTCTGCGGTGACCCGGGCATCCAGTACGACACCACGATCAACGACTGGCACACGTCGGCGAACACGGACCGGATCCACGCCTCGAACCCGTGCTCCGAGTACATGTTCCTCAACGACACCGCGTGCAACCTCGCGTCGCTGAACCTCATGAAGTTCGTGCGCGCGGACGGCGAGTTCGACGTCGATGCCTACCGCTACGCGGCGCGCCTCACGATCACGGCCCAGGAGATCCTCGTCGACAACGCGAGCTACCCGACGCCGAAGATCGAGGAGAACAGCCACCGCTTCCGCCCGCTCGGGCTCGGCTACGCCAACCTCGGCGCGCTGCTGATGAGCCGCGGCCTGGCCTACGACTCGGACGAGGGGCGCGACTACGCGGCCGCCCTCACCGCGATCATGCACGGCGAGGCGTACCGCCAGTCGAGCATCGTCGCCCGCGACCACGGCGGCCCGTTCCTCGACTACGACCAGAACCGCGAGCCGTTCCTGCGGGTCATCCGCAAGCACCGCGACGCGGCCTACCGGATCCCCGACGACAAGGCGGTCCCGGCCGACATGCTCGAGGCGGCGCGCGTCGTGTACGACGAGGCGCTCGAGCTCGGCAAGGTCAACGGCTACCGCAACGCCCAGGTGACCGTGCTCGCGCCCACCGGGACGATCGCGTTCATGATGGATTGCGACACGACCGGGGTCGAGCCGGACATCGCGCTCGTCAAGTACAAGAAGCTGGTCGGCGAGGGCTTCCTCAAGATCGTCAACCAGACGGTCCCGGCCGCGCTGCGCAAGCTCGGCTACGGCGCCGAGCAGGTCAGCGACATCCTCGACTACATCGCCGAGCGCGAGACCATCGAGGGTGCGCCGCACCTCAAGCCCCAGCACCTGCCGGTCTTCGACTGCGCCTTCAAGCCGGCCAACGGCGAGCGGTCCATCCACTACATGGGCCACGTCCGGATGATGGGCGCGATCCAGCCGTTCATCAGTGGCGCGATCAGCAAGACGGTCAACATGCCCGAAGCCGCGACGGCCCAGGAGATCGAGACCGTCTACCTCGAGGGCTGGAAGCAGGGCCTCAAGGCGATCGCGATCTACCGCGACAACTCGAAGCGCTCGCAGCCGCTGTCGACGAGCAAGAAGAAGGACTCGGACGCGGTCACCGACACCGAGCTCGTGGCGCAGCTCAAGAAGCAGCTGGCGGCGGCCCAGGCCGAGGCGGCCAAGCCGCATCGCCATCGCCTGCCGTCCGAGCGCGCCGCGGTCACGCACCGGTTCGACATCAGCGGCCACGAGGGCTACATCACGGTCGGGCTGTATCCCGACGGGCAGCCGGGCGAGATCTTCCTGAAGATGGCCAAGGAGGGGTCCACGGTCAGTGGCCTGATGGACTCGTTCGCGACGACGGTGTCGGTGGCGCTCCAGTACGGGGTCCCGCTGCGCGACCTGGTCAACAAGTTCGCCCACGTCCGGTTCGAGCCGTCGGGGTTCACCGGCAACCAGGAGATCCCGATCGCGAAGTCGATCGTGGACTACATCTTCAGGTGGCTCGGCTCGCGGTTCCTGACCCCGGACGACAAGGCGTCGCTGGGGCTCATCGACCGGTCGGCTGTGGTTGACGAGCCGCAGGGTTTCGGCGGCGGGCTCTCGGAGTCCGCGGCGCTCGGCGGACGCGAGCTAGCCGCTGCGCAGAACCCTCCCTTCGCGGACGCGGCTCCTGCGCCCGCCACCGAAGAGCCACAGCCCGAGCCCAAGCCGGACGAGGATCAGCCCAAGGCGACTGCCGTCGCCACGGAGTCAGTGGCCGCGGTGCCGGAAGAGTTGAAGGTCATTGCCAACGGCAACGGGCACAGCGAATGGTCATGCCAACGGCAACGGGCATGCAGCGAACGGGAACGGCGCTGCGGCTCGCCCGATCACGCTGAACCTGGGGGCGACCAAGGTCAGCTTCCAGACCCAGGCCGACGCGCCGAGCTGCGCCGACTGCGGCTCGATCATGGTCCGCAACGGCAGCTGCTACAAGTGCCTGAACTGCGGCAGCACGAGCGGCTGCAGCTGAGCGTCAGGACCAAGTTGGACGAAGAGGGTCGCCCGCAAGCGGCCCTCTTTTGATGTACGCGGCGCTTGTCGCGCATCGCCAGGACGTCCCCCGTCGAGCAGTTTCGGCTCGCCGTGCAGGGATCGTGTGAAACCAGACTCGATCTGCACCGCGGCGGCCCGAGGCGGGGCGTCGGCATCCGACCGGCGAGCGTGAAGGTCCCGTCGACGGATCGTGATCTGCACGGCATCGCTGATCGAGGTGACACGGCCGGCCGGATCCCACTCGAACCCGCCAGCGAGAAGGACGCTGCCCATCACTCAAGGGGGTTGCCATCCAGGTCGCTGGTTGAGCGCATGGTCAATACGCATGGGTCCAGATCTGGTACTGGGATGGCACCTACTGGTTCGGAGACTGACCAAGGACCAGGAGGATTCTCGATCTCTGCCGCGCACGAACGGCGACGCCGCTCCCCGTCCGTCGTCGTTCGAAGACGACAGCGAGGAGCGGCGCCGCCAGAACGAGTTCAGGCAGTGGCAGCGTCCAGTCCGGTGCCGGCAACCTGGCCGACTGCCTCGCTCTCGGTGCCGCGGGCGCGCGAACCGATCGCCAGGGCAGCGACGGCCCCGACCGCAACTGCGACTGCTCCCACCTGGAGTGCAGGGATCAGCCCGTCGACGAACGCTTCGCCGCTGAGGTATGACCCGCTGGCCGAGAAGACCGACGCGAGGACGGCCACGCCGAACACGCCACCGATCTCGCGGATCGCGTTGTTCGCGCCGGACGCCTTGCCTTCCTCCTCGGGCCGGACGGCCGACAGGACGACGTTCGCGATCGGGGCGAAGAACAGGCCCATGCCGATGCCGGCGAGCACGAAGGGCGGGATGAGCATGGCGTAGTCGACGGTCGGCGTGACGACGACCGACAGCCAGGCCAGCGCGAGCGCCTGGGACGCCAGCCCGGCCACGACCAGTGGCCGCGTCCCCGTCCGGGTCGACAGGAAGCCGGCGGTCGGGGCGACAAAGATCGGCATCAGCGTCCACGGCAGCGTGCGCAGACCGGCCTGGAACGGGCTGTAGCCCTGGACGATCTGGAAGAACTGGGCGAGCAGGAAGATCGACCCGAACATCCCGAAGTACATGAACAGCGACGCGATGTTCGCCGCGCTGAACGTCCGCGAGCGGAACAGCCGGAGCGGCAGCATCGGCTCGGCCGAGCGTGCCTCCCAACCGACGAAGGCAACGATGCCGACGATGCCGAGCGTCAGCGCTGCGACGATCTCGGTGCTCCCCCAGCCAAGCTCGTTGCCGCGAACGAGTCCGTAGACCAGCGAGAAGAGCGCGGCCGTGATGATCGCCAGGCCGGGCAGGTCGAGCCGCTGCTTCGGCCCGTAGGTCTCGGTCAGCATGGTCAGCGCGAGCGGGATCGCAACCAGCCCGATCGGCACGTTCAGCCAGAAGATCCACTGCCAGGCGAGCCCCTCGGAGATCGCCCCGCCGACGAGCGGGCCGATCGCGATCGCAAGCCCGGCCACCGCGCCCCAGGCGCCAAGGGCAACGGCCCGACGCTCCTGTGGCACAGCCGCGGACAGGATGGTCAGGGACAACGGCGTGATGATCGCGCCGCCGACGCCCTGGATGGCGCGGGCCGCAATCAGGACCTCAACCGAGTTGGACAGTGCGGCGATCATCGAGCCGCCGGTGAAGATCGCGAGGCCGATGACGAACATCCGCTTCCGGCCGAAGCGGTCGCCGAGCGCTGCGCCGGTCAGCAGCAGGACGGCGAAGGTCAGGGTGTATGCGTTGACGATCCACTCGAGCTCGGCCAGGTTGGCCTGGAAGCTCTCGCGGATCACCGGCAGGGCGGTCGTGACGACGAGGTTGTCGAGCGCGGCCATGAACAACGCGATCGAGCTGATCGCGAAGGTCCACAGCACTCGATGGTTCGGGGCGGTTCCGGTCTGGGACACCTGCTTGCTCCTTGGTTAGTGATTACTCGCTAAGTTGGAGAGACAAAGAGAACGGGCCGCACGGCCCAATGAGGGCTGATCGGTCAAGCGCGGCCCTCCAGGTTGTGGATGAACCAGTGCTTGTCGAGTCCGGAGCTGAAGTCGACCGCGGCGGCCACGTTCAGCAGCATCCCGTGGGCGAAGAACTGCAGCATCTCCTCGGGCGAGGCGCCGGACAGCTCCTGGACGCGTCGGTGGAGCGCCGCGAATTCCTCGCGGACGGTGGAGCGGACCTCGGGATCGGCGCACGCCGCGTATCCCTGGAGCTGGACGAGCAGCAACGTCCGGTCGGCCAGCAGGCGCATGTAGGACGCTCCGATTGCGTCAAGGACGCTGTCGCAGCCCTCGATCGCGCCCGGGACGTAGCTGCGTGCCGCTTCCTCGAACGCGAGCCGGGTGCGGCCGAAGCAGCTCCGGATGACGGCGAGGAAGAGGTCCTTCTTCGTCCCGAACAACTGGAAGATGTACGGCTGCGAGACGCCGGCCCGCCGGGCGATCGCCTCGGTCGACGCGCCGACCAGCCCGCCGTTCGCGAACTCCTCGGTCGCCGCGGCGACGATCGCGTCGCGCCGCTCGTCGGCGGTCATCCGGGTCCGCTGCGGCGTCTGTGTGGTCATACGCGTCAACTTAGTGACTACTAAGTAGGTTGTCAACCCCGGTCCGTGAGCGAGCGTTTCACGCCAGGGCTTTATCTCGTCTTGCGGACAAGCTCCGCCACCTCGGCAAAGTCGAGAGCCTCCGGGACGTCATGCGAGCCTTGCCCCGGTCGGGCCGCAGCGTCAGCTGAGGAGTTCGCCGGCCTCCGTGAGATCGCGCGTCCCGAGGCCTTCCGTGAAGGTCGCGTGGACCGCTCGGAGCGCCTCCACCCGACGTGCCCGGTCCGACGCGGGCGCCATCCGGACAAGCCGGGCAGCCGCTCGGAGCTGGGTCATCCGGGAGCCGAGACTCGTCGACACACCGTAGGCGCGCTCGTACGAGGCCGTCGCGGCGGCCGGGTCCGCATCCGGGCCGAGCAGCGACAGGTCGCCGCGGACGATGTGGAACAGCGGGGCGAGCACGCCGTCGGTGCCGCCGATCTCGAGGGCCTCGTCGATCAGCGGGAAGCCGGGGCCGGGCGTGCCGGCGTCGACGTGGGCCGCGGCCTGCATCCAGCGGATCATCGGCCAGAAGATCGGCGGTGTTCGCAGTCCCTGGTACTGATCGAGGCCATCGTCCATCTGGCGAAGGCCCTCCGCGGGCCGGCCTTGGGCGCTCGTCGCGGCTCCCAGCAACACGGTCGCGAGCGCTCGCCAGAGCGGCAGGTCGCTCGTCTCGGCCACGCGCAGTGAGCTCTCCGCCCGCTCCGCGACGACGTCCGGTTCGCGGCGCCAGAGATGGAGGAACCCGGCGTGGTAGTAGGCATACGCGAGCGAGTACGGATGGTCGAGGTCGGTCGCGAGCGCGATCGCCCGCTCGGCTCGCTCCGCCGCGCGATCCGGGTAGCCGAGGAGCCAGAGGAAGAAGCCTGACGTGGTCAGGCACGACACCCGCGGGTCCAGCCCCAGGCGCAGCCGGCGCGGCACGTAGTCGCTGCTCTCGAACGTGGCGATCGCCTGGTCGAGGTAGCCGAGCCCAGGCTCGAGCTGCCCGGCGAACCCGGTGTTCGCGCCGAGGTACGTGTAGCCGGTGACCCGCATGCCCGCGTCGTCGGTGGTGTCGGCGAGCTTGAGGATCTCCGTCGCGTACTGGGTGGCCTTGTCGAGCTCGCCCCGATAGCCGTAGAAGCTTCCGAGGTTGCGCAGGACCGGGAAGAGCTGCGGCACCTCGCCGTGCTCCTTCACGAGCGCAAGCGCCTCGGCGTAGGCGTCCTCGGCCTCCGCGGTGTAGCCGCGGAGGAGCGTCATCGCCTTGGCGCGGCTCGTCATCAGCGTGAGCTGGGTCTGCCAGTCGTCGGGACGCTCCGGCGACGACGACCCGGACTGCGAGGAGATCGTCGGCGAGCTGGATCGTCGCGTGATACCAGCCGCGCGCCTCGTAGATCGGCCACAGCGCCTCGCGCAGGTCGCCCAGTTGCTCGAGGTCCTTCCGGCCCACCGCGTTCGCCCAGGCCGTCCGGAGGTTGTCGAGCTCGGCGGCGGCCGACTCCGTCGTCGCCGTACGCGCGAGGTCCGCGAAGTAGCGGGCGTGGCTCTCGCGAGCCGCCTCGGCGAAGTCCGGCCGCGTATCGAGCTGGGCCGTGGCGTATGCCTTGATCGTCTCGAGCATGACGACCCGCGGCATGCCGTCGCCGTCGGTCGCGTCGAGCGGCCGGACGAGGCTCTTGTCGAGCAGCGAGCCGAGGCCGTCGAGGGCGTCGAGCTCCGTGCCGGCCGCGTCGTCCAGGTCCGATGCCACCGCCTCGACCGCCTCGACCGAGGCTCCGGCGAAGACCGACAGCAGCTCGAGCAGCCGCTGCTCCGCGGGCGTCAGCAGCTGGTAGCTCCACTCGATCGTCGCGCGGAGCGTCTGCTGGCGCTCCGGCAGGTCGCGGGCACCGCTGCCGAGCGCCTTGAAGCTGCCCGCGAGCCGATCCCGGAGCGCCTCCGGCGAGAAAAGGTTCAGCCGGGCCGTAGCCAGCTCGATCGCCAGCGGCAGCCCGTCGAGCCGGCGACAGATCCCGGCGACCGCGGACGCGTTGTCGTCGGTCAGCCGGAAGTCCGACCGGACGCCGCGCGCCCGCTCGACGAACAGCTGGATCGACTCGAACTGGCCGAGGTCGTCGGCCGAGGCGCCCGCCGGACGTCGGCCGGGAGCGACAGTGGCGGAACCGACACCACGTGCTCGCCCCGCACGCGCAGCGCCTGGCGGCTCGTCACGAGCACCTTGAGGCCCGGGCATTCGGCGAGCAGCTCGACGATCGTTGGCGCGGCGACCGCGACCTGCTCGAAGTTGTCGAGAACGATCAGGATCTGCTGCGCGCGGAGCCGGCGGCGGAGCTCGTCGAGCGGAGAGCGCTCAGCGGCGTCGCCGAGGCCGATCGCCGTTGCGATGAGGGCAAGGACCGCATCGCTGTCGGTCGCGGTGACGAGGTCGACGAAGTAGACGCCGTCGGTGAACCGGTCGATCTGGTCGGCGGCGGCACGGATGGCGAGCCGGGTCTTGCCGCTGCCGCCGGGACCGGTGAGCGTGACGAGTCGGACGTCGGCGTCGTCCAGGCGATCTCGGATGGCGCGGAGTTCCGCGTCGCGGCCGACGAACGCGGATGTCTCGGTCGGGAGGTTGTTCGGCCGGAGGTCGAGGGTCGACAGCGGAAGGAACTCAGCCGGCAGCCCCGGAAGGGCAAGCTGGAAGAGACGCTGCGATCGCCCGAGGTCCTTCAGTCGATGCTCCCCGAGGTCGCGCAGCGTCGCGCCGTCCGGGAGCCGGCCCTCGACGAAGCCGGCGGTCGCCTCGGACAGCAGGACCTGGCCGCCGTGACCGGCCGACATGATCCGCGCCGTCCGGTTCACCGCGGGCCCAAAGAAGTCCCCGCCGCGCGACTCCACCTCGCCGGTGTGGATCCCCATCCGCACCCGGATGGCGCACCCGTCCGGCCACGTCTGCGCGAACAGCCCGTGCTGAGCGGCGACCGCGGCCGTCACGGCGCCGACCGGAACGGCGAAGACGGCCATCAGTCCGTCGCCGGTCGTCTTGACGACCTCGCCGCCCGATTCGGCGATCGCGGACCTGATGATCGCCTCGTGCCGTTCGAGGGCCGACCGCATCGTCTCGGGGTTCGCCTCCCACAGGCGGGTGCTGCCCTCGACGTCCGTGAACAGGAAGGTCAGCGACTCGTCGCGGGGTGTGGTCGGCGGTCCGTCGCCCGCCTGCTGCGTGATGGGACCCGATGTATGAGACGCCAAGACCGCTGCGTCCTCCCTTGGGATCCGTGGCCACCGGGCTCTGCCGTCGCGGCGCGGACCGTCCGGCACATCATGCCCCGGTTCAGGAGCGATGAGTTTTCCTCCGGAGATTCGTCACACCTATCACTGACGAAGAGATTGACGAGGAGGTCCCGTGGGACGACTGATCATCAGCAACTCCATGACCATCAACGGCGCCTTCGAAGCGCCGGTGCCCGTGCCCGATGGCTGGCTCGTGCTCGACCCCGACAGCCAGCACGCCTCGCTCCAGATATGGCGAGCAGCCGACGCGATGGTGCTGGGGCGCAAGACCTACGAAGGCCTGGCAGCGGCCTGGCCACAGCTGGCAGCGGTCCCCGGATACGAGACCTTCGCGGATCAGATGAACAGCATGCCCAAGTACGTCGCGTCCCGGACGCTCCGTGAGCCGTTGGAGTGGAACGCCACGCTGCTCCAGGGCGACCTGGCCGACAGCGTGACCGACCTCAAGGACAAGCACAGCGGCAACCTGATCGTCAGCGGCGGGGGCGAGCTGGCCCACGCCCTCATCGCGTCAGGGCCTCGTCGACGAGGTCTGGTTCACGGTGAGCCCCTACCTGTGGGCAACCGGGCCGCGGATCTTCGACGACATCGGCCCCGTCCCGCTGGAGCTCGTCGCCACGACGACCTTCCCGTCGGGTGTCGTGCAGCTCAGCTATCGGCTCGCCCCAGCTCAGGCTGCCTAGCCGCCGAAGAGCTGCTGGAGGAACTCGCGCGCGGCCCGCGCGTGGACGCCGTCTGACGGCGGACCTCACTCGAACACGTCGGCGGACCAGACCGATTGCAGCTCCTCCTCGGACGGGGCCGGGGGCGGTTCCAGGTCGGTGCGCCACGGATAGTGGCCGATCATGAGGACCTGGCCGTCCTGGAGCCGCGTCGCGAGGAAGTCGGTGCGCCAGCGCGGTCATCGAACCGGCTGGAACGAACTCGCCGGTGTCGTGGTCCCAGCGGATGACGTCGGTCACTGGCTCCGGCCCGGTGACTCGCGGCCGACTTGTATTGTGTCCCACTCCCCTCCCGCCTGGCCGCCCATGACCAGGACGTCTCCGTCATCGAGCAGCACCGCGGCGTGCCCGATGCGAGGCGTCGGCATCCGACCGGCGAGCGTGAAGCTCCCTGTCTCCGGATCGTAGATCTGCACGGCATCGGTGACCGCCGCGACGTTGCCGCCGGATCCCACTCGAACCCCCCAACGAGAAGGACACGCCCATCACTCAGGCGGGTTGCCGTCCAGGGTCGCTGGTTGATCGCCATGGGTCCCGTCGCGCTGAACCGTTCCGTCGTCGGGTCGAACACGTCGGCGGCCGTATCGATTCCGCCGTCTGCGGCGGATTCTGCCTCCAACGATCAGCACGCGCCCGTCGTCCAGCGGGACGGCTCGGTTGAAGGGCCCCCACACGTCGGTCGTTCGACGCTGTGCGTCTGAAGCGTCTGTGTTGCCGGGTCGTAGATCTCGCGCAGGACGGTCGTTCGCCGGTGCGGGTCCGTGCCTCCTGCGATCAGCACGCGACCGTCGGCAAGCAGCGTGGCCGTCCGTCGACGTGCGGCTCCAGCGTCGGACCCACCTGCGTGACGGTTCCGGTCGCCGGATCGAAGATTTCCGCCTCCGAACCGCCCGACGAGGGCACGGCCCGATCAGCGGCGCCGCCGCCGACGATCAGGACCGTGCCGTCTTGCAGGAGCGTGGCCGTCTCGCCCTGCCTGTCCACTGAGAGGTGGCTGTCCGAGCGAACGAACTGGCCGGTTGCCGGGTCGAAGACATCCAGGTTGGTGCCGTTGGTGAGCGAGGGCTCGGCCGTCCGGCAGCGCGGTCAGTGTCCCGGGCATGCCGGCGCCCGGGTCGGCGATCGAGCCGACAGCGTGGAACCCGTCGGTCGTGAACAGGCGGTCGGGCCACAGCCGCGACGCCCCGACGAGGAGCACAGCCGTGACCAGCGCGACGATGAGGAGTGCGACGACGAGGATCACGGGCGTGGCGAAGCTGGCCGTTGGACGCGCACCCAGGCCCTGGGGACGCGGCCCGGGCAGGGTGTCGCGGGGTCGCAGCCAGCGTGTCAGCGCGTCCGCCATCGGCCTGGACTGGCCGGTCGTTCGCACTTCGGCGAATGCACCTTCGTACACCCAATCTGGAACGTCCGGCGCGTTCTCGGCAGCGAGCCAGTCGGACAGGGTTCGATCGAACCCGTTCTGTGAAGTCATCGGACGACCTCCCCAGCGGCCGGGCGGCGTTCGACGCTGTCGTCGTCGTCATTCCCGAGCGAGGTCCGCATGCGCTGCAGCGCGTAGTGCAATCGAGACCCAACGGTGCCGTACGGGATGCCGAGGATCTCGGCGATCTCCGCGAGCGGCAGGCCGACGTAGTAGTGGAGCACGACGACGGCGCGATGCTCGGGGCGCAGGTCGTCGAAGGCGCGCCCGAGCTCGTCGCGGATGACCACCGCGCGAGATGCGTCCGGCTCGCTCGGCTCCACCGGCACCGTTTCGCGAACCAGACCGTGACGGCGCCGCTGACGCGCCTCGTCGAGTGACGTCCTCGTGACCACGCGGTAGGCCCACGCTTCGAATCGATCCGGGTCGCGCAGCTTCGGCAGGTCGTGCCAGATGGCGACGAGTGCGCGCTGGACAGCGTCCTCTGCGCTATCGAGATCGCGGAGGATCCGGTACGCGACCTGGAACAGTCCGGGGCCGACCCCCCGGGCGAGGCGTTCGTAGGCCTCCCGGTCTCCCGCGCGAGCTCGATCCACCAGGGCTCGATCCAAACCCCTCATCCTCCAGCCCGATAGCGGCCACGATAGACGCCCTCTACCTGTATGGGAGCGCGAGCGCACATATCTTTCACGCTGAAAAGTTCGGCGATACCGGCCCCCAATCCAGCAGGCAAACCGCCTAGAGCTGGAAAGGGGTACGGACCATGCAGGCAACAGCCACCACGGTTTCGACAAGGGTTTCGATCGGCCGGATCCTCGCGCTCGGCGCGGGCGCCCTGATGGCATTCGTGCTCGGGGCCGCGCTCGCGTTGGCCGCGACCGGATGGTTCGCAGATGGCGGCCGCTCCGCCCCGGCTTTCGATCCTGGCGCCGCATCTGCGGAGTCACGTCCTGCGCGAGTACGGCGCCGCCGCTGCGCCGTCCCTCGTCGTGGACGACGCGCTCCACGAGCACGTCATGCGCGAGAACCGGGCCAGGTAGCCCGGCGTCGCGGGGCGGGAGCCTCAGGCCCCGCCCCGCCTCGCGCGGCGGATCTGGTCAGGCGTGGTCGTGAGAGTGGCCGGCGGTCCCCTCCTCGCCCTCTAGCCGCCGAAGAGTTGCTGGAGGAACTCGGTGCGGTCGATGTTGCCGACGTGGGTGATCCACTCGTCCTGGAGCTTGTAGATCACGATGACCGTGCCGATGAGCCAGCGGTAGCGGTACAGGATCGCGAAGCCGCGTTCCTGCCAGTCGGGGTAGTGGCGGATGACGCGCTCGAACGCCAGGATCGAGACGGTGACGAGGAACAGCGGCTCGAGGAAGTTCGGGAAGAACGCCAGGAGCAGTTCGTTGCCGGTCAGCAGGAAGCCGATCTGGCCGACCGAGCGGAACAGGAACAGCCCGAGGATCAGCCGCTTGATCGGCCAGTCGTTCCGGAAGGCCACGACGACGATCGCGACGTAGGTCACCCAGTCGGTGATCTTGTCGACGGGCTGGTAGGTCTCGTTCGGGAGGCCCAGCGGGATGAGCAGGTCGCCGTCGAAGGCGTCGAGGAAGAAGTTCGCCCAGCCGGCCACGAACGGGAACGGCACGATGAGCAGCGGGAGCCCGAACTTCGCCGCGACGATCAGGGCGATCGCAACGGTCTCGGCCGGGGTCGTCCCCTCGGCAACGATGGCGCGGATCATGCGCATCGGAATCCCTCTACGCCGGGCGACATCGCTCGTCCTGACGCGCCCACTATCGAAACGCGCAAGCGCCCGGATCGTTACGGGATGGCGCACAGAGATAGGCGCATGACCGACAGCCCAGTCGGGGATCGCGTCGAGCTGCCCACGAGATAGGCCCATGACCGACAGCCCGGTCGGGGATCGCCTCGAGCTGCCCGAGCAGTTGCGGCTGCCGACGCTGCTGGCGCTCTTCCTCGTCCCGGGCGCGCTCATGACGGTCGCCTTCGTCCTGATCGCCCCACTCGTCGAGGGCGCCGGGTTCCCGCCGATCGCCGCGTTGCTGATCGCGATCCTGGTCGTGCTCCTGCCGATCGAGCTCGGCGTCATCCTCCGGGCCGGCCGCGGCCACCCGCAGCGGATCCGCTCGGTCGTCCCCTATCGCCGGCCCATGCCGATCCGCGACTGGCTGTGGCTGGTACCGGTGCTCGTCGTTGCCGCGTTCGTCGGCTTCGGCCTGTCAATGGCCTTCGAACCTGCAGTCATCGACGGGCTGTTCGGGTGGCTGCCGGACTGGTTCGTGCGCCCGATCGATCCCGACCTGGTCGGCGACTACAGCCGCGAGGCGTGGCTGGTCACGCTGGCCGCGTACTTCGTCCTGAACGGGTTCGCCGGGCCGATCGTCGAAGAGCTGTACTTCCGCGGCTACCTGTTGCCACGAATGGAGTGGATGGGGCGCTGGGCGCCGCTCGTCAACGTCAGCCTCTTTTCGCTCTACCACTTCTGGTCGCCGTGGCAGATCGTCGGCCGGATCCTGGGCTTCGGCCCGACGGTCTATGCCGTGCGCTGGAAGGAGAACGTCTACCTCGGCATGGTCGTCCACTGCACGCTCAACACGCTGGGCATCATCCTCGTTGCAGGCCTCGTCCTCGGCCGCGTCTGACGTCTGGCAGCCGGTGTCACGCGGCTGACGCGGCGACCCCGCCTTCGCTTGACGACGTCTGCATCAACGAGACGCCCAGGGCGACGAAGGCAACACCGAGTACGACCCCGCCGCTCAGGTACGCGAGACCGATGGGCACCCCCGACAGGATGCCCGCGATCACGATCGCGATCGAGACTGACCCGGGAAAGACGTGAGCGCGCATGCTGGCAATGCCGAACAGGAGCCAGCCAATCCCGAAGAGCACGAAGCTTAAGAGGCCACCTGCAAGCAGGCGGCCACCGGCGAACGAGTCCATCGCGTCCGGAGCGACCTCGGCGAGCCGCGGAACCGCGAACGCTTCGTACCACCAGTCCCCCGCCATGAACACCGTGCCGATGATCGCCGCCGACACGCCGATGGCTCCCGCCACGGCGGCCTCGCGAGCTTCGAGCTCGTAGATCGCGACGAGGGCAACCGCAAGCAGCGCGAAGGCCACGATCGACGCGATGCTGTTGACCGCGTGCGTGGTCGTGAGGACGTAGGCCTTGAGCGGCTCGATCTCGGCCGGCACGGTCAGCATGATCACCAGTCGCGTGACGATGACCAGAGCGCCGGCGACGATGGCCAGCGGAGCGGCGTACCGAGAGAGTGGCGTCGCCGACATGTCATGTCCCCCTTGCGTTCAACGAGTGCTTCGAGCCTCATCGCGCGTCCGACCAGTATGAGAGGCGATGGCATTACGTCCCGTCACGGGACGACGTGACGCGAGCGTGGGAAAGATGGCCACATGACCGACAGCCCAGTCGCGGATCGCGGCGAGTCGCCCGCATCCACGGGCGAGTCCGAATTCCTCGCGCTGGGGATCGACCGTGAGCTCGTCGCCACGCTCTCGGAGCTTGGCTACGAGGAGCCGACGCCGGTCCAGCGCCAGGCGATCCCGCCACTCCTGGAGGGCCGCGACGTCCTCGCCGAAGCGCCGACCGGCACGGGCAAGACGGCGGCCTTCGCCCTTCCCGCGATCCACCGGATCTCCCGGGACGATCGCGGCGACGGGCGGGTTCGCGGGCTCGTCCTCGTGCCGACGCGCGAGCTCGCGATGCAGGTGGCCGAGGCGATCCATCGCTACGGGCGGTCGTCGGGCATCCGCGTGCTGCCGGTGTACGGCGGGCAGGCGATCGGCCAGCAGTTGCGCAGCCTGCGGCGCGGTGTCGACCTGGTCGTCGCGACGCCGGGACGCGCCGTCGACCACCTGACCAGGGGCAGCCTGAACCTCGATGCGGTCGAGTTCGTCGTGCTCGACGAGGCCGACGAGATGCTCGACATGGGCTTCGCCGAGGACCTCGATGCGGTGCTGACCGCGGTCCCGGCCGACGCGCCAGACGGCCCTCTTCTCGGCGACGATCTCGCCGCAGATCGCGCGCATCGCGAAGCGCCACCTCAAGGAGCCGGTCAGGGTCACGGTCAAGCCCGAGACGAGGGAGCGCGGCTCCGCCAACCGCGTGCGGCAGGCCGCCTACGTCGTGCGGCGTGCGGACAAGCCGACCGCCCTCGGGCGCATCCTCGACCTCGAGGACCCGACCTCGGCGCTGGTCTTCGCCCGGACGCGCGGCGAGGTCGAGGACCTTGCCCAGCAGCTCGCCGGTCATGGCCATGACGCCGCGGCGCTGCACGGCGGCATGGCGCAGGACCAGCGCGACCGCGTGATGAACCGCTTCCGCGACGGTGCCCTCGACGTTCTCGTGGCAACGGACGTCGCGGCGCGCGGGCTCGACATCGATCACGTCTCGCACGTCGTCAACTACGACATCCCGTCGAACCCCGACGCCTACGTCCATCGCACCGGCCGGACGGGGCGCGCCGGGCGCGAGGGGGTCGCGATCACGCTCGTCGAACCGCGCGAGCAGCGTCTCCTGCGCAACATCGAGCGGACAACCGGGACACGCCTCGAGCTCGCCCAGATCCCGACCGTCGCCGATCTCCGCGAGCGCCGGCTGGAAATCCTCGGCGCCTCGCTGCGCGAGCAACTCCTCGAGGACGGCATCGAGCGCTTCCGCGTCATCGTCGAACCGCTCGCCGAGGAGTTCGACATCATCGACGTCGCCCTCGCGGCGGTCAGCCTGGCCGAGCAGGCGACGGCACGGGACGGCGACTCGGAGCAGGACCTCGCACCAGCCCGGTTCTTCGACGACGACCGCCGACCACCAGGTCCGGGTCCGGGCGGACGACCCGTTCGCCCACCGGCCAGGGGTCCGATTCGGCAGCGACGCGACGTCCCTCCCGGCGCGAACAACGGGCAGTGGGTCCGGCTGTTCATCGGTGCCGGCCGTCGAGCCGGGATGCGTCCGGGTGACCTCGTGGGTGCCATCACCAACGAGGCAGGCGTCCGCGGCAACGCCGTCGGCGCCATCCAGATCGCCGACGACTTCTCGCTCGTCGAGGTCCCGTCGTCGGACGCCGACATGATCATCGCGGCCCTGTCACGGGGCTCGATCCGCGGCAAGAAGGTCCCCGTCCGCCGCGAGCGCTAGGAAATACGGCGATTGGCTCATGCGCTGATTGCCGTCTGGGTCGGATCATGGTCGACTGCGGCACCAGGAAGCTCGGCCTTCCCGTGCGCGCAAATGGGCTTGACACCAAGCGGAAGATGCTTGCCAGCCGCCTAGCCGTCGCCGGGTGGCGAGCTGCAGTCGACACTGAGGGAACCCACATGCGTCACGTCGTCGCCCTGCTCGCCACGCTGGCGCTGATCCTGGCCGTAGCTCCGGCGACGGTCTCGGCCGCGCCCTCGCAGCGCGACACGTGGATCGTGCAGCTCAAGGCCGGGGTGAATCCCGCTGCCGCGGCGCCGGGGCTTGCCAAGCAGCACGGCGGATCGGTCGGATACGTCTACCGGCACGCCCTCAACGGATTCTCCTTCCGCGGATCGGCAGCCGCGGCGGCCGCGCTCGCGCACAACCCGAAGGTCACGCTCGTCGAGGCCGACGCCGAGGTCACGCTCGAGGACACCCAGACGGGCGCGACCTGGGGCCTCGACCGCATCGACCAGCACGCGCTCCCGCTCAGTGGCTCCTACCTGTACGAGCGCACCGGAACGGGCGTCACGGCGTACATCATCGACACCGGCATCCTCCCGACGCACCAGCAGTTCGGTGGCCGCGCGAGCGTTGGCACGGACCTCGTCGGCGACGGCCAGAACGGCATCGACTGCAACGGCCACGGCACGCACGTCGCGGGCACGATCGGCGGGGCAACCTACGGCGTTGCCAAGGACTGTGGATCTCGTGGCCGTGCGGGTCTTCGGCTGCGACGGCGGAACCGCGTGGACGACGATCATCGCGGGCATCGACTGGGTGATCGCCGACCACGCCGCCGGGGATCCCGCCGTCGCGAACATGAGCCTCAGCGGCCCCGGCATCTCGTCCATGGACACCGCGACGAACAACCTCATCAACGACGGCGTCGCGACGGCCGTGGCCGCCGGCAACGGCGACTTCCTCGGGCGCCAGGCAGAATGCCTGCAACTACTCGCCCGCCCGCGTACCTGCGGCCATGACGATCAGTGCCACCGACAGGACCGACAAGAAGGCCTCGTGGGCGAACTACGGGAACTGCGTGGACTGGTTCGCACCGGGCGTCGACATCACCTCGGCCTGGTTCAGTTCGAACTCGGCGACGAACACGATCAGCGGGACGTCGATGGCGACGCCGCACACGGTCGGTGTGGCGGCCCTCTACCTCGAGGCGCACCCCACGGCGTCGCCCTCAGCCGTGCGCGATGCGCTCTACAACGCCACGACGAAGGGCGTCGTCACTTCCTCCAGCACCACCAACAACCACCTGCTCTACAGCCTCTTCTCGGGAGGCGGCGGGACGGCTCCGACCGCCCAGTTCAGCGGCACCCCGACGAGCGGGTCAGGCGCCGTTGACCGTCCAGTTCACCGACTCGTCGACGGGATCGCCGACCTCCTGGTCGTGGAGCTTCGGTGACGGCGCGGGCTCGACGGCTCAGAGCCCGTCGCACACCTACACCGCTGCGGGCACCTACACCGTCTCGCTGACGGCGACCAACGCGTCCGGCTCGGACCCGGAGGTGAAGACCAACTACATCACGTGGCGCCGGCGCCAACGCCGACCCACGCCGACGCCAGCGGCGACGCCGACGCCAACGCCGACGCCCGGCGCGATCACGCTCAGCGTGCGCGCGTACAAGGTCAAGGGGAATCGGACCGCCGACCTCACGTGGTCGGGCGCCGTCGGGTCGAACGTGGACGTCCAGCGCGACGGAAGCGTCGTCGCTACGACGCCAATGACGGGGTCCATACGGACTCGATCCCGGAAAGGGCGCCGGCACCTTCACCTACAAGGTGTGCGCGGCCGGCAGCACGACGACGTGCTCACCGGAGGTGTCCGTCTCCTACTGAGGGTGACGCTCGGCCGTGAGCGACCCCGAACGCCGTTCGGGGTCGCCCGGGCGGGACCTAGTGGCAGTTGGTGGTTGCCTTCACGCTGAAGTCCTGCACGAAGGCGGAGCTGTCCTGCGTCACGCCGTCGCTCGTCAGCGTTCCGGCGAGGTCGACGCTCTTCTCGGTCACCGTCGTCCTCGTCGTGCAGCCGTCGATGGTCTCGGTCGACTTCGTCGTCGTGGTGACCAGGGCGCCGATCGGCGTATCGCTCGCCGACACGGTCACGGTTCGCGTCGGCGTGCAGACCTGCTGCTTGGTGCACGATTCGAGCGCGACCGGTGTTGAGCCGAGCGAGACCGACAGATCCTTGCCGACGGTCAGGTTCCCGCGGGGGCACACCCGGCCTCGTGCGACTTGAGGGAGCCGCCGCCGCGACCGTTGGTCGTGAACGTCTGCAGTTCCAGACAGGCCACGTACGCACCGGTGTCGTCCGGTGTCACGTTCAGGATCACGTCGTTGCACGTGTCCATGCCGCCGGACGTCGTACAGGTCGTCGAGCTCGTGTAGAAGTACGTCCCCGGCGCTCCGAACGTGTCCGCGGCCACCGGCGCGACACTGATCAGGAGGGCGATCGGGATCGGCGAGGAGCGCGAGTGCGTGACGGCGCATGCGGCACCCTTCCTGGGCGCAACCGCGCCCGCACGGTAAGGGTCGGTCTCGCCATTGGCCCAACGCGTCGCTCTGGCGACCGTGACGGACGTCGCGCTGGCGGGATCCCTGTTCCCGTGCCCCCCTCCCGTTCGACGGATCCACCCGGAGCCCGTCGCACGCGTACACCGTCCGGGCACCTACACCGTCACGCTCACGGCGACCAACGCTTCGGCTCGGACCCTGAGGCGACACGTGCCACGCCGACATCGCACGGTGCACGCCGCGGCGCGACCTCGCCCACGGCGCGAGTGCTCAGTGCTCGAGCCGCGGCCGACGTCGGGGCTCAGCGGGTCTGGACCGCGGGACGCTCACGTGCGTCGCGGCGCCCGGCTCGGCGAACTGCGACCGTACGGCGCGACTCGGGCAGACGTCCCGATCGCTACCGACGCCGCGCATGACGGCGCCATACGGACCCGATCCCGGCAAGGGCGCCGGCACCTTCCTGACAAGGTGCGCCGGCCGGCACCACGACGTGCTCACCGGTGGTGTCCGTCTCCTACTGAGGGTGACGAGGCTGCCTCCCTACTCCTCGCCGCGGCGGGCGCGGCGGATCTGGTCGGCGTGGTCGTGCGGGTGGCCGCTGTAGGTGCGCAGCCAGTCGTCCACCGAGTAGGCGCCCGAGTCCGAGTGGGTGCCGGTGCGCTGCCACTCCGCGTCGGTCAGTGACTCGAGCAGCTGGAGGCTGGCCGCACGCACCCCGGCGAGGACGGCGAGGGACGGTTCGATCGGGCGGTCGTAGTGGAGCCGCCGGGCGAACTCCTCCTCGTCGTACCCGGTGATCGTCGGGTTGTCCTCGGCGATCAGCCGGCGCAGCCGGATATAGGCGGTCGTCTCGCTGTCGGCGAGGTGATGCGCGATCTGCCGTGCGGTCCAGCCGTCGGGCGGCTGCCGATCGAGCTCGTCCTGCGTGACGCCGGCCAGGGCGTCGATGACGTCGTCGTAGCCGGTTCGGAAGCGGTCAAGGAGAGCAGTTCGGTCCATGTCGCTCAGGGTAGCGCGCACGCTGCCGTTGCGCTTGACAATTTCGTGCCTCGACCCTCGGTCCGCGCCGGGTGTACTCTCGCGCTTCAAGCAGGAGTTGGGGGAGGCAAATGACCGAAAGTCGCGAGAAGCCGGACGCAATCACCGTCGAGCCGCCGTGGCAGGACGAGGTGAAACTCGAGCCCACGGATGCCGAGATCGAGGCATGGGCCGAGGATGAGCGTCGCCGGCGGCAAACATGGGTTCAGGGCCCCACCCCCGAGGAACGCGCCGCGTACGCGAGCCGCGAACGCGAGCGACGCCTGGCCGAGCTCGAGGGCTCCGACGCCTGGTTCGCCGAGCGCGCACGGACCATGGGCCTGATGACGCGCAAGGGCCAGCTCGCGGCCGAAGGTGCGTTGAGCCTCTTCATGAAGTGGTCGCGCCACACCCTCGACGTGCTGGTGGACGCTGGTCGGGATTGGGAGGAAGAGTTCGGACGGCCGCGCGTGCGACGCCGCGTCCAGATGGACGATGACGCCGACTGAGGTGGCTGGAACCGATCGCTGTCGCCTGAGCGCGATGCGGTGACGGGCTAGCTCGCCCACCGCGCCCCCAGACATGGACATCGCCGCCGCTGGGAGGTGGGCGCGATGAGGACCCTCTTCCGCCACCCCGGCAGGCTGTGGCGCGTCCTGGTCGTCTTCTCGCGTTACTTCATCCTGCCCAAGCTCCCCTTCCGGTCCCCGCCGGAACCGGGCGCCGTGCGCATGCGCCTGGCCATCGAGGAGCTGGGCGGCGCATGGGTCAAGCTCGGCCAGATGCTGGCGATGCGCTTCGACCTGCTCCCGCCGGCGTACTGCTCCGAGCTGCTCAAGCTGCTCGGCCAGGTCCGGCCGTTCTCCTACGACGAGGTTCGATCGATCGTCACGGCTGAGCTGGGCGCTCCGCCGGAGCAGGTCTTCGCGTCGTTCGAGCAGCGGTCCTTTGCCGCCGCTTCGATCGGCCAGGTCCATCGTGCCGTCCTCCCGACGGGAGAGCGGGTCGCGGTCAAGGTCCAGCGCCCCGGTATCCGCGCCGACTTCCGATCCGACATCGGCCTGATGTATGCGGTCGGCGGCTTCATCGATCGGTCGCGGCTGTTCGGGGCGACGAAATCGCGGCAGGTGATCGATGAATTCGCGCGCTGGACGGCCGACGAGCTCGACTATCTCGTCGAGGCGCGCCAGGCGGCGCTCCTTCACGAGCACGCCGAAGGCGAACGCCTCGAGCGGATCGCCCGCGTGTATCGCGACTACACGACGTCGCGGGTCCTGACCTCGGAGCTCATCGAGGGGATCTCCCTCTACGAGGTCATGATCGCGTCGCGGAACAAGGACGCCGACTATCTCGCGTCGCTGCGTGCGCGCGGCTACGACCCGGACAAGATCGTGCGCAACCTCGACTGGAACATGCTCAACCAGGTGTTCGTCCACGGGTACTTCCATGCGGACCTTCACCCGGCGAACCTGTTCGTGCTGCAGGGGAACGCGATCGGCTACGTGGACTACGGGATCGTGGGCAGCCTCCCGAACGACACGCGCGATTCACTCACCCACTACAGCTGGCTCCTGTTCCATGGGGACGTCGATGCCGCCGTGACGGAGCTCATGCGCTGGCTCAGTCCGACGTCCACCACCGATCCCGAGGCCGCGCGCTCGTACCTCATCAGCGTGCATCGTGCGTTCGTCTACGAGATGGGCGCGGCCGACATCGAGACTCGCGGGGAGCCTCCCGCCGACGCCGCCGCCTCGCCCGCTCGCCCACCGCGGCCGAACCCGTACTCGCGCCTCGCGATGGACACGATGCGCGGGATCCGCGACCACTCGCTGACGTTCTCTCCGGGCATCGTGGCCTACCTGAAGATGCTGGTGATGCTCGGGACGATCCGCCACGAGCTCGCCATCAACTACGACCTGCGTGCCAACGTTCGCCGCTTCTTTACGCGCTACATGCGCCAGCGAGCGCTGTCGCTCGCCGATCCCCGGCTGGCCATGGAGCGGTTCTACGAAGCGTCCGTCCGCATTGGCCGGTCCGTGAGGTTCCTCGAATTCATCGAAGCGCAGGAACCGTTCATCGTCGAGGCACAGTCGACGCTGCTCGGCTTCCGTCGCCGGATGCAAGCCGTTCGCCGTCGGCTGGTGCAGCTCGGTGTCGCCGTGTTGGTGATCGGTGCGGTGCTGTATTTCGTGCTTCGCGAGCCGGACGAAACGCGGCGCATGCTGCCGGGAGGCGTGGACTATGACCTTGTCCAATACGGGCTGGTCGTCCTCCTCCTGCTCCTGATCGCCCGGATCGTGCTCCACATGCGGAAGCTCAACGGCGACGACTGACCCGCTAGAGCCTCGGACTTCAGGGCGACGATCCGGTCGTAGGACGTCTGCAGCGTGGCCCTCGCGATCGAGCCGGATCCGGCCAGCGCGAGCAGGCTGTTGTAGGTCTTCGCCGTTGATCCCTCGCTGCCGGTCAGCATGACCATGTCGGTGCCGGCGCGGCAGGCACGGGCCGCGATCACGGTGAGCGACAGGCCGTAGGTCGCGGGTTGGCCGCTCAGCGAGTCGGTGATCGTCACGCCCGTGTAGCCGAGGTCGTGCCGCAGGAACGAGCCAATCGCCTTCGACCAGCCGGCGCCATTCGCGGAGTCCCAGGCGGTGTAGGTCGCGTTCGACAGCATCAGCATGGGCGCGCCGCCGGCGGACATCGCGTGGCGGAACGGATACAGGTCCTCGTTCAGCGTCGTCTTCGACGCCCCGATGACGACCTTGTACGCGTCGGTATTGCGGGTCGCCCGGCCGATGCCCGGGAAGTGCTTGAAGACCGGAATCGACGCGCTGCGAACGCGTCCCATTGGCAAAGGCAAGGGCGAGCCGCCCAACGAGGGTGTCGCTGAACCCGAACGTCCGCGCCTGCTTGTACATGAACGACGCGGTCGAGTCGGCGACGTCGGCGACCGGCGCCAGGTTCACGTTGATCGAGGACGCGTGGAGCGCGGCCGCGCTCGAGGAACCCTGCTGGGTGACGAGATCGACGCTGTTCTCGATTCCCATCTGCCGCGCGCTCAGCGTCGGGCCGGCCCACGGGATCCGGCGGACCGTCCCGCCCTCCTGGTCGACCATGATGAACAGCCGCGGCTGGCCGCCCGCGGCAGCCGCGGCCTGGAGCTTCGAGATCGCCGAGATCAGCGCCGACTTCGTCGTGATGTTGAAGCCGAACAGGACGATGCCGCCGACTTCGCCCCGCTTGACGCGCCCGAGCAGGCTCGCGCTCGGGGTCGTGCCGTCCATGCGGATGACGAGCTTCTGACCGACGAGGTGGGCAAGGGTCGGGCTCGTCGTGGTCGTGGTCGCGGTCGCGGTCGCGGCGCCGGCGAGCCCGTTCAGGACCAGGGCGAGGGCGAGCAGCGGGCTGAAGAACCGGCTCAGGAACGCTGCAAGAATGGTGTCCACCGCTCAGTCGAATGTACGCCGACAACCATTCAGACGCCCGCAACCGATCACTGGTGACGTCACATCATCGCTGCGAGAAGCACGGGGTATCCTCGACGCCCTGGAACGCGCCCGCTGACCGGTCAGCGCCGTTCGAGGACCACGATGGCGGTTTCGCGGGACCTGGCCGTGGCGTTCGCGTCCGTGAAGGCGGAAGTGCCGAGATCGACGAGTGCACGCCACAGGCGAGCCCGCTCCTCCGGCTGGGCTGCTCGAGCCGTCACCGCCCGGATATCGCCGCCCGGCAACTGGATCGTCGCATCGGGGTGTGCCTGGAGGTTGAGCCACCACGCGGGATCGGGATCCATCCACCCGTTCATCGCCGGCACGACGATGTTCGGCCCGTCCTCGATATAGCCGAGGATGGCAGCACGGGTTCGCCCGGAACGACGGCCGACGGTCGTCAGCCGGAGCATCCCCCAGCGGTGTGGGGTCGGCGTTCGGAGTCCGAGCCGGCCGCCGGTGATCGCGTATGCCCGGCGGTGGACCAACCAGATCGTGCGGATCAGCCAGTGCGGAACCCGGGGCGTCGGCTTGGCTTCGATTGTCGTCATGGCGGCGGTCCTCCTGTTTACGGTGTACGTTTACGGCGTAAACGTAGCGCTACAGCGTAAACTCGTCAAGTGACCGAAGCAGCTTTCATCGCAGAACGTCGCGCGCCCCTGACCAAGGAGCGCGTCCTTCGGGCCGCCGTCGACCTCGCGGATCGCGACGGCATCGAGGCCCTGAGCATGCGCAAGCTCGGGCAGGAGCTCGGGGTCGAGGCGATGGCGCTGTACCGCCACGTGCGGAACAAGGACGACATCCTCGACGGGGCGATCGACGTCGTCGTCGGCGAGATCGACATTCCCCGCCCCACTGGCGACTGGCAGCGGCTCGATGCGGAAGCTTGCCCTTGCTGCGCGGCAGGTGATGCTGCGCCATCCGTGGGCGCCACCCGTCATCGTCGAGCGTCCGGAGATCGGGCCGTCGACCCTGCGCCACATCAATGCGGTGATGGAGATCCTCCGCGGCGCGGGGTTCTCGCTCGAGATGTCGCACCACGCGATCCATGTCCTTGGCAGCCGGATGCTCGGGTTCACCCAGGACCCGTTCGACGACTCGACGGACGCGCGGCCCGACCCGGAAACCGCGGCTCGACTCGCTCGCGAACTGGGAGTGAACTTCCCGTACCTTGGCGAGCTCGCGGCGGCCGTGAGCCACGAGGGAGGTCTGGGTGGCTGCGACGACGACTTCGAGTTCGAGTTCGGGCTCGACCTGGTCCTCGAGGGCCTCGAGCGGCGACGAGCCGGCTAGCCCGGATCCACGTCGCGGTCCACGGGCGTATGGGAGGCTGAGGACGGTTCCACTGCAGCGAGGGCATGGTTCGACGTGATGCAGCCAATCGATCGCCGCACCTTCATCGCCGACCTGGGCCGCGGGGCATTCGCCCTCGCCGTCGTCGGCCTGGCGGCCTGTTCGCCCGGAACGCTGGCCTCGGCCCGACCGTCGGCGTCGGCGCTTGCATCGGCGTCAGCGACGGGGTCGGCGGCGGGTGGTTCGGAGCCGTCGGCGTCGTCCGCCGCAGGGTCGCCACCGGCGGGCAATCCCCCTGCCCGTGACGGGCTCACGTGGCAGCGGGTCGACCTCGGCTTCGTGTCGGCGTACGTCCTCGTGCGCGGCGGTCAGGCTGTGGTCGTCGATACCGGCGTCGGTGGGAGTGCGGGCGCCATCGAGGATTCGCTCGTCGAGGTGGGCCTCGACTGGTCCGCCGTGGGACATCTGATCCTCACGCATCGCCACAACGACCACATCGGCAGCGCGGCCGAGGTCATGGAGGCCGCCCCCGATGCGGCCGGGTACGCGGGCGCCGAGGACATCGCGGCGATCAGCGTGCCGCGGCCGCTCACCCCGGTCGGTGACGGCGACCGCGTCTTCGACCTGCAGATCGTGACGACGCCCGGCCATACCCCGGGAAGCATCTCCGTGTACGACGCGGTGAGCGGGCTACTGGTCGCCGGCGACGCGCTCGGCACCGAGGGCGGCAAGCCGGCGCTTCCGGGCGCCCAGTTCACCGAGGACATGGACGAGGCCAAGCGCTCCATCGCCAAGCTGGCCGAGCTGGGCTTCGAGACGCTGCTCGTCGGTCATGGCGATCCGATCGAGAGCGGCGCGTCGGCCGCCGTCGCGGAGCTCGCCGCGCAGCAGTAGCCGGCGGCGCGCGACGGCCCGTGAGAGCCGAGGTCCCGCGTTCGTGCCAAATATCAGCCCGCGTAATGATCGGCGAGAGGTTGGCCTGGATTGGTGGCCAGATATCAGTCCCAGTGCTGCATGGCAGTGGATCCGGGCGAATTCGGGCCGACAAGGCCCGCCACGTCTGCCTTTGACTACCCCGGCTGATATCTGGCAGTCGTCAGACCTGGATTCGTGACGTGACGTCGTAGATCCAGATGAACACGACGAACCCGGCGGCGCCGAGGGCGAGGGCCGGGACTGCCGCCACGTACGCCCCGAGGCGATCCTCGCGGGATCGCCCGAGCACGACCGGGACCAATAGGCCGGCGATCGCGAACCCGACGGCCACGCCCGGCTCGGACAGCACGATCAGGTGATAGCCCGCTTCCGCGATGAACGCGGCGGCGAGCAGTCCGAGCGCCAGTGCCCGATAGCGGTGCTCGCCAGTCCGCCAGGTGTGGCCCGCGAGCCCGAAGACAGGCCCTCCGACCGCCGCGCCCAGCCCCCAGAAGATCAGCGCGCTCGTGCCGCCGCCGATCCCGTAGCGGAGCTGCGTCGTCGCGTAATAGCCGATCAAGGCGAGGACGAGCGTGGCGAGCCCGGCGACGACGGCGCTTCCACGGTCGGGCATGGCGGCGCCGATGAAGAACGCGACGAGCAGCCACGGCGAGATCGCGTTGGCGGCCTGCGACCAACCGGTCGGCAGGACGCTCTGGAGGATCTGCGTGAAGACGCCGAGCCCGAGGCCGACGACCACGACAACCAGCGCGCGCGTCCCCGCCGATCGCAGTGATTGCACCGGCAGATTGTGCCCGAATGACCTGTCGCGCCGGCGGTCCCGTCAGCCTGATCCAGACACTTCCACGGCGAAGTCGCCGATCACCTCGAAGAGGCGGTCGGGCGCGTCGAGCCACTGGAAATGGCCGGCCCCTTCGATGACCTCGAGCCGGCCGACGCCCGGCCGCAGGCCGTCAAGGATCTCGTCCGCGGCCGTTGTCGCCAGAGGGTCCGCTGAGCCGTTGCAGACCAGCGTGGGGCTGAGGATCTTCGGCAGTTCGGCGAGGAGATCCAGCTCGGTCATCAGTTGGCCGCCGCGCTCGTTGACCGCCGTGTTCTGGAATCGACGCGCCAGCTCCTCATCTGTCGGGATGTGCGGGCCGAATGCGGCGAACACACGCACCCATTCGTCGTCGGTGACGTCCTCGTCGTCGTATGCACGCCGGGCGAGTTCGCCGATCTCATCACCGGCGATGTCCCGGAACCCGTCGGCGAGCCGATCGAGATCGAAGCGGGCGAACGTGCCCAGCAGGATCAGCCCGCCGGCATGGCCGGGATGGCGCGACCCATAAAGGATGGCGACGAAGCCGCCCATCGAATGGCCGAGGACGATCGGCCGCTCGATCCCGAGGGAGTCGCAGAACGCGCGAACGTCGTCGGCGCAGACCTCGAAGCTCCAGCTGGCCGGGTCGCCCCACTCCGACCGCCCGTGATCGCGGAGGTCGAGATAGACGACCTGCATGCGATCCGCGAGTCGCGAGAACCACGGTTTGAAGTACGAGTGGTCGTAGCTCCCCGGCCCGCCATGCACCAGGACCAGCGTTGGTCGCGAGTTCCATCGAGTCGCCACGGGGCACAAGCGCCGGGCCGTCGACATCGAACCAGAGTCGGGTGCCGTTGACGTCGACCTGCATCCCGCGCTTCAGCGGCCCTGCGCCGCCCTACTTCGGTTCCACGTACGTCGCCTGTCGCTGGCGAAGCAGGTATCGGCCAGCCGGATGGGTCGGCGGCTCCTCGACCTTCTTGCGCCGCCGACGCGTCCCGGTCGTCTGGGGCCCGGCCGTGTCCGTGTAGTAACCGGCCCACCACCTCGCGGCCTGGTAGATCGCCTCGGGGCAGGACGAGGCGGCCGCCAGCCCCGGTGTCAGCTCCACCTCGGCGATCCCGAACGCGGTCTCGACGAGCACCGCGCTGGGCAAGCCGAACCCGTTCAGCAACGGGTTGCCGGCCGCGCCGGCGCCCCACACGAACCCGAGCCACGGCAGGATCAGGGTCGGGATGTCGATGATCGAGCGCTGCTCGCGGAGCCGCGTCACGCAGTCGACCGGGTCCTGCTGGACCCCCGGGAAGCGGATCGACCCCGATGTTCGGCCAGGCGGCCCGATCGTCGAACGTGCTCAGAGGAATCGACTGGATGCCGTTGGACAGGGGCATGCGATCCGGCTCGAGCAGCGGCCACAGCGGCGCCGTCAGAACCTGGTCGTTCGCGTCGACGATGCCGACCAGCGACCAGTAGCTCGGCGTCAGGTCGTGTCGGGCGTGCGATTGCGCGATGCGAATCCGGAAGTCGGTCAGGCTGCTGCCGCCGAGCAGGATCACGTCGCCCGCGCCGAAGAAGGCCGCGCTATCGGCACGCCACCGCCGGATCCAGGACATGTTGCTTTCGGCTCCGCGCTGCTTGTCTTCGACGAAGGCCGCATTCGCTTCGGCGTCAGGTGATTTGCGGACGGGCAACATGTCAGGAGATCCACCGCTCGTAGGTACGGACCGGGACAGGCGGCCGGCCCTTGTTCTCAGTGGGCCACGCCTGAACGCGCATGCGGACCCGCCCGCCCGACCGGCTGAAGCCGATCGTCGCGAAATGGTTGCCGTTGAACTGATAGCCCTTGTCGGTGGTGATCGGCCGCTGGACGAACCCCGGAGCGGCCACGGCCGGATAGAGTCCCGGCGCCGTCTTCCAGTCGTTGCTCGGGAACGACGCAACGAGCGCAAGGGGCGATGCAACCACCTCGACGATCTCCTGCCCGTTGAGGAACTGGCAGACGGCCACGCGTCCGAAGTGCACGTCGCCGGTCAGGATCACGACGGCATGGGGTGCCTGGCGGAGCGCGTCGAGCAGCTCGGTGTACTGCCGGAAGTCGGGCAGCCCGAGGTCCATGTGCCTGCTGATCGTCCCGGCCGCGGCCGTGAACAAGACCTGGCCGAGGACGAGGCAGCCCGGGCTCCTGAGGCCGCTGGCCCACGTCCGGATCTCGGCGAGATCCGCCGCTGTCATGAACCGCTCGCCGGTCGTCGGTCCGGTCCACGCGGACCTCGCCGACCCGGATCGACAGGCCGTCCATGTCCAATTTGATCAGCCCCGCGTCTGGTCGCTGGAACGCGCGATACAGGTGCGTGGCCTCATCGAGCCACCGCTTGCGCAGCTTGGGAATCAGCGTGGCTGGGGCAGTGACCGATCCCTTCGGGGCGTTGTTCCAGAAGTCGTGGTCGTCCGCGGTGAAGGCGTTCGGCCCGTCGGCGAGAAGCGTGTGATAGCCGGGCTCCTGGGTCCACGCCGCCAGGTACGACTCCAGCAGCCGCCGCTTGAGTTCACCCTCGGTGACCGCCGGGAACACGGTCCAGAACGACGGCGCATCGAGATAGACCTGGTCGCCGCAGAGCAGCTTGAGGTCCGGGCGAACGTCCGACGGAAGCAGCGCGAACGTCCGTCCCACGTTCCCGGCGCCGTCCTTCTTCTGCGCGAAGCACGAGCCGAGGAGGATCGTGAACGGCCGTTCCTCGAGACTTGGGACCTGCTTCGGCAAGGTGCCCATCATCGCTCTCGCGACGGTCCCGCCGGCACGGCGAAGCTCGGCCAGCCGGCGCGACCGCTCACCGAGGCCGGTGAACACGACCCGGCGGATATGCACGCGCCGCTTCCCGCCCTCCAGGTCGTAATCCCAGCTGCCGAGGACCTGCCGTTCTCCGGTGGCGACCACGATCTCGAGATTCTTCGGATCGTCGGGCTCGTCGATGGCAGCGGCCCACATCGTCGCCGTCGTGGCAGTCGCAGGTCCGGGGATCAGGAGGTAGCTCATGGCGCCGTGCGGGACGACCTTCGGCTCACGGCGCTGGCGGCAGGTTTACCACCGGTCCGACTTCATCCTTGATCCGCTTGTACTCGGCCTTGCGGCCGGCGAGGAACTCGTCGCCCTGCTTTTGCGGAGCCGGCTTCTGCGGTTCCTTCGATCCGTCTGCCTGCTTCTTGGGCAGTCGTGGACGAGCCTCGCTTGGGCTTGATCACGATCTTTGGCGTTCGGAATGGAATAAGCATGCCGGCGAGGCCTCCGCTCGAGACGCGGATGAACTCGCCCATCGAGGGTCCGTTCGTGGGGATCACCTCAACGATCGCGTCGAAATGACCCGACTTGGGCTCGGCGAGGACCACCTTGCGCATGATCACGCGGGGGTTCTTGCCAAGACGGGCGGTGAGGCGCGCCCCGTCCGGGATCCGCCACGTTCCGTCCGGCACCTTGTCGAGGACCTTCACGTGTGGCGGCTTCCGGAACATGCCCTCCGCGAACCAGAGCTGTTCGCCGCTCCACCAGGCGGGCTCGAACTTGCTCCACGGGATGGGCTCCCCCTCGTAGCTGTGGCCTGCCCTGGCCATCGGGTCGAGGATCCACGACGCCTTGCCGTCCCAGCCGAGCAGCGTGATCCGGTGGCCCTTCTTGAAGTTCGGGCTGTGGCGGCGGAAGTGCCTGGGCAGCGCGCCGTAGGTCACGGCGCCGACCATGGCCCAGCCCGACGCGAGTCTCTCCTGGACGCGGCGGGGAGGCAGCGCCTCGAGGTGCATGCGCTTGCTGTAGCGCACGCGCATCGCCGTGATCATGTGGCTCGACGAGCTGCCGCCGTTCAGGTCGGCATCACCGGACGCGCGGGCCAGCTTGCGCACCTCGGCGTGGCTCGCTTCCCGGTTCCCGAGAAATCCGACGTTGGCGCCGTTGAGCAAGGCGGTAAACGTGCATGCCCAGTACGGCGGGCCGTCGAACCGCTCGTTGATGAACGGCGGGAAATAGGTCTCCCGCGAGCCGATCTTGCGCCTGCCGCTCATGGTGGCCCCCACCTCCTCCGGACCGGTTTCGCGCGCTCGTCCGTTCGGCCTCCGCCAGACTACAACGCCAGTGCGACGGGTCAAGCGCAAACTCGAAATCGAGTCTGGTCAGCGCGGCGATCGGGCACTACAGTTGGCGCGCGCGCGGTGATCGACGGAGGGGTGCGGGATGACCGACGATCCGACACGGGGGGACGGCCTCGACGGGGCCGATGTCGCCGATGACGAGGATGGCGAGGACGAGCGCCCCGTCGTCGTCCTGAACCCCGCCCTGGATCGGGTCACCGGGAGACGCGTGTTCGGCATCGCCGCGGTGCTCGGCGGCGCAGTCCTTGTCGGCGCCGTGATCTACGGCTTCATCACGCTCTACGGCCAGGACGGTCCCTCGAAGGGTCTCGAGGGCGTTGTCCTGTTGGTGGCCGGCTTCGTCACGGTCGCGCTGCTGCTCTATCTCGGCACGCTGATCCTGCGGGCGCTGGACATGGGGGCGCCGGGCGAGGCGCTCGGCATGCCGGAAGGATCGATCCGGGCCCTCATCGCGATGAGCCTGATCCTGATCTTCGCGATCATCGGCATCCAGGTCTTCGCCGCGGGTTCCGCCGGCACCGTACTCGAGTCGACGGGTCTGACGCAGGTGCAGATCGATGCGCTCCGGGCCGACGGTGCGATCGTTGTCTCGCAGACGCTCCTGACGCCGGTCCCCGCACCTCCGGCAGCGGCGCTGTACGACGTCGCGACGCGGCAGGTGATGACCCAGGAGGCGCACGACTTCGGCCTGCAGCTGATGACGACGGTCAGCACCCTCGTCGTCGCGGTGGCGGGCTTCTACTTCGGGTCGCGGGCGGTCTCGCAGGCGACGACGACCGTTTCGGAACAGCTCCGTCTCTCGCGCTCGTACTCGCGCCGCGGGGTCATCGGAACAAAGCCGGAGCCTGGCGTCGAGACCGAGGAGGCCCCGGGCGAAGTCATCGAAAACGAGCTCGGTTCAACCGAAGAGACCGATGAGGACGTCGAGCAGGAGCCGCCGAACGACGACGATTCCGAGGATGGCGCCGTCGGTGGCGGCGATGCAGGTGACGGCGGCGACGGCCCGGATCTCGATGACGACGACGCCGAGCCTCGCCGCGATCACCGACGGCGAGACGGGCGGCGAACCGCCTGCCGCAGCAGCCCGAGAAGCCACCGCAGCAGCCCGGCCAGCCGCCGCCGGGCATGTAGTCGAAACCGCCGCTACCTGGTCGGCATCACGAGGCGCTGCCCCGGCCGGATCAGCCCCGGGTCGGAGCCGATCAGCTTGCGGTTGGCCGCGATCCTGTAGATCTCCGGCCAGCGCGCTGACGACCCGAGCTCGCGCTTGGCGATCCCCGACATCGTGTCGCCCGACTTGACGACGTAGATCACGGGCGGGGCTTTCGGCTTGGCCGGCGACGGCGGCGGGGTTCCGCCGCCCGTGGTCGAGACGCTCGACTTCGCCGGCGGAGCGGCAAAGCGCGCGCACGCCTGCAGGATGTTGCCGACGTAGCGGTTCGTTCGCGGTGTGCCGACCTTGTCGCCGAGCCAGTGCGCGGCCATCTTCTCGACGGTGTCGAAATCGCGCGCCTCGTAGCGTTTCATCAGCCGGATGTACGCCCGGGCGCCCTGGGTCCAGGTCGGAAACTCCGAGTAATGGAACCCGTTGTTCGGTGCGAATTCGACCGCGCCAAGCGCCTTCGTCCAGTCGTAGAAGAGGATGTTGCCCCAGTTCCGTGTCTGGACCGCAAAGCCCTTCGTCCCGAGGCCCGATTCGGCCTGGAACTGGCCGAGCGCGATCAGCGGGTCGAAGCCGTTGTTGACCATCCGCCGGTAGATGCTCGCGCCCTCGTCCGCCGCCGGCGACTTCGCGGCGCGGAGGCTGTTGACGAACCGCTTCTCGGTGATCGACGGAGGCCCGAAGATGGGCGACTCCCCCGTGACTGCCATGGCGCACCCCCAGTGCCTGCACGCGCCTCACCATCGTGCCCCAACTGTCAACGACAATCCGCGCATGCGTGATGGGCGGCACGAGTTCGACGTCGTCATCGTGGGCGGAGGGGCGATGGGCTGTGCCGTGGCCGCATTCCTCCTGGACAATCCCGGGTTCGGGGGGCACGTGGCGATCGTCGAGCGCGACCCCACGTACCGGCACGCGTCGTCGTCCCTCTCGGCGAGCTCGATCCGCCAGCAGTTCTCGACCCCGGAGAACATCCGCATGTCGCGGTTTGGCTTCGAGTTCCTGCGCGACCTCGCGCGCGGGCCCGACCCGATCGACGTCGGGCTCGAGGAGCGCGGCTACCTCTTTCTCGCGCCGCCCGAGGGCGCGGCCACGCTGCGTGAGGTGCATGCCATCCAGCGAGCCGAAGGCGCCGAGGTGGTCCTGCTCGACCGCGCGGAGCTCGCCGAACGGTTTCCGTGGATGCGTTTCGACGATGTCGAGGCCGGTTCGCTCGGACTTGCCGGCGAGGGATGGTTCGACGGCTTCGGCCTGCTGCAGGCGTTGCGCCAACGAGCGCTCGCCCTCGGTGTCGAGTTCGTGCGGGACGAGGTCGTGGGACTGGATCGCGGGACGGGACGGATCGACGGGGTCCGGCTGGCATCCGGCCGGCGGCTCGCCCCCGGAACGGTCGTCAACGCCGCGGGCCCGTGGGCCCGCCAGGTCGCAGCGATGGCCGGGATCGAGTTGCCGGTCGAGGCCCGCCGGCGGTGCGTGTTCGTGTTCGACGTCCGCGAGTCGCTTCCGGGGTGTCCACTCGTCATCGACACGTCCGGCGTGTGGTTCCGGCCCGAAGGGGGGTCGTACATCTGCGGGACGTCGCCGCCGGTCGAGGATGACCTGGACGGCCTCCCGCTCGACGTCGACCACCGCCAGTTCGACGAGCTGCTCTGGCCGGCGCTCGCCGCGCGCGTGCCCGCGTTCGATGCGATCAAGCCGCTCCGCTCGTGGGCGGGCTACTACGAGTACAACACCGTCGACCAGAACGCGATCCTCGGCCGGCATCCGGAATTCACGAACCTGCTGTTCGCGAACGGCTTCAGCGGGCACGGGATCCAGCAGGCGCCGGCCGTGGGCAGAGCCCTGTCCGAGCTGATCGTCAGCGGCCGCTACCTCACCCTGGATCTCTCGGTATTCGGGTTCGAGCGACTGGTGGATGGGCGGCGGGTGGTCGAACGGAACGTGATCGGCTGAGCGGAAACGGTGCCGCGGCGAACCACATAGGACTTTCGGGCCTTGATCCGGCGGGACTTTTGGCGGACCGTGGTCGCCATGTCACGAACCCTCATCCTCGTGTTCGGCCTCATCTGCTGGACGGGCGTCGCGGCCAACGCGTTGGTGCACATGGCCCTCGGCGACTGGCTGCTGCCGGTCGTCATGGCCGTGTCCTTCGTCGGCTGGGTGGCGCTGTTCCGCCATTACTCGAGGACCCCGGCCGCGTCCTGACGCCGCGACGCACGACGCGCACCTCGCTCCGAAATCCAAACCATCGCGGTACACGATTAGTCCTACACAGCCGTGACCACGAAGGAGGACGACGCGATGTGCCTGACCTGCGGATGCATGGATGCCCACCTCGAGATGGGCGAGCACAACATCACCTACGAGGACCTCAAGCGCGCCGCTGACGAGAATGGCCGGTCGGTCGCCGAGACGATCGCCATCATGGAGCGCACCGAGGCGAAGGACGGCGAGTCGCACCCGAAGGAGTACGCGACGTCCTGAGGCCCCGTCACGGAGGCACCTTGGCCGACGAACAGGACTGGCCGTTCGATCAGCCGCCCGATGCGGCGGCGATCACCGTCCGAGCCGTGCTCGACGGCGCGCCGATCCTCCTCGTCAGTCACGACGCCGACGACGACGGCTGGCAGTTCCTCGACGGCAACGAGGTCGACGTCGATCGGGCCGCGCTGATCAGCATGGCCCGTGTGGTCGGCCTCGATCCGTCCGTGCTCGAGGTCGCCGACCTGCTGCCTGGCTGGACCGCCTGGCGCAGCGCCCCGGGCGAGCCGTGGCAACGCGGCCTATGGCAGGCCGGAACGGAGACGGCCGCGGACTAGCCGTCGGTGTCGAAATCCGCCCCCAGGATCCGACCACCTCATGAAACCCGCCCGAACGGGCACAACATGAGGAGATCGAGATGCGCAAGATCGTTGCGGGCCTGTTCATGTCTCTCGATGGCGTCGTCGAGGCGCCGGAGACGTGGCACTTCCCCTACTTCAACGACGAGATGGGCCAGATCGTCAGCGACCAGATGGAAGCGTCCGACACGATGCTGCTCGGACGTCGGACCTACGAGGAGTTCGCCGCGTTCTGGCCGAACCAGGGCGACGACGTCCCGCTGGCGAACGAGATCAACGGCGTCCGAAAGCTGGTCGCCTCGACGACCCTGCAGGACGTCGATTGGCAGAACTCCGAGCTGATCAAGGGCGACGTCCCGGAGGATCTCCGGCGCCGAAAGGCCGAGGACGGCAAGGACATCTCGATCACGGGCAGCCCGACGCTCGTGCGCTCGTTGCTCGACGCGGGCGTCCTTGACGAGCTGCGCCTGCTGGTCCATCCGATCGTCGTCGGCAACGGCAAGCGGCTGTTCGCCGATGGCGCCCAGGTCCCGCTGCGGCTCGTGTCGTCGCGGACCCTCGAGACCGGCGTGCAGTACATGGTCTACGCCCCGGCCGAGGCGTAGTGCGATGCTGGCGGCGTCGCAAGGAGGACCGGATGGAAACCGTGACGGTCGTGCTCAACGTCGCCAGCCAGCATGTCGAGGCGTTCGAGGCCGGGTTCCGGCAACACGAAGTGCCGGTCTGGCAGGACCTGCATGAGCGGGGACTGCTGATCGGCGCCACCCTGAACCGCCTCGACATCTCGTCCCGCCCGGTCGCGGGCAGTGTCCAGTACCTCGTCGCCGCGATCTTCGCGACCGGCGAAGGGCATCACGCCCACGACGGTCATCCCGGCTTCGAAGCCTGGAACAAGATCGCCGACGCCTACCAGATCGGCGATCCGATGGCCTTCGGCGGCGAGACGGTCGTGCAGCTGGGGATCGCCTCCGAGGGATCCGGCTAGATCACGATCAGGCGAGTGCCGCGACCGCCGCCCGCGTAGCCTCGTGCATCCGGGCGGCCTCATCGGGTGTTTCCCCGATCGCCGTAAGCCCGAACCGGCCGTCGATCGCGAGGCCGGACAGCATGTGGAGCACGACGCCGGTGCCTGTTTCCGGGTCGAACTGGAGTCCGGCATCCGCCACGGCCGCAATCACGGTGGCCGGCGACAGTCCCAGCCAGGCCGGGTCGACGAGGTTGTCCGTCGCGCTGTAGCAGCGGGTGCCGCCGTCCTCGGTGATCCAGCGGCCCGCCCCGGGGTCGTAGCGACCTGGCGCGACGTTGCGGAGCGCCGCGTACGGATGCGTCGTGCCGCCCTTTCGCAGGTTGATCTCGAGCGCGTAGACCCGCCAGTCCCCTGCCGCGTCGTCCGCAGCGGCCACGAAGTCGACGGAGAACCGCCCGATCGCGCCCTCGCGCGCGAGCTGCTCCCCGATGGCAGCGGCATGCGCCGCCAGCAGCGGGGCGTACGCCGGGTCGGCCGGAAAGCGGCAGCCGAGGTAGACCTGCCCGCTTTCGCCCCCGAGCACCTGCTCGTGGGTCGCGAGGACGATGACGCGACCGTCGGGTCGGATGTCGACCTGGGCGCTCGGGCTCGTGAACCGGTCGCCGGCGATCCGCTCCTCGACGATGCCGCCTCGCGCAAGGTCGTCGCGGTACCAATCAGGCAAGGCCTCGATCTGTTCGCGAAGCCATCCGCGCGGATCGGGAGCCACCGCCATCGGACCGAGGTCGATCACCGCGTTGCCGTCGCCCGCGCCGCTGTCGTCGTGCTTGATCACGATCCCGGCGCGAGCGTGATTGGCCGCCCGGAGCGCGTCGACGGCCTCGATCACGTCGTCGGTGGAGCGGACGTCCTCGGAGCCCTCCGGGACGGGAACGCCGGCGCTGACGGATCGAGCCGCCGGCCGTCGCTTTTGAAGCCGAGGTGGCGCAGCCTCGGATGTGTTCCGTTGATCGGCACGCCGAGCGCGAGCGCCAGGCGGACCTCCTTCTCGGTGACGTTCCAGCCCTCGATCAGGGCCGGACGGCCGCCGATGATGCGGCGGATCTCCTCGATGCGATCCGGGTGATCGAGCAGCTTCGAGGCGACCGAGCGGACGGTTCCGTCATCGATGTCGACGAGGGTCAGCCGCGAACGGAGCGAGTCGCGGACCGCGGCTGGCATGAGCGACACGTAGTAGTCGACGATGGCCGGGTCGGGCGCTCGGCTCGAGATGTACACGACGTGACAGTCGGTGATGCGCCCGGCGAGCAGCAGCGCGTTGAGGTAGCGGTGCTCGAGCGACGGGATGCGCGCCGCGTAGTGGGCCAGCGTCGACTCGCCGATGCTGAACGACGGCAGGACGATCATGACGTGGTCGATGCCCGAGCCCGCGCGGTTGGCGTGGAGTGCCTCGCCCAACCGCTGTTGCAGCTCGTCGAACGCGTCGGCGACGACCGTCATCCAGGCCCCTCCCGCCGGTCGCTGCTCTTCCCCCGGCGAGCGTCAGTCTGGCAGGAACAGGCCTCGATTTACAGAGGGTCAGGCGATCGCGGGTGGTCGCCGGCGGTCAGGCGCCGAACCGGCCGCGATGCTCCACCGGGATCAGCGGCTTCTCGCCGCGAACCTTGAGCTGCTGGACGGCCCACGAGTTGCCGTCGGGGTCGGCGAAGCCGAAGAACGTGCCACCGTCGTCGGGCGAGAACTCCATGATCTCGCTGCATTCGACGCCCCGCGAGGTCAGCTCCTCGCGTGCGGCGTTTGCATCGGCAACGCACAGCTGCAGGCCCTTGATCGAGCCCGGCGCCATCTCGCGCTGGCTCGGCAGGTCGCCGAAGACGATCGAGCAGCCGGATCCGCGGGGCGTGAGCTGCACCACGTGCATGTGCTCGGTCGTCGTGTTGTGATCGAGCTCGAAGCCGACCTGATCGCGATAGAACGCGACCGACCGGTCGATGTCGCTGACGGGCAGGATGACGACTTCCAGGGTCCAGTCCATGAGAGGGCCTCGCAATGCGTTGGGTCGTTACACCCTATCCAACGCCGGCGAGGCCTCCTTCTCATCGGTCGCGAGCTCGTCGATCGTGACCTCGATGAACGGGGAGTATTGGACCATCGCCTCGACCTCCTGGTTGTGCCACGCGTTGGCGACGATCCACTCGGCGAGCTGGCGGCGCTCGGCCGGATCGGTCACGACACGGGCGGTGGCCGGGAGGTCGGCCTGAACCGTGCGCTTCAGGTGGAACGTGAGGTGCGGATCGGCCTCGAGGTTGTAGATCCAGCCGCGCGTCCGGGGGTTCGGCGAGCCCGAGATGACCAAACGGCCGTCGATGTTGTGGAAGACCAGCTCGATGCGGCGCGGCTTGCCGGTACGCCGCCCGGTCGTCGTGATGTCGATGGTGTGACCGCGGCCCAGCGCTCGCCGGATCGAGTCGTCCATGGTGTCCCTCGCGTGTAATAGTTGAAGCTGCAACGATCCTACGCTTGTCACTTGCAGGGTGCAAGCGACGTTGGTGCGGCCGGCGGCGCAGACGGAAACGCCCGGAACGTGGTGTATACATGAGGCCGACGAGCGCGACGTCCCGCTGAGGTAGTCGGCGTGGGAGAGGCTTCACCTGCCCGCCCGCCCCGCCAGCGCCGGCCGGCAGGCCGGCTCAAGCGGCTGGAGCGGCGGATCGATCGAGCCCTGGCGAAGCTCGATCCGTGGACGAACCGAGCCGACCGCGCGGCGAAGTTCTTTGCGGCCGTGGCCGCACTCGTGATCGCCGTCGGTGCCTTCGGCGCGTCCCGTTGCAACCCTGGGCCTGGGCCGACAACGCCGCCTGGGGTCTGGCGTTGCGATGGTGACACCAACGCCCACGCCCGCTCCCACCACAAGCGCAACTGCACCAGCTTCTCCGTCGCCGACCGTGGACCCGACACCCTCACCCACGCCACAGCCACCGGCCGAAAACCGGCTCCGCTGGGTCGCCTCCCCGGGCGGCACCTCGCTGGACGGCAATCTCCTCGAGGCGGGAACGGACATCTGGCTCCAGGAGCGCTATCCGGATAAACCTCCGGTCGCGTTCGACGTCCTCCCGGTCGTGGATCCGGCACTGGCTCCGAGCCTCGGGGAGATCGAGCCGGTGGCCGATTTCGATGCCATCGCGGCGGACTTCGTCGCCCACTCCGACGCGCAGTGGAAGCTGCCTGTCCCGCCGCCGAGCTCAGGAACGATTTCGTATCGATTCCGCGACGACGCAAATCGCATGTCGCGATCCGTGTCCGTGGGGACGTTGGCCGCGTTGGCACTCCAACTCGAAAGCCCGGGGCCCGGCAAACCGCCGCAGGCCCTCGTGGCAATCGACGACGAGTTCCGCATTGACGTCGATGCCCGGTTCCTGGACGGCGCGGATGTGGGCGTGGAACTCCTCGCGCCGTGGGGCGAGAGCGATGAGACCCTGCTCGACTTCGTGCGTGCGTACTACCTCGATGTCACCCACGACCCGGCCGCTGCGAACGCCGCCGCCGAGAAGTTCATCGCCGAGAACGGCGACGTGCTCCCGGGCGAGCGCCCGCCGAACTGGGGCTTCTCGATGGAACCGGGCGCGTTCTCCGGCCAGGCCGGTGGACAGGAATCATTCGCGCTGACCGGCTCCCTCGGCAGCGCCGGGGTCACGTACCTCGCGATCAAGCTGGTCGACCAGGCTGATCCGAGCCGGGTGGCCGTGTCGCGGATCTTCCGCCTCGAGGCCGCCGGACCAGACGAGCCGCCGACGGTCGAGGTCGTCGAGCCCGGGTCGTTTGGCGATGCCGACGGGACGTCCTACGACCTCGACTCGGATGGGACTTCACTCTTCAAGAAGCTGCAGCTCACCGCCCGCGTCGATGATCCCGACGGCCCGATCCCCGACGAGTCGATCATCTGGACGACCGACCGCGGCGACCTGCAGCCGAATGAAGATCCGGTCCTCGGCACCGGTGAGTTCCTCATCACAACCCTCTACGCGGAGGACTGTCCCGGCACCGATCACGTCGTGACCCTGACGGTCGATGACGGCGACGGCCATGTCGTCGCCTCCCCCGGCACCATGCACCTCGTCTGCCAGGACTGAAGCCTATGCAAGCACCTCGGGCAGGTCGAACCCCGGGCATTGATGCGGGTCGAACGTGTCCATCTCGGTGATCAGGCCATCCCGGATCGTGAGGACGTCCAGGGCGATCAGCCGGAACTCCGTCTCCCCGTACGTGCGAAGGTAGAACGCGGCGGCCGGCTGCATGTTTGCAGCCGTGGGAACGGCGCGCAGGTCGCCCTCGGCCCCATCCTCGAGGAAATACCGATTGAGTGCGCCCACGAGCTCCTTTCCGTCCCACCACATCGGGAGTGGCGGCATGGTCTGGCGCACGTCATCGGCGAGGAGCGCAGTGAACGCCGTCGCATCAGCCGCCTCCGCCGCGGCGATGTAGCGGCGCAGCAGGTCGTGCTCGGCGTCCGTGATCTCCGGCGCGCGGGTCCATTCGGATCGCCGCTCGGGGAGCTTCGTCCGCATCGTCACCCGCGCTCGCTGGAGCAGGCTGTTGGCGGCGGCCTCGCTGATGCCGAGCAACTCGGCGGTCTCCCGGGCCGACCACGACATGGCGTCCCGCAGGATCAGCACCGCGCGCTGCCGCGCCGGCAGGTGCTGGATGGCGGCGAGATACGCCAGCTCGATCGTCTCGCGAGCCTCGACCACCACCGACGGCTCGTCGTGCATAGGAGCCGGTAGCTCCAGCAGCCGATCCGGGTATGGCTGCAGCCACGGCAGGTCGACCGGCGGCGCGAAGTCGGTATTCAGGACCTGTTCGGCCGGCCGGACGTCGGGCGGCATGACCCGCTTCGGACGACGCGCCAGCGCATCGAGACACGCGTTCGTCGCGATGCGGTAGAGCCAGGTCCTGAAGAGCGAGCGTCCCTCGAACGAGGCGCGCGCCTGCCATGCCTTGAGGTACGTGTCCTGGACGAGGTCGTCGGCGTCGTCGACCGAGCCGAGCATCCGGTAGCAATGGACGTGGAGCTGGCGGCGGTACCGCTCGCACAGCGCGGCGAACGCGTCGCGATCGCCGCCGCGGGCCGCCGCCACGGCCGCTGCTTCCTCGGTGGGTGGGGTGGTTCGAACCGGTTCCGGGCTGATGGTCATCGTCATGTCCGCTTGGACGGCGAAAGTGCCCGGCAATCATCGGTCGAAACGTGAAACCTGGCGGCGCCGGACCGCCTCTTGTTAGTTGCAAGGCTAGGCTGGCCGGGAACGGAGGCGCACCATGGTGCTGCGAAGGCGTTCGATCCGGAAACTCGCCGCTGCGACGGCGCTGGTCGCGGCAGTTGCCGCCTGCGGGACATCGAATCAAACGGAAGCGCCCGTGTCGCTGACGCCGCTCCCGCCGGAGACAGCCCAGCCGGCGAGCGCTCCACCCGCAACCTCCCCACCGCCGTCCTTTGCCCTGCCGCAGGGCTCCGACACGATCGAGCTCGATCCGTCCCTGTTCGCCGGCGTCCCGCTCGATCACCCGTTCTGGCCAATGGCGCCGGGCAGTCGCTGGGTCTACCGCGAGACCGACGCAGATGGCGTGGAGCAGCAGGTCGAGGTCACCGTGACGGACAAGACCAGGGACATCGCCGGCATCCCGGCGACCGAGGTCCATGACCTCGTGACCGAGGACGGCAAGCCCGTCGAAGACACGCTTGACTGGTACGCGCAGGACACCCTCGGCAACCTCTGGTATCTCGGCGAGGACACCAAGGAATACGAGAACGGCAAGGTCGTCAGCACCGAGGGCTCATGGGTGGCCGGCGTGGACGGGGCGCAGGCGGGCATCATCCTCCCGGCCGATCCGCAGGTCGGGCAGGCCTACCGGCAGGAGTATTACGCGGGCCAGGCGGAGGACGAAGCGGAGATCCTGTCCCTGAATGAGCACGTGGAGGTTCCATTCGGGACGTTCGACGACGTGCTCCAGACCCGCGATTTCACGCCGCTCGAGCCGGACGTCGAGGAGCACAAGTTCTACGCGCGTGGCGTGGGACCGGTCGAGGAGCGCCAGACGAGCGGCGGGTCGAGCCATGACGTGCTGTTGACGTTCGAACCCGGCTGACGCCATCGCGCTCCCGCTACAGTGCGGGCGATGACCGCCCAGGTTCGCCCGCGACTGCACGCGCCGGAGGCGCAAAGCGTCGCGTTCGTCGAGCTCTTCTTCGACCTCGTCTTCGTGTTCGCCGTGACCCAGGTCACGGCGCTGACTGCCCGCAACCTCACGCCTGACGGCGTGCTTCGCTCGCTCGTCCTGTTCTGGTTGATCTGGTGGGCGTGGACCCAGTTCACCTGGACGCTCAACCCGGCCGACACGACCCACGTGGTTGTCCGGGTCATCACGCTTGCCGCCACGGCTGCCGCGTTCGTGATGGCCACCACCGTGTCGCAGGCGTTCCTCGACGATGGCGTGTGGTTCGCGCTCCCCTACCTCGTCGTGCGCATCCTCGGTCTCACCCTTCAGGTCCTCGTCGAGATGGAGCGGACCGACGACCCTCGGGCAGCCGGGATCTGGCGCTGGGCCGGCACGTCGGCGATCGGGCTCGCGCTCGTCCTCGTGGGCGCGCTGGCAGATCCGTCGATCCGACCGCTGATCTGGGTGCTGGCAATCCTGACGGACCTGCTCGCGACACAGGCGGCCAGCGGGCGCACGTGGGACATCCACGTGGGCCACATGGCCGAGCGACATGCGCTGTTCGTGATCATTGCCATCGGCGAGTCGCTGATCGTCGCAGGCACGGCCGTCGCGGCCCATGAGCGAACACTCCCCCTGGTGGCCGATTCCGCGCTGGCCCTCCTGATTGCCTGCCTCCTGTGGTGGACCTACTTCGGGTGGTTCAAGGAAGGACTCGAGGAGCAGCTCGACGGCTCGGCGCCGAGGGACATCGGGGTCCGGGTTCGCGACGCGTACAGCCTCGGGCATTTCCCGATGCTGTTCGGGATCATCGGGTTCGCGGTTGGCATCGAGGAGATCGTGGCCCATCCAGGCGACCCGCTCCACAGCGAGGTGCTCATCGCGCTGGGCACCGGCGTCGCGCTATTCGTCGGCTTCTCGGCGGTCGTCTACTGGCGGATTTCGGGCACGATCCTGGTCGGTCGGGTTGTTGCCCTCCTCGTCATGGCTGCCGGGCTCGCGTTGGTCGGCTCGCTGCCGCCGGCGTGGCCGCTCGCGGTCGTCGCGATCGCGCTCAGCGCCGTGGTGTGGTGGGAGCATCGTTGGCCGCCGGCGGTCGAACCCCTCCACGAGAACGCTGCAGCCGCTTGACCGCGCGGGACCAGAAGGTTCAGCAGCCGGCCTCGCCGGGGTAGAGCGGCTGGGGAATGAGCGAGTAGAACGCGCCCTCGGACTCGAAGACGGACAGCTGGTTCGCGCCCTGCAGCAGCGGCAGGACGGTCGCGAGGTCGTCGCCATCGACGACGAGGCAGCGCTCGACCGACGGGTTGTCGATCGCCGTGCCCGCGGTCGCGAGGTCGTCAAGCGGCCAGGCGATCGGCGGCTGCTCGCCCGGGAACTCGCTGTTGTCGACGATGTCGGCCGGCTTCACGTACAGCCGGAGCGCTTCGAACGCGTAGGCGTGCGGCTGGTCGACATAGTCGGTCTCGGGGATGGCCATCAGGGCGTCGATGAACTCGCGCATCGCGGTCCGTCCGGCCTTGTCCGCCGGCGGGACCTCGACGGCTGGGGCGATCTCGCCCTCCATCCCGGCCTCGGCCAGCGCGTAGGCGGTGAGGCGGTAGCTCTTCCCGTCGAGGTTGATCTCGAGGACGGTGTCGGCGGCGTCGGCGATGCCCGGGAAGTCGTATTTGACGTCCTTCAGCAGGTCCTTCTCGCGGGCGAGGGCGATCAGGCGGTCGAGGGCATCCGGCGACAGCGTCCGCTCCTGCAGGTTCGGCATGAACGGTCCCGGGTAGATCATTGGGACGGGACCCTGCGTGATGACGCGACCGTCGGCGTAGACGACGACCGCCGGCAGCCGTGCGAGGAGCGTCTCGGGAGTGACGAAGCCGCCCTCCCAGCTCACGCGGAAGATCACCTTGTCAGGATCGACCGGCTTGGGCGACGGCGTCGAGCCGGCAGCGCCGGCGGAACCGACGCAGGCGACGGCAACCGCCGCGATGGCGAGGAGCGCGGCAGGCCGCGCCAGGCGAATGGCAGCACGAAACACGGGTATGACTCCTGAGAGTTCCCGCGACCCGGAGTGTCATTGGCCCTGACCCAGGCCTGGTGGGTCGCGTTGTCCATCAGACGACGCGACCTCGAAGAAGGTTCCGTCGCGGTTCGGCGCTCAGCCGCTGGGATATCGCTGCAACGCGGCCGATTCGTCGCCCTCCACGATCAAAGGGGGCGCAGGGGCATGTCGTCGACGTCCGGCGCAATCGGCAGCGCGAACCCGAACTCCGCTCCGGCGTCGTCGCGCGATCGTGCCCAGATGCGCCCACCGAGCAGGTGCACGATCCTGCGGCAGGCGGCCAGCCCAATACCCACGCCGCCGGCCGTCGAACGGGCCGTCTCGCCTCGGTAGAACGGCTCGAACAGGCTGGCGGTTGGCTGCTCGTCAAGACCGATCCCCCGATCGAGGACAAGGACGCGGACCTCGTCCTCGCCTTCCTCCACCCGCACGTCGATCGGCGAGCCCTCCGGGCTGTACTTCGCGGCGTTGCCGACCAGGTTCTCGACCAGCAGCTCGAGATGGGTCCGCTCGGCCTCCACGATCACCGACGGCCGGCTGCTGAAGGCGATCGAATGGTCGGGATAGCGACGCCGGACCTGCTCGACTGACCGCTGGATCACGCGGTCGAGCGCCGTCGGCTCGAGCTCGGGCCGGGTGCCCGTCCCGAGCCGGGTCAGGGACAGCAGGTTCTCGATGATCTCGTGGAGGCGCTCGGCCTCGGCCGCGATGTCGGCCAGCATCGAGTCACGCTGGTCCACTGCCAGCTGGTCGCGCCGGTCCTGCAGGAGTCGGGCGTTGCCGAGGATCGTGGTCACCGGCGTCCGCAGCTCGTGCGACACGAGCCCCAGGAACTCGTCCTCGACCGAATTCGATGCCTCGAGTTCGGCCGGCGTCGACGTCGAGGCGTCGTGCTGGCTGGCGCGATGTTCTGTCGTGATCGTCATCTCGGTCCTGTGAATCCCTCCCGGCGGCCGTCCAGGCGGCGCCCGTCCTATCGTCCGAGTCGGGCATGCCGCCGAGCCGGTCAGCGCTGGGCTCGGGGTGTGACAGCCGCGGATCAACCTCGCACGCTGCGAAACCGCGCGGTGATCGGGCGCGTACAGGGGTGTGTCGAGGCACACTCCGCCGCCCGATGCCGCCGACCGAAGCCGGCGGGTCCACCTCTGCCCATCATGGAGACCTCCGCGTATGCACACCATCACACGCACCCTTTTCCTCGGAACCCTGCTCGCGATCCTCGTCGCCGCCTGTTCGAGTGGCGGAGGGACCGCCGCGCCGGCCTCGCAGGCGCCCGCCAGCGAAGCGCCCGCAAGTGAAGCGCCCGCCAGTGCAGCGCCCGCAAGCGCAGCGCCCGCGAGCGGCGCCCGCGTCCGCCGCAGCCGGCGGCGCCGTGACCGTGATGGTCGCGGAATCTGCCCTCGGCCAGATCCTGGTCGACGGTGAAGGCCGGACGCTGTACATGTTCAAGCCGGACAGTGCCGGCGAACCGACCTGCTACGACGACTGCCAGACGAACTGGCCGCCATTGACGGTCACCGGCGACATCACGGTCGGCGAGGGCCTCGACGCGTCGAAGTTCGTGACGGTCGACCGGACCGACGGCAGCAAGCAGGTCAAGGTCGGAACCTGGCCGCTGTACTACTTCGCCAACGACGCCGCCCCCGGCGACACGAAGGGTCAGGAAATCGGGGACGTCTGGTACGTCGTCAGCCCGACCGGTGAGCCCATCGAGGGCTAGGTATCTCCTTCGAGCAGTTCCGCGGGCCCGGCTCAGGCCGGGCCCGCTCCATGGCCGGGCCACCCGCTTCGCGGAGGAGCCGGGGTGGCTCGGCCGCTCCGTCCGTCGCACCGGCGGCCGGTACGGTAGCCTTCGGGCTCGTGCCCGCCGACGTTCCCTACCGACCCGCGCTCGCAGAGCGGCATCTCCGCCTCCCCGGGACGCGCAACCTGCGCGACGTCGGCGGCTATCCGGCCGGCGACGGCCGGGAGACCCGCTGGCGGACCCTCCTCCGGACCGATGCCCTCGACCAGCTCCCGGTCGCCTCGCAGCAGGCGCTGCACGACCTTGGGGTTCGCCAGGTGATCGACGTCCGCTGGGCCCACGAGGTGGAGGGGCGACCCAGCGTCTTCCGCGATTCGGACGAGGTCCGCTACCGGAACATGCCGCTGATGCCCGACGAGGCGGTGCCGGACGGGATCGCGGCCACGTACCGCCACATGTTCGACACGCGCTCGACGGCGCTCGCCGGAATCGCCCGCGCGCTCGTGGAGCCCGACGGCCTCCCGGCGGTCATCGGCTGCGCGGCCGGGGTCGACCGGACCGGCGTCACCGTTGCCCTGCTCCTGTCCGCCGTCGGCGTGCCGGCGGAGGTCGTCGCCGCGGACTATGCGTTGTCCGTCGAGAGCTTCGCGACCGACGGCGCGGCCAGCGGCCTCGCCGACTGGCGTGGCGGGCCCGTCACGCTCGACTGCCAACCGGAGTACATGTTCGAGGCGCTCGACCATCTCGAGCGCGTGCACGGCGGCGCACCCGCGCTTCTCGCGCGAAACGGCTTCGGCGATCGCGACCTCGGACGCCTGCGCGAGCTCCTCACGGGACCGTCGCGCCGCGCCCGACCGCCTGACGGAGTCAGGCCTCGGTGACGGTCGTCGGACGATGGGTGGATCGTAGCCCGGGCCGGCCTGCGGGCAGCGCCCGCCCTGACCCGTATGCTTGCCCGATGACGCTGTACCGGCTGGTCGAACCGATCGAGGTCGTCTCCCCGACGATCGTCGTCGCGTTCGATACCTGGGTGGACGCCGGCCAGGCCTCGACGACGGCCGTCGAGGAGCTCGGCGACGGCAGCCGGGTCGTCGCCGAGTTCGATCCCGACGCGCTGTTCGACTACCGCGCCCGGCGGCCACCGCTGGAGATCCGCGACGGCCGGCTGGCCAACCTGACCTGGCCGGCACTGACTGTTCGGCACTCGACGATCGAAGGCCGCGACCTGCTGCTGTTCGGCGGTCCGGAGCCCGATTTTCGCTGGCGTGAGCTGGCGGACGCGGTCGTCGAACTCGTCCAGCACCTGGACGTGGCCGAGTGGATCAGCCTCGGCGCGATCCCGGCCGCGGTGCCCCACACCCGCGCCGTCCCGATCATCGGCACCGCCTCGGGGCCGGCGGTCCTGACGAGCGGCGTCAATCGCGGACCGGACGGGCTGCTGCGGGTCCCGTCCGCGGCGATCTCCATGCTCGAGATGCGCGTCGCGGAGGCCGGCATCCCCGCGCTCGGCTACTTCGCGCAGATCCCGCACTACGTGTCGGGGCCGTATCCCGCCGCCGCGCTGGAGCTGCTCGGCGTCCTGTCACGCCACCTCGGCGTGGACCTGCCGACCGGGGATCTCGGCGAGGAATCGCGTCAGATGCGGCAGCGCCTCGACCTCGCGGCCGCCGCCGACGAGCAGACCCGTGCGTACGTCGAGCGGCTCGAGTCGATGGTCGACGAGGCCCGGCTGCCGGCCGGCGACGAGCTGATCTCGGAGATCGAGCGCTTCCTCCGGCAGCAGGGCAGCTCGGGCGAATTGCCGAACTAGCCACGCCGTCGGGCGTGCCAAGCGAGCGTGGGTCGCTGCGGCCACGTCGGCGGGCCAGACGGAACTGGTGAACTGGTGGTGCGTCCAGCGAGCGTGGATCGAAGGGGTGGAGCGACGGACCGCCGTCGAGGCAGGAATGCCGGCTCCGCCGCCGCCCGGCATCCCGCCGGAGGGTCGGCGCGCCGCCGGACGAGTGTCGCTGTGTCCGGCGGTCCGTTTCGCGTCCGAGGTGAAGGTACGTCGCGCTTCCGACGGAACCACCTGCCATCCGTCCTGCCGCGGGATGGACGAACGTCATGAACCCTCTGGACGAGCATCAGAACGCCTGTTCTAAAGTAGCGAGCAATGGCGAGTCCGGAATACCGCGAGGATCCCTGCCGCTCGGCCCTCAGCAAGGTCACCGGCATGTCCTTCCGCTGGTCGCTGAACCCGTACACGGGCTGCGCCCATCGCTGCACGTTCTGCTACGTCCGTGCATTCGAGGCGCGTGCCGATCGGCCGTCCGACGACCGCTACGGCCGGTCGATCCGGGTGAAGGTCAACGTCGCCGTCGTCCTCGCACGCGAGCTCGCACGCCGGAGCTGGAAGCGAGAGCTCGTTGCTGTCGGGACCGCGACCGACCCCTACCAGCCCGCCGAGGGCCGCTACCGCCTGACGCGCGCCTGTATCGGACGGCTGGCCGAGGCGCGGACGCCGCTCCACCTGATCACGCGTGGCCCGATGATCGTCCGCGACGTCGACGTGCTCGGCGAGGCCGCGCGCCGAGCCGGCGCATCGATCACCTTCTCCGTCCCGACGCTGGACCCCGAGGTGTGGCGGCGCACCGAGCCCGGCACGGCGCCGCCGCGGCAGCGGCTTCGCGCGCTGACCATGCTGGTCGAGGCCGGCCTCGACGTCGGCGTCGGCATGGCGCCCATCCTGCCCGGGCTCTCGGACTCCCCCGAATCGATGGCGGCCGTCGTGCGTGCGGCCCGGGATGCCGGGGCGACCGGGATCTGGGCCAACCTCCTGTACCTGCGGCCCGGCACCCGCGAGCACTTCCTGGAGAACCTGGCACGCGACTGGCCCGACCTGCTCCCGCACTACGAGCGGTTGTACGCCGGCCGCTCCTACCTCGGGAAGCGCGAGCTGGACCCGGTCCGGCGGCAGGTCAACGACCTGCGCCAGAGATACGACCTGCGCGACCGCCGGACGGTGAAGCTCGAGGCGGAGCGCACGGACGCCGACGATGGCCCGGTCCAGCTCGAGCTGCCGCTGGCGCCCGGGATCGCGCCGGACGGCATGGCGTCGCCGGGCCGGCGGGCAGCCTAGACCTGGGCGGCGGCCTGAAGCACGGCGTCCGAGAGGGCCGGCCACGCCGCCAGCGCCCACGGCCCGAAAGGGCGCTCGGTGAGGCAGGCGAGGGCGAGGTCCGCCACCGGATCCACCCACAGGAACGTGCCGCTCGCCCCGAAGTGCCCGAACGTCTCGGGCGAATTGCGTGACCCCGTCCAGTGCGGGTCCTTTCCATTGCGCAGCTCGAAGCCGAGACCCCAATCAAGCGGGTCGAAGCGACCGATGCCCGGAAGCACCCCGGCAAGGCCCGGGAAAGCCACCGTGGTGGCGGCGGCCAGCGTGCCCGGAGAGATCAGCGAGGGGCGCAGCAGCTCACGCCCGAAGCGCGCGAGGTCGTCGAGCGAGCCGCGCAGGCCGGCCGATGGGCGCCCGATGAGCTGCGTCGTGGTCATCCCGAGTGGTTCGAGGACGTCGTCCTCGAGAACCGTCGCGATCGGCCGCCCGGACCGTTCCTCGAGCAGCGTGCCGAGGAGGTCGTAGCCGACGTTCGAATAGATCCGTGTCCGCTCGGGCGCGCTGATCGGCGCGCTGCCCTCCGGTCCGAGCCCCGAGGCGTGGGCCAGCAGGTGGCGAACCGTCGCTGCGGGGGGCCCGTACGGCTCGTCGAGGGCGATATCGCCCCGCTCAACCGCGCGGAGGACGGCGTAGGCCGTCACGAGCTTCGTGACCGACGCCCATTCGGCGAGCCTCGCGGGATCGCCGACCGACGCCAGGATCCCGTCCGCACCGACGACCGCGACAGCGGCATGCCCGGCGCCCCAGCCACCGACCAGTTCGAGCGCGGCCTCGAGCGAACCGCTCATGGGGTGATGATGGCAGCCAACGCTGCAAGCGGGCTGCAAGGCGACGCGGGACCGCGGCTTTGCGATTCACGGTCCGGAACCGCGAGGCTACCGGCCATGTCCGACAATGCCTCGCATGTTCGCAGTTCGTCCGGCGCGCTCCGGCGCCTGCCGCTGAACCGGTAGCCGAGCGCGCCCGCCATGGTCTTCAATCCCAATGCTCGCCTCAACCCACGCCAGGTCCTCGACCGTCGTGGGGTTGGTGGCGCAGGCGGCATCGCCCTCGGAGGCGGCGGCATCGGCGTCGTCCTGCTGCTGGCATACCTTCTCCTCGGCGGAGACCCGAGCGTGCTGTCGGGCGGTGGCAACCCAGGCTTCGTCACCGACCAGAACGGCACCGAGCTGACCGAGGAGTGCCAGACGGGCCAGGACGCCAACGAGCGCCAGGACTGCCGCATCGTCGGCTTCGTGAACAGCATCCAGGACTACTGGACCGACGCCTTCGCCCAGAGTGGTTCCACCTACGAACCGGCCGACACCGTGCTCTACGACGGCGGGGTGAACACGGCCTGCGGAGCCGCCTCGTCGGCCGTCGGGCCGTTCTACTGTCCGCTCGACACGCACGTCTACCTCGACCTCGGGTTCTACGACGAGCTCCAGCAACGCTTCGGCGCGGAGGGCGGCCCGCTGGCCGAGGGATACGTCGTGGCGCACGAGTACGGCCACCACATCCAGAACCTGATCGGGAACCTGCAGGGTGGCCAGAGCGACGTTGGCGCCGAGGGTACGGCGGTCCGAATCGAGCTGCAGGCCGACTGCTTCGCCGGCGTCTGGGCCCACAACGCCGCCGGTACCGGGTTCCTGCGCCAGCTGACCCGGTCGGACATCGCGCAGGCGCTCGACGCCGCATCGGCCGTCGGCGACGACCGCATCCAGGAACGCGTGCAGGGCCAGGTCACGCCCGAGACGTGGACCCACGGGTCCTCGGAACAGCGCCAGCAGTGGTTCCTTGCCGGCTACGAGGGCGGCCGCGTGGACGACTGCGACACCTTCGACGCCGACCTCTGAGCGTGACCGCCGGCTCGCGCGACGCCGACCCGCGCGCCGTCAAACCCGCCGCGTCCGGAACCGTCACCCGCATCGATCCGACGCGCACGGCCCGGCTCGCGGCGGCTGAGCGGCGGATCGCCCACATGACCCGGCTCTTCGACGACCTGATCGAGGTCCCCGGAACCGGCGGCCGCCGGTTCGGCCTGGACCCGATCATCGGCCTCATACCGGTCATCGGCGACGTGGCGGGAGCGGTGGCCAGCTTCTGGATCATCGGCGAGGCTGCCAAATTCCAGCTGCCGCGGATCGTGCTGGCGCGGATGGTCGTCTACGCGAGCGTCGACATGCTCCTCGGCGCCTTGCCGTTCGTCGGCGACGTCCTCGACTTCTTCTCCAAGGCGAACGAGCGCAACCTCGTGCTCTTCCGGCGCCACGCGAGCGACCCGGGCGCCAGCACCGCCGACACGCGGCTGTTCTTCATCGGCCTGGGGCTGATCTTCATCGGGATGGTCTGGCTGACGATCGAGCTGTTCCGCCGTGCGATCGAGATCCTGATTTCGATCCTCGGGGCCTAGCCGCAGACCAGTTCAAACCTGACAAGCGGCGTCATGATTGACTAGAATGCGGGGATGCGTGCTTCCCGCCTGGTCTCGCTGCTCCTCCTGCTCCAGACGCGCGGCCAGATGACTGCTGCGGCACTCGCCCGCGAGCTCGAAGTGTCGGTCCGGAGCATCCATCGTGACGTCGAAGCGCTGAGCGAGGCGGGCGTCCCGATCTACGCGGAACGTGGCCCGCACGGCGGCATCCGGCTGGTCGACGGCTACCGCACGCGGCTGACCGGGATGACCCCGGACGAGGCCGAGGCGTTGTTCCTGTCCGGGCTGCCCGGTCCGGCCGCGGAGCTCGGCCTGGGAACCGTGGTGACCGCGGCGCGGCTCAAGGTCCTCGCCGCCCTGCCGCCCGAACTGCGGGCACGGGCATCGCGCCTCGTCGAGCGCTTCCACCTCGACGCGGCCGGCTGGTTCCAGGTCGGCGAGGAGACGCCGCACCTCGCCACGATGGCCGACGCGGTCTGGGAGGCACGCGCCGTCGAGATCGATTACGGCCGCAGCGATCAGATCGTGACCCGCGAGCTCGAGCCGCTCGGGGTCGTCCTCAAGGCGGGCGTCTGGTACGTGGTTGCCCGGACCGAGGGCCAGCTTCGGACGTACCGCGTCTCGCGGATCCGCGGCGCCGAGGCACTCGACCGCCGCTTCGAACGGCCGAGCGGCTTCGATCTCGCTGCCTACTGGGCCGAATCGAGTGCCGCGTACGAGCGCGAGGCGCCACGCGCCGAGGTGGTGATCCGGATCCGCCCCGAGCGGATCGGCTGGCTGTCGGAGGCGATCGGCCGTCGCGCGGCCGACGAAGCGGAGCGCCTCGAGGTGCTCGATCCGGAAGGCTGGGTCCACCTTCGGCTGCAGGTCGAATGGCCCGACGAGGTCGCCCACGCGATGCTTCGCCTGGGCTCCGGCGTGGAGGTGCTCGAACCCTCCGAGGTCCGCGAACAGGTCGTCGCCACGGCCCAGCGCATCCTCGACCGATATGGCGAGGCCGCGGTCATGGAGGAGACCGCGGCCGTCGCGATGGGAGCGCTGATCGATCGAGGTCAGGTGCAAGGACACGCCTTCGAGGCCGCCATGGGCGGCGCCCGTCGGCAGGGCGGCGGACGGTGCGCTTTCGGCTCGCGTCGGTCGGCGCAACCGCTCGACGTTCCAGCGCACCGGTTCCTCCTCCTGCACGCCGCGCGGCCCTGGCGGATCGAGCTCGATCCTGAAGAGCGCCGAGAGACCCGTGTCGTCGCCGGCAAGGACGCGGTTGGCCAGGAGCGCCACGGCGGCGATCGCCGCGGCGTACGCGGGAATCGTAAGCAGGTCAAGCAGTGAGTCCATGACGATGGCTCCTAGCGCGCCGTCGACGCGGCGCCGCGTCCGGGTGTGAACGCGCCGCGCGGTAGCGGCGTTGCGCGGGCCGCGGATTGACCAGTCCATCGTCGGGATGGAGCGCCCGCTCGATCCGCAGTCGTGCTTCGATCTCGCGCCGTCGATCCCGCTCAACGAGCCGAGCGTATTCGTAGTTCAGCATCACCGTGCTCCGCTGGGACGATCTTCGATCTCGTCTGTCGCCCTGAGCATAGTCCGGATACATGCCGATTCTTGTCAGGAATGCCTCTCGAGAACGCGGTTCTCAGGCCTCGTCGAGGTGCCGCGCGATCCACACGAGCCACACCGGCAGGCCGACGATCGTGGCGCCGACGACCGCCATCCGGCGGCCATTCGGGAGGACGCCGCTCGCCGAGCCCAGCGAGCCGACGATCCACAGCCAGCCGGCGAACGCCAGGTAGCCGATGAGCAGCAGCGGCCCGGCCGCATCGAACGTGATCACGCCGAGCGCGAACAGCGCATGGAGGATTGCCCCGAACGCGATCGCGTCGACGGCCAGGGCGACGCCGGCGGCGCTCAGCCGCGGCGAGGTGCGAGCCAGCAGGCGGTGGAGCGCGAACGGAACGGGAAGCAGGGCGACGGCGGTCACGACGTGGAGGCTGTCCACGATCGCCGAGTGCGTGCCGTCGCCGAAACGCATTCCGCCGGCGATGTGGGCGATCGCGAGGTAGGCCATGGTCACGGCCAGGGTCGTGGCCGCCACGAGGGCGGCGGATGCTGCGACACTCGCCGCGGAGAGCGGTCGTCCGAACGGCCGTGCTGCTGTTGCGAGCGTGGGAGCGGATGCGGTCACGAGTGCCTCCTGCCGGCGAGAGCGGTCGATCACGAGAGCTGTTGACCGGAGCCTCGCGAGCGTCCCGGCCCGCCGCCACCGGCCGCCGTCCATCCCGGGATGCGACATCCGTCGATGCCGGCTCCGCTACGCTCTGCCTCTGATGGCGACCCGATCCCCGGCCGCGCGTCTCCGGACCGTCGTCGCGACGCGTTACGTCACGCCCTTGCGCGAGGGCGGGTCGCTCCCGGCCCTCATCGAGGCCGACGACGACGGCATGTACGTGCTCAAGTTCCGCGGTGCCGGCCAGGGGCCGCGGGTGCTCGCCGCGGAGTGGATCTGTGGCGAGCTCGCCCGGCTGCTGGGCCTGCCGGTGCCGGACATCGTCGGCGTCGAGGTGGACCGCGGGCTCGGCGACGCGGAGCCCGACGAGGAGATCCAGGACCTCATCCACGCCAGCGGCGGGCTGAACCTCGGGCTCGACTTCCTGCCCGGATCGCTGCCCTTCAGCCCGGCCGTCGGGCCCCGACCCGACCCCGATTTCGCCGCCGACGTCGTCTGGTTCGACGGGCTCGTGATGAACCCCGACCGCTCCCCGCAGAACGTCAACATGCTCGTCTGGCACGGCCGGACGTGGCTGATCGATCACGGGGCGGCGCTGTACGTCCATCACACCTGGCGTGACGTCGACGAGCACGCGCGTCGCCCGTTCGAACGGATCAAGGACCACGTGCTGCTGCCGTATGCCGGCTCGATCGAGGCGGCCGACGCGCGGCTGGCGCCGCTGCTCGACGAGGCGGCGATCAACGACGTGGTCGAGCAGGTCCCCGAGGTCTGGCTTCCGCGCGACCCGACGATCGGTGGGCCCTCCGCCCAGCGTCGCGCGTACGTCCGCTACCTGCTGCGCCGCCTGGAGGCGCCGCGCCCGTTCGTCGAGGAGGCCGAGCGTGGGCGCACCACGTAACCCCTTCCAGTACGCGATCGTGCGGGTCGTCCCGGACATCGCCCGGGGCGAATGCGTGAACGCCGGCGTCGTGCTGATGTGCCGCCCGAAGCGGTACCTCGGCGCGCGTGTCGGCCTCGATGCCACGCGGCTGGCGGCAATCGCCCCGGGGCTCTCGCCTGCCGAGGTTCAGTCGCACCTCGACGCAATCGTCCGGATCGCAAGCGGCGACCCGGAGGGCGGGCCGATCGCGCAGCTCGGACTCGCCGAGCGGTTCCACTGGCTCGTCGCCCCGTCCAGCACGATCATCCAGACGTCGGAGACGCACACGGGGTTGTGTCACGACCCGGCAGACAAGCTCGACCACCTTTTCGAGGCGCTTGTCACCTCCCCGACCGTCTCAGGCTGACCGCGCGGCTCACTCCACGGGACACCTGTGAATCGATACGCAGTTCAGCGTATGCGGGCGGACCGTGGCGCCCCCTACGATTGACGGGAGTGGGAGATGACGTCGCGATCGTGCTGACCAGCGGCCGGGCGATCCCGGCCGCGTTCTTCCCCGTTCGCGATGCCGGCGATCTTGCCGCGGTGCCGCGATGACCGCCGACAGCGAGGCGTACCGCCGGCTGTTCGAGTCGCATCCCGTCGCCATGGTGATCTGGGATCCGACGGACGGCCGGATCGTGGCGATCAACGACGCCGCGGTGCACCAGTACGGGTACAGCCACGACGAGGCGCGCACGCTGACCGTGGACCGGCTCGTCCACCCCGACGACTGGCCGCGCCTGCGCGATCGGCTTCAGACGATGTCACGGGGGCACGTCGGCGGCGAGACGTTCCGCCACATCCGTCGTGACGGGTCGGTGGTCGAGGTGGAGATGACCGGCCACGAGCTCCTGTTCGATGGCCGGCCGTGCCGGGTGGTCATGTCCATCGACGTCAGCGAACGACGCCGGCTCGAGGAGCGGCTTCGCCTGGCGCAGCGGATGGAGGCCGTCGGTCAGCTTGCGGGCGGCATCGCCCACGACTTCAACAACCTGCTCATGGTGATCAACGGCTTCGGCGAGCTGCTCGTGGCGCGGCTCCCACCCGGGGATGAGCTCGAAGCCGCGCAGCAGATCCGGACCGCCGGAGACCGTGCCGCCGCCCTGACCAAGCAACTGCTCGCGTTCGGGAGGCCCAGCATCGTCCGTCCCGAGACGGTCAACCTGGCCGACCTCATCGGCGGCCTGCTCCCGATGCTCGAGCGCTCGATCGGCGTGCAGGTCGAGATCGCGTTCAGCGCGACCGCCCGCGAGCCATGGGTCGAGGCGGATCGTGCTCAGCTCGAGCAGGTGCTCGTCAACCTCGCGGTCAACGCACGCGAGGCCATGCCCGAAGGCGGACGACTGTCGATCGAGCTCGAGGACGCCAGTGGCGACCACCCCGAGGCGATGGCATCCGCGCACGGGATGCTGCTGCTCAGCGTGAGCGACACCGGCCGCGGCATCGAAGAGGCGATCCGCGAGCGGGTCTTCCTGCCGTTCTTCACGACCAAGGCCGACCGCGGGAGCAGCGGACTCGGGCTGGCCACGGTCTTCTCGACCGTGCGGGCGTCGGGAGGACGGATCTGGGTCGACGGCGATCTGACTCCCGGGACGACGATCCGCGTGCTGTTGCCGCGGGCCGCGACGCCGCCGTCCGGAGCCCGCGCGAGAGCCGGGGCGGATCCGGGAGCCGAGCGACCGGAGACGGTCCTCGTCGTCGAGGACGAACCCGCGGTCCTGACGCTCCTCGAACGCGTCCTGGAGGGCGCGGGCTACGTCGTGGTCACCGCGTCGAGCGGGGCCGAGGCCCTGGCAGTGACGACATCGCGCGCCGGCGACATCGACCTGCTCGTGTCCGATGCCGTCATGCCCGGCATGGCGGGCCTCGAGCTGGCGCGTCAGCTCCGTGTCGAACGGCCTGAGCTGCCGATCCTGTTCGTATCCGGTTGGGCAGGCGAGGCGTTCGACCGCGAGTGGGCGGCCGCGCCTGCGGTCGACCTCCTGCTCAAGCCGTTCGACGTCGCCGACCTGCTCGAACGGATCCGGACACTCCTCGCCGCGCGATCGGCCGATCTGAGGAGCCCCGTTCCGCAGCTGGGCTGAGGCCTCACATCGGTCGCGCGCGCCCTGTTGCCGTAGGGCGGCGGGTGGCCGGGCCGCCTCCCTACCCCTTTGCTGCGCGGGCCGCGGCCTTCGCCGCGCGCTTGCCCTCCTGGTAGCGGGCGAGGTCCTCCGGCGTCTCGACGTCACCGAGCGTCGGAACGGTCGGTGCCACCTCGTCCCAGCCGGGCGGCTTGACCCCGAGCCTGCGCCCGATGATCGCGATCAGCGCGCGAGCCTTCATCTCGCCGATGCCCGGCAGCGCCAGCAGGCGGCGCTGGAGGTCGCGCCCGTCGACGGCCTCGGTCCAGACCCGACCTGCGTCGTTGCCGTAGTCCTCGGCAATCACCTTCGTCAGCTCCTGGACCTTGCCGGCCATGCTGCCGGGGAAGCGGTGGATGGCGGGCGGCGTCCGGAACACGCGCTCGAGCTCGGCGGGGTCCGTCCCGGCGATGCGCGCCGCGTCCAGGTGACCCAGCCGCCGGCGGAGCTCCAGCGGGCCGCTGAAGGCCTTCTGGACCGTGACCTGCTGGTCGAGCGCGAACCCGATGAGGAGCGCGAGCGGCTCCTGGACCAGCAAGCGGTCGGCCTCGTCGTCGCCGGTGAAGGGAAGTCGGTCGGTGGTAGGCGTTGCTGACATATCAGCATCCTAGCGGGGTGTCGCCCGCGGGGCCTGGACAGCTCGAGGTTGCAAGCGAGCCGTCATGCGGCACGGCCCTGCCCTCGAGGTGCCTGCTTCGGCCGCGGCGCGATCATCCGTGGTTCGAGGAGGCGTACATGAACGACGTGGTGTTCCGGCTCCTGCGCGAGCTACCCGACACGGACAAGGACCGCTACGACATCGCCTACGAGCGCGGGCGGGCTCAGGCGCGCTCGTCGCTGTTGTTCGGCGGCATGACGATCGGACTCGTTGCCGGAGCGCTCGGCCTGTTCCTGCTTGACCCGGTCGTGGGCAGCGGGCGCCGGGCCCAGCTCGCCGAGCGGGCGAAGGCACTCCTGAACGACCTGCAGCGAACGATCGACCGCGGCCGGAGCCGCGAGAGCACCGTCGACTGGCGGGATGCGGCGGGTGCCACGAACGCGGCCTCGCCGAAGCACGAGGTCAGGATTCCGCCGCGGAGCGCCGCGGCGAGCGTGGCGCGGCGCACGGACGCCGCGACTGACGCCACGGATCGGGTGCCCGTCGCCGCCGGCACCGCGGAGCACTGACCGGCGGGTCAGGCCGCCGCGGCCGGCTGCCTGCGCACCCCCCGATGCAGGCGCGCCGGGGTCAGGGTGAACGAAGCGGCCATGAGCGCCACGGACAGGGCCACCAGGAGCCACAGGCTCGTCTGGTAGTTGCCGGTCAGGTCGCGCAGGATCCCGAGCCCGACGGGCCCGATGCTCGACAGCACGTAGCCGCCGAGCAACATGAACGCTGCGGTCGCGCCGACGGCTGACGGGCTATCTGCGACGTCGACGGGCAGCGTCAGCACGAGCGGGAACACGGCGCCGAGCCCGACCCCCATCACGGCCGCCCAGAGCACGGCGAGATCGGGCAGCAACACGATCCCGAGGTACCCGACCATGGTCACGGCCGCGACGGACACCAGTTGCGTGCGCCGCGTGCCCACCCGGTCGGCGAAGAACGGAAGCGCGATCCCCGTCGCGAGCCCGACGGCATGCAGGACCGCGACGAGATTGCCGGCGTCCGCCTCGGACCAGCCGCGCTCCACGTACACCGCGGGCAGCCACGAGACCGCCGAGTAGTACAGCAGCGACTGCGTGGCGAATACCGCGACGAGCATCCACGCCGTGCGACTCCTCCAGGGCAGGCTGGGCGGCCGGCCGGTGGCGCGGTCTTCCGGCGGGTCCGGCCGGATCAAGGCCAGCCAGCAGGCCAGCGACACCAGCCCGGCGAACGCGAACACGACCAGCGTCGCTCGCCATCCACCGAGCGCGTTGGCCAGCGGGATCGCGGCGGCAGCCGCGATGAGTGACCCGGCGACGATCCCGGCTGCATACGCACCGGTGGCGCGAGCCGGTTCGCCCGAAGCACGCAGCTTGACGACGATCGGCAGCACCGCCCCGGCGGTCCCCATGCCGACGCCGATCGCGACGGTCGTCAGCAGGATCCCGGCAACGCCCGGCAGGGCCGGCCGGAGCAGGCCGAACGCGACGATCCCGAGCATGCACAACGCGATCGCGTTGCGCGGCCCGATGCGCCCGCTGACCCACGGTCCGATCGGCGCGAACAGGCCCATCAGCAGCACGGGGATCGTCGTGAGCAGCCCCACCACGCCGAACGACACGCCCAGGTCGGCCTGAATCTGTGGCAGCAGCGGCCCGATGCCGACGAGTTGCGGACGCATGGCCAGCGTCCCGAGGAAGAGCCCGGAGAGCACAGCAAGGGTCGCCCGGCCGGGCAGGCCCAGCCGGGATTGATCGTCGGGCATGGGCGAAGGCTACTGCCTCGTCGCCGTGCCGGCATCGTCATCCGTCCAGCCGGACTTCGAGGCGTTCGTGGTCGCTCCCCGACCACGCCCGTCCGGTGGCCTCCGCGGCCCCCTGGATGAGACTGGTGGCACGCGCAGCGAACCAGCTGCAGAACGACAGAACAGAAAGGAGACGCCAGATGTCCACCGGGACGCCCCATCTCCAGGTCGATGCCAACGGCGTCCCCCCGACGCTGCTCTTCCTCGTCCTCGTTCTCACCGCGCTCGGCGTGATCGCGCACGCAGCGTTCATCTAGGGCAAGGAGTTCGACCGATGATCCGCACCTTCCCGCTCGGCACGACGGGTCCCCGCCGCCAGCCGACACTCCTCGGGTTCATCCGCCACGTCGAACTCGAACTCAAAACCGCCACCCCTCGCCCGCGGCCCCACCCGGTCCCGCCGCTCAACGGCCGGCCCGCCTGACCTCCCTCCCAAACGAAGAGCCCGGCCGAATGGCCGGGCTTCTTCGTGTTCGCTGGAAGAACGGAACCTCAGGAGGCGCGCCACTCGGCGGCCGTCACCGACAGTTTCCCGATCACCGAGCGGTAGTAGCGACTCGGCTTGTAGGGATCCATCGAGGCGACGGCCCACGACGTTCGGCTCGAGACGAAGTGGAACCGGTATGACATCGTCCGGCTGGGGGACGCGAAGAAGATCTCGCGCATGTTGCGGTTCGACGTGTACAGGTTCTTGATGATGTAGCGCACGTCGGTGATGCCCTCGGCGAACACCGCCTTCGCGCCGGCCCTGAGGAAGCCCGCCCCGTAGTTGTCGACGCGCTTGATCGCGGTCGACTTCGTCGGGTTGGCGGCGCCCCACTCGGAGTTGCCGGAGGCGTAGCACAGGCGGGCGAGGATCACGACGGCGTTCGGCGCCATCTGGATGTCGCGATCGATGTAGTACTCGCCCCAGTACTTGGTGTTGTTGTTGCCGTTGCCGGACGTGGCGTTGAGCCCGAAGCCGTCCTTCGTGTAGCGCTGGAAGGAGCCGTACGGACTCGGGTACCCGTTGCCGTGGCCGAGGTAGATGAGGATGTTCGCGCCCTGGGCCGCGTTCTTGACCTTCGTCCACGTGGCGTACGGGCTGTAGATCTCGGTGACCGACGCGCCGTAGGAGCGGGCGTAGGACGCATAGCGCCTGGCGTCAGTGCGGTAGTCGGACGTCTGGGATCCGACGGGGCCAACGACGATCACGACTTTCTTCCCGGCTGCGAGAGCCGGAGTGGGATCGGTGGCCAGCGAACCGAGGGCGAGGATCGCCCCGAATGTGAGCATCGCGAGGATACGTAGGGAGCGAGGGAGCGCCCTCTGGGCGCCTTCTTTGGCAACCGGCAAAACTCATGCCTCCTTCCTGCCAGACATCGCGCTTGGGCATGCGATGACGGTGGACTGGTGCCGCGGCACGACAGAGCTTTGTGGATGAAGCAGATCACACGCGCGCTGGGGGGCGCGCGCGCTCACAGTCCGAACGGGTGAGCCGATTCGGAATCGTCGGGGCTTGGAGACCCGACGGGGTGACGACAGGGTCTGCCGTGGGGGGCGGCGTTCTGTGATTGAGCCTGTCTTCGGGGGCTTGGGTCTGCGCGAGAGTATGGCAAATCGAGACGGAAGGCGTCCTCCGTCTCATGCACCACTTCGGACTGGCCGATTGTCCTACGGTCCACTCACCCCATCTGGCCGACGCGAGGGGAACGGGCCGCCGATCGGCTATGCTCCGCGCTGGCCCGGCCTCACGCGGCGTGCGGCCGATCCATGCAGGAGCATTCTTGACCTTCGACTCGCTCGGCCTGTCGGCCGACCTCCTCCGCACGGTGGCGGAGGAGGGCTACATCAAACCCACACCGGTCCAGGCAGCGGCCATCCCGCACGTCCTCCAGGGTCGCGACGTCCTCGCGGCGGCGCAGACCGGCACGGGCAAGACCGCCGCCTTCGCGCTCCCGATCCTCGACCGGCTCCGGGAGCATGCCAACACGAGCTTTTCGCCGGCGCGCCACCCGGTTCGGGCGCTCATCCTCGTGCCGACGCGCGAGCTCTCCGTCCAGGTCGACGAGGCGGTGCGCACGTATGGCAGAACCGTGCCGCTGCGCGCGACGGTCGTCTACGGTGGCGTGCCGATCGAGCCGCAGACCAAGATCCTGCAGGCCGGCGTGGAGATCCTCGTCGCGACCCCCGGACGGCTGCTCGACCACGTCCAGCAGCGCACGGTGAACCTCGGCCAGGTGTCGATCCTCGTCCTCGACGAAGCGGATCGCATGCTTGACATGGGCTTCCTGCCCGACATCCGCAAGATCCTGGCGCTGCTGCCGGCTCGTCGCCAGAACCTGCTGTTCTCGGCCACCTTCGATGACGAGGTCCGGCGCCTGTCCGCCACGATCCTGACCGATCCGGCCACGATCGAGGTCGCGCCGCGGAACACGGCCGCCGAGGCCGTCCGCCAGCTCGTCTATCCGGTCGATCGCGACCGCAAGGAGGAGCTCCTCATCCACCTGCTGCGGACATACGACCTGCGCCAGGTGCTGGTGTTCACGCGGACCAAGATCGCCGCCACCCGGCTCGCGACGCGCCTCGACAGGGCGGGCCTGAACGCGGTGGCGATCCACTCGGATCGCTCCCAGCCCGAGCGGACGCGCGCGCTGGAGGGCTTCAAGACGGGCGACGTCCGGGTGCTCGTGGCGACCGACGTCGCCGCGCGCGGCCTCGATATCGAGGACCTGCCGGTCGTCGTCAACTTCGAGCTGCCGTGGAACCCGCAGGACTACATCCACCGGATCGGCCGGACCGGCCGTGCCGGGGCAACGGGCGAGGCGATCTCACTCGTCACGATGGACGAGGCCGATCTCCTGCGCGGGGTGCAGCGGTTGCTGCGCCGTGCGATTCCATGGACGGTGGAGGACGGTTTTGTGCCCGAACAGGACACGGAGCCGCGATCGATCGGCGGGCTGTCAGGCCGAGGGCAAGCCGCACCGCATCACGCCCACCACAAGCCGATCCGCCACCGGGCGTCAGCCGGGAGTGGCCGGCGTCGCTGAGGCTGCCGGGTCGGCCGGTTCCTGGTCGGTCGAGTCCGCTGCTGAGGGCTCCGGATCGGGCGTCGTCACGCCATCCGGCGGTCCCGGCAGGCGCGAGGTATCCACGACCGCGCCGGGGAAGAAGAACCCGAGCATGAGATCGGCCTCGACCCGTTCGACGGTGTAGCGGTTGACGAAGGCGTGGGGAACGGCCACGCCGCCGACGTCGGGCCGGCCCTTGATCTCGACGCGGACGTCACGGAGCAGCACGAACTCGCCGGTGGGCCGCGTCAGCGCCCGCCCGGGATCGAACCCCGGCATCGTGGGCAGCTCGCCTTCGATGCGGTAGACACCGGCTTCAAGGCCGACCGAGTGCCAGACGGCGTGGACGGGCACGATGCTCTCGTCGTCGCCGGCCACGACGATGAGGTCGTCGGGTTCGAACGCGAGCGTGCCGAGCGTGGTCGGCGCGGGGTCCACCATCGCCTGCCACGTCACTCGCGTCAGTTCGAGCGGCTGCCCGCGCTCGAGCGCTTCCCGGAGGTGGGCGGCATCGAGCAGCCAGCCGTTGGCCATCCCGGTATTCGTGTAGGCATCCACCCGGATTGGCATAAAGCCATGCCTCCTTCTGCCGAGTCTCGACAATGGCCTCTCGAGAAGCGACTCCCCAACCGTACTCAGAGCGTGCGTCCAGTCGTACCGGCCCTCGCGCCTCGTGGCCGGACGCCGGGTGGCGGGTATCGGCCTGGCCGGCCGATGTGCGCGGGACTAGCTGCTGAACGGGCCCTCGACCCAGCACTCGTAGTCGGGGTGCGCGAGCCCCCAGTGGGCGCTCCCCATCAGCTTGCCGCCCTGCTCGATCGCGTGTGCGTCCACGGACTCTGCAGTGACGGGGTTGCCGTCCGGGTCGATGCAGTTGAACGTGTAGAACGTGTCTGCTCGTCCCGGTGCCGCGAAAACGGCTGGCGCAGCGGCGAGAAGCAACACGCAGGCGATCGCGAACGCTGAAACCGGTCTCATCGGGGTCCCTCCCATGTCACGGCCGAAGCGCGATCAGTGTGGGCGGGTGCCTGTCGGATGTCGAGAGCGCGGACGGCCGTCGCGGGGACGGCTCAGCCCCCGGACGGGCTCGGCGCGGGCTCGCGCGGACTGACGATCCGCAGGAGCGACCTGGCGATGATCGTCGGGTCGTTGGTCGCCTCGTTCGTGAGCACCGCGATCGTGATCCCGTCACCGGGCAGGTGGCGAACGAGCGACCGGAACCCGGTGAGCCGCCCCGAGTGACCGAGCGCCGGGCGGCCGTCGAGCGTCGTCACCTGGACGCCGAGCCCGTAGCCGATCCTCGGCCGGAAGCGCGCCGTGTTGCGCGCGTCACCGACCATGGCGCGGACCGTCGCCTGAGGCAGGACCTCGCCGCCGTACAGGGCCCGTGCCCAGTGCGCGACATCCGATGACGAGGCCGCCATCGAACCGGCACCCGGGGCCGCGGTCACGACCGACGTGAAGGGGATGATCTTGCTGCCGTCCGACAGGTCGGAGTAGACGGGCTTGCTCACGGAACCCGTGACCCGGTAGCCCCGGGCGATCGGGCCGTCGGGCTGCTCGTCGATCTGTTCGTAGGTATGGTCGAGCCCGAGGGGGTCGAGGAACCGGCTGCGCAGCTGCTCGCTCAGCGGTCGGTCGTCCACCGCTTCGGCGACGAGCGCGAGCAGCGCGTAGTTCGTGTTCGAGTAATACCACCCCTTCCCGGCGGGGAAGATCGGCTTGCCGACGTAGCGGAACGAGTCCTGCGCCGTCCATTTGCGGGCGCGGTCGCGGAGCAGCGCCCGGTCGATCTTGCCGTTGAGGAAGTAGTCGGGCAGCCCGCTCGTGTGGTCGAGCAGCTGGCGGACGGTCGCCTTTCCCGCGATCCGGATCTTCGGAAGGATCGTCGACACGCGGGCATCGAGGTCCAGCTTCCCCTCGTTGGCGAGGGCCATGATCAGCGCCGACGTGTAGGTCTTGCTGACGCTCGCGAGCGCGAACGCCGTGTCGTCCTTGACGCGGGTCTTCTTGCGCACGTTTGCGTACCCGCTGGTTCCGGTCCAGGTGGACCCGTCGGCGAGGATGATCGTCACCGAGACGCCCGGGATCGCGTACTTCGAGCGGAGCTTGTTGAGGCGTGACTGGAGCTTTCGGTCGAGCGCCTCGGGGACCGCGAGGGCGGCTTCCTCCTGCTGCGGCGTGACCGTCGGGGACGACCGGGGCAACCGGGCCCGGGTTCGGCGGCGCCGAGGCTGGCAGCTCCGCTCCCCCTCCGGCGATCTCCTCGCCTGGGGACGCGGCCGCGGCCGGCGGCGTGCTGTCGGGCGGCGTGCCACGGGCCGTCGGCACCGCGGCTGAAACGGGTGCGGGCGTCGAGCGCGGCCACGACACCACGGCCACCGTGCCGGTGAACGCGAGGAGGGCAACGAACAGGGCGGAGACGAGGCGGCGGCTTCTCCGAACCGCCGACAGGCGCGACGTCATTGGTCCGGAACGATAGCGCCTCTCCGTCGTCTGTACCATGAGAGCGATGGACGGTACCGCCCCGGGACTCCTGCGCGCTGTCGGGCTGCTTGCCGACGGACCGGTCCCGTGGGGTCGGTCGGTGCCGGCATCCGGGCCCGGCGTGTTCGTCGTTGAGCTGTCGGCACCTCGCACGACCGCGCCGATCGAGCTCACCCGGATCGGCAAGTGGCTGGAGCGGGTCGAGACCCTCCGGTTGGACGGCGCCCGGCCGTCATCCCGCGCCCTCGCCGCACGCATCGCGGCGTTCTGGTTGCCGTCGCAGGCGGTGCTCTACGTCGGGGCGACGCCGACCTCGATCCCCAGTCGGGTCCGGGCGCTGCGCGAGACGCCGCTCGGAGAACGCCGCCCGCACCCCGGCGGCCATTGGCTCCATGTCCTCAAGGGGCTCGAGCACACCCGGATCTGGTGGGCGGCCACAGACGCCGTGGAGGAGTACGAGGACGCGTTGCTCGGCGCGTTCGGCGAGGGTGTGTCCGCGACCGAACGGGCGGCCCTGCCCGATTCGGACGTCGTGCTTCCGTTCGCCAACCTGCGCACGCCGACCGGCGTCCGGAAGCGGACCGGGCTGAGCGGCTCGATCCTCACGGAGCCCGCTGTGCCGACGCCCCCGACGCACGTCGTCCACGTTCCGGACGGCGACGCAGAGGGCGCCCACGGCGAGCCGCCGGCTCGACGCTCACGGTCAACGGCCGCTCGGCGTCCAGCGGCCCCGAAAGCCAATCCGGCGCAGCACCCGACCGAACGGCTGCAGGTCACGGTCGAGGGCGAGGCACGCCTCCGCGACGAATTGCGGACGCTCGTCGAGGACCGGCGGCCCGAGGTCATCGCGCGGATCCGGTCCGCAAAGGAGCTCGGTGACCTCAAGGAGAACGCCGACTACGCCGCGGCGCGGGAGGAACAGTCGTTCCTGGAAGGACGGATCCAGGCGATCGAGGCGGTGCTTCGCGGCGCGGAGATCGTGGCGACACCACACGCGGACGCCGCAATCCAGATGGGCTCCAGCGTGACCGTCGAAGCCGATGGCGACCAGGTCACGTACGTCCTCGTGAGTCCCTCGGAAGTGGATCCAGGAGCCGGACGGATCTCGGTCGCATCACCGGTGGGTCGGGCGCTGCTCGGTCACGGGCCGGGAGACGAGGTCATGATCCGGACGCCACAGGGCGAGGCTCACTACCGGGTCGTGTCGGTCGGCTGAGGCCGGCGGCGCTGGCGGGTTCCGGCGCGCCGCGGCGATCGGATTTGCAGCCCCACGGCAGCAGGGACGAACCATGCCCTTCAGTCGTTCCGGCCGTGCCACGGGAGAAATCCGCCCGAGCAGGGCCGTCATGTGTCGTGGCACGCAGGACTCGGGTCAATGCGGACCCGTTCGTTCGTCACTGCTGCCGTCCCACGGGAAATCGGGCGCCGCAGGCCCGACGGAGCGGTCCCGCTATCGGCGGCGGCTGACGACGCTGCCGACGACCAGGATCGCTCCGAGCGCGATCAGCCCGATCGGGAGGAGGCCTTCGAGCGGCGGCGTGCCGGCCCCGGACAGCCCGATCACGCCCTCGAAGAAGAGTGCGAACCCGACGAACAGCGCCAGGCCGATGCCGGCCAGCCGGATCCCGGCCGTCGACAGGTCCTGCCGCCCGGTGAACGACCCGAAGAGCAGCATCCCAACGCCGACCGACCCCGGCGCGACCAGGGCCCACGCGTAGGCCCACGTGGCGTACAGGCCAGTGGCCTCCTGGACCGCGAGGATGAGGCCGACGGTCGTCACGATCGAGCCCGTGATCGCCAGTCCCCCACCTGCCTCGCCACCGGCGGCGAACGACGCTGCCAGGAGGATCAGGCCCGGGACGATGATGAACAGCGGCCACGCGGCCTCGAGCTCGAAGCCGGTGATATTCGTGGCGAGGAAGACCGCGCCGACGAGAACGAGGATGACGCCGAGGACGACGGGCCCGCGACGTTCCTCCTTCCTGGCAGGCATGCCGACGCTACTCCGTGAGCTTGTGCTCCACCGCGTACAGGGCAGCCTGCGTGCGTGAGGCAAGGCCGAGCTTGCCGAGGATGTTCGAGACGTACGTCCGCGCGGTTCGCTCGGTGATGAACAGCGCCGCCCCGATCTCCTTGTTGCTCATGCCCTGGCCGAGCAGGCGGAGGACGTCCTTCTCGCGGTCGGTGAGTGGCTCGACGAGGTCGTCTTCGGGCGACTTCTTGGTCCGCATGCGCTGGGCGAGCAGCCTGGCGACGGCCGGATCGAGGTGGACCTCGCCGGCGTAGGCGGCGCGCACCGCGGCGGCGACCTCCTCGGCCTCGGCGTCCTTGAGGACGTAGCCCGAGGCGCCCGCCTCGAGGGCGGAGGTGACCTTCTCCTCCTCGATGAACGAGGTCATGGTCACGATCTCCGTCTCGGTCCGCTCGGCCTTGATCCGCGAGATCGCGGTGATGCCGTCCATGTTGGGCATCAGGAGGTCCATCAGGACGACGTCCGGCTCCAGCCGGCGGGCCATCGCCACGCCCTCGGAGCCGTCGGCTGCCTCGCCGACCACTTCGATGTCCGGCTGGAGATCGAAGAACGTCCTGAGGCCCGTCCGAACCACCGCGTGGTCGTCGACGAGGAGCACGCGAATCTTGACGGGTTCGTCCACGAGGTCTCCTGCGGCAAGGCTGCCGGCGTTTGCGAGTGGCGTTCGGGTGACGGTCAGCGCCGAGTCTAGCAAAGGCACGTGCAGGTCGGGTCAGTTCGGGACGGAGACTCCGGCGGCCCGGATCGCCGCGAACAGCTCGCTCGGGCGGAAGGTTTTGCGCACGAATCCGTCGGCGCCACACCTCGCAAGGCCATCCTCGAGCGAGTCCGACCAGCTCATGACGAGGACCCGCACGTCCGGCGCGCTGTCGCGCATCAGGCGGATCAGGCCAAGGCCGCGGTCCACGTCGGGCAGGCGGGGGTCGACCATGACGATGTCGGGATCGGTGGACGAAATGAGGGCGAGTGCCGCGCCTGGATCCCCGGCCGTGCCGACGACGTGGACGTGGCCACCGATCGACAACAGGCCGGCCAGACTCTCCCTGACCCGTTCGTCGGCGTCGACGACCAGGACACGGATCGGCGCGTGCCCATCGCGGGCCGGTTCGTGCATCGTTGCATCGTCAAGTGCACAACCTTCTGCACACGATGGACCGAAGATGTCGGTCGCCTACGTCATTCAGCCGATGGCGCCTGCGGGACGTGGCTCAGCGCACGCTCGGTGTCGGAGCCGTCGGCAGGCTCGAGGCCGGGAAGCGCTCGATGACCTCGTTGGGCACGATGACCTCGACCGTCGTGCCGCGGCCGGGCTGGCTCCGGCACTCGAGCTGTGCCCCGATCTTGGCCGCGCGAGCGCGCATCCCGGCGATGCCCAGGTGGCCGTCGGGGACCGCGTCGGGGTCGAACCCCTTGCCGTCGTCCTCGATCCGCAGCCGCACGCCGTGTGGCATCGGGGCGATCTCGAGCCGGACCTGTCGTGCCGCGGCGTGCTTCACGACGTTGTGCAGCGCCTCCTGCGAGATGCGGTAGAGCGTCTCCTCGATCTCGAGCGGCAACCGATCCTGCAACTCGCTCTCGACCACGATCGGCAGCCCGATGCGGCCCTGCAGCGCCGAGCTGTGGGTGCGCAGCGCCCGCGTGAGCCCGTCCTGCTCGACGTTGCCGGGCCGCAGCTCGAAGATCAGCGCGCGCATCTCGGCAAGTGCTTCGCGCTGCAGGTCGCGCAGCTGGGCCAGCTGGGTCCGCGCCGCGTCCGGATCGCGGTCGAGCAGCAGCTCGACGCTGCGTGCAACGAGCGTCATCGAGAACAACGCCTGGGTGACGGAGTCGTGGAGCTCCCGGGCGAGGTGTGCGCGCTCCTCGCTCGATGCCAGCTCGCCCGCGTGGCGGCGCAGCTCCCGCTCGAGACGTTCGCGCTCGCTGATGTCGCGGACCGTGCCCTGTGCGCCGGCGAACCGGCCATCCTCGGTCAGCCCGATCGCGGTGACCTCCGCGCGGAACGTCGTTCCGTCCTTGCGCCGCTGCATGTAGATCCGATGCAGCACCTGGTCCGGTTGGCTCGCGACGTCCGCCCAGTCAGTGGCCGCGTCGGGCATCGACTCGTCGAGCACCAGGAAGCTGAAGTGCTGGCCGACCATCTCCTCCGTCTTCCAGCCGAAGAGCTCCGTGGCCCGCTCGGTCAGGAACGTGAAGCGACCCTCGGCGTCGGCGCGCCAGATCACGTCCGGCGACGTCTGCAGCATCTGCTCGAGACGCGCCTCGGAATCCTGCAGCTCGCGCTCGAGCCGTTCGCGTTCCGACACGTCCCGGGCGACCCCATGGATGCCGACGAGCTTTCCGCCGTCGAGGTTGCCGATCACGTTGATCTCGAGCGGGATCTCGCGGCCGTCGGCGTGTCGGAACGGGATGCGCGAATGCTGGACCACGTCGGGGGCGGAGACGAACGCGGCGTAGCTCGCCGCGGCAAGGGGCAGGGCGTGCTCGGGCACGTAGTCGGTGAACACGCGCCCGATCGCCTCGCCCTGGCCCCAACCCAGGATCGACGTGGCCGCGTCGCTCACGAACGTGTAGCGGCCCTGCGGATCGGTCGCAAAGACCATGTCGGGCGACGACGAGGCCAGGTCGCGGTAGCGGTTCTCCGATTCGCGCAGCTCGCGCTCGAGCCGGTCGGTCTCGGTCATGTCGCGGACGGAGCCATTCACACCGACGAAGTTGCCGTCACCGTCGAGGGTGGCCATGGCCGTGAACTCGGCCGGCAGCGGGCTGCCGTCGCGGCGGAGGAGGTTGACCCGCCCGCGGACCTCCTGGGACGGGCTCGTGAACGTTTCGACCCAGTTGAGCTCGGCTACCTCGCGCGATGACGAGTGGACGAGCGCCCCGAAATGGCGACCGAGCAGTTCCTCCGGCCTCCAGCCGGTCAATCGCTCGCAGGTGTCCGACAGGAACGTGAATGCGGCATCCGAGCCGATCGACCAGATCATGTCGGGCGAGTTCTGGACGAGGTGGCGGTAGCGCCGCTCGGAATCGGTGAGGCGCTCGACAAGGTTCGAGTTGGCGATCGCGATCGCTGCCTGGTCGGCCAGCGCCTGGAGCACGTCGAGGTCCTCGGGCTCGAAGGACCGTGGCTTGCGATACGAGATCGCCAACGTCCCGATCACGCCCTCTGCTGGCGAGCGGAGGGGAGCCGCCGCCATGCCGCGCAACCCGAGGCGGTTGGCCGTGACGATGTCGTCCTTCTCGAGCGGGATGCGCTGGTCCGTCAGGTAGTCGGAGGTCCAGATCGGCTTGCCGTCGCGGGCGGCGATGCCATTGATCCCCTCGCCCAGCGGGAAGCGCTGGGACTTGATCCAGTTCGCCATGCGCCGGTCGCCGCCGGCGACGACGACCGGGATCAGCACGGCTCCTTCGTCGTCGAGCCGCGTCAGATGCGCCCCGTCGGATGCCAGCAGGCGCTTGGCCTCCTCGACGACCCGCTCAAGGACCTCGCCCGGTTCCCGCAGCGAGGTGATCCGCGCGGCGATATCGCGGAGCGATCGATCGCGCTCGGCGCGGTGCTCGATCTCGGCGCGCGAACGGGCGAGCTCGGCGATCAGGCGGGCATTCGTCATCGCGACCGCGGCCTGATCGGCCAGGCCGCCGAGGACGGCCGCGTCGATCTCGTCGAACCGGGCGGTCGTGGTACGGAAGACCTCGATCGTGCCGAGCGGGCCGTCCTCGCCGACGATCGGCGCCGCGATCAGCGAATGGATGCTGCTGGCTTTGGCCAGTTGGTCGGATTCCGGCGTGTGGACGAACGCATCGGACGCCAGGTAGTCGTCGATCACGATCACCCGCTGCTCGGAGATGGCCTTGCCCGACACGCCCTCGCCGACCTTGCCGTACGTGTCCTGCAGCCCGCGTCGCTGGGACTCCGGCAGGCCCGCGTCGTACGCCCAGTGCAGCGTCCGGTCGGCGGGGTCGTACAACTCGAGCAGTGCTCCGTCGGCACGCAGCAGGCGGGCCGATTCCGCGACCACGTGCTGGAGGAGGTCACCGGGCTCGCGGATCGCGGTGATCCGCGCGGCGATCTCGCGCAGTGCCTGCTCGTGCGCGGCGCGCCGTTCGATGACCGCCTGGGAGCCTTCGAGCTCCTCGATCAGGCGCGCGTTCATGATCGTCACGGCACCCTGGTCGGCGAGCGCACTGAGCAGATCCGCATCCTGCGGACCGAACGCCCCAGGTGGGTCGGCGTAGACGGTAATGACGCCGAGGACCTCGTCGTCGCGAACGAGCGGAGCCGAAATGACCGAGCGGACGCCCGCCTCGCGAACGAAGGCGTCGCGCTCCGTGGTGTGCGCGAAGCGCTCATCCAGCAGGTAGTCGTCAGTCCACACGACCTGACGCGTCTGGAAGGCGAGGCCGGACACGCCGGCGTCCTCCTCGAGCGAGACCTCGTCGAGGAGCTGGACTCGGTCGCCGATGCGAACGCGGCCCGGAAGGTGGACCCACGCGTCGGTGAGCAGGTTCGATTCGCCGGTGAGGTTGATCATCGAGCCGCTGCCGCCCAGGAGGCGTGCAGCCTCCTCGTTGATCACACCGAGGATCTGGTCCTGATCGCGCATCGCCGTCATTCGGGCCGCGATCTCGCGCAGGGCACGCTCGGCCGCGGCGGCACGCGCCAGCTCGCCCTTCGACCGGGCAAGCTCGGCGATCAGGCGTGCGTTGGTGATGGCGATCGCTGCCTGGCTCGCAAGTGTCTGGATCAGTTGACCGTCGTCCGCGTCGAAGGCGTTCGGACGGCGCGAATACACCTCGAGGACGCCGAGCCGGCCGGCGTCGCCGGCGATCGGTGCCGCGATCATCGAACGGAACCCCGTGCGGCCGAAGAAGAGGTCGGACTGTGACGACTTCGGAAACTCCGCGACGAGGTCGTCGCCCGCCACGATCACCCGGTTCTCGGCCAGCGCGCGACCGGTCGCCCCGACGCCGAGCTCGATCCACAGGTCGGCGCGCTCTTCTGCCGAGAAGAGCAGCGACAGGCCCGAGTCGAAGGCCCAGCGCAGGACGTCGCCCTCGGTGTCGAGGACGTCGAGGATCGCGCCGTCGGCGTGGATCAGCCGGCTCGCCTCGTCGACGGTCCGCTGGAGGACCGAATCGAGGTCGGAGGCACTGCTGATCCGCGCCGCGATCTCGCGCAGGCTGCGCTCGATCTCGGCGCGCTGGGAGAGCTCGCGGCGCGACCGATCGAGGTCGGCGATGAGCCGGACGTTGGCCATCGACGCGGCCGCGTGATCGGCGAGCGAGCGGACAAGCGCGATCTGGGCGGGGTTGAATGCGCTGGTGCGCGTCGAGAAGGTGCCGAGCGCACCGAACACCTGGTCTCCGCTGACGAGCGGTGCAACCACCATTGAACGGATCCCGACGTCCTCCACGACGCGATCCGGATCCGGGGCATGGGGAAACGCGTCGTCGTTGACGTAGTCGTCGGTGATCACGACCGCGCGATCCGCAACCGCGCGGCCCACCATGCCAGTGCCGATGGGGAGCCTGATCCGGCGCAGCCAACGGCGGGTCCGTTCGTTGTGAATCCCGGCGTCGAAGCCGAAACGCAGGATCTGCGTCTCCGGGTCCAACAGGTAGACCATCGCGCCGTCGGTGTCGAGCAGGCGGGCGGCTTCCTCGACGGCGCCCTTCAACAGCGCCTCAATGGCCGGTCCGTGCCCGTTCGGCCCGACCTCGTTCGGGTCGACTTCGGGCAGGGGCGGGGTGACGGTTGCGCGCTTCCGGGCTGGCACGTGCGGAGGATACGACGCATCGCCCGGATCGGGGACTGCCATCCAGCCTCCCTGCCTACGTCATCCGTCCAGCGTCGACATGGCCGGGCGTCGGGCCGGCTTGCGATCACTCGTCGCGTCGCCGGCGACGACCCTTGCCGGACGCCGTGACGGGGTCCGCGCCTCGACCATGCCGTCAGGACGCCGGCACCGATCGGCGCAAACCCACAGCGGTCATTCTTCTGGAGGTCTTGTCTCAGATGTTCGCCCGTCCTTCCACCCTTCGCGTCTCGGACGTCGTCATCCGCGCAGGCATCGTCGGCCTCGCCCTGGCAACCGGCTACATCCACTCGACACTGGGCGGCCTGCTGTTCACGCTGAACGCGGTCGGCTACGTCGTCGCGGCCATCGCGATGGTCATCCCGCTCGCTCTCGCCGTCCGCTTCCGCTGGGTCATCCGCCTCGGCCTCATGGGCTACGCGGCCACGACCATCATCGGCTGGGCGATCCAGGGTCCCTACTACTCCACCGCGTACCTGGCCAAGGGCATCGAGGTCGCGCTGATCGTCCTCGTCGCGATCGACTTCGCGCGCATGGACGGCAACCCGGTTACCCTGATCCGCCGCGAGCTGGCTTCGTTCGCCGCGCTCGTCACCAGCCGCCGCCAGGCCGGCGCAGCCGCCTAGCAGCGCGCAACGACCGTCAAGGAGTATCCATCCACATGAAGCGATTGACGCTCATCCTCGGGCTGGGAGCCCTGGCCGCGGTGCTCGCCGCGTGCTCCGGGTCCTCGGCGGGCACGGCCGCTCCGGCCGGCTCGGTCGACCCGAACGCCATCGTCGTCACAGCGAATAACCTCGCGTTCTCACCGACCGAGGTCAGCGCTCCAGCCGACGCTCCGTTCGCGATCGTCTTCGACAACCAGGAGGGCGTGCCGCACAACATGGCGATCTCCGACGCCGCGGGCACCAAGGTCTTCACGGGCGAGATCGTCTCGAACCAGCAGGTGACCTACTCGGTCCCGGCCCTCGCCGCGGGAAGCTACCCGTTCGTCTGCGAGGTCCATCCGGACATGAAGGGCACCATCACGGTCGAGTAGCCTCGACAGCACCCACGACGACCCCGGTCCTCCCAAGGACCGGGGTCGTTCGAATTCGGGCTGCTTCGTGCGCACCCGGCGAGATGCGGCGATCATGGATGCGTACGACCCCGGGGAGACGCACTGCCCATGCTCGAGATCATCGACCTCGCCAAGCGCTACGGGAACGTGGTCGCGCTCGACGGCGCCACGTTCACGGCCCGGCCCGGCCGCATCGTCGGCTTCCTCGGACCGAACGGCGCCGGCAAGACGACCACGATGCGCTGCATCTTCGGGCTGGCCCGGTCCGATCGCGGCGAGGTGCGCTGGGCCGGCCGTCCGGTCGACCGCGTCACCCGGCTGCGCTTCGGGTACATGCCCGAGCAGCGCGGCCTGTATCCGCGGATGCGTGTCGGCGAGCAGCTCAGCTACTTCGGCCAGCAGCACGGCCTGTCGGGCAAGGCGGCCGATGCCGCGGCCCGGCGGTGGCTCGAACGGCTCGGCCTCGCCGATCGCGAGAAGTCGAAGCTCGAGGAGCTGTCGCACGGGAACCAGCAGCGGATCCAGCTCGCCACGGCCCTCGTCCACGACCCGGAGCTGCTCGTGCTCGACGAGCCGTTCTCGGGACTCGACCCGCTCGGCACGGCGACCATGACCGAGGTCGTCCGTGAGCGTGCGGCGGCAGGCGTCGGGGTGCTCTTCTCGAGCCACCAGCTGGACCTCGTCGAGGACGTGTGCGAGGACGTCGTGATCATCGCCCGCGGCCGGATCGTCGCTTCGGGCCCGATCGACGAGCTCAAGGCTGCCTCGGGCCGACGGCATCTCGACATCGAGGTGGCCGGCACGGATGGCGCGTGGATCGGCAGCCGAGCGGACGTCCAGGTCCTCGAGCACAGCGGGGGCCGGATGAAGCTGCTCGTCGACGACCGGGTCCCGCTCGACGAGCTCCTGGCCGCCGCTCGCACGGCAGGCGAGCTGCGCCAGTTCAGCTACCAGCCGCCACGCCTGTCGGAGCTGTTCATGGAGGCCGTGGCGGACGCCGCAGGCGACGGGGTCGGGCCTGACGCGCGCGTCGAGCCCTCGGAGACCGTGGAGACCGCTCGATGAGCCGCGCCCGCAGCATCTGGCTCGTGGCTCGCCGCGAGCTGTTCGAACGGGGCCGCAGCCGCGGGTTCATCTTCTCGGTCCTGTTCACGACGACGATCATCATCGGCTCGTTCGTCGTGCCGGCCGTGATCATCGGCGACGAGGGACCGACCCAGGTCGGCGTGGTCGAACCGGCGCCCGAGGGGCTCGCCGCGGCGATCGGAACGACCGCCGGCCTGCTCGACCAGGACGTCGTGGTTGTCACGTTCCCCGACCGTGCCGCCGGGGAGCAGGCACTCGGTGACGAGAAGGTCGCCGCCCTCGTGGTCGTTCCGGCCGACCTGTCGAACGCGGGCGAGGTCGTGTTCCACAAGGAGGCCGATCCCACGATCCAGGGCGTCGTCGCCAGTGCCGTCGCCGGGCTGCGCGTGAACGCGGTGCTGGGTCAGGCCGGCGTCGACCCGACGACGCTGGCTGCCGCGCAGGCGCCACCGACGGTGCGCGCGATCGAACCGCCCCAGGAGGGCGCCGAGACCCAGTTCCTGATCGCCAACATCACCGCCGTGCTGATCCTCGTCGGCGTGTTCTCGTTCGGCTTCACGGTCCTCACCGGGGTTGTCGAGGAGAAGCAGAGCCGGGTGGTCGAGGTCGTCCTGTCGACGGTGCTGCCGCGCGACCTGCTCATCGGCAAAGTGCTCGGCATCGGCATCCTCGGACTCGTCCAGTTGGGCGTGTTCGTCGTGGCCGGCCTGATCGCCGCTTCGCTGACCCAGGAGTTCCGGCTGCCATCGACGACCAGTGGGGCGGCATTCCAGCTCGTCCTCTGGTTCAGCCTTGGCTACACGCTGTACTCGACTGCGCTCGGGGTGCTGGGTGCCCTCGCCTCGCGGATGGAAGAGGCCTCCAACGCCTCCACCCCGGTCACGATGGTGGCGATGGCTTCCTACTTCGTGGCGATCTTCTCGGTGATCAACGACCCGAGTGGACTGGTCGCAGTGGTCGCCTCGTTCGTGCCGTTCTCCGCGCCGATGGTCGTCCCGATGCGGGCCGCGCTCGGGGCGATCACGCCGATCGAGATCGCGCGTCGCTGCGGCGATCACCATCGCGACCATCTGGGTGCTGTTCATGGTCGGTGGCCGGGTCTACTCCGGCGCCGCCCTGCAGACGGCCGGGCGGATGCGCTTGCGTGACGCCTGGCGCTCAGCCGGGGAGTAGTCCGCCGAGGGCCGTGCGAAGGCGGCCTCAACCGTGAGTGGAGGTGTCGCGATGCCCAAGACCGTGCCGCAGATCCCGGGCCTCGAGCCCGGGCGGCTGCCCTTCTCCCCGGTGGTCGAGGCCAACGGCCTCGTGTTCCTCGCCGGCCAGGTCGGTGCGCCACCCGGCGGCGAGGTGGTGCCGGGCGGTACCGCCGCCGAGACCCGCCAGGTGCTCGACAACGTCGGGCGGTTGCTCCGTGCCGTGGGGCTCGACTACGGCGACGTCGTGCGCTGCACGGTGTTCCTCGTGGACATGGCCGACTTCGCGGCCATGAACGAGGTCTACCGCGAGTACTTCCCGACCGACATGCCGGTTCGCGCCACAGTCGGCGTCAGTGCGCTGGCCGGCGCGTACCGGGTCGAGATCGACGTGACGGCGGCGCGCTAGACGGGCATCAGTCCCAGACCAGGAACTCGTCGATCGCAACGACCGGCCGGCCCTTCGTCCCGACAACCGAGATCGTCAGGGCGTGCGCGCCGGATTGGGCGAAAGCCTTCGTGTAGATCCGGCTGCGCGCGTCGAAGCGACGCGCATACAAGTCGACGGTCTTCACGTACTGACCATCGATGTACACCTTCGCTTTGCCGCGCGTCGGGCCCTTGGGCGCGTTCCAGGCGACCTGGCTGCCGACGAACCGGAACGTGGCGGTTTGGCCTTTGCGTTTCGCCTGGCGGACGGCATCGCCGCGATAGGATCGGTGCTCGGCACGGCTCCACCTGCCCGTGTACGCGATCAGCGAGCTCCGCTCAGAGTAGCGGCGCACACCGCGCGTGCTGGCAATCTTCTCGATGGTCGTGCGCTCGTAGATCGCCATGACGTTGTTGACGTAGTGCCTGGCGAACTTGCTCCAGCCGGACCTGTTCGACTTGCCGGTCAGCCACCAGTAGGCGACGCGGCGCCATGATCCGAGCCAGTGATACAGGCCGTGCATCTTGCCGCGCGCCACGAACTCCTGCATGAGCGGTGTCTGCTTCGCGCGCGAGGTGCCGATGTACTTCTTCGCCCAGGGCTTCCAGTTCATCGGCATGATCTGGTACCGGCCGTATGCGCCGGACTTCCGGTTCCGCGCGGTGTACTTGCCCCCGGACTCGACCTGACTGATGGCGTACAGGAATCGATCGATCTCCGGGGAGTGCGCCTTGGTGGCAGGAGGCGCCTGGAACGACGTGAACAGAATGGCCGCCAGGACGGCGACGCTGACTGCGACAGTGCGACCGCTACGGTGTGGCAATGCGGCTCCTCCCTTCCTCCGGTGCGCTGAGCGCATCGGTGGTGGATCGTCGCACCGGCAGAGGACGGGGAAGCCGACCTTGGACCGGCGGGACGGGCTGGGCCGCGTTCGGGGCACACGAGCGCGTCGAGTTGAGGGGGCCGAAGGATAGCGACATCTGCCGCCCCCGGCAAGTCGATGCTGTGACGATTTGTGCGGTCAGGTGGGGTCGGCGACGCCTCGCAGGAACGCCGCGACCCGATCGAGCGCGTCGTCGAGGACCGGCTTGAGCGTGTGCCCCAGCTTCGGATACGTGACGAGCTCGGCGTGCGGCAGCTGGCGCACGCCGTCGCGCAGGAGGCCGATCCGCGCGAATGGGTCGGACTCGCCGGAGAGCAGCAGGACCGGGCAGCGGATCCGCGGCCAGTGCTCGATCCGAGCGGCGGCGCGTTCCGGCCCGCCGGGCGGATGGAGCGGGTAGCTGAACAGCACGAGCGCCGCGTAGGGGGCGTCGGGCTCGGCCGCGGCGAGGCTCGCGACCCGGCCTCCGAACGAATGGCCGCCGACCACCACGTCGGCGTCGTCCGGCACGGCTCCATGGAACGCAGGGAGTGCCTCTTCCGCCTTGCGGCGAGGCAGGTCGATCGCGGTCGCATCGAAACCGCGCTGTTGGAGACCGCCCACGAACGGAGCCATGGACGCTGACGTTCCGCTCGCGCCGTGGCCGAGGAAGATGCGCAGGCTCACCGTGCGAGGGTAGCGGGTCGCGGCGAGGTGGCGTCGTGGCGTGACACGCTAGCTGTCACACGGTGGTTCCAGTCTTCGCGGCATCAGACCCGCCCCAAAGGAACCGAAGCCATGACCACCATCGAATGCCCGTTCTGCGACCAGCCGCTGGAGCTCGACCTGGCGACCGCCGTCGACGCCGCCTGCGACACGTGCCAGGTCCGCGTCGAGCTCGCAGCCGACCCATTGCCGCTCGTGGTCGCCGCCGCAGCGTGACCGCGGCCCCTCCGGGGTCCGCCCGTCGCCTACGATGCGGTCGATGGATCGATCGACCGCCGCCGAAGCCATCGTTCGCGCGGGTGCCCGGCTGGGGCGGCGCGGCCTGATCGCCGCAGCCGAGGGCAACCTGTCGTGCCGGCTCGACGATGGCTCGATCCTCGTCACGCCATCGGGCTACCGCAAGGACGAGCTGACCGTCGACGACCTGGTCGACCTGGATCCTGCCGGCGTCGTCGTCGCCCGAGACGGTGGTCCGCAGCCGACGTCCGACCTCGCGATCCACCTGGCGGTGTACGAGGCACGGCCCGATATCCGTGCCGTGGCGCATGCGCATCTCCCCGCGTCGATGGGTCTGACGCTCGCGGGGGAGCGGCCGGACGCCGGCGCACTTCCCGAGACCGCCGCGCACCTCCGCACACGTCCCGTTCGTCCCGTTCGGCGAGATGGGGAGCGTCGAGTTGGCGGGCAGGATCGCCGCGGCCTTTGTCGGGGACGCAGGGGACCCAGCTGCCGCGCCCGTCGCGGTCATCCTCGAACGGCACGGCGCGGTGGCCGTCGGCGAAGCACCCGATCGCGCGGTGGACCGGCTGGAGCTCGTCGAGGTGCTGTGCCGCGCGTGGCGGGATGCGCTCCTCGTGCGGGCTGCGCGCGCGGTCCTGTCCGAGTCGCCGCGGCCCGACTGACCGGGAGGTCAGCCGCCGGGCGACGCCTGCTCGGCTGCCGGCGACATGGTCGCGGCCGGCGCGAACGACTGGCGCTGCGTCCAGGACCGGCAGACGGCGCCCGCCATCGGCGAGCCAGCACGCGCTCCGCTGGCCCTCGCCAACATCGATCAGCGGCGGCTCCTCGACCCGGCAGCGGTCGAACGCGCTCGGACAACGAGGGTTGAACCGGCAGCCGGCCGGGATGTGCGCAGCGTCGGGCGTTTCGCCGACCAGGATCGTGCGGCGTGCGCGTTCGCCCGCGGTCGGGGGCTCCGGCGTCGGGGAGACCGAAACAAGCGCTCGGGTGTAGGGGTTCTGCGGGCTGCGGATGACCTGCTCGGCCGGCCCGATCTCCATGATCTTGCCGAGGTACATCACCGCGATCCGGTCGGCGATGACCCACGCCAGCGACAGGTCGTGCGTGATGAACAGGTAGGTCAGCCCACGCACCGCGCGCAGGTCGAGCATCAGCCGGAGGAGCTCCGTCCGGATCGACACGTCGAGCATCGACACGGGCTCGTCCGCCACGACGAACTCGGGATCCATGACCAACGCGCCGGCGATGACGACACGCTGGCGCTGACCGCCGGACAGCTCGTGCGGGTAGCGCAGGGCGTAGTCGGCGGCGGGAACCAGACCGGCCGACTCGAGCGCCCGGAGCACCCGCTGCTCGCGGTCCGCGGACGAGGTGCCGATGCCGTTCACGTCGAGCGGCTCGATGACGAAGTCGCGCACGGTCTGCTTCGGGTTCAGGGTCTCGTACGGATCCTGGAAGATCAACTGGACGCGACGGCGGTACCGGCGCAGACGTCGCTGGCCCCACACGTCCGAGACGTCCTCCCCGTCGAAGACCATCCGGCCGCTCGTGGGTCGGGTCAGCTTGGTGATGACACGGCCGGTCGTGGTCTTGCCGGACCCGGACTCCCCCACCAGCGCCAGGATCTCGCCTCGCCGGAACGACAGGTCGATCCCGTCCACCGCGCGGACGACGCCGCGGCTCCGTCCGCGCAACGAGTCGAGGAGCCCGCCCCGGACCGGGAAATGGACGTTGAGATCATCGATGCGGAGGATTTCCTCGCCGTCGGGCGGAGCCACCGGGGCTGCGGGAGCCGGCAGGTCGGTGTCGGCCGTCATGCCGCAGGTCCCGCGCCCTGGACGTCGTGACCGACGACGGCCTCGGTCACGTCGATCGTGGGCGCCATCGTGCCCGCCGTCACGGGCGGGTAGAGGTGACAGGCAACCCGGACGTCGTCGGCGAAGCGCACCTCCGGTGGCGCGACCTCCCTGCACACCGTCATCACGGCCGGGCAGCGCGCGGCGAAGGCACAGCCGATCGGCGGGTTGCGCAGATCGGGCGGGGCGCCGGGGATCACGTCAAGCGTGCGCCGGTCCGCGCGGATGTTCGGGAACGAGCTGAGCAGCTTCTGGGTGTAGGGGTGACGCGGCGCCGTGAAGACGCGACCGACCGGGCCTTCCTCGGCGATCAGGCCGGCGTACATGACCATCACCCGGTCGCACGTCTCGGCCAGGACCGACAGGTCATGCGTGATGAGGATGAGCGACAGCCCCAGCTCGGCGCGGAGCTCCTCGAGGAGCTGCAGGATCTGGGCCTGGACCATGACGTCCAGCGCGGTCGTCGGCTCGTCGCCGATCACGATCGCCGGGTCGCATGCAAGCGCGATTGCGATCATCGCCCGCTGGCGCATCCCGCCCGACAGCTCGTGCGGATAGGCCGATCCTCGCTTCTTCGGGATCCCGACGAGTTCGAGCAGCTCGCCGGCTCGCTTCCGCGCCGTCCCCTCGGACTCACCGAGACGGACGCGGATCGGTTCGGCGATCTGGTCGCGGACCCGATGGACCGGGTTGAGCGCGTTCATCGCGCCCTGGAACACGATGCTGATCTCGCGCCAGCGGTAGCGCGCCAGCGCGTTCTCCGACTTCGGCACCAGGTCGATGCCCATGAGGTTCACGCTGCCCGCGTGGATCTCGCCATTGCTCGGCAGCAGGCGGACCAGCGACAGCGCCGTCGTCGTCTTGCCGCACCCGGACTCCCCGGCGATCCCGAGCGCCTGACCGTCGTCCAGGCGGAAGCTCACGCCGCGAACCGCCTGCACCGCGCCGGTCGGCATCCGGAAGCGCACCGCCAGGTCGCGGACCTCGAGGAGCGGCGCCTGTGGGTCCGCCAGCTTGGGCAGGGGTCGCTGGCGGCGGCGCTCCTGCACGGCGACGATCGGGGCCGCGAGCGGCGTGCGTACGGTCGTGGCCGCGTCGGGAGCCGGCTCCGCCTCGTCACCGACCGGCTCGACGCCCGGCGGCATCTCGTGCAGGTCGTCGGGGATCGGTCTCACCGGCGGCCCCGGAGCTTCGGGTTGAGCAGCTCGTCCAGCGCCCCGCCGACCAGGGTGAAGGCCAGCACCACGAGGACGATGCACGCGCCGGGCGGCACGAAATACCACCACGCGCCGAGGCCCGGCGCGCCGACTTCCCGCGCCGCATCGAGGATCTGCCCCCACGAGGGCTGGAACGGATCGCCGAGGCCGACGAACGACAGCGTGGTCTCCGTGAGGACGGCGCCCGCGAAGACGAGCACGGTGTTCGCGACCACGAGGTTGAGGACGTTCGGCAGGATGTGGCGGCGCATGATGTGGGCGCCGCTGCCGCCGATCACCCGCGAGCGGTCGACGAAGGGCCGTTCCTTCAGCGACAGCGTCTGCGACCGGATGATGCGGGCTGTCGACGACCAGCTCGTGATGCCGACCACGATGACGATCGCGAACAGGGTGTAGCGGATCCCGAAGATCTCGGTGGAGCCTGACCCCATCGCGTCGCGGATGAGCGACGTGAGGATGATCGCGAGCACGAACGTGGGGATGACGAGGAAGAAGTCGGCGATCCGCATGATGACCGAGTCGGTGCGCCCGCCGGCGAACCCGCTCAGGATCCCCAGCCCGGCGCCGAGCACCACCGTGATCACCGTGGCGAGCAGCCCGATCACCATCGATACCCGCGTCGCATGCACCGTCAGGTTCAGCATCGAACGTCCCAGCTCGTCCGTACCCAGCGGGTAGCCGGCCTGCGGCGGACCGAGCCTGGGGCCGGTCGCGGTGACCGCCGTCTGCAGCGGTCCGACGAGCAGGGTCGGCACGAGCGCGAGGATCACGAAGAACGTGAGGATCACGACGCCCACCAGGCCGTCCCGTCGCCCGACGAGGCCCCGTGCGGCACGGGCCGCACCCGCAACCGTTCGCCGAAGACCGCTCGAGCGTTCTGCAGCGAGTCGTGGTGGCGCGGGGGCGATGGGGGTGGAGTCCGCCGTCATGCCTTGACCCGCGGATCGAGGACGCCGTAGACGAGATCGGCCCCGAAGTTGGCCAGGACGACCGTCACGCTGAGGAGCACGAAGATGCCCTGCAGGACGGGATAGTCGCGCGCCGCGAGCGCCTCGACCGTGAGCGTGCCGAGACCCGGCCAGTTGAACACGACCTCGACCGTGATGGCGCCGGCGACGACGTAGCCCAGGTTGATCGCCACGAGGGTCACCGCGGGCAGCATCGCGTTCGGCAGGGCGTGCCGGCGCAGGACCCGACGATCCCTGATGCCCATCGCGCGTGCCGTCGTGACGTAGTCCTCGTTCAGCGTCTCGATCACGGACGAACGCATGAGGATGGCGTACTGGCCGATCAGCCCGAGGGCGACGGTCGCGAGCGGCAGGGCGAGATGCGACAGGAAATCGGTGAGCTGGTCGATCGGACTCGCGAAATGTGACCCGGCGGTCGTCATGCCGAACGTCGGGAACCAGCCGAGGGTGGTCGCGAAGAGCAACAGCATGCCCATGCCGAGCAGGAAGTACGGCGTCGAGTACAGGATCAGGGAGACCCCGTTGCCGATGTAGTCGACCGCGCCGCCGCGTTTCCACCCCGAGTACGCACCGAGGCCGAGCCCGACGACGATCGCGATCAGCTCGCCCAGGCCGAACAGGATGAGCGTCGGCCAGAGGTGCTGCTCCAGCACCTCGACCACGGTGCGACCGCGAGCGACGAACGAGAAGCCGAGGTCACCCTGCGCGGTCGCGGTCACGTAGGCCAGGAACTGGTCCGGGAAGACCGCCTTGTCCAGGCCCCACCGCTCGCGGGTCGCCTGGAGCACGGCGGGTGTGACGTTCGGGTTGCGCCCGAGGATCCGCTCGGGCGAGCCCGGCATCATCCGGAAGAGGATGAAGTTGATGACGACGATCAGCAGGATCGTGACGAACGCCGACGCGAGCCGGCGCAGGAGATAGCGCGAGCCCATGGCTCCCGGGGCCGGCTAGGCGGGAGCCGGCCCAGGCCGGCTCGTCGCCCCAGCTCGATGGTTGCCGGCCAGTCCCGGCGTCACTCTTCCTCCGGTTCCGCCCGGCGCCTGCGGATGAGCACGAACGCGACCGCGACCACCGCGAGGAGCGCGACCACACCCAGGACGATCGGGACCGTGTTGGACGAGGCGGTGTCCGCCGCTGGCTCGGTCGGGGCCGGGCTGGTCGTCCCGCCCGACGCCGACGGCGCCTCGCTGCCGGTCGCGGCACTCGGCGACGCCGCGACTTCGCTGGCGGCCTTCAGGACGGTGTAGCCGAACGGTCCGAACCCGAACAGCGGAGTCCCATTCTCGGGCGGCTGGTTCGTCCAGTTGGCGAACTTGTCCGTCCGATACGCATGGAGCTCGTTGTCGTAGTAGAGGACGTGGTACGGCGCATCGTCGTAGAAGATCTGCTGCATCTCGGCGATGTACTCGTGGCGCTGTGCCGGGTCGGTCGCCTTCTGCTGGAGCTCGAAGAGCTCGTCGTAGCGCGGGTTCGAGTAGAAGCTGTCGTTCAGACCGCCGAGCTGGCCGCTGGTGAAGAACGAGAGCAACGACATCGGATCGGGGTCACCGACCCAGCCCCACATGTAGAAGTCCCAGTCGGCCTCGCCGTCCGGAGGGCCAAGCAGGTCGTTGAGGAGCTTGCCCTCCTCGGTGACCGCCGCGTCGACGGTGATCCCGAGCTCGCCGAACCACTCCTGGATGAACTGGGCGTTCGTGGCCGACTCTTCTTCGGAGTCCGGCCACGTCAGGCGCAGGGTGATCGGCTTGCCGTCCTTGTCGAGACGCTTCCCGTCGGCATCGAGCTTGTAGCCCGCGGCGTCGAGCCGCCGTGCCGCTTCCTCGAGGTCGAAGGTGCGCGGCGTGGTCGGTGGGACGTGCCAGTCCACGTGATACGGCGGGATGTTCGTGTCGCCCGGGACGCCGTGCCCGGCGAGCGTCGCCTGCACGAGGCGATCACGATCGAGCGCATAGCCGAGCGCGTCGCGGAACGCCACGTCGCTCAGCGCCGAGGTCGAACCCTTGTAGCCCTCGCTGTTGCCCTTGGTGTTGAACGAGAGATACGTGTACCCGTTCGAGAACCCCTCGACGGTCTCGATGTTCTCTTCGTTGGCGAGCGCGTCGAACTGGTCGGCACCAACGCCGCGGATGTAGTCCACCTCGCCGTTCTTCAGGGCCTCGACCATGGTGCTCGCATCATCGAAGTTCTGGATGATGACCTCGTCCGCGGCGCCCTGTTCGCCCCAGTAGCTCTCGTTGCGAACGAAGCGAATGAACTCACCCGGCTGCCACTCGACGGCCTGGTACGGGCCGGTCCCGACGACCGTGGGCTCGTTCTTGAAGTAGCCGTCCACCTCCGAGTTCTGGATCTGCTCGATCGTGTACTCGCTCCAGATGTGCTTGGGCAGGATCGGCACATACGCCTGCGTCAGGAGCGTGGTGGGGAAGGACGTCTTGGCGACGAGCGAGTTGCCCTCGCAGGCGACGCTTTCGAGGCCGGCGTTGGTCAGGTAGGGCTCGAGGTAATACGACCCGAGGCCGCCATATTCGGTCTCGAGCGAATCGAGGACAAGCTGGTAGGTCCAGCGCGCGTCCTCGCATGTGGCCGGCTCGCCGTCTGACCACGTCATTCCGTCGCGGATGTGGAACGTGTGGGTCATGCCGTCGCTGGACGACTCCCACGTGTCGGCGAACCCGGGCGCCGGTTTGAGGTCGGGGCCGAACCCGACCAGCAGGTCGTAGTTGAGCGTGTACGCCTCGTAGTCGACGACAAGGGTCGACTGCCACGGGTTCAGGACCTGCAGGTCCTGGTCCGTCCCCGCGCGCAGGATGAGGGGTTCGTCGTCGGCGCCGAGCGCCGGGGCCGAGCCCGGGGACCACCAACGCGACGAGAAGCATGACGGCGGCCAGCGTTCGCAACGCCCGGGCACGCAGGGGCGACGGCATCGTGTGGTCTCCTCCACTTTGGAGCCGTCGTGAACGAGCCCCGTGACGGCCCCAGACACTCAGCCTCATGGGTTGAGTGCCGGGGAGCTTTGCACACGCACGACAGGGCTGCAAGCGTGGGCCCGCCTTGTGCGTCAGCTCGGCGTCGCCAGGACGGGTCGATCGATCCCGAAGGCGCCGATCTCGGCCTCGGACGGCGTGCCTCCGTCGACCAGCAATTCGCTCACGATCCGCCCGAGCGCCGAGGCGAACTTGAACCCGTGGGCTGCACCCAGCACGACGGCGACGCCCGGCGCATCGGGCAGCCGATCGACCACGAAGTCACGATCCGGCGTGAGCGTGTAGAGGCAGGTCCGGGTGTAGATCGGTGGGGCCAGGGCGCCGGGCAGGTGGCGCTCCATGAACGCCGTCACCCGCCCGAACGCCGCCTCGTCCCGCTCGAAGGTGCGGGTCGCGGGCGTGGTCGGCGTGCCGCCGAGGTCCTGGGCGACCTTTGGACCGGCCTCGCCATACGTCGGGAAGCCGTAGAAGCACGGTTCGTCCTGCCAGATCCAGATCGGGAACCGGTCGGGGGCAAACGCGCCCGGATCCGGGCAGGCGAAGTAGGTCACCTGCTCCTTCGTGACCTTGAGCGGGAGGCGGCGGTCGAAGTTCGCGAGGAGCTCGTTGGTCCAGGCATCGGCCGCGATCACGACTCGCGGCGTCCGGTACGTCGCGCCGTCCTCGGTGGCAACCTCGTACTCGCCGCCGCCCGCGTCGCGGATCCCGGTCACGGGCGTCCGTTCGAGGAGCGTCGCCCCGCGCCGGGTCGCCAGGTCCCGATGCGCCCGGTTCCCGCGGATCGGATCCGCCAGCCCGCCTTCCGCCTGGAACAGCCCTGTCGTGGCGTCGTCGATCTGCCACTGCGGCCAGCGGCGCCTGATCTCGTCGGCGTCGAGCAGGTCGAACGGGATGCCTTCGGCCGTGAGACTGCCGGTGTAGTCGTCGATCGCGTAGAAGGCGTCGCGCGGCCACAGGTCGAGACCACCGGTCACGGTCACGACCCGCTCCCCGGACTCCGCCTCGACCTCCGCCCAGCAGGCGTAGGCGCGCCGCGCAAGCCGGACGTAGTCGGGCCGATCGTACGAGTAGCGGATGATCCGGCTGTGATCCTGCGAGGCCCCGTTCGCGTGCCCCAGCTCGAACTGTTCCAGGCCGAGGACGCCGTTGCCGAGCCGCGTGCTCAGCCAGTAGGCCGCCCCCGAGCCGATCCCGCCGAGCCCGATGACGATCGCGTCCCAATCGCGTCGCCCGGCGTCGTCGATCACGCTCATTGGGAGCTGTAGTCCCGCTGCCCGGCGAGCTCCACCCGGCCGCCAACCTCGATCCAGCCGTCGCCGGTCGGGCGCACGAGCAGCTCCGAGCCGACGCCCTGGCGGATCGTGAGCGGCCGGCCGAGCCGTTGGCCCATGAGCACCGCGGCCGCGCCGGTGGCCTCGTCCTCGGCGATCCCCAGGTGCGTCGGGAAGAAGCGAGCCCGAACGCGGCCGGCGGACTCGTCGTCCCACGCCCAGACGTAGTGGCCGGGCTCACCCATCGCCGGCGGCACGAACGCGTCGACCTCAGCGGGAGTCCGGAGTTGGTCAGGCTCCGGGATCCCCGCCACCCACGCCGGACTCGCCCGGATCCAGGCACGCTCGCCGTCCTGCCAGGCCGCCACGTCGCCGGCGACGCAGCGCAAGGTTCGCAGGTCGATGTCGAGATTCCGCAGCAGCCAGGCCGTGCCAACCGTGGGATGGCCTGCGAACGGCAACTCCGCGGCCGGCGTGTGGATCCGTACCGTCGCGATGCCGTCGTCGATGCTGTCGACGAAGACCGTCTCGCTGAAGTTCAGATCGTGGGCGACCGCCTGGCGCCGCTCCGGGGCGATCTCAGCGCCCGCGACGAACACCCCGAGCGGATTGCCACCGCTCCCGTCCGGACCGATGAACACCCTGACGACGTGGAGGATGGTCACGCGGCCCCCGCCCGGAGCAGCGCCACCCGCTGGATCCCGATGATCGAGACGGCGTCGGTGATGCGGCCGTCGACCGTCATCGCGAGCGCCTCGTCGAAGGGCACCCAGCGAACCGCAAGATCCTCGGTGGGCTCAGGGGCGGCCGTCCCCTGGGACAGGCCCGTCGCCAGCCACACGAGCCCGAGCTCGTCGGTGATCGAATTGGACAAGGCGTAGCGCCCGATCTCGACCCACGTGCTTGCCTCGACGCCGGTCTCCTCGCGGAGCTCGCGACGAATCCCGTCAAGCGGTTCCTCGTCCGGGGCCACGCCGCCCTCGGGGATCTCCCACGAGTAGGCATCCAGCGTGTAGCGGTGCTGACCGACGAGCAGCAGCCGGTCGGAGTCGTCGAGGACGACCACGCCCGATGCGGCGTTCCGGAAGTGGACGACCCCGTAGATGCCCGGGCCGCCGTCCGGCCGGGTGACCTCGTCGTGCCACACCACGATCCACGGGTTCTCGTAGACGACCCGGCGCGCATGACGCGTCCACGGGCCGGATGGTCGCGATCGCTGGTGCGTCCCGCGCTCCGTCGTGCATCGGGAGATCGTAGCCGGACCTAGACTCCCGTCGTGGCCACCCCCGACCCCGAGACCGCCCGCCCGGCGAGCCCGCCCCGCCACGAGGTCGCGACCGACTGGGACGTCCGGATCACGGTGCGCGACGGCGTGGAGCTGTCGGCCAACATCTGGCGTCCGCTGCCCGGTCCCGGCGACCCCGTGGACGCCCGCTTCCCGGCGATCCTCGAGATGATCCCGTACGGCAAGGACAACTGGCGCCGGAACGTGGACGTGGGTCGTGGCGAGTACTTCGCCCGCCGCGGCTACGCGCTGTGCCGGCTCGACGTCCGCGGAACCGGCAGCTCCGGCGGCGTCGCGCTCGACGAGTACCACGAGGAGGAGACGCGCGACGGGTACGACGCGGTCGAGTGGCTCGCGACCCGGGAGTGGTGCGACGGCAACGTCGGGATGTGGGGCATCAGTTACGGCGGGTTCACCTCGATCCAGGTGGCGAAGCTGCGCCCGCCGCACCTGCGCGCGATCGTCCCGGTCATGGCCACCGACGACCGCTACACGACCGACGTGCACTACGTGGGCGGGTGCGTCACCGCGAGCGAGCTCAGCCAGTACGCCGTGAGCCAGGTCGCGATGAACGCGATGCCGCCCGACGTCGAGTTCCGCGGCGCGGGCTGGCTCGCGGAATGGCAGGCCCGGCTCGAGGCGACGCCGCCGTGGCTGTTCGAATGGCTGCGCCACCAGCGCGACGGCCCGTACTGGCGACCGGGCTCCCTCGCCCCCGACTACGAGGCGATCGATGTCCCGATCCTGAACATCGGCGGCTGGATGGACTCGTATGTCGATGCGGCGCTGCGGATGCAGGCGCTGTGCAGCGCGCCCTCCCGGACGATCGTCGGCAACTGGGTCCACGAGCTGCCGGCGGAGGGGACACCCGGTCCGAACCTCGACGAGCTCCACGAGATGGTCCGCTTCTTCGATCGCTGGCTGCGGGACAGCGGCGCCGAGGCTCGCGAGGAAGCACCGCCCGAGCCGCCCCTGACCTGGTTCGAACGGGACTACGCACCGCCCGAGCCGTTCCCGGCAGCGTGGCCGGGTCGCTGGCGATCCGCCGAGGCATTCCCCCACCCGTCGGTCGAACCGCGATCGTGGGCGTTCGCCGCCGGGTCGCTGCCGCTGGCCGGCCGGCTCGCGGCCGAGGCCCCCGCCGAGCCGTTCGTGGAGCGCTACCGGCACCGGGCGACGACGGGCACCCGCGGCTCGCTGTCGTGGGGCGCCGGCGGCTCACCCAACGGCCTGGCGCGCGACCTGCGCCCGGACGAGGCCTTCGGACCGGTCTTCACCTCGGCGCCGCTCGACGAACCGCTGTCGATCCTCGGCTTCCCGGAGGTCGTGCTCCACCTGGCCGTGTCGGCCCCGATCGCGACCGCCGTCGTGCGTCTTGCCGACGTCGCACCCGACGGGACGTCGGCGCAGGTGACGGCCGGCATCCTGAACCTCACGCACCGGCGCTCGCATGCGAACCCCGAGCCGCTCGAGCCCGGCCGTGTCGAGGAGATCCGCATCCTGCTGCGCGGGATGGGCTATCGCTTCGAGGCGGGTCACCGGATCCGGGTCTCGGTCGCATCCTCGGCCTGGCCGGTCGTCTGGCCGTCGCCGTTCCTCACCGAATTCGAGCTGCACGGCGGGGCCGCCACCCCATCCCGACTGATCCTGCCGGTCGTACCACCGGCCGGAGGTCCCGGCGATCTGCCGCCGCCGGCGTTCAAGGTCTCGCCACCGGACGTCCCGGACGTATCGCTCGGCGGATCGTCCGACCCGCCCCGCTGGGAGATCCTCGACGACGTCGTCGACGGCAGCGTCACGGTCACGTTCCACGACGGCGGCAGCGACGCGCTCCACGACGGGCGCCGCCTGTACGCGGCGGAGACGATCTGGCTGACCGCCCGCGACGACGATCCGGCGCGGGCGCTCCTCGACGCGGACGTCGTCTACCGCTGGTGGGAGCACGACCACACGATCGAGATCCGGGCACGCTCCACGCAGGCGTCGACGGCGACCGATTTCGACCTGTCGGTGGACCTCGAGGTCGACCTCGACGGCACGTCGTTCTTCAAGCGGCGCTGGGAGGAGCAGATCCCGCGCGACCTGGTCTAGCCGCTCACATCGAGCGGAGGATCACGATCGCAAAGCCGGCCACGACCGCGTTCCCCAGCAGGCTGATCCCGAGCTGCGCCCTCGACGACAGGCGCTGGTGGGCGAGCGCGCCGAGGGATGCCAGCAGCAGTTGCCACGACGTCGAGGCGAGGGCCGCACCGGCGATGAACGCCGCCCGTTCGCCCGGCGTCTCGCCCAGCTCCGGCCGCCCGAGGATCAGGGCCGCGAAGTACAGGATCGTGGTCGGGTTGAGGAGCGTGATCGCCAGGAAGCGCAGGTACGTCCGCAGCGGCTGGCTCGGCAGCTCGGCGTTGCCGGGGATGCCGATCCGGGCGTGATACAGGGCGAGGTACACGCCGCGGATCGCGATCCCGAACAGGACGACGACCGCGACGACCTGCAGCGCCGGGGTGACCGGGCCGAGCAGCTCCGCGATCCGGGCGCCGGCGAGCACGGCCAGCAACGCGTAGAGCCCGTCGGCCGTCGCGGCGCCCAGCCCTGCCGCAGCCGCCAGCCGCAGGCCGCGCCGGACACCGAGCTCGATGATCAGGACCGCAACGGGACCGACCGGGATCGCGATGCCGTACCCGGCGATCGCGCCGGCAACCAACGACTGGAGCACCGTCAGCTGTGGCTGGTCGTGGCGCTCAGGCGAGCGAGCCGATCGCGGCGGCCGCGGCGAACGCGCTGATCGACGCGACCGCGACGCTGGCCAGCGTTCCCAGGAGGTAGTACTCGGCGAAGTCCCGATCGTCGAGCTGCTTGAACCGGGCGAGGGTCTTTGCGGCGATGACGAGCCCGATGGCCGACTCGGCGCCAACGAGCACGAACGTCACGATCAGCAGGCGTTCGATGATGCCGATCGCCTCTCCGACCCGGCCGGGCGGCGCGGGGGACGGGTGCGTCGGAGGTACCGCCGTTGGCGGCGGCGGCGGCGGGATCCGGGACGGCCCGTCCCTCGATCGGTCCCACCTGGAACGTCCAGCCGAGCCGCGCCGTCGCAGCCGGCGCCGCCGGCGTGGCCGGAGCGGTCGGCGCGGTCGTTGCGGCCGGGCGATCCTCGAGCGGACGCCCTTCAGTCGCCAGTCGAGGCGCGACAAGCACGCCCACGAACAGCGCCCCGGCGCGGATGTTGACGATCAGCAGGCTCGCGAGGACGACGCCGCGGAAGAGCACTTCGTGGACGACCGCGGGATCCCTGACCCCGAGCCAACCGGCCGCCCAGCCGGCAAAGCCCGGGTCGAGTGGCGCCACCGAGAGCAGGGCCGCCCAGGCGGCGACGAGGATCGCGACGTGGGCGGCCTGATCCACGGCGAACAGCGCCCCGGGCACGGGCGTCCACGCCGGACCGAGACCGTCCGGGTGCGGTGCCCGCTGCCTCGTGCCGTCTGCGTGCCTCGGCCAGTGCCGCGGCCTCCGCACGCCTCGTCAACACCGACTTGAGCCGGTCAATGACCGCGTGGCTGAACGTGACGATCGCCACGACCCACCAGCCAGGCACCCCGAACGCGAGCCCGAACGGCACGACGCAGACCCCGACGACCAATGCGTGCGCAAGGAGCGCCGAGGTCGCGCCGCTCCCCGGAGCCGCCTTGGAACGAGCCATGCGGCCCGGCTGGAGCACGAAATCCGCGACGAGGTGCGCCAGGACCAGCCAGGCCAGGACCAGCCCCGGATCGGCGGTCACGGCGCGTCCTCGCGCGCGCCCTCGACCGCGTCCCGGACGAGCCGGCGCAGAACGCCGAGGAGCTCGTCAATGCGCCGGATGCGCGCCCGCTCGGCCATGACGGAGATCGTGGCACGGCTCACGCCGAGCCGCTCGGCGACCTCGGACTGGCGGAGGCCCTCGACGAGCATCAACCGGGCGATCGACCGCTGCCGATCGGTCAGATCGGTGAGCAGGTCCGCGAGCAGTGGCGCCAGCCCGGCGAGCAGCGCGTCCGTCCGCTCCTCGCCCACCCGCACGAGCAGGCCCTCCCGGCTGGCTCGTGCCGTGTCGAGCAGCTCGCGCGCCGCCACGAAGGCCGGACCCGTCCGCTCCGTCGCCGGGCCCCGCCCAGGCTCGATCGACCCGGCCACGATCGCCCAGCGCATCGGTTGGGCGCGGTCGTTCAGCGTCCCGCGAAGCACGGCCAGGAACGGGTCGGCGGTGGGCTCGAGCAGTCCCTGGAGCTCGTCGCCCTGGGTGAACGCGAAGGCCGCCAACCGCTCGGCAGGCGGATAGGTCCGCTCGAGCTCGTCGATCAGCTCGCGCAACCAGGCCGTGGCCGCCGGCGCGTCCGTCCGCGATCGGACGACATCGCCGAAGAGGACGAACCCGCGGATCTCCGTCATCCGCGCGCAGGCTACCGTGGCGATCATTAGCCGTCAATGGCTAATTCGATGCGTAATAGCCGAATACAGCTGACGCCGATGGCCCAGCGGGTCGACGAACGCTAGCCCGCCGGGACCGAAATGCCCGCCCCGCGAAGGACCGGTCCGACGAGCGCGGCAAGCGCCTCTCGCGTCGCCGGCGTGTCGTAGCGGAGCAGCGGGTCGGGCTCGAGGGCATGTTCGTTGACCGCCCCCGCCACGCGCGTGTACAGGATCGGGTAGATCGCCCCGCTGCCGTCGGCCTCCAGCGTGACGATCATCGCGTCCTCGCCGCCCTCGTCGAGCGCATAGGCCAGCGGCTGGACGCCCGCGTCGCGGAGTCCGAGCGTCGGGTTGGCGGTGACAACCCGGGCGAGGTAGGAGCGCTGGTGGAACAGCTCGGGCGCGTTCGCGATCTCCGATGTGAGGAATTCGATGAGCGTCGCCGGCTCGAAGACGGGTTGGTGGATTCCGATGCCGAAGCGTTCCTCGGCCAGCCGTCGCGCCAGCACTCGGGCGTTGTACCGGGCGCCGTGGACCGCGCCGGAATTGGCCGGGATGCCGTGCTTCCGCAGCCCGCGCGCTCCCTGCCCGATTGTCCCCGCGAAGTAGACGCCGGGCAGCGTCGCGCTTTCCCACCATGGCGTCTGCACCGGCAGCTGGCTCGCCCCGAAGACCTTGCAGCCGAGGCGGGGCAGGTCGAGCAGCGGAGCCGTGAAGCCCGTTGCAGCGATCACTTCGTCGGCGTCGACCGAGAGCTCGCCGCCACCGTCCGAGCGCTGGACGTGCACCCGCTTGACCCCGTCCGCAAGGGGTTCGATGGAGCCGATGGATGCGTCGAGGATCGACACGCCGCCGCCAAGCACGAAGTCTTCGAACGGCTGGACGTACCGTGCCCGCACTCCGACGAGCGAGCGCGTGTCCACGCTCAGGGAGGTCGGCGACGGCGAGGAGAGCACGATCTGGCGCGCCCACGGCAGCAGCGCGCTCGCCAGCTCGAACCCCGAGTTCTGCTTGCCGAGGATGAACACCCGCTTCCCGGCGTACGCCTCGACGGGCTTGACCTCGCCGTAGTGATGGGCGAGCTCGATCCCCGGTGCCTCGGGGACGTGCGGCTCGGCGACGCCGACGGCAAGGACGAGCGCGCGACAGCGGTACTCGCCGTCGGTGGTCTCGACGATGAAAGAGGTGCCCTTGGCGGTCTCCTCCACGCGCGTCCCGGTCCACGTGCAGCCGTAGCGGATCGCAACCTTGGCGCGCTCCGCGAACGCCGCCAGGTTCGCCTCCATCTCCGGCCGCGACGGGAAGTACGACGTCCCGTCCATGAACGTCGGCTGCAACGCGCGGGCACCGGGCCGAGCAGTCAGCAGGCTGTTCCAGTCGTAGCGCTCGTACGCCCGCGTCCCACGTTCAACCGGGGCGTGCGGCTTGGTCCACGACAGGAGGCGCTGGAAGTACGGCCAGCGCCGGAACATCCCACCGGGCGACGGGTCCTGCGAGATCACGGCGTGGTCGATGCCGACCTCGGTCAGCGCGTGTGACAGCTGCAGACCGCCGGGGCCGCTGCCGACCACGACGACCGGGTACGCCCCGGGTGGGAACGGCCGGGTGGAGACCCCCACCTCAGCTCAGCTCCGGAACCGTTGGGCGCTCTGAAGGCGACGCGTCTGCGCCTGCAGCATCCGGTAGAGCACCTTCGGGTTGCTGATCAGGAACTGCTCGAGCTGCGGTCCGGGGAGCACGAGACACTGCAACGGCCGAAGCGCCACGACATCGGCGATCGGCGGCTGGCCGAGCAGGATCGACGCCTCACCGAAGAAGTCGCCCCGCGTCAGCTTCGCCCGCTCGGTCCCGTCGACGAAGACACTGGCCTCGCCGTCGAGCACGATGAAGAAGCCCGAGCCGGTCAGGCCCTGGCGGAGGACGCGCTCGCCCTCCGCGAACATGACCTCCTCCATGAGGTGCACGACGCTGGTCAGCTGCGGCCGCGAGAGGTCGCCGAAGAGGGTGAACCCGGCGAGCGCATCGACGAGCTCCTCGCGAGTGGCCATGCCGCCTCCATCCTCGGTCGCCTGCCGGTTGACGGTGCCGGCGCGTTGCCCCGCATCGTGCCACGCCCGGCGCCTCGCCGGGAGGCCGGAGCGCGGTTGACGGCCGTCACGCCGCGGGCGAGCATGCTCCCACACGGAGGGGTTGATGCCGATCACGCGCGACCAAAAGACGGAACTGCTCGCCGCGACGCCGCTGTTCGAGGGCCTCGAACCCGAGGAGCTCGGCCGGATCGCCGATCGGACCGTCGAGACCGACTACCGAGCCGGCGGCGTCATCGTGCGCGAGGGCGAGATCGGGACCGGCTTCTTCGTCATCGTGTCGGGTTCGGTGGGTGTTGTGCGCGACGGAGAGACCGTGAGCAGGCTCGGGCCCGGCGAGTTCTTCGGCGAGTTGTCGGTCCTCGACCGGCGGCCGCGCAACGCCCAGGTCGTCGCGACCGGGCCGACCAGCTGCCTGGCGCTCGCGTCCTGGGACCTCGAAGCGGTGATCACCGAGCAGCCCACGGTTGCGCTGGCGATGCTGCGGGTCCTCGCCGCTCGCCTGCGCGACGTGACCGACGCGCACCGGCACTGAGCGTGGCGCGGAAGGTAGCGCAGCCGTGACCGATGCGGGCAGCCCCACGACGGGCGTCGTCACGTTCCTGTTCACCGACATCGAGGGCTCCACCAGGCTCGAGCTGGCGCTCGGAACCGCGCGCTACGCGACGGTCAGGGAGCGCCATCGCGAGCTGCTGCGCGCCGCGTTCGCGGCGAACGGCGGCACCGAGCAGAGCACCCAGGGCGACTCCTTTTTCGTGCTGTTCGAGAGCGCCCGGTCGGCAATCCATGCCGCCATCGAGGGGCAGCGCGCGCTCGCCCGCGAGCCGTGGCCGGACGGCATCGAGGTCCTCGTCCGGATGGGCATGCATGCCGGCGAGGCGATGGTCACGGTTGGCGACGTCGTCGGCTACGACGTCAATCGCGCGGCGCGCATCGCGGCCGTGGCCAATGGCGGCCAGATCGTGATCTCGGACACGGTGCGAGCACTGGCCGGGGCCGGTTCCGATGGCGCATTCGAGCTGCGCGACCTTGGCGAGCACCGCCTCAAGGACCTGCTCGCCCCCGAGCGGCTCGCCCAGGTGGTGGCCGTCGATCTGCAGTCGGAATTCCCGCCGCTCCATTCGATCGACGCCCGGCCGAACAATCTGCCGACCCAGCTGACGTCCTTCGTCGGACGACACGACGAGCTCGAGGAGGCGCTCGGGCTGCTGCGCGGGTCACGGTTGCTGACGCTCACCGGGCCGGGTGGCATCGGCAAGACGCGTCTGTCGCTGCAGATCGCGGCCGCCGCCGCCGACGACTTCCCCGACGGGGTCTGGTTCGTCCCGCTGGAACCGGTCCGAGAACGGGAGCTGGTCGCGCCGACCATTGCGCGCACGATCGGCGTGACCGACAAGGCGAACCGGCCCGTGGTCGACGGCATTGCGGAGGCGTTGGGCGAAGGCCGGGTGCTGTTCGTCCTCGACAACTTCGAGCAGGTGATCGACGCGGCCCCGGTGCTGCCCGAGATGCTCGCTCGCTCGCCGGGCCTGCGGATCCTCGTCTCCAGCCGGACCGCCCTGCGCGTCTACGGCGAGCAGGAGTTCGCCGTCCCCGGGCTGCCGACGCCACCCGACCCGTCGCGGCTGCCCGAGCTGGAGCGGCTGAACCTGCCCACCGACCTGCGCACGGTGTCGGCGGCGACGCTCGAGGGTTTCGAATCCGCCCAGCTGTTCCTGGCCCGTGCCCGCGCGGTGCGACCCGCATTCGAGCTCACGGATGCAAACGCGCCGGCGATCGGCAGGATCACCGCGCGGCTCCACGGGATGCCGCTGGCCATCGAGCTCGCCGCCGCACGGGTCAAGCTCCTGTCGCCCGAACAGATCGTCGCGCGGCTCGAGGACCACCTCGCGCTGCTCACCTCGGGCTCGCGGGACCTGCCGGAGCGCCAGCAGACGCTGCGGGGCGCGATCGCGTGGAGCTACGACCTGCTCGAACCCGGCACCCGCCGGCTGCTCAACCGCCTGGCCGTGTTCGTCGGTGGCTGCGACCTGGACCTGGCCGACCGCGTCTGTGGCCCGGCGAGCGATGTCGGCATCGATGTCTTCGATGGTGTCGCGACGCTCGTCGACCAGAGCCTGCTCCGCGTCGAAGAGGGCGCGGACGAGCAGCGTTACGTGATGTTCGACGCGATCCGCGAGTACGCCGCCGAGATGCTGACGGTCAGCGGCGAGTGCGACGACATCGAGGAACGGCGCAGCCGCGCCTACCTCGACCTGGCGGAGGAAGCCGCACCGCAGCTGGCGAGCGCCGACCAGCGGCGCTGGCTCGACCGCCTCGAGCGCGAGCACGACAACCTGCGGGCGACCCTCATGTGGGCCGCCAACCGCCCCGACCCCGACCTCGCGGTCCGTGTCGCGTTCGCGCTGTGGCGGTTCTGGCAGCAGCGCGGGCTACCTCAACGAGGCGCGGGTCCGGCTCGACGACCTGCGCGGACGTGGCTGGGACCTGTCGCCCGTGCTGCAGGCCCGGCTCGCCGAGGCTCGCGGCGGCGTCGCCTACTGGCAGGCGGACTCAGGCCGACCGCGGAGGCCTGCTACCAGGAGGCGCTCGAGCTGTGGCGGGAGATCGGCGATCGACGCGAGATCGCCAACGCACTCTACAACCGGGCCTATGCCGACGCGGCGTGGATCATGGGCGGCGCAGATCGGTGCGGCGATGCCTCGGCGGCGCGGGAGATGCTCGAGGAGGCGCTCGAGATCTACCGCGAGCTCGGGGACGCGGCCGGCGAGGGCAACATCCTGTGGGCGCTCGGCAGCTTCCATTTCTTCGCCAACGAGATGCCCGAGGCGGAGGCGACCTACCGCGAGGCGCTCGCGCTCCACCGGGCCGGGCACAACCGGACGATGGAGGCCTGGTCGCTGCACATGCTGGCGCTGGCACTGGTCTCGCAGCAGCGCGCGGCCGAAGCGAAGGCAGCAGCCAGCGAGGCACTGGCGCGCTTCCATGAGGCCGGCGACGTCGCCGGGATCACGCTCGTCCTCGACGACCTGTCGGGTGTTGCGCTGTTCCACAACGACCTGCCCCGTGCCGGCCGGATGTGGGGCGCGGCGCGCCACCTCCAGGAGATCACCGGCACGGACCTTGCCTCGTTCGCCGATACCGGCTTCGGATCGCTCGGGTACGCGACAGCGAGCCAGGTGCTGCCTGCGGAGGACCTCGAACGGTACGCCGCCGAAGGCGCTGCGATGAGCCTCGACGAGGCCGTTGCGTACGCCTTCGAGACGTTCGAGGCGGCCGCCGAGCCCGAGCCGACCGGACTACCATGAGGCCGTGACCGAACGCGATGCACCCCTCGGTGCGCAGTTCGCAAACGCGTCCCTGCCGCCCTTTGTCGTGCTCGGCGATCAGCCGCTGGCGACCGATCCGCCGGATCCGGCAGCGCTCGTCCTGACCTGCGCGAACTGCGGTGCGCAGATGGACGAGCGCAAGTGCAAGTTGATCTGCAGGTGCGGCTACTTCGCCTCCTGTTCGGACTACTACTGACGCTCCTCGTTACCGAGGCTCACGTGCCATGGCCGAGCCGATCGAACCCATCACCCTGACGGCAGCGACGACAGGCTCACCCGCGGCGACCTGGTCGGCGCTGACGGATCCGGTGCTCGTCGTGGAATGGTTCACGGAGGCGACGCCGGTCGGACCGATCGGCGCACCGTACCGCCTCGATTTCGGCGACGGGAGCGTGGTCAACGGCACGATCCGGGCGCTCGAGCCGGGCCGGCGGCTTGCCTACAGCTGGGCATGGGCGGAAGCCGAGCCGGTCGAGGAGACGCTCGTGACGTGGACGATCGAGCCGCTCCCCGGCGGAGGCACGCAGGTGACCCTCGAGCACGATGGCTGGGTGGAGGCCGGCGCGAACGCGACCACCCGGAACGACCACGCGGGCTACTGGGAGGGCTATCTCGAGGACCTGGTCGCAGTGCTCGACGAGGCCGAGTAGCGCCGGTCCCGCCGGGCCAGCGGGTGGGCTAGACTGGCCCTCCGATGACAGCCGAGCCCACGACTCCGCCGCCCGTCGCCGCGAGTCCCCGCGAGAAGACCGCGATCCCCAAGAATCCCGGCCGCCGCGAGCTGGGCCTGAAGGCGACGCTGCTCTTCCCCGACCGCGACATCGTCGAGAAGTTCTACGTCCCGATCATCTACACGGCCTGCCGCACCTGCTACTCCGAGCAGGAGCCGGAGCTCATCTTCCAGCGGGCGCTGAACGGCGACTTCGATCCGCTCAAGATGCAGAAGCTGATCAGCGGCGTGATCGAGTCGGGGCACGGCTCGACGATCGAGCACGTCGTGTTCACCTTCGGCATCAGCGGCGTGTCGCGGACGCTGTCGCACCAGCTCGTTCGCCATCGTGCCGGCGTCGCGTTCGACCAGCAGAGCCAGCGCTACGTCAAGTTCAAGGGCGCGGCCACGATGCTGCCGACGACGATCGCCGAGGGCGATGCCGACCTGCGCGAGCGCTACGAGACCCAGGTCGATGGCGCGCTCGGCCTGTACGGGGAGCTCGTCGAGGCGGGCGTGCCGGGCGAGGATGCACGGTTCGTCTTCCCGAACGCGACCCGCACGAACCTCGTCATGACGACCAACCTGCGGGCGCTCATCCACATGTCCGGGCTGCGCCTGTGCACGATGGCCCAGTGGGAGATCCGCCGCCTGTTCCAGCTGATCCGCCACGAGATCTTCCAGGTATCGCCGTTCCTCGGCTCGTTCCTGGCCCCGAAGTGCGTGCCGCTCGGCTACTGCGACGAGATGGGCAACCGCGACGGCCACTGCCCGATCCGGCCGCACAAGGATCGCGTGCTCGAGGCGTGGGCCGAGAAAGCGGCTGCCGCGCGGGCGGCCGGCCGGGAGCTGCCGGTCAGCTCCTAGGGCTCAGTCGCGCGGAAGGTCCGCGAGGAATCGCCGGATCACGCGCGCGAGGCGCGGACCGGCCTCGGCACCGGCCGCCAGGACCTCGTCGTGGGTCAGGATCTCGTCGGTGTAGCCCGCCCCCGCGTTCGTCACGAGCGAGACGCCGCACACCTTGAGGCCGGCCCATCGGGCGGCGATGCATTCGAGCACGGTCGACATGCCGACCGAATCGGCCCCGAGCGACCTGAACATGCGCACCTCGGCCGGTGTCTCGTATTGCGGTCCCACGAGTCCGGCGTAGACACCATCCTCGAGGGCGACACCCTCCGCGCGGCCGGCGGCGTGCAGGCGTTGCCGGAGCTCGGGATCCCAGGCGTTCGTGAGATCGGGGAACCGCTCGCCCAGCCCGTCGGCGTTTGGGCCGCGGAGGGGTGTCAGGCCGGTCAGGTTGAGGTGGTCGGAGATGACCATGAGCGTGCCCGCAGCGAAGTCGGGGTTGATGCCGCCCGCCGCGTTCGTGAGCACGACCAGCTGCGCGCCGAGCCGCTGGAACAGCAGCACCGGCTGGACCACCAGGCCGGGGTCGTTGCCCTCGTAGACGTGGAAGCGGCCCTGCAGCATGACCACCGGGGTGTCGCCGATGCTGCCGACGAGCAGCCGTCCGACGTGGCCGGGCGCCGTGGCCGCCGGCCAGCCCGGCAGCTCGTCGAATGGGATCGCGAGCGGGTCCGTCAGCTCATCGACCAGGCTGCCGAGGCCGGAGCCGAGGACGACACCCGCCACCGGCCGGACGTCGGTCCGGGCGCGGACCGCGGCCTCCAGGGCGTCAATGCGCGCGGGCTGCTCGGCGGGCGGGATGGGCCGGCGGGGGTTGTCCGCGGACATGCGGGCCTCCAGGAACGCGTCCAGGGGGTAGACGGCCGAGGCCCGCGGCTTCGATCGCCCGACGGAAGTATCGACACCGGGATGCCGATCGCGTCCCGTCGGGCGAACAACCCGCGGCTTGGCCGTGGTCAGACAGCCGCACTATAGCGGGCAACGAAGCGCCCGAAGCGACCGGCGACGGGACGAAGAGCCTTGATGTGATCTCAGTCCTTCGTTCCTGCTGGCCCCTTCGGGCAAGACCTACGGTACGGGCCGCTCGGCGGATGGGTCAACGCGGTTATCCACGAACTTCGGCCGGGCCCGCCAGGGCGTATCCACGAACTTGTGCACCGCTGTGGAAAGACTGTGGACGGCGCTCGCTATCCGCCCATCGCGAACATCTCGATCTTCGGGAGATTGTTCGTCGCCGCGGACCGCAGCTCCGAGTAGCGGTCGTCCCGGCCGGTCCAGATGTCGGTGAGGAACGTGGTGAGCGCCTCGTCCGACGGATCCGCGCGGACCTGGCCGCGGACATCGTGGCCGCGAACCGCGAAGAGGCAGGTGTAGAACTGGCCCTCGGCCGACAGCCGCGCCCGCGTGCAGTCGCCGCAGAACGGCCGTGTCACCGACGAGATGATCCCGACCTCGCCGCGCCCGTCGAGATACCGCCAGCGGTCGGCGACCTCGCCGCGGTACGCCGGCCCGACCGGCTTGATGGGCCACGCCGCGCCGACGGTCGCCGCCAGTTCCGCGGCCGGCACCACCTCCTCGAGCCGCCAGCCGTTCGAGTGGCCCACGTCCATGTACTCGATGAAGCGCAGCGTCACGCCCGTGTCGCGGGCCCACGCTGCCATCGGCAGCACGCTGTCCTCGTTGACGCCCCGCCGCACGACCATGTTGATCTTGACCGGGTCGAGGCCCGCCTCGAGGGCCGCGTCGACGCCGTCGAGGACCCGCGCCACCGGGAAGTCGATCCCGTTCATCGCGCCGAACACCGCGTCGTCCAGCGAGTCGAGGCTGACCGTCACCCTTCGCAGGCCCGCGGCGGCGAGCGGTTTGGCGAGCGCGCGCAGCGCGGAGCCGTTGGTGGTCAGGGTCAGGTCGAGCTCGCCCCCGACCGGCCCCTCGATCGCCGCCAGCATCGCGATCAGGTCCGGCAGGTTGCGCCGGACGAGCGGCTCGCCCCCGGTGATCCGCAGCTTCTCGGCCCCGAGCCCGACGAAGACGCGGGCGACCCGCTCGATCTCCTCGAACGTGAGGATCTGATCGTGCGGGAGGAACGCGTAGTCGCGCCCGAAGATCTCCTTCGGCATGCAGTACGTGCAGCGGAAGTTGCAGCGGTCCGTGACCGAGATCCGCAGGTCGCGCATGGCCCGGCCGAGCAGGTCCCGTGGGTGGGACGCGCCCGAAGCCGGAACGGGTGCCAGCGAGGCCGTCATGAGTGCCACATCCTAGCCCCGGAGCCCCGGTTCGTCGCGGTGCCGTCCGGCACCGGATGAGCGTCGAGTGGTGCGGCGGTACCACCGGGTCCCACTGCTGGTACCTCTAGCGGACTCCACCACACCATCCACGGCTGGCAGCATGCGGCCACGCCCTGGACATCTCCGACCCGTCCACTACCAACCGAGGACCCCGACGCATGGCCACGACCGACGCCCGGCCTGGATTCAAGCTCCCGTGGAGCACCGAGCGGCCAGAGTCCGACTCGACCGACGCCGCCCCCGAGGCGTCGCCGGCCTCGACCGACGAGCCCGTCGCGAGCCATGAGCCCGATGCCGAGGATGGATCCGTGGCGACCGTCGAGCCCGTCACGCCCGAGGAAGCGAGCCCCCTGGTGAACGAGACCCCAATCGATACCGCCCAGTCTCCCTCGCCCGATCCGTGGCGCCTCGGGGAGACCCCGGCTGCCGCGGTCGAGCCCGCCCCGACGCGCAAGCCGAACAGGCTGATGGCCGACCTGACGAAGGCCATGCAGACCGCGGCCGAGACGACGCGCGAAGAGACCCTCGCGCGCCTCCAGGCCGACGCGAAGGCGCACGTCGAGTCGATCCACACCCGCTCCGCCAGCGAGGCCGAAGGGCTGCGTCACACCGCCGACGCGGACATCGCAGCAATCCGCGAATGGTCCAAGGCGGAGATCGCGCGCATTCGCGAGGAGACCGATCAGAAGGTCGTCGATCGCAAGGCCACGCTCGAGTTCGAGATCGAGGAGCACGCAGCGCGCATCGAGCAGCGCATCGAGCGCGTCCAGAACCACGTCGCCCTGTTCGAGAACGAGATGGCCACCTTCTTCGAGCGCCTGCTCAACGAAGAGGATCCGACCCAGCTCGCCGTCATGGCGGAAAGCCTGCCGGAGCCGCCGTCGTTCGACGATCTCGGCGACCTGCCCGCAGCCGCCGCTCCGGCCACCGTCGCCACGCCCGTCGAAGCCGATGCCGTCGCAGACGCCGTCGCGGAGCCCGCCGAGATGGCGGCCACCGAGAGCGAGTCGTTCGAGGCGACCGAGCTCGACACCACCACCACAGAAACCGACGCCGTCGCCGATCACGGCGAGGCCAACGTCGACGCGCAGGCGGACGATCCCGAGGCCGCGTTCGCGGCGATCCAGGCCGCCGCGGAGGCTGCCGCCAGCAGCGAGGGCGCGGAGCCCGGCGCATGGACCGACAGCCCCGTTGAGGCGCCCGCCGATGCGCCCGCCGACGACGAGGCGGCTCCGGTCGAGGGCTCAGACGATCCGCGCCTGGCCGCGCTCGGCCTGTCGGCCGAGGCCGACACGCAGCCCACGACCGAGTGGCCGGCCGAGGGCGCCACGGACAACGCTCAGGGCGAGGAGTTCCCGACGCTCTCCGACGACGCAGTCGCCGCCCGTCTCGCCGGGCTCGTCCCGGGCGAGGGCGACGTCCCGCAGGGCGACCTGCAGACCACCCGTGTCGTCGTGACCGGGCTGGTCAGCGTGGCGAGCATCGCGAGCTTCAAGCGCCATCTCGGCAAGCTCGAGGGCGTTGCCACCGTCGGCGTCTCGTCCGGGCCCGATGGTGAGTTCGTCTTCGCGGTAGCCCACGGCCCCGCGATCGACCTCCAGGGGGCCGTCCCGGCCCTGCCCGGCTTCGATGCCCAGATCACGTCCGTCACCGATGACACCGTCTCGGTCGCCGCGCGCGACCCCGAGGCGGAGTCCTAGACCCGCAGTCCGACAGTCCGAGGGAGCGACCTGTGCCTCGTCCCGCAATCGCCATCGCGCTTCCCGCCGCCGAGGCCGCACCGGTCGCGGCCGAGCTGCGCGAGGCGGGGTTCGAGCCGATCATCGTCAGCCGGCCGGACCAGCTCGAAGCCGTCCTCGCCGAGCGGCGCGACATCGCCGTCGCCATCCTCGACGGCGAGACGGACTTTGACGAGTCGCTCGAGTACTACTCGGTCCTCCACGACCAGGAAGAGACGATCGCGAGCCTCATGGTCGTCTCGCAGCGCACCCTCGAGCGCCTCAATACGAGCACTGCCGGGGACGAGGACGAGTACCTGACGCGTCCCTACTCCGCCGAGTCGATGCGCTGGCGAATCGAGGCGATGTGCATCCGCAGCCTCACCATCGACGACGGCAGCGGCCCGGTCCTCAGCGCAGGTGCGCTCGATCCCGACCTGTGGGGCCAGCGCGCGACGGTCATCTCGATCTTCAACCCGAAGGGCGGCGTCGGGAAGACGACGATCGCCATGAACCTCGCCGCCGCCCTCCAGATCCGGAAGGGCAAGCAGGTCCTCCTCGTCGACGCCGACACGGTGACCGGTCACGTCGCGGTCTCGCTCGGGCTCGAGCAGATCCAGACCGTCGTCGACAGCTGGAGCGACCTGATGGACGGCGAGACGCCGGCGTCCTTCGTCGATCTCGCATCGCACCACACGTCGGGTATGCGGATCGTCGCGCTGACGGCGACGCCCCTGCACACCGATGCCCTCGAACCCGAGCGCGTGGCGGATGCGATCACCTCGATCCGCCGTGGCTTCGACTACGTCGTCGTCGACCTGCACCCGTCGTACAGCGCCCTGAACCGGGCGATCTTCGACCGCTCGGACAAGATCCTCGTGCCGGTCACCCCGGACGTCCCGGCGCTCCGCGCTGCGGTGCAGCTGCGCGACATCGCGAGCGAGCTGCGCATCCGCGACCGGCTGGCGATGGTCGTGAACCGCGCCAACAGCGGCGTGTCGGTTGCCGACATGGAGCGCACGGTCGGCATGCCGGCCATGGCCCAGGTCCGCTCGGGCGGCCTGCTCTTTGTCCACGCCGCGAACGCGGGCCGAACGGTCATCGAGATGTACCCGCGCGAAAAGATCACCGAGGACTTCGACGCCCTCGCCGACCGCGTGCTCGGCGTGCCGATCGCCGCGCCGGCGCTCAAGGGCGGCCTCCGCCTCTTCTCCCGCTCGAAGACTCCCGCCCGGGTCTAGGACGCGGCGCCGGCCGCCGGCTCTAGCGCGTCCGGTCCTGCCAGGAGATCCCGCCGAGCGGCTGGCCGGGCAGCTTCTGGGGGCGCTCCCCCGTCGACCGGTCGACCTGCTCCACCCCGCGCAGGAAGAAGCGGTTGATCAGGATCGCGTCGACGCGATCGGCCACGATCCGTGTGCCGTGGTAGGCGGTCGCCTGCACGACCGGCACGAACATCTCGGTCGCCCGGTCGAGCAGCCGGTTGGGATCCGATCCCGGGTACAGCAAGACGGTTCCGACGACGCGGAAGGGCGGGATCTCGATCCCCACGTCGTACGACACCTTGTGCACCCGGTGCGCGACCTTCTCCGTCTCGCTCATCGTCGGCAGCGTCGTCTGGCCGGCCATGATCAGGATCAGGTCGTAGGGATCGATCGTCTTGAGCCCGGGCACGGGGGTCAACGGCTCCGAGCCGTCGAGTGGCGCCCAGCTCACCTCGGACAGCGTGATCGGCTCGCGACGGTTGACGGCGTCGGACAGCCGGCCTTCGACCTGCATCGTCCCGACGAGCCGCCACTCCTCGGTCATACCGTCGAACGGCACGCCGCGCTCGCCCAGGTTGGTCGCAGCGGAGCCGTCGGCGGCCTCGCCCGGCTCGCCCTTCCTCCGTCTCAGGAAGTCGAACGGCACATCATTCCTCCGCTGCGCCCGATTTCTCTCGGATCGTATCCACAACCGTGGCATCCGCGAGTGTCGTGGTATCGCCGAGGTCGCGGCCTTCGGCAATGTCGCGGAGCAACCGGCGCATGATCTTGCCCGAGCGCGTCTTCGGCAGGTCCGGCACGAACATGAGGTACTTCGGCCGCGCGATCGGCCCGATCACGTAGGCGACGTGTTCGCGCAGCTGGACCCCAAGGGCGTCGGACGGCTCCTGGTCGGCCTTGAGGATCACGAAGGCGAAGATGGCCTGGCCGGTAACATCGTCCTTCTTGCCGACGACCGCGCTCTCGGCCACCGAGCGGTGGTCGACCAGTGCCGACTCGACCTCGGTCGTCGAGATCCGGTGGCCCGCAATGTTCATCACGTCGTCCACGCGGCCCAACAGCCAGAAATACCCCTCGTCGTCGCGCTTCGCTCCGTCGCCGGCGAAGTACATCCCTGGGTAGCGGCTCCAGTACGTCTCCTTGTAGCGCTCTGGGTCGCCGTAGATTCCCCGCAGCATCGACGGCCACGGCCGCTTCAGAACGAGGTAGCCGCCCCCGCCGAATGGCACTGAATTGCCGTGGTGATCGACCACGTCGGCCTCGATGCCCGGGAACGGGAACGTGGCACTCCCCGGCTTCGTGGTGGTCACTCCCGGGAGCGGCGTGAGCAGGATCATGCCGGTCTCGGTCTGCCACCACGTGTCGACGACCGGCGCTCGATCGCCACCGATGTGCTCGCGATACCACATCCAGGCTTCCGGGTTGATCGGCTCCCCGACCGAACCGAGGACACGCAGCGACGACAGGTCGTGCTTCGCCGGGAGCTCCGTGCCCTGCTTCATGAACGCGCGGATCGCGGTCGGCGCGCAGTACAGGATCGAGACCTTGTAGTCCTCGACGATCTGCCACCAGCGGTCCCAGGCCGGCGTGTCGGGCGAGCCCTCGTACAGCACGCCGGTCGCTGCGTTGGCGAGCGGCCCGTAGACGATGTAGCTGTGGCCGGTGACCCAGCCAATGTCCGCCGCGCACCAGTACACGTCGTCCGGCTTGAGGTCGAAGATCATCTCGTGGGTGTACGACGTGCCGAGCAGGTAGCCGGCGGTCGTGTGCAGGATCCCCTTCGGCTTGGCGGTCGTCCCGCTCGTGTAGAGCAGGTAGAGCATGTGCTCCGAGTCGACCGGCACCGGCGGGCAGTCCTCCGACTGGCGCTCGACGATGTCGTGCCACCAGTGGTCGCGCCGCGGGACCATGTGCACCCCGTCGCCGAAGCGGTCGACGACGAGCACGCTCTCGATCGACGGGGAGCTGGCCACCGCCTCGTCGGCGTGATGCTTCAGGTTGACCTTGTTGCCGCGCCGGTAGCCGCCATCCGCGGTGATCAGCACCTTGGCCTGGCAGTCGTTGATGCGCCCGCTGAGCGACTCGGCCGAGAACCCGCCGAAGACGACCGTGTGCGGGGCGCCGATCCGCGCGCAGGCGAGCATCGCGATCGGCAGCTCGGGGATCATCGGCATGTAGATCGCGACCCGGTCGCCCTTCTCGACGCCGAGCTCCTTGAGCGCGTTCGCGGCCTTCGAGACCTCGCGCTTCAGGTCGGCGTAGGTCAGCGTGCGGGTGTCGCCCGGCTCGCCGATCCAGTGGTAGGCCACCTTGTCGCCGAGCCCGTTCTCGACGTGGCGATCGACGCAGTTGTAGGCGACGTTCAGCTCACCGCCCGTGAACCACTTCGCGAACGGCAGGTCCCACTCGAGCGTCGTGTCGAACGGCTTCGACCAGCTGATCCGTTCGCGCGCGAGCTTCGCCCAGAAGCCCTCGAAGTCGCGCTCGGCCTCCTCGTAGAGCCCGGCCTTCGCGTTGGCCTGGGCGGCGAACTCCGGTGACGGCGGATAGGTCCGGCGTTCGGCGAGGAGGTTCTCGATCTCGTGGGACGCGGGCGGTTCGACGCTCACGTGGGTCCTCCTGTGTGGCCGGGCCATTCTACCCGTGCGGGTGGGGACGTCCGGGCGGCTCGGCGCCCCGCCGAACGCGGCGCTGCCCGCCACCGCTCGCCCAGCGAACGCGGCGCTCGCCCAGCGAGCACTGCGGAGGGTGGCGGGCGCGATATCCGCCAAACAGCTCGCCATCGGCGAGCAGTCCGGAGGACGCGCCCTCATCCTGCTCGCTTGGGCGAGCAGCACAGCGAACGAGCCTCCCGAGCGCTCGCCACGCGAGCGATCCCTTGCCTTCCGGCTCCTCCATTGGAACGCCTGGCGACCCTTCGAGCGGACGATCCGTCGACTGGCTCGCGCAATGTTCCGGCTGGCGGCTGAGCGCGGCGAAGACGGTCGGCTGGAACGCCGAAGGACCCGAGCAACGGCACATCCGTCGAAAGGGTCGCCGACCGACCCAGCGGGCCACCCGGGATGCCAGCCCCAGCCAGGGTCCCGTCAGGTCCCGTCGTGCTCCTGTGCGCTCGCGACCGGCTCGGGTCCGGGCTCCGGCTCGCCGCCGAACGCCATCTCGTCGGGATCCCGCGACAGGACGACGCGTTGCGGCCGGGGAAGCTCGATGCCGTTCTCGCTGAACGCTGCGAGCAGCCGCTTGCGCAACTCGCCGGCAGTCGCCCACTGCTCGCCGGCGCGCACCGAGCCCAGCAGCTTGAGCGTGATGCCGTACTCGCCGATGGCCTCGACCCGCTCGACGCGAGGCTTCTCGAGGATGCGCCGCCTCCAGATGGGGTCGTCGGCCATCTCCTGGCCGACCCGGTCGACGACGTCGATGGCCTTGTCCACGTCCGTCCCGTGAGCGATCGTCACGTCCTGGTTGATCCGGGCCCACACGCGGGTCAGGTTCGAGGCGACCTTGATCTCGCCGTTCGGCACGGTGTGGACGACCCCGTCGAGGTCGCGCAGCGTCGTCCGGCGCAGGCTGAAGTCCTCGACCGTGCCCGCCACCCCGGCGATCCGGACGACGTCACCCTTGGCGAACTGGTTCTCGATCAGGATCAGCGCCCCGTTGAGGTAGTCGCGCACGAATGCCTGGGCGCCGAAGCCGACGGCGATGCCGACGACGCCGAGGCCGGCGATGGCCGGCCCGATATCGAAGCCGAGCTGGCCGATCACCATGAGCACCGCGATCGCCACGATGAACCCCTGGATGACGTGCGCACCCAGGTCGTCGAGGGTGTCCATGCGTTTGCGCAGCTCGACCGCGCTGAGCTCCTGGGCCGTGCCTTCGGTGGCCTCGCGATCGAGCAGTGCCTTGACGATGCCGTGGACGAAGATGCGCGCCAGCCAACAAGCCAGGAGCGCGCCGACGATGATCGCGGCGACCTGCAGGATCTCGCTGCCGGGCGGCGTCGGTGAAGAACTCCATCGGCCTACTCTAGCCGCGTCGCGAGGTGCGGTCCGGGGCGGGCATCGGCGCGGAGCCGCGCCCGGGTCAGGCGACGGCGCCGCCGAGCCTCACGGAGATGGCCGCTGCCGCTTCGCGTGCCTGCGCAGCGAGCTCCGGGATGCGCCGCGGCGTGAGCCGGAACGCCGGACCCCAGATGTCGACGGCGGCGATCACGTGGCCGCGCGCGTCGTGGACCGGTGCCGCGACCGCGTTGAGCCCCAGCTCGTACTCCCCGATCGCCGTGGCATAGCCCCGCCGCCGGATCCGGGCGAGCTCCTCGAGCAGCGGCTCGAGCTCGACGATCGATCGCTCCGTGAACGTGACGAGCCCGCGCCGAACGATGCGCAGCACCTCGCGCTCGGCGAGGGCCGCGAGGAGCACCTTGCCCGAGGCCACGCAGTGGAGCGGGACGCTGCGCCCCGTCCAGTCACCGACCGCGATGAGGTTCGGGCCGTCGGCCTGGGCGACCGTCAGCAGCGAATCGCCGTTGACCACGCCGAGTCCGGTCGTCTCATGGGTGAGGCGCGCGAGCCGTTCGAGCTCGGGCATCGCGATCCCGCGCAGGTCGAGCGTCCGCTCGGCCCGCTCCGCGAGTCGGATCACCACGAGGCCCAACCGGTACTTGCCGGTCTCGTCGTCCTGCTCGACGAGGCCGCGCTTCTGGAGCGTGGCCAGCAGCCGCGACGCCGTCGACTTGTGGAGCCCGAGCCGCCGGGCGAGCTCGGTCACGCCTGCCTCGCCGGCACTCTCCCCGAGAGCGAGCAACAGCGCTGCCGCCCGATCGACCGAGCGGACGGCGTTCCCGTCCAACGAAACGGCCACTCGCCCTCCTTCTCTCGCTCAGCCCGCGGCGGGGTGGGACATCGCCCCGTGCCCGTCGGCTGGCGGCTGTCCCTGCGCCTGGGCATCGAGCGTGTCCTGCAGCGCTCCCTGGAACGCGGTGACGACGCGATCGACGATGTCGCCCTGCGCGTGGGCCTCGCACACGAACCACGGTTCGCGGCTGTCGGGCTCGGGCATGGCGCCGCGTGCCTGCATGGCCATGGCCAGCGCGTCGTACAGCTCGTGGTCCGTGTTCGCCCAGTCGCGGTACTCGGTCGCGACCTTGTCGGTGAACATGATCCCGAACATCGAGGGATGGCCGGTGAACTGGTACGGCACGCCGGTCGGGTTGAGGACCTCGCGCAGGCCGTCCTGGATCCGCAGGCCGGTGGCCCGGATCGTGTCGAGCACGTCGGTGTCGCGGATGATCTCGAGCGTCTTCGACGCGGCGGCGGCGGCAACCCGGTTGCCCGCATACGTGCCGCCGTGGCTCACCTTGTCCGGCAGCAGGCTCATGATCTCGGCGCGGCCGCCGAACGCGGCCGCCGGATAGCCGTTGCCCATCGCCTTGGCGTACGTCGCGAGGTCGGGCGTGATCCCGAAGAACTCCGCGGCGCCGCCGCGCGCGAAGCGGAAGCCGGTCTTCACCTCGTCGAAGATCAGGAGGATCCCGAACTCCTCGGTGAGCGCCCGCATCGCCTGGTGGAAGCCGGGCGCCGGCATGATCCCCTGCGCGTTGCCGAGGACCGGCTCGACGATGATCGCCGCGATGTCGTCGCCCTCGCGCTCGAACAGCCGGCGCAGGAAGTCGATGTTGTTGTAGCGGGCCGGGATGATCGTGTCGGCCACGGCGTCCGGAATGCCCCGGCCCCAGGTGAGGCGCACGGGGTTGTCCTCGTCGCCGAGCTCGCTCATGTCGTCGGGCGCGACGCTGATCAGCGCGTAGTCGTGGACCCCGTGGTACTGACCCTCGAACTTCACGATCTTGTTGCGCCCGGTGTACGCCCGCGCCATCCGCATCGCGTGCATCGTCGCCTCGGTGCCGGACACCGTCATGCGCGCCTGGTCGACCCAGCCGGTCAGCTCGCACAGGAGCTCGATCGCTCGGATCTCGTCCTCGGTCGTGAGCGAGAACGACACGCCCTTGCGCATGCGCTCGTTGACGTAGTCGTCGACGCGCGGGTCGCCGTGGCCGAGGATCACCGGGCCATAGCCCATGCGCAGGTCGACGTACTCGTTGCCGTCGATGTCCCAGACGAGACCGCCCTGGCCGCGGTCGACGTAGACCGTGTCCTCGCCCCACGTCCGGAAGTTCGAGTTCGCGCCCCCCGGCAGCACCTTCGACGCGCGCCGGTAGGCCTCGTGCTGGCGGGCTCGGTTCAGCGCCGGAGCGGCGGGGAGGGCGGGCTCGGTGGTCATGATTTCTCCGTGGGACGGACGCCGCGGATCGCGGGTCCGGCTCGGTGGGTGGGACGGCAGTCCCACACAGCGGGACGTCGGGCCGCCATCCTGCCATACGGCCGGACGGCTCGTCAACGCGAATATCGTACCCGGAGCCGGTCCGACGTTCGAATCACGCGCGTTAATGACGGGATCAACGCGGAGATAGGCGCCGTCGGAGCGACGCTGGGCGACAGCCCCGCGTCAGACCGGGGCGACGACCCACGCCGGCAGCTCGCGGGCGAACGTGGCCAATGGCAATGACCCGTGGCCCAGCACCGCGTCGTGGAACGTGCGGATATCGAAGTTGCCGCCGTCGCGCGCCGTCAGCTCGGCCCGCAGCCGCTCGATCTCACGCTGGCCGATCTTGTACGTGAGCGCCTGGCCTGGCCAGCAGATGTAGCGGTCGGTCTCGATCACGGCGTCGGTCTCCGAGAGGCCGATCCGCTTGAGGAGGTCGATCGACTGCTGGCGCGACCAGCGCAGCGCGTGCATCCCGGTGTCGACCACGAGCCGCGCGGCGCGCCAGGCCTGGGCGTCGAGCATGCCGAACCGCTCGCCCTCCGAGCGGAACAGTCCCATCTCGTCGGCCAGCCGCTCGCTGTACAGGCCCCAGCCCTCCACGAACGCCGCGCCCACCATCCGCGAGCCGAGCCGGCGGAACGTGTTGAGGTTCGGGTTCTCCATCTCCAGCGTGATCTGGAAGTGGTGGCCCGGGACCGCCTCGTGGTAGGTGGTCGTGGCGAGCTTCGTGTAGGTGCGCGTCGGCAGGTCGTAGCCGTTGGCGTAGTAGATGCCCTCGCGCGAGCCGTCCGCGGTCGGTGGGTAGTAGTAGGCGAACGGCGCGTCCTTCTCCTTGAACTCCTCCACGGGACGCACCCCGACACCGGTGCGCGGGAGGACGCCGAAGAACCGCGGTGCGGCGGCGAGGCCGCGCTCGATGTCCTCGGTGGCACGTGCCACGAGCTCGTCCTTGGAGTGCGGCAGGTTGGCCGGGTCGGCCTCGATCGAGCGGCGGTACGCGTCGCTGTCGTCGCCGAACCCGGCGGCCCGCGAGATCGTGCGACGCTCGTCGTCGATCGTGTCGAGCTCCTCGAGGCCGATCCGGTGGACGGCCTCGGGGTCGAGCTCGAGCGTGGTCCACGAGCGGATCGCGGTCCGGTACAGCGCCTCGCCGTTGGGCGCCGACCACAGGCCGGGCTCCTCGCGGGTCAGCGGCAGGTATTCGTCGCGCAGGACCTGGAGGAACGCGGCATCGGCCGGGTAGGCCACGTCGCGGATCGCATCACGGACGCGCTCCCGGTCGGCGTCCGAGGCGACCTTGACCATCGACGGCACGATGGCGCTCTCGATCGGGACCTCGAGCATGCGCTCGACCTGGGCGATCGTCCGCTCGGCGACGATCCGCGGCGCGGTCAGCCCCGATGCCATGCCGTCGCGCAGGATCCCGGTGATCGCGTCCATGTAGTCGCGGTAGGCATGGATCCGGGCGATGAAGGCGTCCAGCCGGGCCGGGGTGTCGGCGGTCTGGAACGAGGTCAGCTGCGGCAGCGTCTGCTGCGGACCGCTCATCTGGTCCACGACGCGCAGCTGGTGGATCTGCTGGTCGTCCTCCTCGATCCCGAGCTCGGCCACCACGCGGAGCATGTCGCGGGTGATCCGCTCCTCGGTCGGCAGGTCATCGGGCGGGATGGCCTCGATCTCTGCCAGCGTCTGCTCCATGAGCCTGCGCGTCGCCGCGCGCCCCTCGGGGCCGGGGTCGTCGAGGCGGTCGTCGTAGCGGTCGTCGCCATACACGGTCGCGGTGACCGGGTTGAGCTCGAGGATCGCTTCCCAGAAGCGCTCGGACAGCGCGTCGACAGGGGTTTCGGATCGGTCGGAATTCGTCACGTGGCAAGGCTCCTGCGAAGGGCAACGCGGAGTCGGGTCAAGGAACCGTAGGGTAGTCCGGTCGGCGCTTCCGTGCGCGGGCCTCAGCCCTCGAACAGGGGCAGCTGCTCGCCGCTTCGTTCGACGAGCGGATCGAGGCCGAGCAGTGGCTCGAGCGCGTCGAGATCGAGCTCGTCCCGCGCGAGGAACCGTCGCAGGTGGTCGCTCTTGAGGATGTGCCACGGGCCGTCGTCCAGCGCCGCCCGCAGCAGGGGCGAGCGGGCCAGCTTGTAGCGGACCAACTCGGTGCGCTCCGGGGCGATGACGAGGAACCGCACGATCCGCTCGTCGGCCGGAATGCGCGCATGACGCCGCAGCAGGGGCTCGCCAAGCATCGCGGTCCACTCGACCTCGAACAGGAACGCGGCCTTCCCGCGGACGTACCAGATGCAGTCGACGTCGAGCAGCTCTTCCGCGCGACCCAGCCAGGCAAGGGAACCATCACGCTCGCGGTCGCCGAGCAGGTCGCCAAGCGGGGCTCCATCGATCCGGCGGGTCTGTTCCCGGCGCCCGAGCGAGACCTGCATCCCGAGCCGGTGGCCGCCGTCGGTGAGCGCAGCGAGCAACTCGGTGTGCTCCTGGCTGCGCTGCAACAGGTCGTCCGTGGTGACGATCCGTTCAGGGGTGCTGGAGTGGCTCCGGTAGCTGTCGAGGCAGGCACGGACGAGCGCTTCGTCGGCCAGGTCGTGCCCCGTGAACATGGCGGCGATGCGCTCGAAGAACGCGGATTCGGGCATTGGGCCGGCCGTGGACAGCAGGCTGAACACGGACCATTCGACGCGATCCGCGAGGGGCGCGGCGGCCGCTTCGCGGTCCGCTCGATCGCCGAGCCACCAGCGGCCGGGCTCGATCTCGACCAGGCGGTGCTGGGTCGGTCGCGCCAGCTCCCCGTCGATCAAGGCGATGAGCCGTTCGACGGGGTCCGGGGCTTCGTCGCCCGCTGTCTGGGCCCCGGTGCGCGACCGGCGCCTTCCGAGAGGCGGGTTCCGTGACGCTGTCCACGGGCGCGTCTTCGAATTGGTCGCCCGACGAGCCGGTTGCGTCGGTCCCGGGTTCACGTGTTTCGCCCGACGGCGCGTCCACCCCGGGTTCGGCTGCCTGGTCGGCCTCGCTCGAGGCCGTCGTGGTGTAGCGCCGGAGCATGCCACCGCGATCGAGTCCGACGAGGATCTCGGGGAGGAGGCGCTCGTAGCGGGCGGGTTCGCCCCGCGCCTTGAGCATCTCGACCGCGGTCTCGGACACCTTGCGGGATGCCTCCAGCGCCGAGAACGGGCGCTGGTCGAACCGCTCGGGGGCCGCGAACAGGCCCGGACCGGGGACGAGGTCGGGATCGCCGGCGCCGCCGGGGACCGGCGGCAACGCCACGTTCGCCCGGGTTCGCGGACCGGGCGGCAGGACGGCGTTCGGGGGGAGCAGCTCGACCAGGCCGGTGTCGTCATCGGCGTCGGCGAGCTGTGCCGTCACGAGGCGGAACCCGGCCGAGCTGCCCCCGAGGACAGCGGACACGAGCGCCTGCGAACCGCCGTCGACCAGGAGCACGGCGCGGCCGTCGCGGGCCATCGCCGGCGCGATCGACTCGAGGGTTCGACCGATCGCCGCGGCCTGCCAGCTCCACGGTGCCCGCAACGAGGCTCCCGCCAACGCTCCGGCCGGGACGAGCAGCGCGGCCTCGCGCCCGAGCACCCACGCCGCGCCGTGGTACGCGGCCGCCAGCCGATCGAGCGCAGGCCGGAGCGGCGGCTGGGCGAGCACGAGACGGACGCGCGGGCTGCCGCTGCGACCCGGATCCCGGCCGTCCAGCCCGAGCGCTCGGACGCCGCCCGCACCGGCGAGGCCGAGCAGCGCGGTCGCGGTCCCCTCCCCGAGGCTGCGAAGATCCTCGCCGAGCCGCGCCGGGACGGGCCCGAGCGCTCCGCCCTCGAGTCCCTGCACGAATCCGCGGACCATCCGGAAGCCGTCCTCGAAGGCGACCCACGGGTTGCGTTCCCGCCACGTGTCGGAACCGGGCAACCGGACGTGCCCCGCTGCGACGCGCAACGTGCTTGTGCGGCCCGAACCCGTCGTCAGCCGGCTCGCCGGCAGGATCGCGTGGAGCACCGCCAAGCGGAGCGCGGCGAGCACCGGTGCCGCCCGCAGATCCCCTTCGACCCGCGCCATGATCGCGGCAAGCCCGACGAGCTGGCGCGGCGAATGCAGGTCGAGCAGCTCGTCGACGAGGTCCGGCGCGCCATCGATCGGCGGAAACCGTTCGGCCAGCTCGCGGCGGACGGCCGCGGCCCCGACGTCGGCCGTGGCCCGGATGAGGTCATCGGGATCGAGCTCGGCCTCACGCTGGTCCCCGCCCCCGCGCTGGTCGCGACAGACCGTGCAGCGGTAGCGCTTGGCGATGGGGCGAGCGATCTCTCCGTCGTTCTCGTTCTGCCACACGACCTCATCGACGACGAGCGTCCGGCCACACGTGGCGCAGCGGGTCGCGAACATGTCGCCGAGGGACACCTTGAGGCTCGATTCGCGACGCGGGGACGCGGCGATCCCCTGGAAGGCCGCGTCGAGATGGCGGACGTCAGGCGGCCGCAGGACGACCTCGGCGAGCATCCGCGTGAGCGGGCTCGATTCGAGCGACACGACCCGGCGCTGTCGGTCGAGCCCCGCCCGAGCGACCCAGCCGCCTCGCCCGAACGGATCGGCGACGATGTCGCCGTCAGCGGTGTGCCCGTCGATCAGGGAGATGACGAGGCTCTGGGGCGGCGCGGGCGCGAGCCGGTCAAGGACCGGCAGCGCGCGACCCGGCTCGGAGGGACCCGGCGGAGGGCGGCCCGTCATCGGACGATCCTAGCCGACGATGCCGCCCGTTCGGCGCGCCCCGCGCCGACTGCGCGTGGGCTCGGGCTTCCTACTCGTCGAGCTCGTCGGGCTCCTCTTCGAATGCCTCCTCGGTCGTCGACTCCGGCGGCAGGACGCGATCGAGGTCCTCGATCTCCTCGTCCTCCTCGTCGTCCTCGAGGTCCTCCTCGAGCTCCATCTCCTCGCGGACGAGGGTGCCCTTGGTGTACGGGCGCAGGTCGGTCGACTTGGCCGCGGTCGGGAAGCTGACCTTCCCGTAGTTGCGCGGGTCCTGGAAGATCTCGCGGATGATGATCCGGACGTCCTTGTCGCCGAGGCTGGTGACGCCGGCTGCGTACTTGTTGCCGTCGGCGATGAGCTTCAGGAGGCGGGCCGCGACGCGCGGCTCGACGACGCCGATGCGCATGCCGTTGCTGATCGCGATGAGGCGATTACCCTCCGGCGTCAGCTCGACCGCGTCGCCCGGGTTCACCTGCGCCAGCTGGCGCGGGTCGGGCAGGTCGGTCAGGAAGGCGAAGCCGGTCTTGCCGGTCTCCTCCACGAAGATCGACACCGGCGCCTTGCTGCCCTCGGCGGCCGGGACGGTCTTCTCGCCTGCGGCGACGAGGAGCACCTTGAGCCGGTCGATGTTGCGCTCGGCGATGCGATTGGTCGGGTCGAGCGCGAGCGCGGTCTGGTAGTGCTCGCGTGCGGCACCGAGCTCACCCATCTCCCAGAGCGCCTTGGCGAGGCGGTTCTCGGCCTCGGCGTCGGCCCCCAGCTCGAGGAGCTTCTGATTGGTCTCGGCCGCGTCGGCCCACTGCGCGTCCGCAGCCTGGGCGATTGCCTGCTCGGCCAGCTGGCGCTTCTGGCGGGTCAGGTTGACCGGCGGCTGGGTGGTCGTCTCGATGTCGGGGAAGGTCACGAGTGGGATCGTCCTTTCGGGAGCGGTTCGGGCCGCGTCGGCGCGGATCGGTCGGCGGACGCAGATCGGGGCGGTTGCACGCCGGCCGTTCGCGCTGCGCGCGGCTTCGCTTTCTAGCACCCATCCGGGGCCGCGTCAAACGCCCCGCCCTGGACGCCCTCGGCCGCGTGCTCGTTGCTCGCCGGGCGAGCGCTCGGGAGGCTGGTTCTCCAAGTTGCTCGCGATGGCGAGCAGGATCGCGGCTGGAGCGCGAGATTGCTCGCCGTGGCGAGCGGTTCCGAGGTTTTCGAGCGCCTCGTTCGCTGTAGCGCTCGCGGGGCGAGCAGCCGATGCACCGCAGCCGATGTCGACGCACTCGGCCGGGCAGCGTCTAGCCGAGCGCCTGCTGGTTCCAGAGGATGACGACGACGCCGAGCCCGATCAGCAGCACCGTCTGCCACGCCCAGCGCGAGTCGCGCCGCCGGGACGACGCGCCGTGGAATGCGTCCCACAGGTAGAACTCGAGCGTCAACAGGGCCGGTCCGAGCAGGCGCGGGATCTCCATCGCGCGAAGCGCCGCGGCGCCGATCGCAATCGCCAGCGCGTACGTGGCCGCGGACCACAGGGCGTCGCGCAGCGTGGTAACCCGGAGCGCCGCCACGCGATAGCCGAGCAGGAACGCGACCAGGGCGTCGGCAACCGCGAGGAGCGCGAGGTTGGCGCCTTCCGCGGCCTGATCCCCGCCCGACGCCACGAGCCCGCCGGGGACCAGGGCCGCGACGCCGGCGAAGGCCAGGAACGCGACGAGGAGCGTCGTGAGCAGGACGGCCGTCCGCTCGTTGGGTCCGGCCCCGGAGCGCGACGCGATGATGCGACTCTCGATCGCAAGGCAGCGCTCGACCAGGAAGCCGGTCGCGAAGAGCGCCGGTGCGAGCCATAGCCCGACCGGCACGAGGCGGATCGCGCCGAGGCAGCCGACGGCGGCGACGGCCGGCAGGATGACGGCCTCGATCGGCACGCCCCTGGTCTCGGCGGCCGGATCGTCCTCGGCCAGCACCTGCAGCGCGCCCAGCAGCATCGCGCCGAGCACGAGCCCCGCCACGAGCCACACCGCGTCCCCGTCGAGGAGGCGCGACAGCCCGACACCGGTGACGGCCGCGATGGCCAGGTCACGCCGCGCCGCAGGGCCGTCGTCGGTCCGCGGCGTCGTCGCGGTCGTCCTCGACAGGCTCACGCGGCCACCCTGGCCGGCTTGCCCGCGACCCACGCGAGGAGCTCCTCGCGGCTGCGCGTGTTGAGGACGTCCCCGGGTTCGACCCATGCCCGGCGTGCCTGGCTGGTGCCCCACCGGACGTAGTCCAGCTCGGCGGTCTTGTGCGCGTCCGAGTCGATGGTCAGCACGCAACCCGCGGCGAGTGCCCGGCGGGCGCGCTCCACCGACAGATCGAGCCGGTGTGGCGAGCCGTTCATCTCGAGCGCGGTGCCGGTCCGGGCGGCCTCCGCGAAGACCGTGTCCCAGTCGAGGTCGAGATCGTCGCGTGTCTGGATCATGCGGCCCGACGGGTGGGCGATCACGTCGACGTGCGGATTGCGGATCGCGTTGAGCGTCCGCCGCGTCAACTCGTCGCGCGGCTGGCGGCGACTGACGTGGAGCGATGCGACGACGAGGTCGAACCGCGCGAGCAGCTTGTCGGGGTAGTCGAGGTGCCCGTCGGCGCGGATCTCCAGCTCGCAGCCGTGCAGGAGGCGGAAGCCTCCGGGCGGCGTTTCCGCGGGAGCCGTGCCCTCGCGTTCCTCCTGTTCGAACCGCTTGTTCAGCTCGGCGATGATCGAGCGCTGCTGCTCGACGCGGTCCGGGGCAAGGCCGCGAGCGATCGCCAGCGACATCGAGTGGTCGGTCAGGACCTGGTAGGCGTATCCCCGCCGGCGGGCGGCCTCGGCCATGACCTCGATGCTGTGGACGCCGTCGGACCACTCCGAATGGGTGTGCAGGTCTCCGCGCAGATCGCCGAGCTCGACGAGGTGCGGCAGCCGGCCCGCCAGCGCCGCCTCGATCTCGCCCTCGTCCTCGCGCAGCTCGGGCTCGATGTACGGCAGGTCGAGGAAGGCGTAGGCCTCCTGTTCGGTCGGGAAGGTGCGCAGCTCCGCCGCGTCGCCGGTCAGCGGCTCGCCGTTCTCGTCGATGCGCAGGTAGCCCTTCTCGGACAGGCTCCAGCCGCGATCGCGGGCACGGGCGCGCAGCTTGACGTTGTGCTCCTTCGAACCCGTGAAATGGATGAGGTACGTGCCGGCCTCGTCGGGCGGCATGACCATGAGGTCGACCTGCGGCCCGCGCAGCAGGCGGACGGCAGCCTTGTACGGGCCACGGTTCACGATGTGGTCCACGACGCCGAGACCGGTGAACGTGTCGAGCACGAGGCCCGGTGCGTCGGTCTCGACGAGCAGGTCGAGGTCGCCGATCGTCTCCTTCTTGCGGCGGAACGACCCGGCCGGCACGACCGACAGCACGCCCGGGAGCGCCTCGAGGGCCGCGGCGATACCCACGATCGATGCCTCGGCGCGGTTGAGCAGCAAGCGCCTGGGGTTCGCCTCGAGGCGGGCGATCCCCTCCAGGACGAGCTGCTCGGTCCGGGACGACATCCCGCGCAGGTCGCGCAGGTTGCCCGCCTCGGCGGCGCGCTTGAGGTCCTCGAGCGACTCGATGCCGAGTTGCTCGTGGAGCTGCTTGACGGTCTTCGGCCCGACACCGGGGATGTGCATGATCTCGACGAGCGTCGGCGGGATCTCCGCACGCAGCCGGTCGTAGTAGGCCATCCGGCCCGTCGTCGCGAGCTCGAGGATCTTGTCGCTGATCGCGGCACCCACCCCGGGGACGCGTGGCGTCTCGCCTGCCCGGTAGGCGGCGACGAGGTCGATCGCGCTGCGACCGATGGCGTCGGCCGCCCGGTGGTAGGCGACGGTCTTGAAGCCGAGCTCGCCCTTGACCTCGAGCATGTCGCCGATGTCATGGAAGATCCTCGCCAGGTCGCCGTTCGTCAGGCGCCCGTCGGGGGTCTCGCCCTCTTCCTCGTCGTCGAGTGGGACCTCCTCCAGGTCCTCCTCGGCACCGATCAGTTCGTCGCGTCGTGGCACGTCGGGGATGGTAGCCGCCCGCGCGCCTCCCGACCTACGCCGCCACCACCCGGTCGCGGCCCGCCCGCTTCGCCCGGTACAGGGCTCGATCCGCCTCGGCGACCAGCATGTCGATCGGCTGGTCCGGGACGCTCGCGACGGCAACGCCGACCGAGACGCTGACACCCGGCACGCCGTACTCGTCGAGGTCGAGGGCGCCCACGGCGCCGCGGACCCGCTCGCCGACGTCGACGGCCACCTCACGGCTCGGGTTGCGGAGCAGGACGACGAACTCCTCCCCGCCGTAGCGGGCCGGAACGTCGTCGTCACGGACCGCCGCCATGATCGCGCCACCGACCGCCCGCAGGACCTGGTCGCCGACGGCATGGCCGTAGCTGTCGTTGAGGTCCTTGAACCGGTCGATATCGATCATGAGGACGCCGACCGCATCGTCGGCTCGGCGACGGCGAGCCAGGAGCCCGCAGAACTCGTCGAAGTAGCGCCGGTTCGGCATTCCGGTCAGGGCGTCGACCGAGGCATGGACCTCCGCAGCCTGATGCGAGTAGGCGCGCGACAGCGCCATGGACGCCTCGCGGGCAGCGCCGTCGAGCAGGCGGCGTGCAGTCGCCGGCCACGGATCTGCGACGCGCCGCGAGAGCACGATCGCGCCGACGACCGCACCGTCGGCCACGAGCGGCGCTGCGATCGTGTCGCGCAGGCCGTAGGCACGGCGAACTCGCGTGGCGATGCGGTCGGCGACCTCCTGCACGCTGTTCGTGCCGCTCCGGCTCTCGACCCCGGACGGCGCCGGCGCCACGTCCGTGCCCCCGAATCCCGCGACCTGTGCGACGGGCCGGGGCGCCATGACCGGAACCGATCCGGCTACCGCGCCGGCGACTGCCGCGACGGGCTCGGGCTCGGGCTCGATCGGGATCGCGACCGGTTCGGCCGCGACTCGTTGCTGGTCGGCGGACCGGTCGATCCGCTCCTCGAGGTCCGAGACGGGCAGGATCGTCGTCGAGTCGGGAACGCCCGGCCGGGAGCTCACGAGGGTCGCGTCGAGAACCCGCGAGCCCGGGCGCCGGCGGGCGACCACGACATGATCGGCGCTCGTCGCCGCCGCGAGCTCCTTGACGATCGCGTCAACCACGGCGTCGGGGGATACCGAGCGGGACAGGCCCGACAGGATCCGGGCGAACGACTCGGCCTCGGTTCGCTGCTCAGCTTCGAGCGAGGCGACCGCGTCCCGATGCACGATCGCGGCGGCCCCGGCCGCCACGACCAGCGCGAGCACGAGCCAGTCCAGCAGGCTGCCCGCGTCGGAGACGAGGCGGTATGCGGCGATCAGGCCGAGGGCGATGAAGATGCCGGCGACGGCCCACCACGACCGCTGGATCCGCGGATCGTGCTGGTCGGTGTGCGGTGGCGAGGTCGAGATGGGTCTGCGCACGTTCGGTATGGAGCATGCCGTCCCGCGCGCCGCGCGTCCATGCCGCGGCGTGGTACTCCTCGCCGCGACGGACCGGTACTTCCGTACTAGGCGGCAGCCTCGGCCGCGACGGCGGCGTCGTGCCCGCCATCGCGCTTGACCGTGTACAGGGCTCCGTCCGAAGCCGCGATCAGCTCGGTCGGCGTCCGGCCGTGCTGCGGATACGTCGCCACTCCGATCGACGCGCTGATCGGCACCGGGCCGCGTTGCTCACCGACGAACGCCTTCTCGCGGAATGCCTCGAGGATGCGCTCGGCCGCCCGGCGCGCCTCGTCGTGGTCCGTCTCGGGCAGGATGATCGCGAACTCGTCGCCGCCGTAGCGCGCCGGGATGTCGGAGCCGCGCAGGGTTGAGCGGATCAGCTCGGCGGTCCAGGTGAGGACACGGTCGCCGAACAGGTGGCCGAAGGTGTCGTTGACGAGCTTGAAGTCGTCCAGGTCGAGCATCAGCACGCTCACCGGCCGCCGCGCGCGCTGGGCCCGGACGACCTCCTCGCCGAGGCGCTCGTGCAGGAAGCGGTGGTTGTAGAAGCCGGTCAGCGGATCGCGGTCCGCGAGGTTGCGCGCGTCCTCGTACAGCCGAGCGTTCTCGAGGGCCATCGCCGCCTCGTTGGCCATCGTCCGGGCGAGCTGGAGGCGCTGGTCGGTGAGGTGCACCGGTGTGGCCGCGAACAGCTCGACGAGCCCGATCGACTGGTCCTTCGCGACGAGCGGCAGCATGAGCAGCCCGCGCTTGCCGTCGCGCCGAAGCAGCGCCACCTCACTGGGATCCGCCGCAGGGTCCTCGGTGTCGATGATCGCGACCTCCTGCCGTTCGAGCACGCGCACGGTCTCGGGATAGCCCGACACGTCGAAGAACGGGTCCATCGTCTCGATGGCGGACTCCGGGTAGTAGCCGAGCGACACGACGCGCTCGTGTGGCCGGTCCCAGTAGCTGATCGCGCACTCCTCGAAGCCGAGCGCGGCGGCGACGTGGCGCGCGATGAGGTTCGCGACCTGGCGCGGGTCGAGGCTGCCCGACAGCTGGCTGCTCATGTCGAGCAGCCGGCGGAGCTCGCCGGCGAGGTCCTGCGAACGGGCAAGCAGCCGCGCCGACTCGAGCGCGGTCGCGGCCTGGTCCGCGAGGATCGACAGCAGCTGCTGGTCCTCGGCGCCGAACTGGCCCAGCCCGAGCTTCGAAAGCGTGATCACGCCAACGACCGTCCGGTCGTAGCGCATTGGCACGACGAGCATCGATTCATCGACGTCGTCGGTCCCTTCGATCGACACGCCGCGTGGGTCGGCGTTGGCATCGTTCACGAGGAGCGGCTCGCCGTGGAGCGCGACCCAGCCAGTGAATCCCTCACCCATCTTGCAACGCAGGAGATCGAAGTCGACATCGTCGTAGGTGCCGACCACGCCCTCGAACGCGATCGGGACGACGTCGCCGAGCGGCTCGACCAGGTACACCCGGGCGTTGTGGTAGTCGATGATGCTGCGGGTCTCCTCGACGACGGCCCGCCCGACCTGCTCGACGGAGTTCTCGCGGTTCATGCGGGCTGACGCAGCCTGGAGGACCGCGAGCTGGGCGGCCCGCGCCTCGGCCTGGTCGACGAGCTCGGCATTGAGGAGGGCGATCGAGGCATGCGTCGCGACCGTGCGGATGAACGTCACGTCGTGGACGGTCCAGTCGCGCGGCTCGCGGGTGACGGCGGTGAGGACGCCGATCGCCCGACCGTCGCGCATGAGCGGCGCGATCAGGTCGCGCTCGGCGATCGGCCAGCCCGTGCGGAGCACCTCGCCGATCGGGCCCTCGTCATGGCGGGTCAGCGGACGTCGAGCGACCGAATCCGCATCCATGCCCGCCGAGGCGGCGATCGGCAGCTCGTCGCCTGCCAGCAAGCGGATCGTCACTTCGTCGGCGCGGAGGGCGACCCTTGTCTGCTCCGCGATCGTCCGCAGGAACTCGGCGCGTTGGTGCGTCGCGGCAAGACGCCCGCAGATCTCGCGGATGCTCTCGAGGTAGCCGCCGGCCTCGGCCGCGAGGTCCACGGAGGGTGGGACGTTCGGCTCGGGCGGGTCGCCCACGGCGGGCTCGGACGGAATCTCGGCCTGGGTCCAGGTCGCGGTTGGGCTCGTGAGCTCGAACGAGGAGCCCTCGCGGATCCCGGGCGAGCCCTGTCCGAACCAGCGTTGAAACAAGGTCGGCCGTCCGGTCTGGTGCGCCGTCGTCGCCGACGGGCCGCCGGAACCGACGTCGTCGGGACGGGTCCGGAGGGGCGAGCTCACGAGGCGCATCGTCCCACCGAATCGGGTGCCACCATGGGGGGTCGTCAGTACTGGTGCCGGGGGGTACCTGGGTACCGGTTGGCGGGCTGCCGGCGCGTGGCCCCTAGTGGCGGTGAGGGCCCGCCGGCTCCTCCACGCCAAGGCGTGTCGTGCTCGCAGCGGACGCATCCGGGGCTCCTTGCCCGCCGTACTCGAGGTCATAGCCCGCGGCGCGCCAAGCGGGCACGCCGTCGGCGACCCACGAGACGTGCTCGAACCCGGCCTGGTCGAGCAGCGATGCCGCGACCGACGAGCGATAGCCCGATGCGCACATCACGGCGATGGGCTTGTCGCGGGGCAGCGTCTCGAGCTCGTCGGGAAGGGTCCCGGCGGTGAGGTGCCGCGCGCCGTGGACGTGGCCGGCCTCGTACTCGCTCGCCTGCCGCACATCGAGCACGAATGGCGCCTCGTCCGGGTCCCCGCCCAGGGCTCCCGCCAGCTCGTCGACGGTCAGGCGACCGGTCGATTCGATCGGGAGACCCGCCTCGACCCACGTGCGGAAGCCGCCCGCCACGTGCCCGACGATCGTCTCGTGCCCAACGCGGAACGCCTGCCGCATCAGGTCGTCGGCGTCCTCCGCGTGCTCGAGGACCAGGATCGTGGGGCGATCGGGGTCGACGACCCAGCCGAGCCACGTCCCGAAGGACGAGCCGGCAGGGATCGACACCGACGCGGGGACGTGCGCGGACGTCCAGGCGGTCGGCGCCCTGGCGTCCACGACCAGCGCACCGCGCTCGATCGCCGCACGCACCTCGTCGAGGCCGAGCGGTCGCGACGCCGGGATCGTCGCCCCGAGGAGGCGCGGCCCGGCCTGGTTCGTGGGGCGCATCCGGGCGAAGTAGCGCGGGAAGGTCGGCTGGCCGGAGAGCAGCGCGCGGGCGAACGCGTCCACGTCCATCGGGCCGAGCAGCGCGTTGTGCCGTCGCTCGTAGCCGATCGTCGAACGCGGCGTGGATGCAATGCCCGTCGAGCACAGGGAGCCGGCGCCGTGCGTCGGGTAGACGCCGACGAAGTCCTCGTGCGCAAGCAGCACGTCGTGGAGCGAGCGATACATCTGCTGCGCGTACGGCACGGCGTGCTCGGCACCGAGGAGATCCGTCCGGCCGACCGCTCCGACGAGCAGCGAGCCACCGGTCAGCAGCAGGACCGGCTCTTCGGCACGGCTCCGGTCGGCCACCGCGTAGCTCACGTGCTCCGGCGTGTGCCCGGGCGTGTCGAGCGCGGTGAACCGAAGATCCCCCACATCGAACGACTCGCCGTGACGCACCGGCTCGTGCTCGTGACGCAGCTCGGCCCCCGCCCCGATCCGGTGACTCGCCCCGGTCAGCGCCGCCAGCTCGCGTCCGCCGGACACGTAGTCGTTGTGGAGATGCGTCTCGACGACGTTGGTGATGCGCAGGTCGCGCTCCCGGGCCGCGGCCAGGTACACGTCGACGTCGCGCCGGGGGTCGATCACCGCGGCAACGCCCGCATCGTCGTCGGCGAGCAGCGTCGACAGGTGCCCCAGGCCGTCGATGACGAACTGCTCGAGCCGCATCGTCCGAGCCTACACCGCGCCGACCGTCGGGCCGGCCCTCACATCATCACGAGGCCGCCGTCGACGGCGAGCACCTGGCCCGTGATGAACGACGCCTCGTCGCTGGCGAGGAACGCGACCGCCGACGCGATCTCCTCGGTGGTGCCGAACCGGCCGAGCGGCGTGCGCTCGATGAGCTGGGCCTTGAGGTCCTCGGGCAGGCTCTCGGTCAGCTCGGTCAGCACGAACCCGGGGGCGACCGCGTTGGCGGTGATCCCGCGCGAGGCGAGCTCGCGAGCAGTGGCCTTGGTCAGCCCGATCAGCCCGGCTTTCGCCGACGAGTAGTTGGCCTGGCCCATCTGGCCGGCCTGCCCCGACACCGAGGTGATGTTGATGATCCGCCCGGAGCGCGCCTTGAGCATGGGCCGGGTGACGGCCTTGGTCGTCCAGAAGGCGCCGAACAGGTTCGTCTCGAGCACGTCCTTCCAGTCGTCGACGCTCATCCGCATGATCAGGTCGTCGCGGGTGATGCCGGCGTTGTTGACGAGGATGTCGATCTTGCCGAACGCCTCGAGCGCTGCCTTCACGACGGCATCCGCCGATTCCGGATCGCGCACGTCACCCTGGATCGCGACCGCTCGCCGGCCCAGCGCCTCGAGATCCGCGACGGTCGCCTTGGCCGCGTCCTCGTTGCCCCGGTAGCTGAAGGCGACGTCCGCGCCCTGGCCGGCGAGGCGCAACGCGATCGCCCGGCCGATCCCGCGCGAGCCTCCGGTGATCAGGGCGGCCTTGCCGGCGAGATCGATCATGCGTGCGTTCCTCCTACCGGCGCCGTCAATCAGCGGCTGACAGGCTGCCGCGCGTGCTCGGGCTCGCCGGGCACGACGTCGTCGAGCGGGACGTCGACCGGCCCAGGTCGGTTCATGAGCTCCGCGAGGGCAGCGGGGATGGGATCGACCGAGTCCCAGTCCACGGGCAGTCGGACGTGCACGTCGGCCGGGTCGACGGCCGCATCGCCGGCGAGGCCGCGCGCCGGATCTGCCGTCCACTCGACCGTCACCGCGCCGCTGGTGAACCCGGCGCCAAATGCCACCATCGTGACGTTGTCGCCGACCTGCACGCGGCCCTCGTTGACCGCCTCGGCGAGGGCAATCGGCACCGAAGCCGCGGACGTATTGCCGTACCGGTCGAGGTTGACGAAGATCCGTTCCATCGGCAGGTTGAGGCCCTTCGCCACCGCTTCGATGATCCGGATGTTGGCCTGGTGCGGGATGAACAGGTCGATGTCATCCGGGGTGAGGCCGGATCGCCGGATCGACTCGAGGGCCGTCGTCGCCATCGTCTTCGTGGCGAACCGATACGTGGCGTTGCCCTCCATCCGGACGTAGTGCTCGCCCCGGGCGATGGTGTCCGCGGAGGGCGGCGCCTTTGCCCCACCGGCCGGAAGCCAGATCATGTAGGCACCCTGCGGGTCGGTCGTCAGCTCGATCCCGAGCGCGCCGCCGGGCTGCTCACTGGCGCTCAGGACGACCGCCCCGGCGCCGTCGCCGAAGAGGATGCACGTGCTTCGGTCCGTGTAGTCGAGGAAGCGGGTCAGCAGCTCGGCGCCGATGACCACGACGTGCTGCGCGAGGCCCGCATTGATGTACGCCTGCGCCGTCGAGAACGCGTACACGAAGCCCGAGCAGGCAGCCATCACGTCGAAGGCCGCCGCCTTCGTGTTGCCGATGGCCTCCTTCACCAGCGCGGCCGTCGACGGCATCCAGTAGTCCGGCGTGAGGGTCGCGAGCAGGATCAGGTCGACGTCGTCCGGGTCGATCCCGGCCGTGCGGATCGCCCGGAGCGCGGCGACAGCCCCCATCGATGCCGTGGTCTCGTGCGCTGCGGCCACGCGACGCTCGCGGATCCCGGTGCGCGTCCTGATCCACTCGTCATTCGTGTCGACCATCCGCTCGAGGTCGGCGTTGGTCAGGACCTGGGCGGGCGCGTACCGCCCCCAGCCGGTCACGTGCGCATGGCGCGGTGCGCTCACAGCGGCTCCACCTCGATCAACGGTTGCTTGGCCTTGACCAGTGCGCCGCTCTCGGCGACGACCTTGACGACCCGCCCGGCGAGATCGGACTTGATCTCGTTGAACAGTTTCATCGCCTCGATGAGGCCGATCACCTGGCCGACCGCAACCTCCCCGCCCACCTGCACGTACGGCGCCGAACCGGGGGCCGGCGACGCGTAGTAGATCCCGGTGAGCGGCGCGGTGACCGCGGGTCGGGCCGGCGGCGATTCGGGCGCAGCGACGGCGGCCTGTGCGGCGACCTCGACGACCGGAGCCGCTGCGGCGACCGCGGCGCGGCGGCGGCGACCGGCTTGCGCAGCACGAGACCGGTCCCGCCGGCCTCGACCTCGAGCTCGGTGAGGTCGGAGCGCTCGAGCAGGCCCGCGAGCCGATCGATCAGCGCGAGCAGGTCGGCATCGGCAGCCGACTCGGCGGCGACGGCGGCCGGTTCGACCGCCTCGGGTTCGGCGACCGCGGCCGCCTCGGCCGCCGCTGCCGCCTCGAACTCCGTCACGGGCTCCGTCGATCCGTTACCGGGGAGCTGCTCGTCGTTCATGCGTCCCACCGGCGAAACACGAGGGCGGTGTTCTGGCCGCCGAACCCGAAGGAGTTGCTGATCGCGGTCCGCATCTCCCGGCGCGCTGCGACGTTCGGCGTCAGGTCGAGGCCCTCGCCCGCCTCGTCGGGGTCGTCGAGATTGATGGTCGGGGGCACGCAGCCGTCGCGCATCGCGAGGATCGTGAAGATCGCCTCGATCGCACCGGCCGCCCCGAGGGTGTGCCCCACCATCGACTTGTTGGCGGTGATCGCGACCTCGCCGGCACGCTCGCCGAAGATCGTGCGCAGTGCCTGCAGCTCGGCCTTGTCGCCCTCGGGCGTGGACGTGGCGTGGGCGTTGACGTGGTCGATCTCGTCCGCAGAGATGCCTGCCTTCTCGAGCGCCCGTCGGGCCGCCTTGACCGCGCCGATCCCACCCGGTGCCGGGAGCGTGATGTGCGACGCGTCGGCGGTCGCGCCATAGCCGATCAGCTCGGCCAGGATGGGCACGCCCCGTGCCTCTGCATGGTCCAGCGCCTCGAGGACGACCACGCCACAGCCCTCGCTGATCACGAACCCGTCGCGGCCCTTGTCGAACGGACGGGACGCGCCCTCGGGGTCATCGTTGCGTGTCGACAGGGCGCGCATGGAGGCGAACCCGCCGACCATCGGCTCGTAGATGCCGGCCTCGGCCCCTCCCGCGATCATCACGTCCGCGTCGCCGCGACGGATCGTCTCCGAGGACTCGCCGATCGCGTGGCCGCCGGTGGCACACGCCGACACCGTCGTGAAGTTCGGGCCGGTCATGCCGAAGTTGATCGCGATCTGGCCCGCGCCGGTATTCGGGATGCCCATCGGGACGAGGAACGGGCTGATGCGGTCGGGGCCGCGCAGCACGTTCGCCGTGATGCCGTCCACCAGTGTGCCGACGCCACCAAGGCCGGTCCCGAGGATCACGCCGGTCCGCTCGGCGAGGTCGCCTTCGAAGCGAGCCGGCAACCCGGCCTGGTCCAGCGCCTGGCGCGCCGCCACCAGCCCGAAGGCGATGTAGCGGTCGGTGCGGCGCTGATCCTTGCGATCGAGGACACCGCTCGCGTCGAAGTCGTGCACCTCGCCGGCGATCTGCGACGAGACCCGCGACGGATCGAAGGCCTCGATCCGGCGGATGCCGGAGCGGCCGGCGACGAGGTTCGCCCAGCTCGTGGCGACGTCGTTGCCGAGCGGCGTGAGGAGTCCCATGCCCGTGACGACGACGCGCCGGCCGTTCGAGTCGTTCATCGGACCAGTTTTCCTGTGCGCACCGTGGCTGCGCGATAGACGTCCCCCGGCAGGCCCCGTGCGGAGATCGCGTTGGCGACCGCGAGCGCGTCGAACTCGGTGCGCTTGATCTCGGCGGTCACGTCCTCGCCGGCGATGTCGACGAGCGCCCAGGACGCTGTCGGGTCGCCGTCGAACACGTAGCCCGCCGAACCGTCGTTGACGATGATCTTCCAGCCGAGGTCACGCACGTCGGGCAGGTGCGTGTGACCGCACACGATCACCCGGGCGTCGGTGCGGGCCACCCGCTCGATGACGACCGTTGGATCCAGGGCCTGGTCGAAACCGGCCGTCTGCGAGCCCGGCGAGCCATGGCACACGAGCACGAGCGTGTCGTCGTCGGTCCGGACGCGCCGCTCGGCCGGCAGGCGTCGCAGCCAGTCGACCCGCTCGGGGCCGAGCGCCTCGTGGGCCCACTCGGCGGCGGCCACGAACGTGTCCGGGACACCGTCGGTGAACTGCGGAAAGGCGGCCGAGTAGTCGAAGTCGGCGACCGCGATGTCGGTGTTGCCCTGCACGATCAGCGCGCCGGATGCCTCGAGCTCGCGCAGACCGTCGACGACCGCGGCGGGATCCGGCCCGTTGAGGACGAGGTCGCCGGCGACCATGACGACGTCGGGGGCCGCGGCGGCGATCGCTGCACGCACGGCCTCGAGCGCGGACAGGTTGCCGTGGACGTCGCTGAACGACGCAAGCCTCATCGCAAGACGTCCGCCGAGGGGATGATGAAAGAAAGGAGGCCTTCGCAGGCAACTTCGCCATCGACGGTGGCCACGCCACGTCCCTTGCCGAACCGCGAGCCGAGCTTCTCCATCGTGATCTCGAGCCGGAGCGTGTCGCCCGGAACGACGATTCGCTTGAAGCGGACCTCGTCGATCCCGGCGAACAGCCCGATCCGATCGCCGAAGCCCGGCTGCTTCGCCACGTAGACCGCCATCGTCTGGGCGAGCGCCTCGACCTGCAGCACGCCCGGCATCACGGGTAGTCCCGGAAAGTGGCCCTGGAAGAACCACTCGGTCGCCGTGACGCCCTTGATGCCGACGATGCGCTTCTGCTCCGGCTCGTATTCGACGATGCGGTCGACGAGCAGGAACGGCCAGCGGTGCGGGATCAGCGCCTCGATCTGGCGGGTGGTGTGGACGGTGCCCGCCGGAGCGAGCGCATCCGGCTGGGTCCTGGTTTCGGTCACGGGCAGCTCCGGGGCATGGGGAACCCGCCTAGGATGCCGGTCGCGGCCCGGGTCCGCGCTCGGAATGTTCCACACCCTGCACGCAAATCACGAGCGTCCGGCGGCGGCCAGGAACGCCGCAGCCCCGACGCGGTCCAGCAGGTTCGTCGTCATCTTGCCCTCGAGGAACGCCTCGTTGCCGAGCAGGGCCTGGTGGATCGAGACGTTCGTGGTGATGCCCTCGACCAGCAGCTCGTCGAGCGCCACGCGGCTGCGGGCAATCGCGGCCTCCCGGTCGGGGCCCCAGACGATGAGCTTGCCGAGGAGCGAGTCGTAGAACGGCGGGACCTCGTAGCCCTCGTACAGGTGCGAGTCCATCCGCACCCCGGGCCCGCCGGGCGCGTGATAGCGCTCGACCGTGCCGGTCGCCGGACGGAACTCGTACGCCGGGTCCTCGGCGTTGATGCGGAACTCGATCGCGTGGCCCCGCAGCTGCACGTCTTCCTGCGAGAAGCCGAGCGGCTCCCCCGCCGCGATTCCGATCTGGGTCGCGATGAGGTCGATGCCGGTCAGCATCTCGGTCACGGGGTGCTCGACCTGGATGCGGCAGTTGATCTCGATGAAGTACGGGTTGTCGTCGCGGTCGACGAGGAACTCGAGCGTGCCGATGTTCTCGTACCCGGCGGCCACGACCGCGCGGATTGCGCGCTCGGCGAGGTCCAGGCGCGCGGCCGGCGAGAGGGCCGGCGTCGGGGCCTCCTCGATGATCTTCTGATGGCGGCGCTGGACCGAGCAGTCGCGCTCGCCGAGGTGGACGCCGCGGCCGTAGCGGTCGACCGCCACCTGGACCTCGACGTGACGGGTCTCGTCGAGCCACTTCTCGAGGTAGAGCGAGTCGTCACCGAACGCGGCCTTCGCCTCGGAGCGGCAGACGCGCAGCGCCGATTCGAGCTCGCGCGCGGTGCGCACCATGCGCATGCCCTTGCCCCCGCCACCGGCCGACGGCTTGATGAGCACCGGGTAGCCGATCCGCTCCGCCTCGCCGAGGGCGTGCAGGTCGTCACGCAGCATCCCGTCGGAGCCGGGGATCGTCGGCAGCCCGTGCGAGCCGAGCAGGCGGCGGGTCGCCTCCTTGCTCCCGAACCGCTCGAGCACGTCGGCTGGCGGGCCGATGAACGTCAGACCGTGCGCGGCCACCACGTCGGCGAAGCCCTCGTCCTCGGACAGGAAGCCGTAGCCCGGGTGGATCGCGTCGCAGTCGGTGACGAGCGCCGCCGAGATGACGGCCGGCGCGGACAGGTACGAGCGACGCGCGTCGGCCGGGCCGATGCAGATCGCCTCGTCGGCAAGCTGGACCGGCAGCGATTCGCGGTCGGCCTCGCTGTAGGCGACGACGGCCTCGATCCCGAGCGTGCGGCAGGCACGCAGGACGCGCAGGGCGATCTCGCCGCGGTTCGCGATGAGGATCTTGCGGAACACGCCTCAGCCGTCCATCGCCGGGGCTTCGGCGAACTCGATGACGACGAGGTCCTGGCCGTACTCGACGGCCTCGCCGCCATTGACGAGCTGCTCGCCGACGATCCCGTCGACCGGCGCGACGACTTCCTGCGGGACGCCGAGCACATCGACCACGCCGAGGCGGTCGCCGGCGCGGACCCTGCGTCCGGCGGTCGTATCGGGGTTTGGCCGGAAGACGCCGACCGCAGGCGACACGGCGACCGCCGGCCCATCGGTGGGCACGGCTGCCGGCATCCCGGGCCCTGGCCCCACGGGCACCTGCTGGCCCGGGCCCGCGCCGTTCGTGCTGGCCGCCGCTCGCGCGCCGCGGTGGCCCTCGGTCGGGAGGGGACCGTGGCCGTGGCCGGCGTGGCCCGGTTGCGAGCGCGCCGCACCGCCCGCCGGACGGCGATCCCCGCGTGCGACGCCATCGGCCGGGCGGCGGAGTCGGACGCGCCAGCCGTCCTGGCGGACCTCGAGCTCGCCGAGACCCGTCGCGCCGAGCTTCGCGATCAACGCCGGCAGCAGCTCGCTGGCCAGGCGATCGATCGCCGCATGGTCGGCGGCATGCCCACCGTCAGCGGCATCGTCGATCGGAAGGGACTCGGGCACTCGCTAGACCTCCTCGTTGGCGGGCGGCTCGTCGCGCGACCGCACGCCCGGTGCGACCGGCATGGGCCACCGGCCGGACCCGATCAGGTCGCGCAGGCGATCGGCAAGTCCCCGGCTCACCGGCGGCGCGACCGTCGGTGCTTCGACCGCAGTGTACGGCCCGAGGTCGCGGTAGCGCCGGTAGCGCGCCTCGAGCAGGCCGTCGATCGGCACCGGCGTGAGCGCGTCGAGCTGGGCGACGATGACCGCGCGCAGCCGCCGGGCGGTCTCCGCGACGTCGGTGTGGGCGCCGCCTCCCGGCTCGGGAACGACGATGTCGATCACGCCGAGGGACTGTTGCTCGGCGGCCGTCATCCGCATCGCGACGGCGGCCGTCGGCGCCTCGTCCGGCGTCCGCCACAGGATCGACGCGCAGCCCTCCGGGCTGATCACCGAGTAGACCGCGTTCTCGAGGGCGATCACGACGTCGCCCACGGCGATTGCCAGCGCCCCGCCCGAACCGCCCTCCCCCGTGATCACGGTGACGATCGGTGTTCGCAGCCGGGTCATCAGCGCGACCGAGCGGGCGATCGACTCGGCGATGCCGCGCTCCTCGGACTCGGCGCCGGGGTGGGCTCCGGGAACGTCGACGAACGTGATGACCGGCAGGCGGAATCGCTCGGCGAGCTCCATGATCCGGATGGCCTTGCGATAGCCCTCCGGGTGCGGCATCCCGAAGTTGCGCCGGATGTTCTCGTCGGTGTCGGAGCCCTTCTGCTGGCCGACGACGGCAACGACCCGATCATCGAGCCGGGCCAGCCCTGTCACGATCGCGGCGTCGTCGCCGAACAGCCGGTCCCCGTGCAATTCGACGAAGTCCTCGGTCATCTGGTCGACGAATTCGAGGGTCCTCGGCCGGCGCAGATTGCGTGCCAGCTGGACGCGGCCCCACACCTCCTCGGTCCGGTCTCCGTTGCTGTCGTCCGGCAAGGGCGCCGGCTCCGAGCCGTTGGTGCCGGCTTCGGCCACGCGGTCGGCGAGGTCGCTGAGGAACGACAGCGGCCGGAAGGCGGGCAGGCCGGGCAGCGCATCGAGCTCGCCGTTGCCGGGGGCGGGAACGGCGGGCCGCAGCAATCGCAGCAGGCGGGCCAGCTCGTCGCGGAGGTCCGGGCGCTCGACGACGCGGTCGACGAACCCGTGGCTGAACAGGAACTCGGAACGCTGGAAGCCCGACGGCAGCTCCTGCGAAATCGTGCCCGCGCTGACACGCGCACCGGCAAACCCGATGAGCGCGTTTGGTTCGGCCAGGTTCACGTCGCCGACTGCGGCAAAGGACGCAAACACGCCACCGGTCGTCGGGTCGGTCAGGACGCTGATGAACGGCACGCCCGCGGCACGGAGCCGTTCGATCGCGGCCAGCGTCTTGGCGAGCTGCATCAGCGCGAACGTGCCCTCCTGCATCCGGGCCCCGCCGGACGACGACACGACCACGAGCGGGATCCGGGCCGCGAGGGCGTGCTCGGCGGCGCGCGTCACCTTCTCCCCGACCACGGCCCCCATCGAACCGCCCATGAACCCGAAGTCCATGACGCACAGCGCGACCTCGGTGCGGCCGATGTCGGCCGTGCCCCACACGGCGGCGTCGCGCATCCCGGTCGCGGTCTGCGCCGCTGTCAATCGGTCCGGGTACGCCTTCTGATCGACGAAGCCGAGCGCGTCGACCGACTGCAGGCCGGCATCCCGCTCGTCCCAGGTGCCGTGGTCGGCGAGCTGCTCGATTCGGGTCGACGCCGGGAGCCGGAAGTGGTGGCCGCAGACCGGGCAGACGCGCATCGCCTTGTCGAGCTGCTTGTTGAAGAGCATCTCCTCGCAGGACGGGCACTTCGTCCACAGATCCGGCGGGTAGACGTTCCGCTTCGGACGGAACGACGGGAACTTGATGGGCGGCATCAGGCGAGCCTCCCGCGTCCCACGGCCCGCACGGCACGCGCCATCGGGGTGGCGGGTCGGGTCCGCCACCAGGCCACGAACGCTGCTCCGGCGAGCGACAGGGCGGCGGAAGTCAGCGCGCCGCCGATGAGCAGCGGCCGGACACGGTCGGGATTTTCATCGAGCGGCCCGTCGAACAGGAGGTCGTCGCGCGGGTCGAGGGTGTCGCCGGCGACGGTCGCCCGGAGCCCGAACGGGACGATCGTGCCCTCCCCGCCGGCGGCGTGCTGGACGCGCATCGACGCCGCGATCTCGGCCAGGTTCAGTGCCACCCGCTCCTCGAACCGGAATGACGGGTGGTAGCGGGGGGCGTCGCGGGCCAGGCGCGCCGACGCGAGGCGCACCTGGGGCTGGAGGCGGGCGGCGATCGTCTCGCCGAGCGACGCGGGCGTCGTGTCGTCGTACCCGAGGGTCAGCAGCGACTCCAGGTACCGATCGGTGACGAGTGCCTCGATCTCACCGCCGTCCCGCGCACCGGCGGTCACCGGCGCTCCCCGTCGAGGTCGCGGGCGACGGTTCGCAGCGCACGATGGATCAGGACGCGGACCGCGCCCTCGGAGCGGCCGAGGACGCCGGCGATCTCGGCGGTCGACATCTCGTCGACGAAACGCAGCACGACGGCGCGGCGCCGATCGCCGGAAAGCCGCGCCACGGCCTGCCAGGCGGCGCTCGCCTCCTCGCGGCGGGCGACCTCGGCGGCCGGGTCGGCCGTGCCGGCAACGGCGGCCGCGGCATCGAGCGCCTCCTCGGGTCGCCGGAAGCGGGCACGCTGACGGTCGGCGACGACGTTGCGCGCAATGCGGAAGAGCCAGACGCGGAACGTCGAGGCGCCGTGGCCGTCTTCGGGCCGCGCGCGCTCCTCGAACCGGTGGAGGTTCGTGAGCGCCGCGACGAACGTGCGCTCGGTCGCATCCTCGGCGTCGTGGTGATCGCCGAGCTCGTAGAAGGCGTAGCTGTACACCTGGGCGAGGTACTTCCGATACAGGGCCTCGAACCGAGCGGGTTCGATCCGGGCGGCTTCCACGAGCGCACGATCGCGATCGAGGTGGGTGACCCGCGAACGACCCGCCTCCTCCGGCTGGCCTGCCTTCCATATCGCGCGGCGCGCCATTCCGTTACACCCCGACCTGCGCGCCATGCGCGAGGCGAACCCGACGCACCTCGCCGACATGGAGGATCCGCTCGCCCGAAGCGGACGTCGGGTCCTCGACGACCAGCCCGCCGCTGTGCGCGTCGACGCCCAACGCCAGGTGCTGCCGGCGGCGCCCGTCGGGCTGCTCGAGCTCGATCTCGTTGCCCGTGGTGAGCTGCCGGTCGCTCCAGTCGGCCAGGTCGAATCGGCCGCCGCGGAGCGCATCGATCCTGACCTCGAGGCCCGACACGAACGCGTCGAGCAGCAGGGATACGTCGATGGGCCGGCCGCGACTCGCCTCTCCGAGGGAGGTCATCGTGCCCGCGAGCTCGGGCGGGAACGCGTCCGGGGCCCAGTTGGTGTTGATGCCGATCCCGATGACGGCACGCGGGTCGGGACTTCCGAGGCCGTCTGTCTCGCCCAGAACGCCACCCAACTTGCGCGGCGCCGTCGCTCGCTCCCGCTCGCCGTCGTAGCAGGTCGTTCGGCCATTTCAGCGCAATCGCGCGGTCCGGCAGCCCGGCCACCTTCTCGGCCGCGTCCGCCATCGCGAGCGAGGCGGTGGCCGCCAGGCGCCACACGCGATCCGGACGCAACCAGCGCGGACGAAATCCGAGCGAGACCAGCAAGGCCGAACCGGCCGGCGCCAGCCAGGGGCGACCGTTGCGCCCACGACCCGCGGTCTGCCGGTCGGCAACGGCGAGGCAGACTTCGGGCGTCCCCTCGAGCAGCCAGTCGCGCACGACGTCGTTCGTCGAGCCGACGACGGCGAAGCGCTCCTGGCGCGAGAGGAAGGGCGGCGCCACGACGTCAGCCGGCCGCCGCGGCTTCGATCGTCTCGGGACGCTCCAGCTCGAACGCGTCGTGCAGCGCCCGCAGGGCGGTCTCGAGCGCGTCCTCGGCGATGATCGTCGTGATTCGGATCTCCGAGGTGGAGATCATCTCGATGTTGACCCCGGCATCGGCCAGCGTCCGGAACATCCGCGCGGCATAGCCCGGAGCGTTCTGGATCCCGGCGCCGACGATCGACACCTTCGCGACCGCGGTGTCGGTGGTGATCTCGCGGAAACCGAGGTCGCGGATGATCGGCTCGAGCATGCGCTTGGCGCGGGCGAGCTCGACCTGCTGGATCGTGAACGACAGGTCGGTGGCGCCGTGGTGGCCGACGTTCTGGACGATCATGTCGACGTTGATGCCGGCCTCGGCGAGCGGTTCGAACACGTGTGCCGCCACGCCCGGCTGGTCGGGCACCTCGACCAGCGTCACCTTGGCGACGTTCCGGTCGTGGGCCAGGCCGCGAACCTTGTTGCGCTGCTCCACGAGCGGGTCCTCCGTGATGAGCGTTCCGGGTGCGTCCTCGAACGAGCTGAGGACCTCGATCACGACGTCGTTGACCCAGCCGAGCTCGACGGCCCGGGTCTGCATCACCTGGGCGCCCTGGTGGGCGAGCTCGAGCATCTCCTCGTAGCCGATCACCGACAGCTGCCGGGCGCTCGGGACGAGCCGGGGATCGGCAGTGTAGATGCCGCGGACGTCGGTAAAGATCTGGCAGCGGTTCGCGCCGAGCCGAGCGGCAAGCGCGACGGCCGTTGTATCGGTGCCGCCGCGACCGAGCGTCGTGATCTCGTCGTCGCCGATCGCCTGCGCGCTGAGCCCCTGGAACCCCGCGACGATCACGACCTTGCCGTGCTCGAGCTCCTGCTGGACGCGGCGCGGCTCGATGTTCGCGATGCGCGCCTTGCCGTAGCGCCCGTCGGTGGTGATGCCCGCCTGCGGCCCGGTGAGGCTGATGGCCGCGACGCCCAGGGCGTGCAGCGCCATCGAGACGAGCGTGGCGCTCTGGTGCTCGCCGGTGGCGAGCAGCATGTCGAGCTCGCGCAGATCGGGCTCCTCGGTGATGGCCGAGGCGAGTCCCATGAGCTCGTCGGTGGTGTCGCCCATCGCGGAAACCGCGACGACGAGGTCGTTTCCGGCCGCCCGCTCGCGCGCGATCCGCCGAGCGACACGCTTGATGCGATCGGCACCGGCCAGCGACGAACCGCCGAACTTCTGCACGACGAGTGGGGCAGCCATATCCGGCGGATTCTAGCAGTGGGTCCCGGGCCCACCGAACGACCACTCGGGCGCCGGCATCGAGCGCCTGTGGCACGATGTCCGGACGATGGGCTTCCTGAAACGGCTGTTCGGCGGCAGCACCGAGGCGGGACAGGACGAGTCCGCGACCCGCGGCCAGCCCAGCCACGCCCGCCGAGCTCGACGCCGAGGAGCGCGCCCACGAGCTGGAGCTCGCGCACAGCGAGCAGGACCGGCTCAGCGACCTGCAGCAGCGCCAGCTCAGGTACGCGGAGTACGCGTGGGAGCCGCCGGCACAGGGCGGCACCCGCCGCGCCGACGACGAGGACGCGGCGAAGGACGAAACCTGATGTGCTTCGAGCGGGGCAGCAGCCCGCCGATCCTGGCCGGCGACCGGCCGATCGCCACGTCCGGTCCGCTCGTCCTCGAGTCCGGCGACGGAACGCGGTTCGCCGCGTTCGAGGCCACGCCGGAGGGTGACGCGGCGTCGACCGTGCTGGTCCTCCCCGACGTGCGCGGCCTGCACCCGTACTACGAGGAGCTGACGTGCCGGTTCGCCCAGCACGGCTTCCGCGCGCTGGCCATCGACTGGTTCGGGCGCACCGCCGGCTCGTCCGGCGGCCGGCCCGAAGACTTCAGCTACCAGGAGCACATGGAGCGAGTCGCCTACGACCAGGTGCGCGCCGACGTCAGCGCCGCGGTCGCCCATCTGCGTGCGACCGGCTCCGACGACGCGATCTACACGATCGGCTTCTGCTTCGGCGGAAAGGTCTCGTTCCTGTCGGCCACGTTCGGTCTCGACCTTGCCGGCGTCATCGGCCTCCACGCCGGCCTCGGTCCGCGGAACGACGTCCCGCCGCCGGTGGATCATGCGGCCGACTTCCGCTCCCCCGTCCTGGGGCTCTTCGGCGGCGCGGATCCGTCGATCACGCCCGAGGCGATCGACGACTTCGGCCGGGCCCTCAGCGCTGCCGGGGTTGAGCACCAGTTCGTGAGCTTCCCCGGCGCCCCGCATTCGTTCTTCGATCGGAAGTTCACCGAGTTCGCCGAGCAGAACGCCGCCGCCTGGACGGACGTCCTCGCCTTCGTGGGCGGTCAGGAGCGCGTGGCCGCCTAGCCGGTCGAGACGACCGTCGCTCCGGCGTTGCGCGGGGCCAGCACGAGGACGCGACCCGGGCAGGTCCATGTCGGCGGCCACGGCCAGGAAACCGGCCTCGATCTGCGAGATCGTCGCGAGCGCGTCGGAAAAGGCGATGACCGCAGACCCGGCGCCGGACAGGCTGGCTCCGAGCGCGCCCGCGTCGAGGGCGGCCTCGACCAGCCGAGGGAGCGCCGGGTAGAGCGCCGCGCGGTACGGCTCGTGGAGGCGGTCGACCATCAGCAGGCGAAGCAGGTCGTAGCGGCGCGTGGCCAGCCCGGCGACACCGGCCGCGACCGCTGCGAGGTTGGCCACGGCGTCGGCCCGTGGCACGACGTCCGGGAGCACCTCGCGCATCTCGGTCGTGGACAGGCGCAGGTCCGGGATGAAGAGGACCGCGCGCAGGTCTCGCGGCGCGTCGAAGCGCACGGCCTCGATGCCGCCGTTGGCCGCGGCCGACACCACGAACCCGCCGAGGAGCGCGGCGGCGGCGTTGTCCGGGTGACCCTCGATCTCGGCGGCGAGGCGGAGGATGTCGTGCGAGGCGAGCGGACCGCCGAGCAGGGCGTTGGCGGCAATCAACCCGCCGACCGTGGCCGCCGCGGACGACCCGAGCCCCCGCGCAAGCGGGATCTCGTTGCGCATCTCCACCCGCCAGCCGACCCCGTCGGGCAACTCGCCGCGCGCTTCGCGCATCGCCGCCTCGACGCCCTGCACGAACCGGTTCTCGCGGTCCTCGGTCAGCTCGCCGGTGCCCTCGCCGTCGACCGTGAGCTCGATCTGGCCGCGACTCCAGCTGCGCACCTCGAGCGTGATCTTGTTCGTGAGCGCCAGCGCAACGGCGAGGCAGTCGAACCCGGCGCCGAGGTTGGCGGACGAGGCCGGGACCTCCACGGTGGCACGACGCCCGTCGAGCTCGGCCAGCCAGTGCGTGACCATGGGCCCTCCCCTACCAGCCGAGCGCGACGGCGACGGAGCCGACCGTGGCCTCGGCCTCGATCCAACCCCCGGCCTGCGCCTCGGCGGTCGTCGGGTCCTTGAGCCCGTGGCCGGTCAGCACGCACACGATGACGGCATCGGGATCGATCCGCCCGGCGGTCGCGGCACGCCGGACGCCGGCCACGCCGGCCGCCGACGACGGTTCGCAGAAGATGCCCTCGAGCCGTGCGAGGTCGCGATATGCCGCGAGGATCTCGTCGTCCGTCACCGCCTCGATGACGCCACCGGACTCGTCGCGCGCGGCCAGCGCCGTCGTGCCCGAAGCGGGATCGCCGATCCGGATCGCGGTTGCGACCGTCTCCGGATGGTCCACCCGTTGGCCCGTGACGAGCGGCGCGGCACCTGCGGCCTGGAACCCCCACATCCGGGGCAGCGCGCCGATACGGCCTGCGGACGCGTAGGCGCGGAACCCCGCCCAGTACGCACTGATGTTGCCGGCATTGCCGACGGGGATCGCGAGGACGTCCGGCGAGCGCCCGAGGTCGTCGCAGACCTCGAACGCGGCGGTCTGCTGTCCCGCGATGCGATGCGGGTTGACCGAGTTGACCAGCGTGACCGGGTTGTCGTCCTGCTCGGCGAGCGCCCGGACGATCGCCAGCGCCTGGTCAAAATTGCCGTCGATCGCGACGACGCGAGCCCCGGCGACGAGGGCCTGCAGCAGCTTGCCGAGCGCGATCTGGCCGCGCGGCAGCACCACGACCGCCTCGATCCCGGCCGCAGCCGCGTAGGCCGCCGCCGACGCCGAGGTGTTGCCGGTCGAGGCGCAGATGATGGCCGTGGCACCTTCCTCGACCGCCTTGGACACGGCCACGACCATGCCCCGGTCCTTGAACGAGCCGGTCGGGTTGTTGCCCTCCACCTTGGCGTACAGGTTGCGCAGCCCCAGCTCGGCGCCCAGCCGCCCGAGCCGGACGAGCGGCGTGAACCCCTCCCCCAGGCTGATTCGCGGGGTCGCCTCGGTGATCGGGAGGAAGTCGCGGTAGCGCTCGACGAGCCGCGGGCGCGCCCCCAACACCGATCGCGGGTCGGATGCCGCGTCAGTCATCGACGGGATACAGCGTCACGTCGGTGCCCACCGGCAGGATCGCGTCGAAGGCCGCGCGCGCATCGGTCAGCGTCACCGCTTCCGTGCGCAGGGCCGTCCCATCCTCGAACGACACCGAGGCCGCCTCAGCGAGGGCCGCGGGCAGCGGGACGGCCTCGACCGGCGGCACGAACGCGTACCAGTGACGCGCGGCCTCGAGCCCGTCGATCGCGGCAACGGCCGGTGCCCCGGCCGGTGGCAGGCCAGCCCAGGTCGATGGCTGCCCGCGGGCCACGGCCAGCAGGTCGCCGAGCACCGCGCTGCTCGTCGCGGCGCCGCCGGCGCCGGGTCCGGCAAGCCGGACCGTCCCGAGCGGCTCGGCGTCGATCTCGATCCGGTTGGTCACCCCGTCCGTCCAGCCGAACGGGCTGTCGGCCGGCACCGCCGTCGGCAGGACCGACGCGACGATCCCGGCGTCCGTCCGCGCCGCCGTGGCGATCAACTTGATCGACAGCCCCAGCGCGCCTGCCCCCTCGATCTCCTGGTCGGTCACGCCGGTGATCCCCGGCCGGCCGGTGCCGCGCGCCGTCGGCGGCGAGGCCGCGATCGAACCCGGCTCGAGCCACACGTCGAAGGCGAGACGGGCAAGGATCACCAGCTTGTTGACCGCGTCGTGGCCCTCGACGTCGCCGGTCGGGTCGGCTTCTGCGTAGCCCAGGTCCTGCGCGTCGATGAGCACGTCCTCGTAGGGCCGGCCCTCCTGGGCCATCGCGGTGAGGATGTAGTTCGTCGTCCCGTTGACGATGCCGCGGACCCGCCCGATCCGGTTTGCGGCGAGGTCGCTCGCGAGCGGCGACAGGACCGGGATCCCGCCGGCGACGGCGGCCTCGAAACGCAGTGCCGCGCCGGTCTTTCGGGCGATGCCTTCGAGCTCCGGGCCGTGGTGCGCGATGACGTGCTTGTTCGCCGTGACGACCGCCTTGCCGGCACTGAGCGCGGCCGCGATCAGGGTGTGCGCCGGTTCGTCGCCGCCCATCAGCTCGACGATGACGTCGGTGTCGTCCGCGGCGATCAGGTGTGCCGGGGCGTCGGTGAGCATCTCCGCCGGCAGACCGCGCTCGCGGGCCGCGTCGAGGTTCCGTACGGCGATCGCTGCCAGCTCCAGGGTGCCGCCGTCGGTCGGCGCCAGGCGATCGCCCAGCTCGCGCAGTCCGCGAACCACCTCTGTCCCGACGGTTCCGGCTCCGAGGACGACGACGCGCAGAGGGGCCCGGCTCATCGAGCCACGCTCGCGTGACGGGGGTTCGGCATCAGCGCGAATGGTAGCCGACGGCCAGTCGCGGCCGACGATCGCTCGGCTATGCTCCGCGGCGATGACGATCGAGCTTGCGCCGGCACCTGCTCCCCTCGAGACCGGGTCAGCGCGCCCGCGCATCTTCTCCGGCATCCAGCCCTCGGGCGTGATCCACCTCGGGAACGAGCTCGGTGCGATCCGCAACTACGTGCGGCTGCAGTACGAGTACGAGGCGATCTACTGCATCGTCGACTACCACGCGCTCACGAGCACCCACGAGCCGGAGCTGCTTCGCGCGCGCACGCGCGACATGGCCGCGGGCCTCCTCGCGCTCGGCCTCGACCCGGAGCGGTGCACGCTGTTCGTCCAGAGCCATCGGCCCGAGCACACCGAGCTCGCCTGGCTGCTGGCCACGGTCACGCCCGTCAGCTGGCTGGAGCGGACGCCGACCTACAAGGAGAAGAAGCAGAGCCAGCCGCACGACATCAACCACGGGTTGCTGACGTACCCGGTGCTGCAGGCCGGCGACATCGTCATCTACAAGGCGTCGCTGGTGCCGGTCGGCAAGGACCAGGCCGCACACCTCGAGCTGTCCCGCGAGATCGTCCGCGCATTCAACGCGCGCTACGGCAACACGTTCCCCGAGCCCGAGGCGGTGTTCACCGAGGCGCCCGTCGTCCTCGGTACCGACGGCGTGCGCAAGATGTCGAAGTCGGTCGGCAACACGATCGACGTCCTGGCCGACCCGGACACGATCCGCAAGCAGATCATGTCGATGGTCACCGACACGAAGCGGATCCTGCGCACCGACCCCGGCCGCCCGGAGGTCTGCAACGTCTGCCAGCTGCACCGCTTCTTCGGCGACGACTTCGAGGAGATCTGGGACGGCGAGCGGACGGCGCGGACCGGCTGCGTCGATACCAAGAAGCTGCTCGCGGAGCGGATCATCCGCCACTACGCGCCCGCCCGCGAGCGCTACCTCGAGCTCCTCGCGAACCCGGGCGAGGTCGAGGGAATCCTCGAGATGGGCGCCGATCGGCTGCGCCCGATGGCCGAGGAGACGATGGCCGAGGTCCGCCGGCGGATGGGTCTGCGCTAGCGTCGCTGCCGGTACCATGGACCGGAGCGTCGGCGCACGCGCGCCGGCCCGGACCCGAGGAAGGGTCGTTGATGCTGCAGAACCAGCTGGAGCCGCGCGATCGCCAGCTCCTCCGGACGTTGCTCGTCCTGGGGGTCGTCGCGCTGGCCCTGGTGGTGGGCTCGCAGATCATCACGGCCTTCTACTTCTTCGGCGACATCATCCTGGTCTTCTTCCTTGCGTGGCTGATCGCGTTCGTCATCAGCCCGGTCGTGAACTGGCTGATCGAACGGATCCCCGCGTTGCCGACGGCCGCGGCGACCGTCCTCGTCTACACCCTCGTCGTCGTGATCGGGCTGGCGATCCTCGTCGCCGCCTCGGCGGCGCTGGCCTCCTCGATCGACCAGTTCATCCGCGAGATCCCGAACATCCGGGGCAAGCTGCCGGAGCTGGTGCGGCCGTACCAGGAGTGGCTCGCGTCGCTCGGCTACACCGAGGTCGACCTCGAGCAGCAGGCCAATCTCGTGCTCGCGAACCTGAACGTGTTCGCCGGCCAACTGGTCGGGCCGGTGCAGCAGCTGGCCGTTGCCAGCGTCGGCATCCTCGGCACGCTGCTCATCACGTTCTTCCTGTCCGTCTGGATGGTCCTCGACCGCGCCCAGATCTCGGCCTTCCTGTTCCGCCTGGTCCCGCCCGCGTACGCCGAGGAGGCGCGCGTCCTGCAGACCGCCACCTCGCGCTCGTTCGGCGGCTTCCTGCGCGGCCAGGCGATCATGGGCCTGTCGTACTTCCTCGTCGCCCTGACGCCCCACCTGCTGTTCGGGCTGCCGCTGGCGGTCCTGTCGGCGACGGCCGCCGGCGTCCTGATGGCGATCCCGTTCTTCGGGCCGTTCGTGTCGTGGGTGCCGCCGGTGCTCGTCGCTCTCGTGTTCCAGCCGGACGCGCTGCTGCCGACGGCCCTGATCATGGGCATCGGCTGGTTCATCGCGATGAACGTCCTCCAGCCGCGAATCATGCAGGGCGCGGTCGGCATCCACCCGATCGTGGTCCTCGGCTCGGTCCTCATCGGTTCGAAGGTCGCCGGGGTCGCCGGGGTGATCTTCGGGATCCCGATCGCCGCCGTCCTGTCGGCGCTCTTCTTCCACTTCCTCAACCTGGCGAGCACCGAGCGGAGCGTCGCGTCGCGCGCCGCCCGACGCCTCGAGCGACGCGGCGGCAAGCCGGTTCGCGTCCCGCGTGAGCCCGCGCCCGGACTCGACGCCGACATCGAGGAGCCTCCAGCCACGCCCGCGCCGGCGGAGGGCCACGCCGGCAGCCCGTCGTGACCGACGGCGGCGATCAGGGCGACCGGGCGACCGCCGGGAACCGGGACGCCGGCCGCCCGGACATGGCCCGGGAACGGGCACGCACCGAGCGGCGTGACGTCGATCTCGAACAAGGTGAACCCCTCGCCAACTCCGCGCTGCGCGGCGGCCCACGGGCGCTGCGGGCGCATGCCCGGCCGCTGCCCGACTGGACGACCCGGCCGCGGATCCTCATCACCAACGACGACGGGGTCGAATCGCGCGGGCTGCTCGCGCTCCGGCAGGCGCTCGACCCGATCGGCGACACGATCGTCGTCGCGCCGGATACGAACCAGAGCGCGGTCGGCCACCAGAAGACGCTCATGCGACCGCTCCGCGTCCGCGAGCGCACGCTTGCCGACGGCTCGCTCGCCTACTCGGTCGACGGCTCACCCACCGACGCCGTCAGCCTCGCGTTCCTCGGCTACTTCGACCAGGGCTTCGACCTCGTCGCGTCCGGCATCAACTACGGCGCGAACCTGGGCGACGACATCACCTACTCGGGCACGGTCAGTGCGGCGATGGAGTCGGTCATCAACGGCTGCCCGGCGTTCGCGATCTCGCAGGAGTACTACGAGCATCCCGACTTCACGCTGTCGGCCATGGCCGCGGCGGTCGTCGCGCGCAACATCCTCGAGCACGGGCTGGCGCCCGGCGAGCTGATCAACGTCAACGTCCCGGCGGTCGACCCGAGCGAGTTCGAGGGTTTCGAGGTCACGCGGCTCGGCAAGCGCGTCTACCAGGACGAGCTCATCCAGCGGGTCGACCCGCGCGGGATCCCGTACTACTGGATCGGCGGGCCGCCGCCGTCCGGGCTGGCCGTCGAAGGGACCGATTTCCACGCCGTGGTGAACCGCCGGATCGCGGTCACGCCGATCCACCTCGACCTCACCGGGCGGCGGCTGCTGAAGCGGCTGCGCACGTGGGAGTGGCAGGCGCCCGACAGCGTCACTCGCCGCCGTCGAGCCCGCGACCACCCTGCCGCCCGAGCACGATCGGTCGCCGGAAGCGGATCGCGAGCATCTGCTCGACGAGGAGCACCGGCTGGAACGACGCTGACGATCCCGGCAATCGCCGGAAACGGACGTCGTCCAATGTCCATGCCGCGAAGACGACCGCGGTCGGCGGTCCGCGGCGGGTGCATCGGCGATCCTCCGGCCATGAACGCAGCGACCGCCGCACTCGCCGAGGCCCGCCTCGACCGGTTCCTGACCAGCGAGCCGGTTGTCTGGCTGTCGACCGTGCGGCCGGACGGCGCGCCCCACCTCGTCCCGATCTGGTTCACCTGGGACGGCACGTCGCTGCTCGTGTTCTCGAAGCCGGGCGCGCAGAAGGTGCGCAACCTGCGCGCCAACCCGGTCGCGATGCTCGCGCTCGGCGAGCCCGAGGACGACTTCGACGTGGCGCTCGCGGAGGCACGGGTCGAGCTTGCCGAGGCGCCGGCGACCGAACTTCCCGACGCACATCTCGCCAAGTACGCGGACCGGATGGCGGCGCTCGGGTTGTCGCCCGAGGAGTTCCTCGCCACGTACTCACAGGTGCTGCGGATCACGCCGACCCGCTCGCTGCCGTGGCACGGCCGGACGACGCCGCGAAGCGTGCTTGCCGTGGCCACGATCGAGGAGCCGGTTCCCGAGGTGGTCCGCCGCATGCACGGCGAGCCGCTTGGGATGGGCCCGAGCCCGACGGCCGGCCAGGACGATGTCGCTCGCGAGGAGCCGCCGCGGCCGTGGTGGTCGCGCCTGCTGGATGCGGTCCTGCCGGCACCCGCGCCCGTGCCTGCGCCGGGGTCCGCCCAGGTCTAGGACGCCGGGTGGTTTAGCTCCGGCGCTTCCGGAAGTCCGAGAGGATCTCGTGCGCCGCGTTCTTGCCGGGCTGCCCGGTCACGCCCCCGCCGGGATGGGCCCCCGACCCCGCCAGGTACAACCCGTCGAGCCCGAAGCGGTAGCGCGCGTGGCCCAGCATCGGCCGCCACAGGAAGAACTGGTCGAGCCCGGGCTCGGCGTGGAGCGGGTGGCCACCGGTGAGACCGAAGTCGCGCTCGAGGTCGAGCGGGGTCAGGACCTGCCGGGCCGTGACCAGCGACGACAGGCCGGGGGCCACCTCGTCGAGCGTGGCGAGGACCGCGTCGCCGACCTCATCGCGCCGCTCGTCCCACGTGCCCTCCCGCAGGGAGTACGGCGTGTACTGGACGATCACGCTCATGACGTGCGTCCCTGCCGGCGCCCCGGCCACGAGGGTCGGATCGGCCAGCGACGGGATCGTGGCCTCGAGGACGGGTCGCCCGGGGAGACCGCCGTACTTGGCGGTGTCGAATGCCGATTCCATCGCGTCGATCCCGGTCGCCACGACGATCCGCCCGCGGAGGACATGATCGTCGTTGCCGCGCGCCGCCGGGAACGTTGGCAGGCCCGACAGCACGAGGTTGACCTTCGAGACCATGCCGGGCGTGCGGATGTTGCCGGCACGCCAGCGCAGCGACGGCCCGACCGCCACGGGGTCCACCAGACCGGTCAGCGTCCGCTTCGGATCGATCGCGCTGACCACCGCGTGTGCCTCGATCTCGTCGCCACCCGCCAGCACGACACCGGTTGCCCTGCCGTCGCGCGAGTGGACCGCGACAACCTCGGTGCCCGTCCGGATCTCGGCGCCGGCGGCGCGCGCTGCGGCAGCAAGCGCGGTGGTCAGCGCGCCAGGACCGCCCTCGGCGTAGACGGTGGGCCCGGCGGCACCGCCGTCGTTGCCGGCCGAGTCACCGAGCAGGACCGCAGCGGTGCTTGCGGACCATGGGCCCATCGCGGTGTACGCCACGCCCCGCCAGGCGAGCGCGGCCTGCAGCGCGTCGGTCTCGAACGCCTCGGCCACGAAGTCGGCAACGGCCATCGGCAGGACGCGCAGCACGGTTCGCCCGTCGTGCCGGCCGAGGCCGCGAAATCGGCGTCCCAGCGTCAGCCCGAGCAGCGCATCGCCGAGCCCGGGCGCCTCGATGTCGGGTGGGGTCCTGGCCGCCAGCTCCGCGAGGAACCGGCCGATCGAGCGGACCTGCCGGTCGAACTCGACGTACCGCTCGCCATCGTGTGCCGAGCGCTCGCCGATCCCGGTGGCGGTCTCGTTGACGTCGGCCGACAGCGTGAACGCCGTGCCATCGGGAGACGGCGCGAAACAGAGGATCTGCGGCGACACGAGGCGCAAGCCGTGGCCCTTGAGGTCGAGGTCGCGCCAGATCGACGGGCGCAGCCGGCCGACGTTGTGGGCCAGGGTGGGCACCTTCGCGCCGGGAGAGAGTTCGGTCGTGGTCGCCGCGCCACCGACGATGTCAGCCCGCTCGAGGACGAGCGTGCGCATCCCGCCGCGGGCAAGGTAGGCGGCGCTGACGAGACCGTTGTGGCCACCCCCGATGACGACGGCGTCGTAGCGACTGGCGCCCCCGTTCGAACCCGCCACTCAGGCCGCCTTCCGACCGCGCGCTCGAAGCACCTCGAGCGCCGCGATCCGGCCGTTCGCGCCCATGATCCCGCCGCCCGGGTGGGTCGCCGAACCGCACAGCCACAGGTCGCGGACCGGGGTGCGGAACCGGGCATAGCCCGGGACCGGGCGGTTGAAGAAGAGCTGCTCGAGGCTCAGCTCGCCCTGGAAGATGTTTCCCTCGGTCAGCCCGGTCGTGCGCTCGATGTCGAGCGGGGTCTGCACGTTGCGATACAGGATGATGTCGCGGATGTTCGGGGCGAACTCGGCGATGCGGTCCACCACCGCGTCACCGAAGGCCTCGCGCTGGTCATCCCACGTCCCGAGTTCCGGCGCCAGCTTGTACGGGGCGTACTGCACGAAGCAGCTGATGATGTGCTTGCCGGGCGGTGCCATCGACGGGTCGACGAGCGTCGGGATGATCATGTCGATGTACGGCCGGCGGCTGAACCGGTTGTACTTCGCGTCGTCGTAGGCCCGCTCCATGTCGTCGATGCTCGGGCTGAACGAGATCGCGCCGCGCAGGTGCTCGCCGGTACCGGGCAGGCAGCTGAAGTCGGGCAAGCGATCGACGGCCATGTTGACCTTGCCGGACGAGCCGCGGAACTTGAAGCGTCGGACCTCCTCCTCGAACTCGGGTTCGAGCGTGCCCGGCTCGAGCAGGCCGAGGAACGTGCGCCGGCTGTCGACCGAGCTGAGCACGTCGGTCGCGTCGATCTGCTCGCCACCCTCGAGCACCACGCCGGTGGCCTTCCCGTCGCGGACGAGGATGCGCTCGACACGGGCCTCGGTGCGGATCTCGGCCCCGAGCGCGCGGGCCGCGCTGCCGATCGCGTTCGAGACCCCGCCGGTGCCGCCCTTCGGGATGCCCCACGCGCGGAAGGCGCCGTCGATCTCGCCCATGTAGTGGTGGAGCAGCACGTACGCCGTGCCCGGCGAGCGGACGCCCTGGTACGTGCCGATGATCCCGGACGCCGACATCGTGGCCTTCAGCGGATCGGTCTCGAACCACTGGTCGAGGAAGTCCGACGCGCTCATCGTCATGAGCTGGACGAACACGGCCTGCTGGCGCTCGGTCAGCTGCTGGAACCGCCGGGCGAGCCCCGCCAGCGGCAGCAACGGGCGGGGGTCGAGCGACGTCGGGTCCGGCGGGACGATCGACAGGATCGGCTTGATGAAGCGGGCCATGTCGACCATCAACTGGCCGTATTCCTCGTACGCCTCGGCGTCGCTCGCCGACCAGCGGCGCAGCTCGCGCATCGTCCGGCCGTGGTCGTTGACACGCCACAGGTAGTCGCCACCGCCCTTCGCCGGGCCGTCGCCGGGACGCAGCGGGGTGAACGTCCCGTCGAGCGGCAGGATGTCGAGGCCGTGTTTCGGGAGCTCGAGATCGCGAATGATCTCGGGCCGCAGGAGCGACACGACGTACGAGAACACGCTGAAACGGAAGCCCGGGAAGAGCTCCTCGGTGACAGCGGCACCTCCGAGGATGGGTCGCTGTTCGAGCACGAGCGTCTTGAGGCCGGCGCGCGCGAGGTACGCCGCGCTCACGAGACCGTTGTGGCCGCCGCCGATGATGACCGCGTCGTAGCGCTGGGCCAACCCGCTCCCTCTCTATCCAACCTGCATACGTTTCATGCAGCGTACCCGAGCGGCAGCCGCTGGCGCTGTGCATACTCGGCGGCATGAGCGTCGGCACGGCCTTCCATCCGCGGACCGCGGACCTGAACCGCAAGATGCAGTGGCGGGAGTGGTCCGGCTACTTCGCGTCCTCGGTCTACGCCGACTTCCACGACATCGAGTACAACGCGATCCGCGAGGCCGCCGCGCTGATCGACGTGTCGCCACTGTTCAAGTACCGGGTGCGCGGCAGCGATGCGACGCGTCTCGTCGACCGCGTCATCACCCGCGACGCCACCCGCATGACCGCCGGGCACCGTCTACTACACGCCGTGGTGCGACGAGCACGGCAAGGTGATCGACGACGGGACGGTCCACCTGCTCGACGACGGCAGCTTCCGCTGGACCGCGGCCGACCCGCAGCTCCGCTGGCTGCGCCTGAACGCCGCCGGGCTCGACGTCGACATCGTCGAGGAGACCGAGGCCGTCGCCGCGCTCGCCCTCCAGGGCCCGCTCTCGCGGGCCGTCCTCGAGGCGGCGACCGGCGAGTCGTTCGCGGACCTGCGCTACTTCCGCCGCCGCCCGACCACGTTCCGGGCGGGCCGCGCGAAGATCCCCGTCGACGTGTCGCGGACCGGCTACACGGGTGACCTCGGCTACGAGCTGTGGATCCCGGTCGAGCACGCCGTCGCCGTGTGGGACGCGCTGATGGAGGCGGGGGCGGCATACGGCATCCGGCCGGCGGGCATGCTCGCCCTCGACGTGGCGCGGCTCGAGGCCGGCCTCATCCTCATCGAGGTGGACTACACGTCGGCCCGCCATGCGCTCAATCCCGAGCAGAACTACTCGCCGTTCGAGATCGGGCTCGGGCGGCTCGTCAGCTTCGACAAGGGCGATTTCGTCGGTCGTCTCGCGCTCGAGCGCGAGCAGCGGGCCGGCGGCCCCGAGCGACGGCTCGTCGGCCTGCAGCTGGACTGGTACGACATCGAGAAGCTGTACGACTCGCAGGGCCTGCCGCCCGCGATCTCGCCCACCGTCGATCGCTCGCCGGTTCCGGTCTTTGCCGGCGGCCGCCAGGTCGGCAAGGCGACGAGCCACGGCTGGAGCCCGATCCTCAAGCAGGCGATCGCCCTGGCGGCGGTCCCGCCGCGCTACGAGCCGCTCGGCAGCCGCCTCGAGGTGGAATGGACCGTGGAGGGTCGCCGAGGCCGGGTTGCGGCGAGCGTCGTGTCGCTCCCCTTCCTCGACCTGGATCGCAAGCGCGCCTGATCATCGCCGCCGGTCATTGCACCGGCATCGCGCGAAGCGCCGACAAGCGGGCTTGAAACCGTCCTGCAAGGCCCGCTTCGCGACAGTCCGACTTTCTTCTACCCCGCCGCGGCGAACCTGCGGCGCATGTCCATCGAGTTCATGTCGCGTCCCGACGGCCGTGCCGTCGCGGGCGCAGCGGTTTGAATGTCCGACGAGCGGTGGCGCTTGCCTTCCTCGCAGCGATCTGCTCGCTGACGGCCACGACGGCAACCACCGCCCGTCCCCCAGCCACCCCCTCCTCCCTGGATCCCGGCGCCTTCCGTCCGGTCGAAGTTGCCGAATCCGTCCAGGAGGCGCCCGCGCCGTTGCCGTCCATGGACGACGGCGCGCCGGCGGCCACCGGTCCAGATCGGCGACTTCCAGGAGGCGCAGCAGCGCTCGTTCGAGCCACGGGCAAACCCGGATCAGCCCGTTCGCCCCGAATCGCTGCTCAAGGCGACACCGAGGCCGAAGCCGCCTGCCAACCCCTCGCATCGGGTCGGCGGCACGGCCAGCTGGTACTGCAAGGCGGGCGTGAGCTCATGCGCCAGCGGGTATCCGGGAGGACTGTACGCGGCGGCCGGTCCGGCGCTCCGCGTCGGCAGCTGGCGCGGCCGGACCGTGACCGTGTGCGGGTCGGGCAACTGCGTCAACGTGAAGCTGATCGACTGGTGCGCCTGCGGGAGCGGCCGCGTGATCGACCTGTACAGCGACGCGTTCAGCCGGCTGGCGCCCACCTCCGCCGGCACGGTCTCCGTCCAGGTCTCCTGGTAGCGGGCCCCGAGGCGGAACGCGTCAACACGTCGCGCGTTCCCTGATTTCGCGACCGTCCCTGTATACTCGGGCGGACTGGCAGGTCGACCCAAGCGACCTGCCACGGCTCGAGCCCGATCCTCGAGCGGGCATCCGCGCTCACCGCGGTGCCTCCACAGGTCGTACCCCCTTCGCGTTCCTCGACCTGGATCCAAGCGCGCCTGATCACTCGGGCGGAGCTATTGCCGGAACGCTGCGATGGCACATCAGAGGAACCTGCAATCGACGCTGAACACATGCCCCCAGGAACTGTCGAGCGTCCACCGACCCGTCGCGGGCGCGGCCGCCTGACCGCTCGACGAGCGGTATCGCTTGCCTTCCTCGCGGCGATCTGCACGCTGACCGTCACGACGGGGTCGATGGCTCGTCCCCCGGCCACCCCCGCTTCCCTGGATCCTGCTGCGTTCCAGGCCGTGGCGGTGGCGGATTCCATCGCCGGCACGGCGGTGCGTCCGCAGACGATCGACGCCGGCACGTCGGTCGCGCCTGCGCAAATCGGCGATTTTCAGGAGGAGGGGGGCCGCTCGTTCGAGCCCCGCGCCAACCCGAAGCAGCCCGCGCGGGCTGAGTCAGTCGTGAAGGCGACGCCGCGCCCGACGCCGCCACCCAACCCGACGCACAACGTGAGTGGCCGTGCGGCCTGGTATTGCCAGAACGGCAGCGGCTGTCCCGCGGGCTACAGCGGCGGGTTGTACGCCGCGGCCGGTGCGGCACTCCGCGTCGGCAACTGGCGCGGCCGAACCGTGTCCGTGTGCGGCGCGGGGAACTGCGTCAACGTGACGCTGGTCGACTGGTGCGCCTGTGGCGGCGACCGGGTGATCGACCTGTTCGGCGACGCCTTCCGCAGGGTGGCACCGCTGTCCAGCGGGACCGTGGCAGTTCGCGTCTCCTGGTAGTCGTGTGATGTCGGGGCCTGCGAGTCCCTGACGCCCCGAACCATCCCGGGCCCACGAACGAGGACAGGCGGATGCCGAGCGTCATCGAATCGACCGACCTGACCAAGTCGTACGGGCCCAGGCGGGGAATCAACGACGTCACCTTTGCCGTGGACGAAGGCGAGGTGTTCGGCTTCCTCGGGCCAAACGGTGCGGGCAAGACGACCACCATCAGGACGCTGCTCGGCCTCCTGCGACCAACCGCCGGGCAGGCCACGATCTTCGGGCTCGATGTGTGGGCCGACGCACCCCGCATCCATGAGCGCCTGTCATACGTCGGCAGCGATCCCGCGTATCTCGGCGAGCTGAGCGCCGGGCAGCAGCTCGACTACGTGGCTCGTTTGCGTGGACTCCCGAAGGGTGTGTGGAAGCCGGTGGCCGAGCGTCTTGAACTCGACCCCTCGGTGCAGATCCGGAAGCTATCGCGCGGCAATCGGCAGAAGGTCGGCGTCGTGCAGGCGTTCATGGGCGATCCGCCGTTGATCATGCTCGACGAGCCTTCCAGCGGGCTCGATCCGCTGATGCAGCGCGAATTCTTGGCGCTCCTGTCCGAGGTTCGTGCGGCAGGCCGCACCGTCTTTCTTTCCTCGCACAACCTCCCTGAAGTCGAGCGGAGCTGCGACCGCGTCGGAATCATCCGGGAGGGGCGCCTGATCGAGATCTCGACCATCCAGGCGCTGCTGGCCGGGCATTGGCGCTCGGTCAACCTGGTCCTCGCCGAGCCCTCACCACCCGGCATATTCGAGTTGGCGAACATCCAGGTCGTGTCGGCGACGGCCCGCGACGTCCACCTCCTGGTCCGCGGCGACGTGAACCCACTCCTTCAGCTGGTCGCCCAGCTCGACGTCCGCGACATCTCGATCACAACGCCCGAGATCGAGGACATCTTCCTACGGTTCTACGACCGCGATGACCCGATGAATGCCGACGAAGTCGAGGCCGAGGAGACGACGGACATGGGGCGATGATCGGCGCGCCGTTCTCGCTCGACCTGCGCCGCAGCCGCACCTTGCTCGCAGGGCTCGTCGTGATCACCGCCGGATACGCGGGGTTCATTTCCATCTTCTATACGAATGTGGTCGAGAATGCCGAACAGTTCGAGCAGCTGCTCAAGGCCTATCCGAAGGAACTGCTCGTCGCGTTCGGGCTCGGCGAGGGCAGCTTCGCCGACCCCGGCATCTTCCTGGGCGGCTACGTCTACAACTTCCTGTGGCCGCTCGTCGCGGCGATCGCGGCGATCGCCCTCGCGACGCGGGTCGCGGGCGACGCCAGTCGCGGCTTCCTCGACATCGTCCTGTCAACCCGCCTGGCGCGGACGCAGCACCTGCTCGGCTCGATCGGCACCCAAATCGTCGGCATCGTGATCCTAGCCGCGTCGCTCGTGCTCGGCGTGTTCGTCGGCGACCAGCTGATCGCACCGAGCTTCCCCGAGGACCGGGTCGCCCTGTCGGCATTGCACATGGTCGTGTTCGGCGCGGCGATCGCCGGACCGGCGACCTTGCTCGCGGTCGTGCTCCTCGATCGCGGTCGCGCGGCAGGGATCGTCGCGGGCGTGCTCGTCGTGATGTACCTGTTCAACATCGTGGCCGCGCTTGCGCCGGACGTCGGCTGGCTCGCAACCGTCTCAGCCTTCCATTACTTCGAATTGCAGGATCTGATCGGGACCGGCCGGTATCCCGTCAGCGACTCGCTGCTCCTCGGCGCGGTCGCGATCCTCGGTTGGGCGCTGGCATTCATCGCCTTCCAGCGGCGCGATCTGGCCGCCTGAGGGATCGGTCAGCCGCCCACCTCGATCAGGTCCGCGGCGATCTGTCGCGCGGCCCCCTGGCCGACCCCGCTGACCGTCAGTAACCAGCTCGGCTGCTCGCCGCGGTCGACCACGACCGCCCAGCCACCGTCCGTGGCGACGAGCGTCCCCTTGCGAGTCGCCGAAGGCCGTCTGCCCGACCTCCTCGCCGGCAGGGACGCAATCGCCCTGGCCCGGGCAGAACGAGCCTTCCTGGAGCATCAGGCCGGCGCCACGCGGACCGCGATACGAGATCTCGAGGCGCTCGCCCTCGGCCTGGCGCCACTGGCCGGTGCCGACGAACCAGCCGGCCGGCAGGACGGGGCAGTAGACGGTCCAGTCCACGACACTGGCGAACTCGGCGTAGAAGGCAATGTTCTCGTCAGTCCCGGTGCACTCGGCCGCACTCGCCGGGAGTTCCGTCGGATCCGGTTCGGGCGTCTGCGGTTCGGCGCTGGGCGGCTCGGGCGATGCCGGTTCGGGCGCGGAGGGCTCCGACGACGGCTCGCTGATCGGCTGGTCGCTGGGCGGCGCCTCGGTCGAGGGCGCACTGCTCTCCGGAACGTCCGATGGGGTCGCGGTGGCCGTCGTGCCGCCGCAGGCCGCCATCACGAGCAGGGCAAGGAACAGGAACGGGAGCACGCGGAGCGCGCTGGCAGGACGCACACCCGGCGCACTCGATCGACGCCGAGTCACGCGCCGGAGGGTATCACGGAGGTGTTTCCTAGGCCGGAAGGCGGACGAGCGCCGGATCGACCCCGAACACGTCGCGGATGCGCTCCGGGGCGAGCACCTGCTCGGGTGGTCCGTCGGCCACGATGCGGCCCGCATCGAGCAGCACGAGCCGCGGGAAGAAATGCGCGGCGAGGCCCAGATCGTGGAGCACGGCCAGGATCGTGGTGCCGTCGCGCTCGTTGAGGTCGACGAGCAGGTCCATCGCCCCGACCTGGTGGCGCAGGTCGAGGTGGACCGTCGGCTCGTCGAGCGCGAGGAGCGGCGTCGCCTGGGCGACGGCCAGCGCGATCAGCACCAGCTGGCGCTCGCCGAGCGACAACTCACGCACGTCCCGCCCGAGGAGATGGCCAACGCCGACCCGCTCGATGGCTGCCGCGATCGCCGCGCGGTCCGCGGGACGCGCTCCACGGAGGGGGTGCTCGTACGGCAACCGCCCGAGCCCGACGACCTCCTCGACCCGCGTCGCGAACGGGAGGGTCGCCTGCTGCGGGACGACGGCAAGCCGCCTGGCCACCTCGAGCCGGTCGAGGTCGCCGACGAGCATCCCGCCGAGCTCGGCGTGGCCGCGGGCGGGACGCAGCAGGCCGCTGGCTACCCGGAGGAGCGTCGACTTGCCGGCACCGTTCGGGCCGATGAGCGCCACGCGCTCGCCGCGCTCGATCGCGAGATCGACCCGGTCGAGCACGTCCCGGTCGCGATACGTGACGGTCACGTCGGTCAGCCGGACGATCGGCGGGGCCACTGCCGGAGGCGCGCTCACACCTCGTACCCCGCCCGGGCGCGGCGCAGGATCAGCAGGAAGAATGGCGCGCCGATCACCGCGGTGACGACGCCGACCGGGATCTCGCCCAGGAGCCGCGCGATCAGGTCCGCGTAGGCCATGAGCGCGGCCCCGCAGATCGCGGACAACGGCAGGACCAGGCGTGCCGAGGGCCCGACCACGAGGCGCACGACGTGCGGCACGACCAGCCCGACGAACCCGATCAGGCCGCTGATCGCGACGGCCGCGGCGGTGGCCAGCGAGGCGAGCCCGAGCAGGATCCCGCGCTCGCGGGCGACGTTGACGCCGAGGTTCGCCGCGGTCTCCTCCCCGAGCAGCAGCCCGTTGAGCGTCCGCGCCCGCAGCAGGATCGCGACGGTCGCGATCGCGACGATCGGCAGCGCCCAGGCGAGGCGGGTCCAGCTCGCGGCGTCGAAGCTGCCGAGCAGGTACGTGAAGATCTGTCGGAGCTGGGCGCCTGACAGGTACATCGCCATCGCGAGCCCGGCCGCCAGCAGCGACCCGACCGCGTACCCGGTCAGGAGCAGGCTCGTCAGCGGGGCAAGGCCGGTCGTGCGCGACAGCTTGTAGACCGTGTAGATCGCAAGCAGCGCTCCCGAGAAACGCGAATGCCTGGAGCAGCCCGAGCTCGAGGATCGCGATCCGGACCGGGATGAGCACCGCGATCGCGGCGCCGAGGGCGGCCCCGGCCGAGGTACCGAGGACGTACGGGTCAGCCAGCGGGTTGCGCAGCAGGCCCTGGAACGTGACTCCGGCCACGGCCAGCGCCAGCCCGACGAGCATCGCCGTGAGAACGCGCGGCAGGCGCAGGTCCATGACGATCGTCTCCGCGGCGGCGCTGTACTCGCGCCCGAGGTCGATGCCGAGGAGGCGCTGCGCGAGGATCGCGACCGTGTCGGCCGGCTCGATCGACACGGACCCGAAGCCGACGCCGAGCACCAGCGCAACCGCCAGGGCTGCGAGCCCGCCTCCCGCCAGCAGCAGCGGCCGCCCGCGGATGCCCGCTGCGCGGCCGAGGGCCAGGTGCGTGTGCGTGATCGACTCGCCGCGGGTGGTCACGACGGTCAGGAGGCGCGGGCCCGGGAAGCGGCGAACCCCTCAACTCGGCGGTCGAGCGAGGGGTCCTCGTCGGTGGTGCGCATCGGTCTGCCTACCCTTTCTTTCGAAGGTTCGAGCATCGAACCACGGGATCGGCGACCGGACTTGCGCCCTCGAAGGGCGACCACCGTAGCGGGACTGTGCCGGATTCGCACCGGCTTCGCGACCACGCGGCGTTCTGTTGTCGGCCGAAAATGTAGCACGGTCCCCGTGCCGGTCCGCTCTGGCACACTGCGGTCGCGCATGGCATCCGTCGACCGCCGCCAGCTCCTCGTCGCCCTCCTCGCCCTGACCGTCATGGTGGGGCTGGCCGCGTGCGAGCAGGAGCGCGAGGACGAGACGCCTGACCGATGGGCTGCTCGTGCTGTCGGGGGATGTCGGCTCGGTGCGGCTCACCGTCCGCGAGGATGACGGAGCGCGGAGCCGCGGCATCGAGCTTCCCGACGCGGCCACGTCCTGGGTCTCGGCCGGCCGTACGAACGTGCTGCTCGCGGTCCTGGTCGACGGGCGGACGTACGTCAGCGACCCCCTCGGCGAGGACGACCCGACGTGGCGGCTCGTCGAACCCGTGACGCTGACCGACCAACCGCCGGAGCCCCCGCTGTTCTACGGGACGTGGGACCCGCCGGGCGGCGCGTATGCGCAGCTCGGGGCGGACTTCGCCGAGGGCGGCGGGGTGCGCGCGGTCGTGGTCGAGCCCGGCCTCGACCAGGCCGTCGAGGTCCCGATGAGCCAGGGCCGGGCCGTCGCCGCGCCACCCGCGTGGATCGACGACGATCGGCTCGTCCTGATCGCGACGACGAGCGAGGGCACGGGGGCCGTCATCGTCGACTCGGCGTCGCCGGGATCCGAGCCCGGGCCGACAGGGGTGCAGCTCGTGGCGACGTCCGCCGATGCGGCGACCGCGGCGGTGTGGCGCGGCGAGGGCACGCCCGTCGAGATCCAGTCGACGACGTCATGGCTGGCCGGGGAACCCGCGGACGTCGAGATCGATCCTCCGGACGGTGCCGCGCTGCCGATGGTGCTCGCGCTCGACGCCGACGGCGAGCGACTCGCGGTCGTGTGGGGCGACGAGGAGGGCACGCCGACCGGCATCACCGTGCACGCGGCCGCACGGGAGTGGGCGCGGGTGGCGACGCTTGACCTCGGGGAGGCGAACGCGGCGACCGTGGCCTGGCTTCGCTGAGGCGACGTTCGAGACCCCGGACATGCCGAGGCCCGGCGCTCGGCCGGGCCTGCGGGCTCAGGTCTGTCGGGGTCGGCGGACCCCGCAGCTCAGGCGGTGACGGGCTGTCCTGCGGTGAAGATCGACACCTGCGACTCCTCGGGGAGCATGACCCCGAAGACCTTCTGGAGCGTCAGCAGGTGGACGCACGAACCCCAACTCTCGTAGTAATGGCAGGTGCAGTGCCACTGGCCGGCGTCGAGACTGACGTGGTGGGTGTCGTTGTCACCGCGAAACGTCAGGGACAGGCGATCGATCGTCATCCGATCGAGTTCCCGCGCATAGCGGTTCGCCTTCTCGACCTTGCCGATCAGTGAGCTGTGCATCGACAGGTACCTCCGTCGCCCTCTCGGGCGCTCGCCAGGCCGCCGTCCGGTCTCTGCACCATCGACCGGTGGTGGCGGTCGTGGGTCCGATTGTAGCCCGCGGGAGTGGTCGCGGTAACCCGGAAAAACGTCGCGGCCCGGTTGCGCGGAAGTCCACCCGTTTCCCTGATGCAACTTCCCGGCATCAAAGGGCGGTGCGACAGCGACAACGGCGACAACAGCGACAACGGAACGCACGGATATGCCGGGAAGTCGCATCGCCGAAAGAAGTGACTCTCGGGGCGGAGCGCGCCGTCAGGCCTCCGACGTGCCCTCGCGACCGAAGTCGTCCTCGAGCCGTACGACGTCGTCGAGCTCGGGCGTCGACACCTCCATGAGCTCGACCCGTTCGAGCGCCTCGTAGCGATGGATCCGCCCGGTCGGCACGCGGCGGAACTCGCCCGGACCCAGCTCCTCGGCGCGCACCTCGCCGGCGTCGTCCTCCATCTGCAGCAGCAACCGGCCGGACAGCACGTAGATCGCCTCGTCCTTGATCTCGTGGCGCTGGAGCGACAGCCGTTTGCCGGTCTCGATCACGAGCACCTTGCCGACATAGCGGTCCGTGTGGGCCCAGATCAGCTCGTGGCCCCACGGCTTCGGGACGCGGCGGGCACCGGCCGGCACGTCGTCCTCGGTCACGTGCCGCGCACCAGCCGCTCCCCGGCCTGGAGCAGGTCCTCGCGCAGGTCGGGCGAGGTGGCCTCGGTGTAGACGCGAACGAGCGGCTCGGTTCCCGAAGCCCGGACCAGCAGCCACGACCCGTCGTCGAGGAAGAACTTGAAGCCATCGTTGGTGCTGAGCGCGTCGGTCCGGGCGATCCGGTTGCCGGCCAGATCGGACGGCGGATTGCCGGCGAGGTCGACCAGCAGACGGCGCTTCGTCTCGTCGTACAGCGCGCGCTCGACGTGGACGTCGATGCGCCGGTAGAACGACGGCCCGGCCAGCTGGTGGAAATGCTCCAGCGCACGGGATACGGGCCAGCGGCCGGCTGCCTTCTCGCGCAGGAACAGGTCGAGCAGCAACAGGTCGGCGTAGATGCCGTCGCGTTCGGGCAGGTGCATCCCGAAGCCGAACCCGCCGGACTCCTCGGCGCCCATCATCGCGCCGGTCTCGATCATCTTCGGCCCGATGAACTTGAAGCCGACCGGCACTTCGTGCGTCGCGATCCCGTAGTGCTCGCCGAGGCGTCCGGCCATCGAGGTGTTGTTGACGCTGATCACGACCGGGTCGCGCCAGCCGCGGTACTCGGCGAGGTAGTACATGAGCAGGCCGGTGACCTGCAGCTGGTGGATGAACGTGCCCTGCTCGTCGGCCGCGCCGGCCCGGTCCGCGTCGCCGTCGAGGAACAGGCCCAGGTCGTAGCCGCCGCCGGCGATCAGGCCAAGCGCCTCGTCGATATGCGGCCGGATGGGCTCGGGGTTGACGCCGCCGAAGTACGGGTTGCGCTCCTGGTGGAGCTCGGTCACGCGGATCCGGCCGCCGCCGAGCAGCCGGCTCAGCCAGCCGGCGCCGGAGCCCCACAGCGGCTCGACGAGCACCGAGATGTCGGCGGCCTTCAGCGCGTCGAGGTCGACCGTCCGGCGGACGAACTGCTCGTACCCGTCGTACGGATCGAAGCGCTCGACCATGCCGGCCGCCTCGGCATCGGCGAACGGCCGCCGATCGATCGGCGAACCGCCGTTGCGCGCGATCTGTGCCTCGAGCGAGGCGAGGATCTCGGGCCCGGCCGCAGCCCCCGTCGGAGCCTTGACCTTGAACCCGTTGTCGGTCCACGGGTTATGGCTCGCGGTGATCACGATGCCGGCTGCGGCGCCCCGCGAGACGACCTCGTACGAGCTCATCTGGGTTGGCACGGCGTGGACCGCGAAGACCACCGGGATGTCGCGCGCCAGGAGCACCTCGGCGGCGGCGATCGCGAAGTGCTCCGACGCGAACCGCCGGTCGTAGGCAACGATCACGCCCTTCGCCGTGTCGCCGCGATCGACGACGTACTGGGCGACGCCGTCGGCGCAGCGGCGCACGTTCTCGAACGTGTAGTCCTCGGCGATCCGGGCGCGCCAGCCGTCGGTGCCGAAGACGATCGAGGTCGGCGCGACCGCTCCCGCGGGTGTCGTCATTGAGCCTCCGGCAGCGAGCAGCGACGCAGCATGTCCTCGATCCGGGCGGCGTCGGCCGCCGCTCCGCGCAGGACCGCGATCGTCTGCAGCGCGGTCATGCTACCGCTCTCGTGGACCGGGACGAGACCGAGCCGGCCGTCGCGCCGACGTACCACCAGGTCCCCGGATGTCGTCTGGACCGTCTCGCCGGCCTGCACCAGGTCGCCGGTCCCCGCCACCCCGATCGCGCCGAGCAGCGCGCTCCAGCTGCCGATGTCCGACCAGCCGACGTCCATCGACGCCATGACGACCCGCCCGTCACGGGCTGCCGCCTCCATCACCGCGTGGTCGATCGAGATCGGCTTGATCCCGTCGTACGCCTTCTCGAGCAGGTTCGGCGTGCGGTAGACCGGCTCGAGCGACTGGAGCAGCCCGGTGTACCGCTCGAGGACGGCCCGGATCGCGCGGCGCCGCCACAGGAACATGCCCGCGTTCCACGCGGCACCGGGGAGTGCCTGGATCTGGATGGCCCGCTCGACCTTCGGCTTCTCCTCGAACCCGCGCAGCGGGTAGGCGTCGAGTCCGGCGATCACCTGGCGCCGCTCGAACTCGGGGATGAGGTAGCCGTATTCCGTGGCCGGCCGATCGGCGTGGATGCCGAGCGTGACGAGCGGGTCCTCGACGTCGAACGCGCCGGTCGCGAGGTGATCCGCGGCGTCACGGAGCACGGCCGAAAGACCTTCTCGCGCTCGGGGTCGATCGCATGATCGGCGGGCAGCACGACCATCACCTCGTCGACGGGGCGGTCGATGGCGAGCGTCGCGAGGGCGATGGCCGCGGCGGTGTTCCGGGCGTGTGGCTCGGCCAGCACCGCGATCCCGGGGAGCTGATCCTCGACGTGGCGGACGTAGCTCTGGTGGGTGACGACCGTGATGTCCTCGGGCCGCAGGTTCAGCTCGTCCCCGTCCACGAGGCGCGCGACGGTCAGCTGGAGGAGCGAGTGGCGCCCAAGCAGGGGCAGGAAAGGCTTGGGGCGTTCGGGCCGGCTGAGGGGATGCAGCCGGGTCCCACCGCCGCCGGCCAGGATGACGGCGTACATGTGGCGCTCATCGTATCCGGCCTTGCGGAGGGCATGCGGGTCAGCCGAGCGTCAAGACCACGACGTCGACGGCGTCGGACTTTCCGCGGAGCTGCAGGGAGCGATGCTCACGGCCGGCGGTCGTCCCGGCCCCGCCCGCCGCCGCGGCGGTGACCAGGATCTCGCCCGGTCCTGCCTCGGCCGCGAGCCGTGCGGTGACGTTGACCGCGTCGCCCATCGCGGTCAGCTCCGTGTCGAGCCCCTGGCCCACGGAACCGACGAACGCGACACCGGTGTTGACGCCGATGCCGATCGGGATCCACGGACCCTCAGCGCGTCCGTGTCCGGTCACCTCGAGCAGCCGGTGTGCCGCCTCGATCGCGTGGCGAGCGTGCTCCCGACCGGTGTAGGCCGGGATGAAGATCCCGATCACCTCGTCGCCGACGAATTTGTCGACGATCGCGTTGAAGTCGATCAGCGCGGCAAACGCCTCATCGTAGAAACGGCCCATCAAGGCTCGGAACTCGGCCGGGCGCATGCGCTCGGCGAGGGAGGTCGAGCCTCGGACGTCCGCGAAGAGCAGCGAGCAGTCGACCTCAGCGCCGCCATGGTTGGCCAGGAGCGTTCGGAAGCAGCCCTCGCAGTACTTCGGGTTCTTCGCCCAACGAGCGTGGCCGAAATAGCGGAGCACCCAGCCGCCGGGCGGCCCGAAGGGCGCGGCGCACATCTTGCAGCGTGGTGGGCTGGGAATTCGTCGGTGTCGGCGGCGGAGGCGAACGACGCTGGGATCGGTGCCGAGCAGCAGGCGACGCCAGACTTCGGACTCGGGTGCGAAATCGCCGTTGGCTGCTGGTCCGGTGGGCTCACCGCGACAACGGTATGCGCCGAGGCGAGCCAGCGTGAAGCGCGCAGCCCTTCAGAAGCTCGGTGGCGTCACGCAGAACAGGACCGTCGCCGGTTCCTCGCCGCGGTTGACGTTCCAGTGCGGGAGCCGCGATGGGAACGTGATCGCGTCGCCCTCGCGCAGCACGTAATGCTCGTCCGCGACCCACAGGTCGAGGATGCCCTTGAGGACGACCACGACCTCCTCGTCCGAGTCGTGGGTGTACGGCTCCTCGCCGGTGCCGCCGCCCGGTTCGATCGTCGACAGGATCACCTGCAGCCGGCCGGCCATGTTCGAGGTCAGGAATTCGTCGACGGCCTTGAGCCCCGGGTAGGCGATCCGGCGGCGGGCCTCGCGGCGGACGACCCGCCCGGGCGACGGCTCGTCGGCGAACAGCTGGGCGATCGACAGGTCGAGCGCCCCGGCGATCCGGTGGACCGTCGCGATCGACGGGCTCGTGACGTCGCGCTCGACCTGCGACAGGAAGCTCTCGGTCACACCCGGCCCGATCCGCCACGTCGCGCAGCGTCAGGCGGCGGGCCTGGCGAAGAGCGCGGATGCGGGGGCCGAGCTGGAGGTCCGTGGACAACGGGCGTCGCTCCGTGTGCAGGACTGCAGCGGCGCTGAAGTATAGCTTCAGCCAACGGCGAATCCAGTGCTCAAGCACCCCGGATGCGACGATATTCGCGCTGATTCTGCGTTGACGCAGCGAAGGTGGACCCGTACGATGCCCGCACCTGTAGCACGGCTACAGCGTCCCGACCGAGCGCGAGGGCCGCCGTTGACCGTCTCCGTCACGCCACAGACGACCGATGCCGCCCGGGTGGCTTCTCAGCCCGCCGGTCCGGACACCACCGAGGCGTCGGTCCCCGACGTCGAGTTCCTCGACGTGACCAAGCGCTTCGGCGACGTGGTCGCGGTCGACCGGATGAACCTGCGCATCCAGCACGGTGAGTTCTACAGCCTCCTTGGCCCGTCGGGCTGCGGCAAGACCACGACGCTCCGGATGATCGCCGGGTTCGAGCAGCCGACCGAGGGCGAGATCCTCCTCGCGGGTCAGCCGATCGCCGGCGTGCCGCCCTACCGCCGCAACGTCAACACGGTCTTCCAGCACTACGCGCTGTTCCCGCACATGAACGTCGCCCGGAACGTGGGCTACGGCCTCCGCCAGCGGAAGGTCGACAAGGCCGAGGAGACGCGTCTCGTCGGCGAGGCGCTCGAGCTCGTGCGCCTCGGTGGCTACGGGCAACGCGCCGGGTGTGGGAGATGTCGGGCGGCCAGCAGCAGCGAGTCGCGCTCGCCCGGGCCCTCGTGAACCGACCCACGGTCCTGCTCCTCGACGAGCCGCTCGGTGCCCTCGACCTCAAGCTCCGCAAGGAGATGCAGCTCGAGCTCAAGTCCCTCCAGCGCGAGGTCGGGATCACCTTTGTGTACGTGACCCACGATCAGGAGGAGGCGCTGACGATGAGCGACACGATCGTCGTCATGCGCGACGGTCGGATCCAACAGGCCGGCGGGCCGGTGGAGCTGTATGAGCGACCGGCGAACCGCTTCGTCGCCGATTTCATCGGCACGTCCAATTTCCTGAAGGGCGCAGTCGCCGAGGTCGCCGACGACGGCCGGCTCACGGTCCGAACGGACCTCGGGCCTGGTCCTTCGCGGCCGCCTGACCAATCCCGATGCGACGCTCGGAGTTGGCGATGCGGTCATCGTCGCCGTTCGACCGGAACGCCTCGACGTGGGCGTCGCCGGCGGCGAGCCCGCTGCGACAGATGTCAGGACAAGGGTCGCCGGCCGGATCCACCAGGGCACCTACCTCGGCGACCAGACCGAATTCCGGGTTCACACGGACGTCGCCGGGGAGCTCGTCGTCCGTCGTCAGAACGAGGCAGCAGTGGGGCGCCGGCCTCGGTCTCGCTCCGGGCGATCCCGTGACGGTGAGTTGGAGTGAGGACGCAAATCTCGTTCTCGTTGCGTAGTAGGGGTAGTAGGGGTAGTCGGCGTAGGCCCACCGTGGGCCAGGAGGAGGAAGCGTGACCGAGCACGATCGTGATGCGATGCTGCAACGGATGGCCCTGGCGAGGGTCAGTCGTCGCGGGTTCCTGACGGCCGCGAGCCTGGGCGGTGCCGCAACGCTGCTTGCTGCGTGCGGCAGCGGCTCGGCGTCATCCAAGCCGTCATCTGCCGCGGCATCGGCAGCACCGGTCGCGTCCGCTGGCCCCGGCGCGTCGGCAAGCGCCGCGGCGAGTCCGGCCGAGGCCGCCCTCCACACCGACGTCGAGTCGGACTTCAACCTCTACAACTGGGTGGACTACGACGCTCCCGAGACGACCGCGGGGTTCCAGGACGAATACGGCACGACCGTGATCCTCGACATCTTCAACAGCAACGAGGAGGCCCTGGCCAAGTTCCAGGCCGGCGGCGGCGCCGGCTACGACATGATGGCGCCGACCGGCTACGCCGTCCCGGCGTTCGCGAGCGGCGGGTTCCTGCAGAAGCTCGACAAGAGTCGCCTGGCCAACTACGCCAACATCGACCCGAAGTTCCTCGCGCAGCCCTTCGACCCGAACTCGGAGTACTACATCCCGAAGGACTGGGGCACGACCGGGTTCATGTATCGCTCATCGGACGTGACCGAGACGCCGCAGGGCTGGAACGACCTCTTCGCCCTGGCTCCGAAATATTCGGGCAAGTTCGGGATCATCGACGACAAGCCCGTGGCGATCGGCATGGCACTCAAGTCACTCGGGTTTCCGATCAACTCGGTCGATCCGGCGGAGCTCGACGCGGCCGCCGAGGTGCTCTACGCACTGGCGCCGCATATCGGCAACGTCTCGAGTGACTATCGGCAGGTCCTGCGCGACAAGGACATGCTGCTCCACACGGGCTGGAACGGCGATGCCGCGACACTGAAGGCGGATGAAAAGTACGCGGACACGGTCTACATCGTCCCGACCGAAGGCACCGAATTCTGGCTGGACGCCTGGGTGATCCCGGCAGATGCTCCGCACCCGAACGCGGCCTATGCGTGGCTCGACTACATCATGCGCCCGGAGATCGCCGCCCAGGAGACCGCCTACACGCAGTATGGCTGCGCGTTCTCGGCGGCCTACCCGCTGTTGCCGCCCGAGATCCTGAATGATCCGACGATCTTCCCGCCCGATGAGCTCATCGCCAAGCTCGAGCCCTTCACCGACAACGAGGCGAACGAGCAGCGGAACGACATCTGGGCGACGTTCCGCTCGAAGATCGGAGCGTAGCCATCGGCGCTCAGGCCGGAGGGGGCGGGCGGCGGACCGTCCTCACCGGCCTGTTGCTCCTGCCGGCCAGCGCCTGGTACCTGTTCCTGCTCATCATCCCGCTCGCAATCACCGTCGTCTTCAGCTTCGGGAGGCGGGCGTCCGCGGGCGGCTACGAGCCGGCGTTCCAGCTCGATAACTACGCGAAGATCAGCGAACGGGTCGGACCGATCGGATCGACCCTGCAGCTCGCGCTGCTGGGAACCGTCATCTGCGTCGTCCTGGCAGTCCCATTCGCGTACTTCCTGGCGACCCGCACCGGTCGCTGGAAGTCGCTGCTCATCGTCCTCGTCATCGTGCCGTTCTGGACGAGCTTCCTCATCCGCACCTACGCGTGGCGGACGATCCTGGGCAGCGACGGTCTCGCCGGCGGTCTCGAGAGCGTGCTGGGGGTGGGTGACATCTCGATCCTGGGGACGACCTGGGCGATCCTCGTCGGCCTCGTCTACAACTACCTGCCGCTGGTCATCTTCCCGGTCTACGTCTCGATGGAACGCCTCGATCGGACGCTTGGCGAGGCATCGAAGGATCTGTACGCGGGGCGCTGGCGCACCTTCCGCCAGATCACCCTGCCGCTCTCCGCGCCGGGCATCGTCACCGGATCGCTGCTCGTGTTCATCCCGATGATGGGCGAATACGTGGTACCGGCGATGCTCGGACGGGGACGGGTCTTCCTCATCGGGAACGTCCTCTACCTCGACTTCCTCGACGCTCGCAACTGGCCGCAAGGTTCGGCCATGGCAGTGGTCCTCATCCTCGCAATGCTGCTGGCGGTGGGCGCGTACCTGTGGTTCACATCCCGGGGGCGCACCCAGCGCGAGGTCTCGATGCTGTGACCGCTGGCAGCGCCATCCGGGGAGCCACGACCACCTTCCGCGCAGGGCGGGATCGCTGGGGCCCGCTCATCGAGCGTGCCTTCCGGATCCAGGCGATCCTCATGTACCTGTTCCTGTACGTGCCGATCGTCATCGTCGTCATCTTCAGCTTCAACGAGTCGCGCTTCGTCACCGATTGGCAGGGCTTCTCGTTCCGCTGGTACGAGGAGGCGTGGCTCAAGGACCGCCTGGTCCAGCGAGCCCTCGTGAACAGCCTCACGATCGGCGTCGTCAACGCTGTGCTCGCGACGATCATCGGGACGATGGCCGCCCTCGGGATGCAACGACTCGGGCGGCGACCACGGCTCGTCTTCGAGGGGCTCACCTACATCAGCATCATCGTCCCCGAGATCGTCATCGCGCTCGCGACCCTGATCCTGTTCCGCGGCACGTTCGACGTCGTCAACCCCGCGCTCAGCGGCCTGCTCGGCGATGGCGCGCCCAAGCTCGGGCTGGGCAACCACACGATCATCGCCGCGCACATGTTGTTCAACATTTCGATCGTGACGCTCCTCGTCCGCGCGCGCCTTTCGGGGATCGATCGCTCGCTGGTCGACGCGTCCTCCGACCTGTTCGCCACACCGTGGAGGACGTTCCGCCAGATCACCCTCCCGATCCTCCTGCCTGCCATCATCGCGGGCTTCGTGCTCTCGTTCACCTTCAGCTTCGATGACTACGTCATCAGCGCGTTCGTGTCCGGTGTTGGCTCGACAACGCTGCCGCTGTTCGTGTTCGGGGAGGTGCGACGCGGCGTCACGCCGAAGATCAACGCGGTCGCGGCGGTCATGCTCGTGCTGACCCTGACCGTCCTGTTCGTGACGCAGTGGCTGCTCGGGCGCCGCACGCAGGGACGCGGCGTCCTGGCCATGACGCCGGTCGTCGACGCGACTAGCCAGCCGGACGCAGGCCGCTGACGCCGCCCCACAGAAACGGGGCGGCAGGGCGCCGCTGGTTACGCGGCGTTGACCGGCTCGGGCTCGGGCAGGCCGGCGTCCTCGGCGAGGAGCGCCGCCTTGTCGGTGCGTCTCCCACGGCAGGTCGAGGTCCTCGCGGCCGAAGTGGCCGTACGCCGCGGTCTGCTGGTAGATCGGCCGGCGCAGCTCCAACCCCGCGATGATCGAGGCGGGGCGCAGGTCGAAATGGCGCTCGACGAGCTTGAGGATCTCGTCGTCCGGGATCGTGCCGGTTCCGAACGAGTCCACCGACAGGCTGACCGGCCGGGCGATCCCGATCCCGTAGGCGACCTCGACCTCGAAGCGGTTCGCGAGCCCTGCGGCGACCACGTTCTTCGCCACCCAGCGGGCGGCGTACGCGGCCGAGCGGTCGACCTTCGTGGGGTCCTTGCCGGAGAACGCGCCACCGCCGTGGCGAGCCATGCCGCCGTAGCTGTCGACGATGATCTTGCGGCCGGTCAGGCCGGCGTCGCCCATCGGGCCGCCGGTGACGAAGCGCCCCGTCGGGTTGACGTGCATCACCGGGTCGTGGTGGCGGAGCTCGGCGGGGATCGTCGAGAGGATGACGGCCTCCACGATCTCGCTGCGCAGGCGCTCGATCCGGATGTCGGGGTCGTGCTGGGCGGACACGACGACGGTCTTGACCCGCTTCGGGATGCCGCGCTCGTACTCGATCGTGACCTGTGTCTTGCCGTCCGGGCGCAGATACGGCAGCTGGCCGCTCTTGCGTGCCTCGGCGAGCCGCCGGGCCATGCGGTGCGCGAGGGCGATCGGCATGGGCATCAGCTCGGGCGTCTCGCGGCAGGCGAACCCGAACATCATCCCCTGGTCGCCGGCGCCGAGCTCGAACGCCGGCGCCGCGTCGTCGCGGACTTCGAGCGCGGAGTCGACGCCCTGCGCGATGTCCGGTGACTGCTCCTTGATCGAGACGAGGGTCCCGCAGGTGAGGTAGTCGAAGCCGTAGTCGGCCTTGGTGTAGCCGATGTCCTTCACGACCTCGCGCACGATCGTCGCGACGTCGATGTACTCGGCGTGGGTGCTGATCTCGCCGAGCACCATCACGAGACCGGTCGTCGTGGCGGTCTCGCAGGCGACGCGCGCCTGCGGGTCCTGGCGGATGAACGCATCGAGGATCGCGTCACTGATCTGGTCGCACATCTTGTCCGGGTGGCCTTCGGTGACCGACTCGGACGTGAAGAGATACTGCTCGGCGTCGACGATGCTCATTGGGCCTCCAGGTTCGCGGCGGAGCCTACCACGGGCCGACCGGACATCCCCGAGGTACGGACGTACCGGCTTCGTTCATGCTCCCGCCGGGACTCGACCGCCCACCAGCTCGACCGGCTCGATCGCGCCGGCCGGTTCGAAGCCGAAGACCTGGCCGAGGAACGACAGCTGGGCTTCGAGCGAGCGGCGGATGGCCCGGGCGCCACGGAAGCCGTGGCCTTCGCCTTCGAACGCGAGGTACGCGTACGGGATCCCGTTCTCGGCGAGCGCCGCGACGATCTGCTCGGCCTGCTCGGGTGGCACGACCCGGTCGTCGAGGCCCTGCAGCACGAGCACCGGGCAGCGGATCCGGTCGAAGGCGTAGACGGGCGAACGCTCGCGGTACAGCGTCGCGGCCTCCGGCAACGGCCCGACGAGTCGGTCCATGTAGCGCGACTCGAACTTGTGCGTGTGCTCCGCCAGCGCTCGGATGTCGCCCACCCCGAACAGGCTGATCCCGGCACGGAACGTGTCCGTGAACGCGAGCGCGGCCAGGGTCGTGAAGCCGCCCGCGCTGCCGCCCTTGATCGCGAGCCGGTCGCGGTCGACGTCGCCCCGTTCGACGAGGAAGAGCGCAGCCGCCACGCAGTCCTCGACGTCGACCTTGCCCCACGCGCCGTTGAGCATCTCGCGGTAGGCGCGTCCGTAGCCGGTGCTGCCGCCGTAGTCGACGTCGACGACCGCGATGCCGCGGCTGGTCAGGAACTGCTTTGCCAGGTCGAGCGCGCTCGACGTGTTGGCCGTCGGTCCCCCATGCGACAGCACGACGAGCGGCGGCCGCTCGTCTGGCGGACCCTCGAAGTCTGCGTTCGCGGGAGGGTAGAACAGCGCCCGCGCCGTGCGCCCGCCGGACGTCGGGAAGGCGATGCTCTCCGGCCGCGAGATGTACGCCGGATCGGGCACGACCGCGCTTGCCGGCGCGCGCGACCTCGAGCGGCTCGAGCGTCTCGGGGTCGAAGCGGACGATCGCAGTCGGACGGTCAGGAGCGCCGGCGATCGCCGCCAGCGAGCCCCCCGACACGACGATGCTCTCGAACTCGGTGAACGGCGAGGCGACCTCGCCGACGAGCTGGTCCTGGCGGATGTGGAGCAGCCGGTCGCGGCCGTCGCTCCGGGCGACCGCCACGATGCTGCCGTCGGCGAGGAACGCGTACGACGAACGCCCGAACACCCACGCCGGATCGGCGAACTCCGCCTCCGTCGGCGCGAGCGCGTCGAGCCGCGGTCCCTCGGCGAGGCGGTACAGGTTCCACCAGCCACTCCGGTCGCTGGCGAAATGGAGGTCGCCGTCGGCGGACCATTCCGGCTGGGCGATCGACTCGTCGACCCCGCCGGCCGCGAGCTCGGGCATCCCGAGTGACCCGTCGGCGGCGACCGTGGCGACCCGCAACCGGGTGGTGTCCCACGGCATGTCGGGGTGGTCCCACTCGAGCCAGGCCAGCCGGTCACCGGCCGGCGACAGGCGTGGCGCGGCGACAAAGTCAGGGCCGCTCACGAGGACCGCCGGGGGCGCCTCGCCATCGAGGGGCACGGCGACCAGCTCGTTCCGTGGCTGACCCTCGCCCGAATGGTCCTCGCGAACCGCGAGGAAGCGGCGCCGCGGGGCGTCGAAGCGGATGTCGGCGTAGCGGTACGGTCCGGCAGGCGTGATCGGGATCGCCTCAGTCGAGCCCGGATCGATCCGGTACAGCCGTCCGTCGCGGAACTCGGAATAGACGACGATGCCGCCGGCCACCGTGTACGACCCGCCGCCGTACTCGTGGGCGCGCGTCCGGACGTTGGCCGGGGCTGGCGTCAGCTCCGTCGTCTCGCCACCGGGCTCGCGGCGGACGAGGACCCGCCGGCCGCCGTCTGCGGGACGGCTCTCGACCCAGTACAGGTCGTCGCCGTCGAGCCACGGCTCGCTCAGCAGGATCGCCTGCTCGACGACCTCCTCGACCACGATCGGCGAGCGCCATGAGCCGTACGGCGCGACGGTTCGCTCGGTCGTCACCCGCTCAGGTTCCGTGCTGCCACGAGGCGACGTATGCGGCCTGCTCCGGCGTCATCGGCTCGAGCTCGATCCCGAGCGCGGCCAGCTTGAGCCGGGCGACCTCGGCGTCGATCGCCTCGGGCACCACGTAGACCTTCGGTTCGAGCTCGGCGTGGTGGGCGGCCACGTACTCGGCGGACAGGGCCTGGTTGGCGAAGCTCATGTCCATCACCGCGGCCGGGTGGCCCTCGGCTGCGCCCAGGTTCACGAGGCGGCCCTCGGCGATGAGGTGGAGCTTCTTGCCGCCGAGATCGAACTCCTGGACGTTGTCACGCACCTCGCGGACGTGGCCCTCGGCCAGCGCGCGCAGCGCCGGCAGGTCCAGCTCGGCGTCGAAGTGGCCGCTGTTGGCCATGATCGCGCCGTCGCGCATGGCCTCGAAGTGCTCGCGCCGGAACACGTTCAGGTTGCCGGTCGCGGTCACGAACAGCTCGCCCCAGCGGGCGGCCTCGCTGTGGGTCATGGCCTGGTAGCCGTCCATCAGCGCCTCGAGCGCGCGGACGGGGTCGACCTCGACGACCGCCACGTGCGCGCCGTGGCCGGCCATCCGCGATGCGATCCCCTTGCCGACCCAGCCGTACCCGGCGATGACGACCTTGCGCCCGGCGATGAGGATGTTCGTGGCGCGCAGGATCCCGTCCACCGTGGACTGCCCGGTCCCGTAGCGGTTGTCGAAGAGGTGCTTGGTCTGGGCCTCGTTGACCGCGATGACCGGGAAGCCGAGCGCGCCGTCGGCGGCCATCGCCTTGAGGCGGATGACGCCGGTCGTCGTCTCCTCGGTCCCGGCCAGGACCTCCCTGACCTGCTCCGGCCGCTCGCTGTGGAGCAGCGAGACGAGGTCGCAGCCGTCGTCCATCGTGAGCTGCGGGTGCGTGTCGGCGACCGCGTTGAGGTGCGCGTAGTACGTGTCGCGGTCCTCGCCGCGGCGGGCGAACGTGGCGATGCCGTACTCGGCGACGAGCGCCGCCGCGACGTCGTCCTTCGTCGAGAGCGGGTTCGAGGCCGCGAGCACGACATCCGCGCCGCCGGCCTTGAGCGTGCGCATCAGGTTGGCGGTCTCGGTCGTGACGTGGAGGCACGCGCCGATGCGCAGCCCGTCGAGCGGACGGTCGCGCTCGAAGCGCTCGCGGATGAGGCGGAGCACGGGCATCTCGCGCTCGGCCCATTCGATGCGGCGGACGCCCTCGGCGGCGAGGCCGATGTCCGTGACATCGTGGGCGGGTCGTGCGCTGGTGGCGGTCATCAGGTCGGGGTCTCCTTGCGGGCGAAGAAGCGGCGCATGCGGCTCGCGAGGTCCGGCCACGGCGAGCCGAGCCGGTGGATCAGCCGCTCCTCGAAGCGGGTGTACTCGGCGTAGCCGAGCCGCCGGTAGGCGTTGAGCGCGGGCGGGTTGTCGGACCGGACGTTGAGCACGACGTGGTCGCACGTCCGCAACAGCTCGGCAGTCACCGCGCCGGTCACGGCCGTGGCGAAGCCGCGTCCACGATAGTCGACATGCGTCAGGACGTTGCCGACGGCCGCGAGCCGCGCCCGGTCGCTGATCACGTGCGTGCCCGCTGCGGCCACGAGCGTGCCGTTGACGCGGACGCCGTAGTAGACGCCCTCCGCGATCGCGCTGGACGGGAGCCAGGCCGCAAAGCCGAGCTGGTACAGGCGGTTGAGGTCGCCGATCTCGGACGGCAGCAGCCGCTGGACGGTCGCCGGGTACGGCCGGAACGTCGTCCGGTCGACCCACATCCGGACCATCGGCGGGCCGGCCTCGACGCGGTAGAAGTGCTCGGCGGTCCGGAGCAGGTCCGGGCGCGCGGCCAGGTACGCGACGCGCGGTCGGATGACCTCGCGCAGGATCGCCTCGAGCCCGTCGGCCTCGCCCATGAGGAACACCGGCTGGGGCGTCGTCCCGCTGTACTCGAGGACGAGCGCCACGACGTCGTCGCCGTCCTGCGCGATCCCCCACTTCGTGCGCCCGAACTCGCGGTCCTCGAGGTCGCACAGCGCGTAGGCGGCGTACAGCCGGTCCCGCTCGAGGAACGCGCGCAGCAGCGCGCGGTCCGTGGTCGTCCGGGCGACCACCGAACCGCGCCGGCCGAGTGCGACCGTGGCCATCAGACGGGTCCCGTGCCCGGGCGAGGCGTCGCTGCCCAGCGCTCGCGCGCCCGTTCCTCGGCGGCCCGGAAGGCGGGCTCGAACGGCGCCGTGAGGAGGCCCTCCTCCGTGACGACGCCCGTGATGAGCTCTGCCGGGGTGACATCGAAGGCGGGGTTGCGCGCAGCCGTTCCGACCGGTGCGATCCGGATGCCGCGGAACTCGAGGACCTCCTCGGCGGCGCGCTCCTCGATCGGGATCGCGTCCCCGTCCGGCGTGTCGAGGTCCACCGAGCTGAGCGGCGCACAGACGTAGAACGGGATGCCGTGGCGCGCCGCGAGCACGGCCAGCGGGTACGTGCCGACCTTGTTCGCGGTGTCGCCGTTGGCCGCGATGCGGTCCGCGCCGACGAGCACGACGTCGACCTCACCCGAGCGCATCAGGGATCCGGCGGCGACGTCCGGGATCACCGTGTGCGGGACGCCGGCCTGCTGGAGCTCCCACGCGGTGAGCCGCGAACCCTGCAGGTACGGCCGGGTCTCGTCGACCCAGACCTCGATCTCGCGGCCGGCGTGGTGGGCAACCTGGACCACGCCGAGCGCGGTCCCGAACTGGCCGCACGCCAGCGGCCCAGTGTTGCAGTGGGTCAGGATCCGCAGCGGGCGGTCCACCGGGACCGGCAGCGCCGCCAGCCCGAACTCGGCGAGCCGGCCGTGGTCCGTGGTGGCCTCGAAGACGATGGCGTCGGCTTCCGCTCGGAGGGCCGCGGCGATCACCTCGCCGTCCTCCGACAGCTCGCCGATCTCCTCGTAGCGCGCCATGACCCGATCCACCGCCCAGCGCAGGTTGACCGCCGTCGGGCGGGCGTTGATGAGCGCGTTCGAGGCGCCGCGGAGCGTCGCGCGGCGGGCGTACGGCTTCGTGTTGCGCACGCGGTGGGCGGTCAGCGCGAGCCCGATCGCCGCCGCCTGGCCGATGGCCGGCGCACCGCGAACGATCATCTGGCGGATCGCATGCGCGACGGCCGCGGCGGAGTCGCACGGATGCTCGACGAGCACCTCGGGGAGCCGCCGCTGGTCGATCAGCAACAGGGTGTTGCCGTCCATCCGGAAGGCGCTCCGGAAGCCGGACGGCGCTGCCGGAACCGTGGCGGTCGCGGTGGCACCCGGCGCATCGGGGTCGAGGATCGCGCTTGCCGCCTCCGCCGACACCCGCTGGAGGACCTGCGCGGCACCGACGACCGACGCCGCGCCCTGGATGAGCTCCCCGGCGAACTGGCGGAAGAAGCGTCGCCGCCCGAGGTCGGCGCCCGGGTCGTCCGCGCCCGGGTCGTCCGCGCCCGGGTCGTCCGCGGGCGCAGGCGCCGGCGCCGGGTCATTCCCCGGAGCGGGCTGCGGACCGGATTCGAGGTCCGGAGTGTGAGCCAATGCGCTACGTCCCTGTCGTGCCGCTCAGTACTGGATGACGCTCGTCACCCGCCGGCCCTCGAGCCGATCGCGGCCCTTGAGGAAGTCGAGCTCGACGAGGAACGCGAGACCGATCACGTCGCCCTTCAGGCGCTCGACGAGCTCGATCGTGCCCTTGACCGTTCCGCCGGTGGCCAGCAGGTCGTCGACGATCAGCACCTTCTGCCCGGCCTGGATCGAGTCGCGGTGGATCTCGAGCGTGTTGGAGCCGTACTCGAGTGCGTATTCGACCGTGATCGTCTCGGCCGGCAGCTTGCCCAGCTTGCGCACCGGGACCAGGCCCGCGTTCAGCTCGTACGCCATCGGGGCGCTGAAGATGAAGCCGCGCGACTCCATCCCGACGACGATGTCGACCTGCTCGTCCTTGTAGGGCTCGAGCATCAGGTCGATGGATTCCCGGTACGCGACCGGGTCCTTGAGGAGCGTCGTGATGTCGTAGAAGAGGATGCCTGGCTTCGGGAAGTCGGGGATCTCGCGGATCTTCGCGCGAAGCTCCTCAGCGGACATCGATGCTGGGCCTCCCGTGGTCCGGGCGCGGCGCCGTCTGGGCTGCGGCGCGGGAACGCAGTCTACCCCAGGGCACGGCGCTGCCACCGTGCGATGCGGGTTGCAATCGCCCGGCGATCGCTGCACCGAACAGCATCACGAGGAGGCCGACGCCGAACGCGATCGCCAGGCCGAGGCCCAGCTGGCCGTCGGCGCGAAAGACCGCCGCCACGATCGCCCCGCTGACGCCGGTCCCGAGCGCGGTCCCGAGCGAATCGGTCAACGACAGCGCCGACGACGCCGAGCCCTGATCGGCGGGCGCCGCCTCACGGAGCATGATCAGCCCGAGCGGGGAATAGTTCAGCCCCATCCCGAACCCCGCGAGGGCGAAGGTCGGCACGGCAAGCCACACCGGGATCGCGGGAATGAGCACCAGCATGAACGTCGCGATCCCCGCCGCCACGATCAGCATGCCGCTGCGGACGAAGGTATGGAGCGGCCAGCGGTTGTTCCAGTGTGCCTGGACCCACGAGCCGGTCGTCCAGGTGATCGTCGTGGCGGTCAGCACGATGCCCGCCTGCGACAGGCTCATGCCGCGCACGTCGACGAGGACCCGCGAGACATAGGCGTCCACCGCGAAGAACCCGAAGGTCACCAGGCCGCGGATCAGCACGGCCGACGGAAGGCCGCGGGCAGCACGGAGCGTCCCGGGCGGCGTCAGCCGGCGCAGCGCGTAGATCCCGAGGGCGACACCGGGCAGCCCGAGCGCTACGAGCAGGACCGGATCGCCGATGGTGATCGCGGCGGTGAACAGCGCGGTGCCGAGGGTCACGAGCAGGGCCAGCGGCAGGCGCCGGCGGAGCGAGGCGGCAGCCGCGGCCTCCGCGTCGGCGGCCGCGGGCGGTGGCGCGACCGCGCGAAGCGCAGGCGTCGTCGCGACCGCGGCGACCGCGATCAGCGGCAGCAGCCCAAGGAAGACGGCCCGCCAGCCGATCGTGTCGCCGACGATCCCGGCGATCGCCGGGCCGAGCACGCCGGGCAGCGCCCAGGCCGTGGACAGCCACGCGAACATGCGCGGCCGGAGCTCCTCGGGCATGCTCCGTCCGATGGCGACGTAGGCGATCGGCGGGATCGCTCCCGCGCCGAGGCCCTGGATGAAACGGCCGAACACGAGGACCTGCATCGACGGAGCCAGGCCACCGATCAGCAGGCCGATCGCGAACAGCCCGAGCCCGCCGAGGAACGGGCCGGCGAGCCCACGATCGACGATGCCCCCGATCGCGACGATCCCGATCAGCGTCCCGAGGAAGAACGCGGTGAACGCCCAGCCGTAGAGATTCGTCCCGTCCGCGCCGAACTCTGCCGCAACATCGGGCATCACCGTGGAGACCGCAAGGGCCTCGAACGCGACGAGCGTGATCGTCATGACCAGCCCGCCGCTCAGCGCGCGTCGTTCGCTACTCCACAGGCCGGTGACCGCGGGGGCCTGTCCAGTCAGATCTGGGCCAGCCGATCGAGCGGGAAGGGTGGCTGCGCGAGCGGCTTGACGGCGATGCGGACGAGCAGCAGCGGGTTGTCGTCACCCGCGACCCGGTTGCTGCTCAACGTCCCGCACCCGTTGCAGCGGTGGATGAGCAGCCACTCACCGTCCTTGCGGACCGCGATCGCAATCGGCTCCATCGAGGCGAGGCAGTCCGACGCACGGTCACCGGGCTCGACGTCGACGTGGCGGCTCCACAGGCAGAACGGGCAATGGTTGCGGTGCTGCGTGCCGGGCGCGTCCTCGGCGACGTCCAGGCGGCAGTGGTGGCAGCGGAACGACACGCCGCGCCCGACGGGCGCCTCGTCGAGCGACTGGGCCTCCTCACGCTTGGTGGTGCGCCGGCGGGCGACCCGCGCCGCACCCTGGCGTTCCGCGCGATCGGCCCGTGCCGTGCGCGCGGCGTGGTCCTCCCGTTCGGGTTTGCGGCGGCTCACCGGCCGGTCCTCGGTTCGGAGGCGTGGTCCTTGGCCTGCGGCTGGGCTCCCTGACCCGGGCCCGGGCGCCCGCGGAAGCGCCATTCGATCCGCCGCTCCTCGCCCGAGCGCAGCCGCTGGATGTTGTCGGCGTGGAAGATCCAGATCAGTGCCGTCCCGGCGACGGCGTACACGGCATACGCCGGCGGCAGCCCCGCCACGGGGATCGCGACGAGCAGCGCGATGCCGCCGACGAGCGTGCACGTGAGCGACGCGACCGAGCTGATCCGGGTGATCAGCAGCAGCGCGACGAACAGCGGCACGATCAGCAGCGCGATCACGGGCGCCAGGACGAGCAGGGCGCCCCAACCCGTCGCCACGCCGCGTCCACCCTGGAGCCCGATGTACGGCGAGCGGCTGTGGCCGATGACCGCGCCGATCCCGGCGAGCGATTGGACCAGCGGGTCGGTCCCGAGGACGATCGCGAGGAGCACGGCCACGGAGCCCTTCGCGGCGTCGAGGAAGCCGGCGGCAAGCGCCGCGCGGAACCCGAGCGCACGCATGACGTTGGCGCCACCCGTTCGCCCGCTGCCGAGGCTGCGCGGATCCGGGCCGCCGACGAGCCGCGCGACGACGATCCCCCACGGGATCCCGCCGATGAAGTAGCTCGCGACGACCACCGCGATCGCGACGATCACCTCGGGGGCGTCCACGTCGCCGAGTATGCCATCGGGGATCAGGACCGGCCGAGGGCCTCCAGCAGGCGGTCGGGACGGTGGCGGAACCAGGCGCGCCGCTCCGGATCTGCCGCCGCCTCCTCGACCAGGCTCGCGAGTGCGCTGTTGACCGGCGTGGCCACCCCGAGCTCGGACCCGGCCCGGGCGACGGCCCCGTTCAGCCAGCCGGCCTCGGTCGGGCCGCCCAGCTGGACCGCGCCCCGGAGCGACGGGTCCTTGCCACCCCGCGCCGACCCGACGACGCGGCGCAGGGCCGCGCGCGCGATGGGCGCCGGGAGCGCCGTCGCGAGGGCGAGGAGCGGGACCGGCGCACCTGGCAACGACACCGGCCGGAGACCCCGCGCGCGCATGACGGCGAGCGCCTCGCGGAGCTGGTCCCGCTCGACGTCGAACAGGTCCGGGTCGGCGTAGATCGAGGACGGGTCCTGGTCGAGGAGACCGCTCGTCGCGTTGGCGACGAGGTTGGCGATCACCTTCGACCACTTCATGGCGGCGGCATCACGGCGCGCGACGACATCCACGCCGGCCGCACGGAACGTGGTCGAGAGGCCTTCGATGATCGCGTCCGCGTCGCCGCGAACGGGTGCCAGCGCGACACCGCCCCGACGCAGCCAGCGCACGGAGCCGTCCGGCTCGCGCTCCACCGATGCGGTCACCGACGCCGCCAGCAATGTCCCGGCCGGGCGCGCGGCCGCGGCCGCCTCCTCCGCACCGACCCCGTTCTGGGCGGTGAGCAGCGCGACGTCCGGCAGGACCGCGAGCGAATCGAGGGCAGCGGGGAGGTCGTACTGGCGGACCGCGACGATCACGAGGTCCGGAGCGGGTGCGTCGGCGACCGAGCGCACCACGCCCACCTCCACGGGCGCCTCGGTGCCGTCGGGCCGGACCAGGCGCAGCGACGTGCGCGCGCCGGGCGTTCCGTCGAAGGCGCGCCGGACCAGCGTCGTCTCGCCACCACCGGCCGCAACCGCCCAGCCGAGGAACGAGCCGACCGCGCCGGCACCGACCACGAGGACGCGCATGCGCCCTAGTGTGCGGGTGGTGGCGCGTCGCGCGTTGCGTCGGCGGCCGCGTACGCCGCGGCGAGGATCTCGACCGGGTGCCGCGACGGTCGGCTCGTCGCCGACGAGATCTGCCAGCGGCACGTCTCGGAGTCGCAGGCGGTCTCGGCGGCGCCGCTCGCCTCGATCCGCCGGAACAGCTCGTCGCCGACGCGCATCGCGATGTCGTACTTCTCCTTCTTGAGCCCGTACGTGCCCGCGATCCCGCAGCAGTCGTGATCCATGTCGACGGCCCGCAGGCCGGGCACCAGCGCGAACAGATCCATCGCCGGGAGCCCGATCCCGTGGCTTCGGAGCTGGCACGGGGCGTGGTACGGCAGCTCCTCGTCGAGGCGGCCGAAGCCCGTGTCGAGGCGGCCCTGCTCGTGCAGGTCGAGCAGGAACTCGCAGATGTCCCAGGTGGCCTGCGACACCGCGTGGGCGTCCCCGTCGCGCACGTCGAGCATCTCCTCGTATTCCGCCTTGAGCGTGTGCGTGCACGAGGTCGACGTCCCGACGATCCGGTAGCCCTGGCGGGCGTACTCGGCGAGCACGTCGACGTTGCGGCGGGCCTTGTTCCGGGCTCCCTGGTACAGGCCGTTGCTGATCATCGGCAGGCCACAGCACTCCTGCGGCGGCGCGATCACCTCGAAGCCGTTCCGTTCCAGCACGGCGATCGCGGCGTCGGCCACGTGCTGCTCGTAGTAGTTGGCGGCGCAGCCGTGGAAGTAGACGACGGCCCGATCGGGCGGCGGCAACGCGGCTCCGTCGGCGCGCCCGAGGTACCCGCCGCGCCGCGCGAAGCGCGAGCGGAACGACCGGCCGGCGTACACCGGCAGGGGCGCCTTGCGGTGGATGCCGAGCACGACCTCGAGCAGGGCCCGGAAGAGCCGGTTGCGAAGGGTCCAGTTCGCGAGCGGCGTGAACGGCGCCCCGAACTTCCCGAGCAGGTCGGTCTGGCTGATCAGCCAGTCGCGGAACCGCGGGCGCCGGCCGGCCCGCATCGACGCGCGGGCGCGGTTGTTGACCTCGGCGATCTTGACCCCGGCCGGGCAGGCGGTCGTGCACCAGCCACAGCCGGAGCACCAGTCGACGGTGCGGTCCGGCGTGTGCACCTGCTTGCCGTCGAGGTTGATCGGCACCGGCGCGGCGAGGCGGAAGCGCTGCGCCTGCGGACCCACGTACTTCGGGCCCGGGAAGCGGTCGTCGACCCGCGCGACCGGGCACACCTCGTTGCAGATGTTGCACTTGAGGCACTCGTCGGTCGACAGCCCGACCGTGTCCTGAAGCGCCTCTTCCACGACCGCGGCGATCGTCATCGCACCGCCTCCGCCTTGCGCCCCGAGCGCTTCGGCTTCGAGGCTCCACCGCTCAGGGACGCCGCCGCGCGCCAGGCGCTGGCGAGCGCGATCCCGTCGCCACAGCGTTCGACCATCACCCGCTGGCCCGCCAGCAGCCCGCCCACGACGCGGACGTTGTCGAACAGCGGCCCGTCCTTTGGGCGGGCCGGGTCGATCGGTCGCAGGGCATCGTCGGTCCGCAGGCCCGCCGACGCGATCGGCAGCGCGCCGGGGTCGAGCGGGTCGCCCCCCAGCCAGCGATCGATCGGCGGGCCATCGACCGGCAACCCCAGGATCGTCTCGCGGATGCCGCCCTCGGGCTCGCCGACAAGCCCGCCGCCGGCCACCCCACCCGTGGCGAGGACGAGCGCCCCCACCCGCGTGACCAGCTCGCGCGTGGCCGCGGCAGTGGCGACCGCGGTGACCATCCGTCGCGTCGTCTCGACCCTGGCCACCCGCTCGCCGATCAGGATCCGCCCACCGCGCGCCCGCAGCGCGGTCCGGAGCACGTCGTGCAGGCGGATGCCCGGGATCCCGGGCGACACCAGCGGCAGCTCGATGACCGGCGCCCCGAGCCGCTCGACGGCCTCCGCCAGGACCTCCGGATGACGGTGCAGGCCGAGCACGGCCGGCAGCGCGACGCGATGCGGGCCGCGTCCGGTCGCGGCCACCGCCTGGGCAGTCAGGTCGAGCGCCGCGGCGCGCCACGAGGGATCGTCGAAGGCCTCGGCGATCCGCAACGCGTTGAGGTTCCGTCGCTCCGCGAGACCGGGCCAGTCGGGCGCCACGCCGTCGACGCGCGCCGGCCCGCCGAGCCCGACCCACACCTCGGGACGGCTCAGGCTCGCTGCCACCGCGCGAGGCCAGAAGTCCTTGAACCCTGCCTGGCCTGCCACGACGAGCCGCTCGCCCGGAGCCCAGGGATCGACGGCGGCTGCCTGGGACGCGGGAACGATGGACACGGGGCGGGTGCCGCCGATCCCCGTCGGGAGGGCGCCAAATGGCGTCTCGAGCGACCCGACGTACGGGAGCCCGCCGTCAGCCACCAGCGCCCCGAACCATTCGAGCGCGGGCGCCACGTCGGCGCCGAGCACCGCGTACGGGTGCCGCTTTGTGCGCTCGAGACCGCGCAACGCGTCGGCGGGACGCGTCGCGCCGGGCGCAAACGCGACGTCGATCGGGCCGCCGGCCCAGTGGATCGCGCCGTTGCCCTCGGCGAGGACCACCACCCGCGCACCGGCGTCGGCCAGCCGGATCGCGGTCGTGAGGCCCGCCAGGCCGGCGCCGATGACCGCGACGTCAGCGCTTGGCATCGCTGCCGCCGGCGCCCGTCCCGAGGAGGCTGTCGAGCCCGAGCGTCCCCCAGTGCAAGCCCGCGGTGATCACCGCCTCCTGGAGCTGGCGACCGTGCGCGATCGGCAGGGTGCCGCGCTGGCGCTCGCGGATGAAGTCGGCCATCGCCTTCTCCACGGTGTCGCCGATCGAGACCGGGTCGCTCGTGACGCGTGCGGCGTGGTCCGCCACCGCGCCAGCCGCACGGAACGTGCAGAAGCAGCCCTGGCACGGGCCCATGCCCAGCCGCGTCGCCCGGCGAACGTCGTCCAGGCTGCACGGCCAGCGCCGGTCGAGGACGTCGCTGAGCATCGCGCGCGTTACCAGCTCGCATTCGCACATCAGGTCGGCATCGCCGCCGCCGCGCGCCTCGTGCGCCGCGAACCTCCCACCGAGCCAGTGGTAGCGCGGCGTGCCGTCCCCGTGCGGATCCGGGACCGCCTCCTGCGCCGTCGTCGCACGCGCGGTCACCCCGGCCTTGCGCGCCACCACGTCCGCGGTGTCCTGGGCCATCAGCCGGTAGGTCGTGAGCTTCCCGCCCACGATCGACGTCAGGTTGCCGATCCCGTCGCGGGTGGCGTGATCGAGGACCACGTGCGCGCGCGTGACCTCACGCGACTCGGTGCCGGTTTCGCTCGGGTCGTAGAGCGGCCGAACGCCACCGTAGGCGCGCAGCAGGCGCATCCGGCGAAGCTGGGGAAAGAGCTTCTCGCCCTCATCGAGGAGCTCGTCCACCTCGGCCCGGCTGATCTGCCAGTCGTCCGGGTCGGCGACGTGGATGTCGGTCGTGCCGAGGATCGCCACGCTCCCGACCGGGACCATGATGTCCCCGTCGGCGGGCTTGTGGCAGCGGTTGATCACCGCATCGGTCATGCGCTGGTTGAACACGAGCATCGTGCCCTTGCCGGGCGCCATCGTGAGCTTTGCCCCGGCCATTGCCGCGACCTGCCCGCCCCACGCCCCCGCGGCCGACACCATCTGGCCGGCCATCACGCGGTACTCGGTGCCGCTCCGGACGTCGACGACCCGGGCGGCCAGCAGCCGCTCCCCCGAGCGGTCGAACCCGACGACGCGGTGGTACGGCAGGGCTGCGCTGCCGAGAGCTGCCGCATCGGCCACGTTGCCCTCGATCAGCGACCATGGCTCGACCGCCGCGTCGGGAACGGCAAAGGCGCGTCGGATCCGGGGGTTGAGGGTGGGGTTCGTGCGGAGGACCTCCGCGACGTCGACCTCCACGCAATCGACGTCGCTCGCCGCGCACAGGGCGGGGAACGCGTCCACGTAGTCGTCCGGGTCGTCCGGCGTGGCGACGAAATAGCCGCCGGTGTCCTCGACCGCAAAGGCCGCGATCCGCCGCACGACGCGGTTCTCGACGATGCATTCGCGTGCAGCGTCGGCGTCGCGCGCGACATAGCGACCGCCGGAATGGAGCAACCCGTGGTACCGGCCGCTCGTGCCGGTCCCGAGGTCGGAGCGGTCGACGAGCAGCGTGCGCATGCCGCGCCGGGCGAGGTCGCGCAGCAGGCCGGCGCCGGTCGCGCCACCGCCGATGACCAGCGCGTCCCAGGCGACCGTCGGATCGAGGGTCTGGCTGGCGGCCGTCGCGACCGTCACGTCACCGCTCCGGGGTCCTCGCCGAGCCCGCTCTCGACCGCCTCGCGAATGGCCGCGAGGGCCGCCTCGGCGTCGTCGCCCTCGGCCGACACCTCGATCTCGGTCCCGCTCGAGACGCCGAGCGTGAGGACCGACAGGATGCTCTTGGCGTCAACCGGGCCCTTGCCGGCGGCCGGGTTGCCGATCGTGATCTTCGAGCCGAACTTCCCGGCCGTGCGCACGAACAGCGCGGCCGGCCGGGCATGGAGCCCGGACGGATTGCGGACCACCACCTGGATGGTGGTCACGCCGTCACCCCCTTGTCGAGCGTGCGTGCCTCCTCGGTCGCGGCCAGGACGGCGTCGAGCGATTGCCCGATGCTGGCCTGGACCGCGCCGACGAGTCCCCCTTCGGCAACCGGTCCGCCCGAGATCACGATCCGGCCCGCGGCCGGTTCGTCGAGCAGCTCCAGGGCGGTCTTGCTGGCGAGGATCGCCGAGCCGAGGTCGGCCACGATCACGACCCCCGCGCCGTGATCCGCACGGCCGATCGCCGCGGCGATGCCGTCGGCGTCCGTGCCGAGCGAGCCGTCGGGCGCGCCACCCACCGCCTCGAGCGCGACGTCATCCCCCGCCATCTGGCGGGCAAGCTCGACGACGCCTTCCGCGAGGCGGCGGGAATGGGATACGACGACGATCCCGACGAGCGGCGAGGCCCCGGGCTCGGACAACGGTCTTGATCCTCGGCGAGGTTCGCGTGCCGACGAGCGGAGCCCGCCGGCACGCCGGGTTTCGACTTAGTGTTCGACCCAGTCGAAGGTGCGGGTGACGGCCTTCTTCCAGAAGCCGTACTCCTTGTCCCGCTGGGCCGGATCCATCTTCGGCGACCACTCCTTGTCCTTCGCCCAGTTCTGGCGGAGGTCGTCCACGGTGCTCCAGAAGCCGACGGCCAGGCCGGCTGCGTAGGCCGCCCCGAGTGCGGTCGTCTCGGCGACCTGGGGCCGGATGACCGGCACGCCGAGGACGTCGGACTGGAACTGCATGAGCAGCTCGTTGTAGACCATGCCGCCGTCGACCTTGAGTGCCGTCAGCGCGACGCCCGAGTCGGCGTTCATCGCGTCGAGCACCTCGCGGGTCTGCCAGGCGGTCGCCTCGAGCGTGGCTCGTGCGATGTGGCCCTTGTTGACGTAGCGGGTGAGGCCGGCGATGACGCCACGCGCGTCGTTCTTCCAGTACGGCGCAAACAGGCCGGAGAAGGCCGGCACGAAGTACACGCCGCCGTTGTCCTCGACGGTCGCGGCCAGCGCCTCGACATCGGCCGAGGACGAGATCAGCCCGATGTTGTCGCGCAGCCACTGGACGAGCGCGCCGGTGATCGCGATCGAGCCCTCGAGCGCGTAGACCGCGGGCTGGTCGCCGATCTTGTAGCCGAGCGTGGTGAGCAGGCCGCTCTTCGACGGCACCGCCTTCGTGCCCGTGTTGAGGAGCATGAAGCAGCCGGTGCCGTAGGTGTTCTTCGCCTCGCCGGCGTCGTAGCATGCCTGCCCGAACAGGGCCGCCTGCTGGTCACCCAGGTCACCGGCCACCGCGATGCCCTCGAGGTCGCCCTTGGCCGTGCCGTAGACCTCGGACGAGGCCTTCACGGCGGGGAGCATCGACTTCGGGATGCCCAGCAGCGACGTGAGCTCGTCGTCCCACGACAGCGTCTCGTAGTTGAACAGCAGCGTCCGGCTGGCGTTGGTCACGTCGGTCACGTGCACGCCGCCGTTCGGCCCGCCGGTCAGGTTCCAGATGCACCACGTGTCGATGTTGCCGAACAGCAGGTCGCCGGCGTCGGCCTTGGCGCGGGCGCCGTCGACGTTGTCGAGGATCCACTTGACCTTCGGCCCCGAGAAATAGGTCGCCAGCGGCAGGCCGGTCTTGGCGCGCAGGCGATCCTGGCCGCCGTCCTTGGCGAGCTCGTTGACGATCACGTCGGTCCGCGTGTCCTGCCAGACGATCGCGTTGTAGACGGCCTTGCCGGTGTTCTTGTCCCAGACGACGGCCGTCTCGCGCTGGTTGGTGATGCCGACGGCCGCAAGGTCCGCGGCGGTGATGCCGGCCTTGTCGAGCGCGCCGCGGATGACTTCCTGGCAGCGTGTCCAGATCTCGGCCGGGTCGTGCTCCACCCAGCCCGGCTTGGGATAGATCTGTTCGTGCTCCTTCTGATGGATGGCAACGACCTGGCCGCCATGATCGAAGATCATGAAACGGGTGCTGGTCGTCCCCTGGTCGAGGGCGCCAACGTACTTCGGCATCCGGTTCCTCCTGTGCTGCGGACGCGCGCCGGGTTCAGCCGGCGCGGCCGAGTTGGTCGCGTAGTGCCTCGAAGAGGATCGTGGCGCTGGTTGCGCCCGGGTCCTGGTGGCCCGCGGACCGTTCCCCCAGGTAGCTCGCGCGTCCCTTGCGGGCGACGAGTGGCGTGATGCGGTCACGTCCGGCGGCGGCGGCCGTTGCGGCGGCGGCAAGTGCGGCGGCGAGATCCGCCTCCGCACCCGCCTCCATCGCTTCGACGGCCGGGGTCATGGCGTCGACCATGGTCTTGTCGTCGAGATTCGCCTTCCCGAGGCCGACGATCCCGTCAAGTCCGGCCCGGAGACCCCGGGCAAGGTCGCTCGGCGCGACGTCCTCGTTCTCGCCGAGGGTCGTGCCGAGTCGCAGGAAGAACGTGCCGTAGAGGGGTCCGCTGGCACCGCCAACGGTCGAGATCAGGGTGCGGCCGACCTGCTTGAACAGCGCGCCGGCCTGCCCGTCCCGAAGCGTCGGCAGGTGCTCCCGGACGGCGGTCATCCCGCGGTCCATGTTGATGCCGTGGTCGGCATCGCCGATGGCCGAGTCCAGCGCCGTGAGCTCGTCCTTCGCGTCGTGGATGCGATCCGCGAACGTGTCGAGCCAGGTCACGAACTCGGCCGTCGTGATGCCCATCGGTCAGACGCCCCAGCGCAGAGCCGGAGTGTGAACCGGTGCGTCCCACAGCCGGATGAACTCGTCGTCGAGCTTGAGCAGGGTGATCGAGCAGCCCGCCATCTCGAGCGACGTGATGTAGTTGCCGACGAGGCTGCGCGAGATCTGAACGCCTCGCCCGTCGAGGATCTCGGCGAGCTTGCGGTAGATCACGTACAGCTCGAGCAAGGGCGTGCCGCCCATGCCGTTGACGAACGCGAGGACGCGGTCGCCCGACTTGAACGGCAGGTCATCGATGATCGGGATCGCGAGCATCTCGGTGATCTCGTCGGCCGTGGCCAGCTTGCGCCGCTCGCGGCCGGGCTCACCGTGGATGCCGATCCCGATCTCCATTTCGTCGTCGCCGATGTCGAACGTCGGCTTGCCGGCCGCCGGCACCGTGCACGAGGTCAGCGCCATGCCCATCGAGCGGACGTTGGCCTGGACCCCTTCGCACAATGCCTTGACGGTCGCCAGGTCGGCGCCTTCCTCGGCCGCGGCACCGACGATCTTCTCGGCAAGGACCGTGCCACCCACGCCGCGGCGACCCGCGGTGTAGAGGGAGTCCTTGACCGCGACATCGTCGGCGATGACGACGGACTCGACATCGATCCCTTCGGCCTTGGCCAGCTCGGCCGCGAGCTCGAAGTTCATGATGTCGCCGGTGTAGTTCTTGACGATATGCAGCACGCCGGCACCGCCGTTGACCGCCTGGGTGGCGGCCAGCATCTGGTCCGGAACGGGCGACGTGAAGACGGCACCCGGGCAGGCGGCGTCGAGCATCCCTCGCCCGACGAACCCGCCGTGCATCGGCTCGTGGCCGGAGCCACCGCCGGAGATCACGCCGACCTTTCCGGGCCGAGGGGCGTCGCGTCGCACGACGATGTTCGGCGACTCGACCCGGACAAGATCGGCGTGCGCCAGCGCCACGCCGGCGAGCGCCTCGTCGACCAGTCGATCTGGCGAATTGATCAGCTTCTTCATCGCGGCTCCCCGTTGGGTGGTTGCGGCGCGTCGAGACGCACCATCTGGACAGCTGGGCTTACACCATCAGGTAATTGGCGACGACCGCGTTATAGACGAAGTACGCGACGGCGGCGCCGGCGAGCGGCCCGACCACAGGGATCCACGAGTACGCCCAGTCGGAGTCGCGCTTGCCGGGGATCGGGAGCAGGAAGTGCGCGATGCGCGGCCCGAGGTCGCGAGCTGGGTTGATCGCGTAGCCGGTGGTCCCGCCGAGCGACAGGCCGATGACCAGGACGAGGAACGCGACCGGCAACGGGCCGAGCGCCGCGAGACCTTCTGCCTGGGGTCCGCCGATGATGAAGATCACGAACATCAGCACGAACGTCCCGAGGAACTCGCTCCAGAAGTTCCACGGCGTGTTGCGGATCGCGGGACCGGTGCTGTAGACGGCGAGCTTGAGATCGGCGTCCTCCGTCTCCGCCCAGTGCGGGTAGTAATGGAGGAAGACCAGCACGGCGCCAATGAACGCGCCGAGCATCTCGGCGGCCCAGTAGACGATCGCCTGGTCAAACGTGATCCCACCGGCGAGAAGCACGCCGAGCGTGACCGCCGGGTTGAGGTGGGCGCCGCTGAACGGACCGGCGATGAGCACACCGACGAACACCGCGAATGCCCACGCCGTCGTGATGACGATCCAGCCGCTGTTCTGGCCCTTCGAGCGAGCGAGCAGCACGCCGGCGACCACGCCATCGCCGAGCAGGACCAGCGCGCCGGTACCAAGTACCTCGGCAACGAAGATCTGCGCATTATCCACTCGGTTCCTCCTCGTCCTCCAGACGTCCCTCAACGAGTCGCGAACCACAACAAAAAAGTCCGCGCCTCGACATCACTGCCGAGACGGGACTTCTCAAATCATGGTCCCGCGAGGTAGGGCACGAGTGTTCTAGTCCTTTGCCGGACCGTTGTCAAGGGGCACCGGAACCGTTACGGCTTGGTTACGCGCCGACCCCCCGGAACAGCGCTTCGGACTCGGCGATTCCCATCGCGACCTCCGGCCGGACGACGATTCCGTCGGCCACGGCCAGCGTCGCGAGCGCATCTGCGGCAGTGTCGATCAGCCCGTAGGCGACGAGCGGCCGGACGAGCAGGGCAAGCTCGGACGGGCAGCATGTGGTGGAGCACGAGACCGGGCGAGATCACCGTCCCGACGCGCTCCCCGCGAGGATGGCCGTGCAGCGAGCGTCGCAGCCCGGTCGAGTCGAACGCAAGCACGTTGAGCAGCGCGAGCCCGCCCGCGGCAGCGAACGCGCTGGCGGCCTGCGGGCGGCGGGTGAGCATGATCTCGATCGAGAGCCGGCGGCGGAGGAAGTCGACCGCGGCGTCGTCCGAACCGAGGCCGCGGATCGAATCGAGCTCGACGGCCGGTGGCGTCGGGCTCGACAGCGCGCACTCGATGAGCGCCGCGAGGTCGGTGTTGCGGAGCAGGATCCCCGCGTCCAGCCCGGGCGGCGGACTCGTCCCGTTGTGCCCCGTGCCGGCCACGAGGATGCGCGGCAGGCGGATCGCGGCGCCGTCAGCCATGGAGGTCCCACAGGCCCTCGGAGCTGGTCGTGACCCCGACCGCACCGGCGGCAAGGACCGAGCGCGCGTCGAGCGGCGTGCGGATGAAGCCGCCGGCGAGCATCGGCACGTCGAGCGGCGGCAGCAGGCCGTTGATCGCCGGCAGGATCACCCCGGGGAGGATCTCGACGATGTCCGGACGTGACCGGTTGAGGGCCGTCACCGCGGTGTCGAGGTGCTCACGGCGCGAGAGCAGCAGGCGGTGGATCGCGATCACGCCCTCGTTGCGGATGACCTGCATGAGCTGGCCGTGCGAGGTGATGACGGCGTCGACGCCGCAGCGGGCGAGCCAGGTGACCCCCCAATGGTCGGCCTTGAGCCCGTCGACCAGGTCGAGGTGGACCGCGATGAGCTTCCCGTGGTCGTGCACGCGACGGATCAGGTCGGCGAGGTCGAGCCCGTTCCCGCGGAGGACGAAGATCGCCGGCGCGCGTGACGCCGACGCAGCATCCAGCCGACCGCCATCGACGATCGCTGCGCAACACGGGGCATCGGCGAGACGCGCCAGGAAATCGCTGGCGGTCGGGGGGACGTAGGAGGTCATCGACTCCTGCGTGTGCTGGGGGCCGCACTGGGGGTGCCCGCCAAGCATAGCGAGCCGGGTGGCCCCCAGACCACCCGGCTCGTCAGGTCGATCTTCTCGTTCGAGACGGCCTGTCAGTCGGCCGGTTCGTGCTCCACGCGCTCCCAGTGGCTCTCGCCGGACGGCTGGCCGTGCCCGCTCAGACCGCCCGCGGGCGTGTCCTCGTCGATCGCGGGTCGCTCCAGCGCGGCCTCTGTCTCGGTCCCGGTGTCGTCGATATCCATCTGGTGCCGGTTCCAGACGTCACCCTGTGGCTTGCCGACCGGCGTGCCTTCGGTGTCGCGCTCCATCTGGTCGCGATCCCAGTGCTCACCCTGTGGTTGCGTTCGATCCATCGATAGCACCTCCGTGCCACCCCAGCCTCAGGGCGGGCGCGGAGACGGCGCCTATCCGGCAGGGCGCTGGCGCTTGCAGCGAGCGATCAATGCGGGGCGGCGAGCCGGGCGACGACGGCCTGCGTCAGCTCCCAGGCACGGACCGGGTTCGCGGGCACGCGGATGCGGACCTGGTTCGAGGCGAACGTCACCTCGCCGGCACGGACCCCGGGCAGGCCGCCCTCGGCCAGCAGGGCCATCGCCGTTGCCCGCGACAGGCCGGCCCCGAAGCGAACGACCAGCAGCCCGTTCTCGCGCGAGATCGACGACACACCCGCGGCCTCCGCGACCAGGCGCAGCTCCGCAACTTCCACGAGACGAACGACGGGCTGGGGCATCGGGCCGAAGCGGTCGGCGACCTCCTGGCGGAACGCCGCGAGGTCGCCGATGGTCCGGGCACGGGCAAGGCGACGGTACAGCTCGAGCTTCTGCGCCTCGTCCGGGACATACTCGTCGGGCAGGTGCGCCTCGACCGGCAGATCGACGACGGCCTGCAGCGGTGCGACGAGGGGGGCCCGGCCCTCAAACTCGGCTTTCTGCGTCTCGACGGCCTCGGCAAGCAGGCGCGAGTAGAGGTCGAAACCGACGGCCGCCATGTGACCCGACTGCTCGCCACCGAGGATGTTGCCCGCCCCGCGGATCTCGAGGTCCGACAGCGCGATCTGGAACCCGGCGCCCAGCTCGGAGGCATTGAAGATCGCCTGGAGCCGCCTGCGCGCCTCGTCGCTCAGCCGCTCGCGGCGTCGGTACAGGAGGTAGGCGTAGGCGCGCCGCGAGCTGCGGCCCACACGGCCTCGCAGCTGGTAGAGCTGGGCCAGCCCGAGCGTGTCCGCCCGGTCGATGATGATCGTGTTCGCGTTGGGGATGTCGAGCCCCGACTCGATGATCGTCGTGCAGACAAGGACATCGGCCGCGCCGTCGGAGAACGCGAGCATCACCTTGTCGAGCGCGCCCTCGGTCATCTGCCCGTGACCGACCACGAAGCGCGCGTCGGGCAGCATCCGGCGGAGCTGCTCGGCCTGCGCGTCGATCGTCTCGACGCGGTTGTGCACGTAGAACACCTGGCCGCCGCGATCGAGCTCGCGCAGGATCGCGTCCCGGACGAGCCCCGCGGTCGCCTCGGCAACGCGCGTCTGGATGGGCAGGCGATCCTCCGGCGGCGTCTCGATGAGCGACAGGTCGCGCACGCCGGCGAGCGCCAGGTTGAGCGTGCGCGGGATCGGCGTGGCGGACAGCGTCATGACGTCGACCTCGCGGCGCATCCGCTTGAGGCGCTCCTTGGCCGCGACGCCGAACCGCTGCTCCTCGTCGACCACGACCAGCCCGAGGTCTCGGAACCGGACGTCCTTGCTGAGCAGCCGGTGCGTCCCGATCACGACATCGACCGAGCCGTCGGTGAGTCCGGCGAGCGTGGTCGCCTGCTCCTTCGCCGAGACGAACCGGGACAGGAGGCGGACCTCGAGCGGGAAGGCCGCGAACCGCTGGCTGAACGTGCGGTGGTGCTGGGCGGCGAGGACCGTCGTCGGGACCAGCACCGCGACCTGCTTGCCATCCTGCGTCGCCTTGAACGCGGCTCGGAGCGCGACCTCCGTCTTGCCGTAGCCGACGTCGCCCACGACCAGCCGATCCATTGGCCGAACGCGCTCCATGTCCTCCTTGGCCTCGGTCACGGCGCGCAGCTGGTCGACGGTCTCCTCGTACGGGAACGAGGCCTCGAGCTCCGCCTGCCATGGCGAATCCCCGGCGAAGGCGTGGCCCTGCGACTGGCTTCGCGCCGCATACAGCTCGAGCAGCTCCTTCGCGAGGTCCGAGACGGCCCGCCCGACCCGCTGCTTCGTGCGCAGCCATTCCGCCCCGCCGAGCTTGCTGAGGTGCGGCTTGTCGCCACCTGAGTAGCGCGTCACCCGCCCGATCTGCTCGACCGGCACGAAGATCCGGTCACCGCCTGCGAATACCAGCTCGAGGAAGTCGCGCTCGTCGCCGGTCGACGCAGAGCGCCGCAGCATCTGCTCGAAGCGGGCGACGCCGTGGTCGATGTGGACGACGAAGTCGCCGCTGGTCAGCCGTTCGAGGATGTCGCGCGGCACGACCCGCCGCATCGCCTTCGGCCGGCGGATCCGGACATTCCCGAACAGCTCGCGGTCGGTGACGAACGCGAGGTTCTCGGGGCCGCCGGCGAACCCGCCGTTGAGGCTGCGCTCGATGATCGCGATCGCACCGGGTGGCGGCGCCTCGGACAGCCCGGGCACGACCGCCGCCGGGTGCCCCGCCTCGGCGAGGATCTCGGCGAGACGCGGCGCCTGGTCCGATGCGAGCACGATCCGCGCCCCGTCACCCTGCCAGCTCTCGACCGCGTCCGGGAGTCGGGCCGCACGGCCCAGTGGCAGGTGCGGCTCGCGCCACCCGAACACGAGCTGGGCGTCGAGCGGCGCGGCCATCGCGGTGCCCGCGGGCGGCTCGGATTCCCAGGTGAGCTCGAGCGTTCGCGATCCGACCAGCCGGCCCTTCCAGTCGCGCGGACCGAGATAGGTCACCGGCCAGCGCCCGGGCAGCTCCCCGGCCTCGACGAGCTCCGCCCGGCGCTCCTCGGCCTGCCGCCACAGGAACTCGGTGGATTCGGCGAGGTCGGCCGGCTCGTCGATGACGAGCAACGTGCCGGGATCGATATGATCGAAGCCGGTGGCCGTGGCGAGGTACGGCGCCCAGACCTCGGCCGCATCGCCGACGGCGAGCGCCCGGGTCGCGCCGCCGACGTTGGTCGGGGCGGTCTCGCGGAGGGGATCGTCAGCGCCCTCGAAGCGGGCGAGGTCGGCGGCGAGCCGCTCGGGGAGCTTCGGCGCCATCGTCCCGAGGCGATCGCGGAGCTGGGCCGCTCCCCCCGGCGGCAGGAGGAACTCGCTCGCCGGCAGCAGCACCGCCTCGTCGACCGGGCCCACGGTGCGCTGATCGGTGGGATCGAACGCGCGCAGCGAGTCGATCTCGTCCCCGAAGAACTCGAGCCGGATCGGCAGCGGCAGCGACGGCGGGAAGACGTCGACGATGCCGCCCCGGCGGGCGAACTCGCCCCTGCCGGCGACTTCGAGGACCGGCACGTACCCGAGATCGAGCAGCTCGCGCAGGAGTGCGTCCTGGCCGACGCGGGCGCCGAGCTTCACGCTCCTGGCCTCGGTCGGCAGGTCGTCGGGGGCGATCGTGTGCTGGAGCAGCGCCTGGACGCTCGCAACGAGGATCCGGGCGCGCCCGCTGCGCCACGCGGCAAGCGACGCGACCCGGGCCGCCGTCTCGTCGGCGACCAGCTCGCTGCGCTCGTAGGCCAGCGACGTGCGTGGTTCGAGCACCGCGACGGCGTCCGCGTCGCCGAGCCACGCGCCGAGCTCCTCGGCGACGCGATCGCCGATCTCCGAGTCGCGCGCGATCCACACCAGGCGTTCGTGTGCGCCGCCGAGAACGAGCGCCGCTGCCAGGTACGACTTCGCGCCGTGAGGGACGCCGGCCAGCCCGGCGTGGCGGCCACGCGGCGTGCGGGTATCGGGCGACCCGAGCCGCTCCCGAAGCGATTCGAACGGCTCGGTCGCCGCCAGGAGCGGCGGCAGCGCAGCGAGGTCGGGCAGGCGACGGCCGGCGCCGCGCGGTCGGGGCTGGGAGGGTCGGGGCGCGCGGGGCTGGCGTCGTGCAGCCTCGACCTCGGCGTCCACCTCCGCGACATCGAAGTCCACGGTCGAGTCCGGCGCAGACCGGGCGTGGCGCTGGGCGAACTCCTCCGCGACGCGCTCGGCGGTCCGCCGCTCGCGCGTGGTCCTGCCGCGCATCGGTGGACGGCTCACTCGCCGCTCCCCGACCCCGGCAGGCGGACGCGTCGCCAGCCCGTCCGCGTCCGGCGGATGCCGTCCGGCCCGGGCGGACCCTCGATCTCGCCCGGCGCGGCGATGCGGCTCGCGTCGGCGGGCCGCAGCTCGAACGTGTTGAAGCGATTGGCCGCCTTGTTCGTGCCGTCGCGCGCCCAGGCCTCGACCGCGTCCGCCGCAGCATCGAGCAGCTCGTCCATCCGTTCGCGCTCGTCGGGCGCAAACGTCGACAGGACGTGGTCGATCGCCTGACTCTGCGGATCGCCGATGCCGATGCGGAGCCGGTTCACCTTCTCGGTGCCGAGCTCCTCGACCACCGAGCGCAGGCCGTTGTGCCCGCCGTGGCTGCCCGCCTCGCGGAAGCGGAGCTTGCCGAACGGCAACGCGAAATCGTCCGCGACGATGAGCAGATCCGCGAGGGGCGCCCGCTCGCGGGCGAGCACCTTGCGCACGGCGACGCCCGAGTCGTTCATGTACGTCATCGGCTTGACGAGCGTCACGTCGAGCCCGCGAAAACGGCCCATGACGACGTTCGCCGCATCGCGCTGCCGCCCACGGCCGGACCAGCCCGCCCGGTCGGCCAACCGGTCGAGCACCATCCAGCCGATGTTGTGGCGTGTCTGCGCGTACTGCGAGCCCGGGTTCCCGAGCCCGACGACGATCTTCACGAAGCCTCCGGGCATGCCGACAGGCGTCCTTCGGCAGGCCGCGGGAGCGGGCAGCCGGGACGCCGAGAGGGCCGGGATCATGTCGATCCGGCCCTGGGCGATGGTAGCGCAGCGGCCCCGGTCAGTCCTCCGCGAGCAGTCCGTGCATCCCATGGCCGTAACGGCCACCGAAGTCGGTAGCGGGCTTGTTTGGAGGCAGTTCGCTCGTCGATTGGTGCACCACATGCACGAAACGGCAATCCAACACCCCGATCCGATGCCGCCGCCGTGGTTCGTTGGCCGTTACGTGCACCCGATGGCCATTCGGGCACCGTCGATCGCGTCGATCGCTCCCCGAGGCCTCGACCTAGCCGAGCTCGAAGGTCGTCACCCCGTAGAGCTGGGTGAGGTCGATGGCAGGCGCCGGGCCCGTATACATCCGGGCCGTCTCGAACGCCGGCTCGAGATCGCGCCCTTCGGCCAGGGCGACCGCCTCCACGTTGGGCTCCGGCACATCGAGAAAGACCGGCTCACCGGCAATGCCCTCGCACAGACCGTCGAACAGCCGCTCCGCGATCGCGCGGCTCGTGGCGTAGAGCGGGCCGATCTTGTGGCCGTTCCGGCACCGCCGGCGCACCCCGAAGCCGCGCAGCTCGCCGTCCTCCACGGCGGCGAGCGCCACGGCTCTCCGGCAGGCTGATCCACCCGGCCAGGAAGCCGGGCCTCGGCGCCGGGAACAGCCGGGCGTCGAATGCGAGCAGCTGCTCGAAGGGAATGCTTCGCGCGTCGACGAGGCCGTCGGTCCGGCCCGCCGGCGCCGTGCCGCCATAGCGGACGTTGCGATACGCGAGCTCGAAACCCGAGCGCCGGTAGTTGTCCTGCTGGGCCGGCACCCCGTCGAGGCCCACGAGCCGCCCCGTGAGCCGGGCCATGCCCGCCTGCCAGAGCCGGAATCCGTAGCCGCGGCCGCGGTGCTCAGGGATGACGATGTAGAGGCCGAGGAACCCGAATGTCTGGCCGTAGCGCACGACCGAGATCGAGCTGATGGGCCGCCCGTCGAGCACGCCGACGAGGAAGCCCTCCGGGTCGGCGGCATGGAACGGCGTGGCGTCGTGGAGGCCCGGGTTCCAGCCCTCGTCGCGCGCCCAGCCGATCGCGAGATCGAGTTCGGTGCGGCTCATTGCGCGGATCTGGTAGTCGCTCACGCAAGAAGCTCGCGTTCGAGGGCGCGCATCGCGGCCTCCTCGGCCGGTTCGGCGTGGTCCCAGCCGCAGACGTGGAGCGTCCCGTGTGTGACGAGGAGGCGCAACTCGTCGGCAGGCGACCAGCGGACGTCGCCGGTGTGCCCGCCCCGCCCTGACTCCGCCTGCTCGATCGCCCGCTCGACCGAGACGACGATGTCACCGAGATGGGGCAGGCGGCCTGGCGGGAGCGCAAAGGTCGGCGCGGCTCCCCCCGATCGGAACACCTCGGGGGGCAGCAGCGGGAATGACAAAACGTCCGTTGGACCCTCGTGGCCCATGTGGGTCTCATTCAGCTCGGCGAGCTCCCGATCATCGCTCAGGAAGAGCGCGATCGACGCCGGCGTCGGCGCACGACCGCCTTCGAGCGCGCGGCCGACCGTCCTGGCAAGCGCGATTGCGGGCACGATCCGGGGCACGCTCTCGCGCCGCTCGACGTCGATCCGCCAGCCGCCGATGCGGTGCCGGCTCACGAGGCGCTGCCGTCGCCTCCGCCGCTCGCGGCCCGCCGCGATTCGAGCTCCACGACCTTGTTCTCCGGGTACGCGATCCGCGTGTGGTACATGCCGAGGAGCTGGCCGACGAAGGCCTCGCGGATGAGCTGGAGGTCGCGCAGCGTGAGCTCGCACTCGTCGAACTGGTTGTCGCTCACGCGTTCGTCGAGGATCCGCGCGACCATCGCCCGGATCGCCGGTTCGTCGCGCGAGGAGAGTGAGCGAACCGATGCCTCCACCCCGTCGGCGAGCATGATGAGGGCGGCCTCGCGGGACTGCGGCTTGGGGCCGGCGTGGCGGAACCGCCGCTGGTCCACGGCCGCGGCCGCCTTCTGGCCTTCGCCGGTCACGATGCCGCCGTACGGTTCCGCGGCGAGGTCCTTCGCCCGCCGTAGAAGTAGGACATGATCGCGGTCCCGTGGTGCTGCGGGATGAACGCGATCAACGGCTTCGGCAGCCGCGCCTTGTAGGCAATGTCGATGCCGTCGGCGACGTGCTGCTTGAGGACCTGCGCGCTCGTCTCGGGGTCGAGCTGATCGTGCACGTTCTCGCCGCCCGCCTGGTTCTCGATGAACGCCAGCGGGTTCGCGAGCTTGCCGACGTCGTGGTAATAGGCCGCGACGCGGGTCAGCAGCGGGTCCGCCCCGATCGCCTCGGCCGCGCGCTCCGCCAGGTTGCCGACCATCAGCGAGTGGTGGTACGTGCCCGGCGTCTCGACGAGCAGGCGTCGCAAGAGCGGCTGTGACGGGTTCGCCAGCTCGAGCAGCTGGAACACCGTGAGGATCCCGAACAGCGAGCCCAGCACGGCGAACGAGCCGGCAGCCGCGACGGCCGAACCGGCCCCGGCCGCGGCCGAGGCCAGCCACAGCTCGAGCACACCGCGGATGTCCCGCTCGCCGAGGAGCGAGAACACCGACACGACCATCGCATTGACGAGCGCGACCGCGATGCCGGCCTGGACGAACACCTGCACCTTGTCGCCGCGCCGGACGGTCACGATCCCGGCCATGCCGCCGAGGAACACGTACGCCGCGATCTCGAGCGACGAACCGTTCACGGCGCCGGCCACGAGCGCGATGAGCGCCATCACGAACGTGGCGATCGTCGCGTCGAGGAGGATCGTGAGGAGCATCCCGACGGCGGCCGTCGGCAGGAAGTAGGTCAGGATCGAGCGGCCGGCCGTGAGCTTGAGCGCGACCGTCGCGCCGAGGACGAGCAAGCTGACGAGGACCAGGACGCTGTTGCGGTGCCACAGCCCGGGCCGGAAGCGCCAGAGCCAGGCCAGCAGGAGCCCGACGATGAGCGCCGCGAACAGGAACCAGCCGGCGAACGTTGCCAGGTCCGCCTCTCCATCGTTGAGGCCGAGCGCCTCGAGGGCCTCGAGCTCGGCGTCCCCGATCGGGTCGCCCTGGCGCGCGATGACCTGGCCCTGCTCGACGTGGACCCTGACGTTCTGCACAGCCGCCGCTGCTCGCTCGCCGGCGGCTGTCGTGAGATCGGCGCTGTACGAGGAGTTGCCGACGATCAGCGGCGTGATGAGCGCGGCCGCGAGGAACCGTTCGTCGTCGCTGAGATCGCCGGCCATCCGATCCGCGAGGGCGAGCTTGGTCGACTCGACCTCGCTGTCCTTGACCTCGAAGCGCATCGTCACGTCGAGGACACGGCCCGCCTCGGTGCGGACCGCGCGCCAACGTGCCGGCTCCATGCTCGTGAGCGTCTCGGCCTCGGCCTCGGGCAGATCGATCTCCGCGAGCGCGCTGTCGAGGAGCGCCGCCCGGTCCTCCGGGCTGACGTCGGCGGCGAACGCAGCGTCGAGCGCGTCGACCCGGCTCTCGAAGGCGCGCTGCTGCGCGGCGGCGATCGCGATGGCGTTGCCGGTCGTGTAGTCGTATTGATCGGGGACGGCTTCACGTGCCGCCTCGCGAGCCTCCGCGGTCCTGATCGTGCTCACGAAATCGCGGTCGGCGGGAGCGACGATGTCGCGGGGCGCGGGCTGGCCGGCGGTCAGCAGCAGGCCCTGCGGCAAGGCCACATCGATTCCGAGGACCGCCGTCAGGACAAGGGCGAGGATCGCGCCCGCGATGCCGAGACGTGTGCCGTCACGGCGCGTGAAGTCGCCAGGCGCGTCGGCTCGACGGGTCAGCATCCGGGTTCAGGCGCTCCGCGCGCCGTCCGCGAGGGCCGCGGCGACCTTCGCGGAAACGACCTTGCCGTCAGCGCGACCGCGGGTGCGCGGGGCCAGCCAGCCCATGACCTTGCCGAGATCCCGGGGAGTGGCCGATCCCGTGGCCGCGATCCCTTCCCCGACGAGCGCGTCGAGCTGTTCGTCGGTCAGGGGCTCGGGGAGATACTCCTTGAGGATCGCGATCTCGGCCTCCTCGCGGGAGGCGAGGTCCTCGCGGCCACCGGCGCGGTAGGCCTCGACGGATTCGCGGCGCTGCTTGACCTCGCGGGTCAGCACGCCGATGAGCTCGTCCTCGGACAGCTCGCGGAGCTGCTGCTTCTCGAGGTTGTACGCGGCGCTGGACGCCATGCGCAGCACGTCGCGGCGCAGCACGTCACCCGACCGCATCGCGGCGGTCGTGTCGTCCTGGATCCGCTCTCGAAGGGACACCGGTTCTGGCACCTCGGGCGCTTGCCGCCCGTGGGGACGCCGGCGGGACCGACTCAGTCGGTCAGCCTGCCTGCGCTCGGGCGTTCTTCTTGCGCTTCGCTTCCTTGCGCTTGCGCTTCACGCTGGGCTTCTCGTAGTGCTCGCGGCGGCGAGCCTCCGCGAGGATCCCGCTCTGCTGGATCTTCTTGTTGAAGCGGCGCAGTGCGCTTTCGAACGTCTCGTTCTCACCCACTCGGACTTCTGCCAATACCGGTTCACCTCCTCAGGCCATGATCTGCATGCCGATTCGTGTAGCCGTGGCCAACCGGCGACAACAGCCGGCGGAGTGTAGCCGAGGGTCTGAAACGGGTCAAACGAGCGGCGGAGCCTGTTGGCGAGGGGTACGCTCTCGCCAGTGGACACGCTCCTCGACCTGTTCGAAGCGACCGTCACGCGCTTCGGCGATCGGGACGCGGTAGGGCTCCGCACCGACGACGGCACGACCTGGCACTGGAGCTTCCGCGAGCTCGACCGGCGCAGCCGTCTCGCGGCGTGGCGCCTGCGCGCGCTCGGGCTGGAACCGGGCGACCGGCTCCTGACCTGGTCGCCGTCGACCCCGGCCCTCCCGGCCGTCTACTTCGGGGCGATGCGGGCGAGGCTGGTCCTCGTTCCGCTGGACCTGCGCATGTCGACCGATGCGATCGAGAACATCGTCGCGAAGTCCGCCGCGAAGCAGCTCGTCCTCGGCACCGGACGGGACGCGCCCGATCCGCGTGACGCGAAGCTGGAACGGTTCCCGACGACGACCGTCGACGCGCTCACGGCCGACCCGGACGACGCGTTCCCGCCCGACTGGGAAGCGCAGCTCGCGGCCTGGGAGCGGCCCCGACCGGACGAGATCTGGGAGCTGATCTTCACCTCGGGGACGACCGGGACGCCGAAGGGCGTGATGCTCGCCCACGACAACATCCTCGCCGGCGTCCAGTCGTTCCACACGATCGTCCCGCCGATGGACCACCGCATCGTCTCGCTGCTGCCGTTGTCGCACCTGCTCGAGCAGGCGGTCGGGTTGTTCTATGCCCTCGACGTCGGAGCGGACATCCTCTACCTGCGCAGCGTCAACCCGCGCGTGATCTTCGAATCGCTGCGCGAACACCGGGTCACCTCGATGGTCGTCGTCCCGCAGGTGCTCGACCTGTTCTGGAGTGCCATCGAACGCGAGGTGGAAAAATCCGGCCGGGCGCGCCAGTTCGCGTGGCTGCGCGGGATCGCCCGGCGGCTGCCGATGGGCCTTCGCCGCGTGATCTTCCGGAGCGTCCACCAGCGGCTCGGTGGCGGGTTCCGGCTGTTCATCAGCGCTGGCGCGTTCCTGCCGCCCGCGCTCCAGCAGGCCTGGGAGGACCTGGGCGTGACCGTGCTCCAGGGTTACGGCTCCACCGAGACGGCGTCCGGGGCGTGCACGACGCTCGACGACCACGGCCTCGGGACCGTGGGCCGGCCGGTGTCGGGCATGGAGGTCAGGATCGCCGCCGATGGGGAGGTCCAGTTCCGGGGACCCACCCTGTTCAAGGGCTACTGGGACGAGCCCGGGCTGACGGCAGAGGCGTTCACCGAGGACGGCTGGTACAAGAGCGGCGACATCGGCCACTTCGACGACGGGGGCAGGCTGATCCTGTCCGGGCGCAAGAAGGACATCATCGTCCTGCCCAACGGCTTCAACGTGTATCCGGAGGACATCGAGAACGCGCTGCGGATTGCCGGCATCCGGGAGTCCGTGGTGCTCGAAACGTCCCCGGGGCGGATCGAGGCGGTGATCCTGCCTGCCGATCCGAAGGAGGACCCGGCCGCGGCGCAGGCTCGCATCGGTGCGGCGGTCAAGGCCGCGAACACGACCCTCGGCCCGAACCAGCGCGTGGCCGCCTGGCGCGTGTGGCACGGCGAGGACTTCCCGCGCACGCACACGCTCAAGGTCAAGCGTGACCAGGTCCGCACATGGGCCGCCGTCGAGGCGACCCTGCCGGTCAGCGAGGGCAGCTAGGGCACGTACTTGGTGCTGTTGGCGATGATCCGCTCGATCTCGGCCTTCATGTGGCGCGCCAGCGCCTGGGTGTTCGTCGCGTCGACGTCCACGCCCGCCACTTCCGGCAACGGGCTGCCGAGCACGAACAGGTTCTCGTCGTTGAAGTCGTTGGCCGGCTGCGTGTAGTTGAAGCTGCCGGCCACCACGATCCTCTCGTCGATCACCATCAGCTTGTGATGCAGCTTCCGCAGGTTCGTGAAAACGCCGGTTCGGCGCGGAACGAACAGGTCGATGTTGGGGTGGATCATCGTCTTCGAGGCCGCCCAGTTGTGGGCCGCCTGACCGGGGTCGAGCACGCCACGGATCTTCATCCCGCCACGGGCCAGCGCGAGCATCGTGTCGTCGACGCCGGATGACCCGGCGAACGTGAAGATCGCGAACAGCGTCTCGGTCTGGCCCTTGAGCATCTGCTTCATCAGCTCGAGCTCAGGGGTGTGATCGGGGGCGAACAGCACCTTCACCGGGACACCACCGAGGTCGTAGGTCGCGGGGATGTCGCCGTGCAGCCCGCGCCCGAACATGCCGTGCCGGAGCTGCAGGAACTCGAGCTCGTACTGGCGCGAGACGTACGCCGAGTGGAAGACGAACACGTGGTTCAGGTTCACGTGGGTGTCGGTGACCGTGAAGTTGGCCGAGCCGGAGAGCAGCGCCGGGTTCCCGGGGTTCGTCGCCTTGCCGTCGAAGTAGTCCCGGAGGATGAACTTCTGGTGGAAGATCTTCGGGTTGAAGTCGCCGCGCACCTCGACGTCGGAGCGGAGCAGCGCGCCGAGGATCCGGCGGTTCTCGGCGAGGTCGGTCTCGTCGGTCAGCCACTGGACGCGTTCGAGTGCCTCGGCCGGAGTCTCGCCGGGTTTCGGCTTTGGCGGTAGCGGCACCCCGTCCGAACCGCGTTTGAGCACGCTCCGCAGGTAGTCCTGCTCCAGGAACAGCGTGACCCGGATGCCCCGCCAGGACGCCGCGAGGATCGCCCGCGCGATCACCTCCGAATCCAGCTCCTGGACCGCGATGTCGAGCCGCTTGCGAGCCCCGCCGATGAAGTCGACGATCACGGCCTCCAGATCGTCGGCCGCGCCGAGCTCCGGCGGCCCGACATAGGCCTCGATCTTCCCGTCTGCGAACACGGCCATCGCGACACCTCCCCACTGTTGTGGGGATTGTCGCCTACGGGGCGACGGCGAACGTCGTGCCGATCGTGCGCAGCGCCTCGGCGACGCGCGGCGCGGCCTCGTCCTCGGTCCCGCCCGGCACCCAGTCGTACACGATGACCGTCGGCCCGAGCTGCTGGATCACGTGGTCGGTGCCGGGCGGCGCCTGCACGCGGCCGGGGCCGCTCGCGATGTAGTCGCGCTGCGCTCCGGCGGCGGCGATGGCGTCCGCCTCCGTGGGCAACTCGTACACGACGATGAACCCTTCGTCCGGGGCCTGCGGGAGCGTGACCTGGTACACGTTCCGTGGCGCGGCCGCGAGCGGCGCGGACTCCGGGGGACGGAACGGCGTCGATGTCGGCGCAACGATCAGGTTCTGCCGCCCCAGCGCCCCGAAGACGGCCTGGCGGGTGGCCTCGGCGGACGGCCCGAGCGCCGGCGAGCCGATCGGCGTGGCCGCGGGACCCTGGGGAGGGTTGGCGTCGATGCCCGCGCAGCCTGCGAGGACCAGCGCGATTGCGAACGGCCAGCGCGGGCAGCCCTGCGGAGCGAACCGGCCGCCGGCGCCGTCGTCACCCGGGTGGCCACGACATCGAGCGGCCCCCGAGCAGGTGCAGGTGGAGATGGTGGACCGACTGTCCGGCGTCGCCGCCGACGTTGGTCACGAGCCGGTAGCCGGACTCGGCGACGCCTTCGGTCCTGGCGAGGGCGGCCGCCGTCACGAACAGCCGGGCGAGCAGGGATGCGTGCCCGTCCGTCAGCTCGGCCGCCGATTCGATGTGCTCGCGCGAGATGAGGAGGATGTGGGTCGGCGCCTTCGGGTTGATGTCACGGAAGGCGACGACGAGCTCGTCGTTGTGGACGATGTCGGCCGGGATCTCGCCGTCGGCGATCCCGCAGAAGAGGCAGTCAGACGGCACGGGCACCTCCGAACTGGTCGGGCAGCACCGGCAGGTCGCGGCGGATCTGCCGCTTCGGCCGGTCGAGTGTGACGATCGAGCCGATCGCTCGGTCCGCGACCTCACGGTCGATGCCCTCGATCATCACACGCGCGATGGCGTTCTCGAGATCGCTCCCGGCCGCCGCGACGAGCACGTGGTCCTCGGCGTGGCCGACCCAGCGGCCGTCGGGCAGGCGGCTTTCGAAGAGCACGTCGACCTCGCGTCCGATGTGCGCGGCCGCGAACGACGCGCGCGCCTCGGCGGCCAGGGCGAGCAGCTCAGCCGAGCGGCGCTTCTTCGTCGCCTCGTCCACGGCGCCGGCCATGCGGATCGCCGCCGTCCCTGGCCGCGCCGAGTAGCGGAACACGTGGAGGCCGGCGAACCCGATGCCGCGAATGAACGCGAGCGAGCGCTCCCAGGCGCGCTCGTCCTCGGTCGGGAAGCCGACGATCACGTCGCCGTGGATCGCGACGCCGGGGATGGCCGCCCGGACACGGGACGACGGTCGCGGCGTACCCGGCGGAGTCGTAGCGGCGGCCCATCCGGCGGAGGACGCCGTCGTCACCGGACTGCAGCGGGAGGTGGAAGTGCGGGAGGCAGCGGCCACCGGAGGCCCGCCAGACATCGAGCAGCTCGTCGTCGACATGCTGCGGCTCGATCGAGCTGAGGCGGATGCGCTCCACCTCGGTCTCGTCGAGCAGCCGGTGGATCAGCCCGCCAAGCGTCAGCGCAGCCGCCCGGTGCGAACCGCGCGGACCGCGCTCCGACCAGCCGCCGTCGTACGTCCCGATGTTGATGCCGGTGAGCACGATCTCGCGGTGGCCGGCCGCAAGCGCCCGACGCACGTCCGCGAGCACGGTCTCGGGAGGGAGCGATCGTTCGGGGCCGCGGGCGGTCGGGATGATGCAGTAGGTGCAGAAGAACGAGCAGCCGTCCTGGACCTTGACGAACGCGCGGGTCCGCTCGGCGACGTTGCGCTCGTCCACGGCCGTCGCCAGCTCGACGCCGGACAGCGTCGGGAAGCGCACCGGCCACCGGCGCGCCCGGCCCGTCCGGGATCGCGACGAGCGCCTCGAGCTCGGCGAGCAGCCCGTCCTTGGCACGGTTGTCGATGAGCCGCGCCGCGGGGTCGAGCGCGGCGAACGCGTCGCGGCCGGTCTGGACCGAGCAGCCCGTGACGACGATCTCCGCCCCGGGGTTCACCCGGCGTGCGCGGCGAACCGCGGCGCGCGACTTGGCATCGGCCTCGGCGGTGACCGTGCACGTGTTGACGAGGACGAGGTCGGCCGGCTCGTGGCCGCCGACGACGGTCACGCCCCGCGCGCGGAGCAGCCGTGCGGCCGCATCGACCTCGGACTGGTTGACCTTGCAGCCGAGGTTGACGATCGCCGCCCGGCGCGGCGTCCGCTCGGTCGCTGTGTCGCTCACGCTGCTCACGGCGCTCACCAGAAATCCGGCTTGGCGCTCATCAGGAACCCGATCGTCCCGACGAGCCCGGCCATGAGGTACGACACGTAGCGCTGGCGCTTCGCACGCTCCTTCCAGACCGTGTCGTCGCGTGCCGCCGAGATGCCGACAAGCCGCCGCATGCTCGGGCGCTGGATGAAGAACGCGATCGCCAGGTTCGCGAAGTAGATCGTCAGGGCGACCAGCAGCCACGGCTGCTGGAGGAGCGTCGATCCCAGGATCGCCACCATCGCGAGCCCGGTCAGCGCCAGCCCGAGGCCGATGACCACGGTCCCGTGACTCTGCATCCACAGCAGGTAGCGAACCACGGGACTGTGCGAATCGGTCGTGGCGCGTCGTGCGCGCAGCGTGAACGGCAGCACGATCGCCGGCACGAACAACGAGATCGCAAGCGTCACGTGGACGATGAGGATGTACGGGAAGACGGCGTCGGCATCTGGTCGCGATTGTAGGTCGGGCTCGCGGATCAACCGGCGTGGACGGCTTCGAGCGCAATCCAGTCGCCCTCGGCCAACCGGCTCGTGATGCGCAGCCCGGCCCGCTCGAACGCGTCGCGCACCTCGGCCTCGCGGTCAATGAAGATGCCCGACGCGAGCAGCGTGCCACCCGGCGCCAGCTCGGCCCGAAGATCCGCAGCCAGCCGGACGAGCAGCGAGGCGATCAGGTTCGCCAGCACGACGTCGAATGGCCCCTCGCCCGTCGGCAGACTGCCCTCGCGGGCGTGGATCCGCCGGGCAATCCGGTTGCGGCGCGCGTTCGCGGTCGTCGCCTCGATCGCGATCGGATCGGTGTCGATGCCGAGCGCCGACGCGGCACCGAGCCGGACCCCGGCGATCGCCAGGATCCCGGAGCCGCAGCCGACGTCGAGGACCGTGCGTCCCTCGACCCCGCCGCGGTCGGCGAGGCTCTCGAGCGCTGCGAGGCACAGCCGCGTCGTCGGGTGGAGGCCCGTCCCGAAGGCCATCCCGGGGTCGAGCGCGAGCACGACGTCGCCGGGCGCCGCAGCGTGGCGGCGCCACGTCGGCCGGATCACCAGCCGCCGGCCGACCCGGAGCACCGGGAAGTGCCGCTTCCACTCCTCGGCCCAGTCGGCCTCGTCGATCAGGCGCGTCGTCACCTCGCCGATCGGCCGCAGGTCGAACACCTGAAGATGGCCCAGGGCCTGTGTCACTTCCTCGATGGTCCGTTCGACCGCCTCCGGGTCACTCGCCTCCACGTATGCGCGGACGATCGCCGACCGTGCCGGATCGACCCGGGCGCCCAGCCCCTCGTCGACGAGCTCGAACCCGGGTTCCACGCTCGTGCCTGTGGGCGCAACCCGCCCGAGGATCTCGCTGACCGCCTCGACCGCTTCGGTGTCGGCCTCGACCGAGATCTCGAGCCAGAAGGCAGTCACGACGGCTTCGACGACGCCTTGGACGACCCCTTCGCCTTCTTCCCGAGCACCTTGTCGATGAACCCGCCGCCGCTCGCGACGGCCTCGCCGGCCTCCTCGGCGTATGCCTCGAGCAACCCGCGCTCCTTCTTCGACAGGCGGGTTGGAACGGCGACGTCGACCATGACGTGGAGATCGCCACGTACGCCGTTCCGGCGCAGGTGCGGGACGCCCCGACCGCGCAGCCGGATCTCGGTCCCGGGCTGCGTGCCGGCCTTCACCTCGACCTCCTCGTCACCCTCGACGGTCGGCACGATGAGGGTCGTCCCGAGCGCGGCCTGGACGATCGACACGGACCCCTCGTAGTACAGCTCCGTGCCGTCGCGCTTCAACGTCGGATGCGCGCTGACGTGGACCGCCACGTACAGGCTCCCCGGCGCGCCGCCACGAGGGCCGACCTCGCCCTCACCGGACAGCCGGATCTGGTGGCCCTCGTCGATGCCGGCCGGGATCGTGACGCGGAGGGTGCGCTTGCGCTCGACGCGGCCCTCGCCGCGGCACGTCTCGCAGGGCTCCTCGACGATGCGCCCCTCGCCCCGGCAGCGCGGGCACGCCGACACGTTGACCATCTGCCCGAGCATCGTCTGGCGGACGGTGCGAACCTCGCCGCGTCCGTTGCACTGCGGGCAGGTCGTGGGGGACGTCCCGGGCTTGGCGCCACTGCCACTGCACGTCTCGCACGTGTCGAGCACCCGGAATTCGATCTCTTTCTCGGTCCCGGTGATCGCCTCCGCGAACGTGATCCGCAGGTCGTAACGCAGGTCCGAACCGGTCTGCGGCCGCCCGCGTCGCGCAGAAGTGGCCGTCGCTCCACCGAAGAACGCGTCGAAGATGTCGCTGAACCCACCGAACCCGGAGTTGCCGAACCCGAAGTCCCCCTCGCCCTGGCCACCGACCCCTGCCCGGCCGAACATGTCGTAGCGCTGGCGGCGGTCCGGGTCGGACAGCACCTGGTACGCCTCGTTGATCTCCTTGAAGCGCTCCTGCGCCGCCGGGTCCGCGTTGACGTCGGGGTGCCACTGCTGGGCGAGCTTGCGGAACGCCCGCTTGATCTCGGCGTCGGAAGCGCCCCGTTCCACGCCGAGGACGGTGTAGTAGTCGAGTTCGGTTGCCATTCGAGCGAGAAGGATACGAGAGGGCGACCCCGAACGCGGTCGAGGGTCCTCTCGTTTCCGAAATCGCTCAGGCGGGCATCTCGTCCGCCAGCGCGCGGGCGCGGCGAAGCACGGTCTCCAGCATCGGTGGCGTCAGCACCCCGGTGAACGTGTTCTGCTGGCTGGGGTGGTACGTGCCGAGGAGCCGGTACGGCCCGACCGCCGCCTCCGCGCCGTGTCCGAAGCGTGGCTTCGGCCGGACGACGTGCCCTTGCCCCGCAAGCAGCCGGAGCCCGGCATCCCACGCGTACGACCCGAGCGCCACGATGACCCGGACCCGGGCCAGCAGCCCGAGCTCGAGGGCCAGCCACGGCGCACAGGTGTCGCGCTCCTCGATCGTCGGCTTGTTGGCCGGCGGCGCGCAGCGCACCGCCGCTGCGATGTACGTGTCGAACAGCGTCAGGCCGTCGCCGGGGCGCCGGCTCACCGGCCGGTCCGCCAACCCGACGGCGTGCAGTGCAGCGAACAGGAAGTCACCCGACGCGTCCCCGGTGAACACGCGCCCGGTCCGGTTGCCGCCGTGCGCCGCCGGCGCGAGTCCGAGCAGCAGGATGCGCGCGTCCGGGTCACCGAAGCCGGGTACGGGACGCGCCCAGTAGGTCTCGTCGCGGAAGCGGGCGACCTTCTCGCGGGCCACCCGCTCGCGCCACTCGACGAGGCGCGGACAGCGACGGCACTCCACCAGTTCGGCGGTGAACGCCGCCAGGGCGGCGCGGTCGGTCGCCGACACCGTTACTTCAGCAGGAGCTTGCCGAGCCGCCGGTTCGTGATGGCCAGCCCGATGAGGCCCATCACCGTGAGATACGCCACGTGGACGAGCAGGACCGGCGTGATGTACCCGACGGCCAGGGAGCGGATGAGGTCCACGCCCTGGTAGAGCGGCGTGATCCGCACGACCCACTGCAGCGCCTCGGGGTACGTCTCGAGTGGGTAGAACGTGGCCGAGAACAGGAACAGGGGCAGGATCACCAGCTGGATGAGGTCGAAGTCCTGCCACGTCCGCATGAAGGACGTCGCGGCCATCCCGACCGCCGCGAAGGCAAACCCGACGAGCAGCGCCGCCGGGAACGCCAGGATCAGCCACGGCGACACCCACAGGCCGAACGGGATCATCACCACGAGGAAGCCGATGGCGTACAGCCCGCCGCGGATGAGCGCCCAGCAGATCTCGCCGAGGGCGACGTCGCCGACGCTCATCGGTGTCGACAGGATCGCGTCGTACGTCTTCTGGTAGTTCAGCTTGAAGAACACGTTGAACGTGCTCTCCATGATCGCCCCGTTCATCGACGCGCTCGCCAGCAGCGCGGGCGCCACGAACAGCTGGTAGCTGATCTCCTGGCCGCCCGGTCCGGGCACGTCCCCGATCAGCGCCCCGAGCCCGAACCCGATCCCGAGCAGGTAGAACAGCGGCTCGAAGAAGCCCGAGAAGATGACCATCCATGTCCGGCGGTAGACGTAGAGGTTGCGCTCGATGAGCAGGCCGGCCCGGCGGCCGCCGAACAGGATTGGTGGGGTCAGGCGGAGGGCCGTCATCCGCGCACCAGCTTCCGCTCGAACGTGCGCACGGCCGCGTACGCTCCGGCCGCGACGAACGCCAGCAGGATCACGGCGTGGGCGAGCATCAGCAGCGGCTCCTCTGCCGCGTACCCGAGCGACAGCGCGCGGCTCAGGGCAACGCCGTGGTACAGCGGCGTCAGCCAGGCGACGGCCTGCAGGAACGTCGGCAGCGACTCGACCGGAAAGAACGTCCCCGAGAACAGGAACAGCGGCGTGATCCCGAAGCGGAACACGGCGTTGAACGTATTGACGTTGCGCTGCGTGGCCGAGAAGGCGGTGATCGGTGCGGCGAAGGCGAGGCCGGTCAGGACTCCGACGGGGATCGCGAGCACGATCATGGGTGACGCCGCGGCTCCGAACAGCGCGGTCACCAGCACGAAGACCGAGGACACGAGCAGGACCCGGAAGCCGATCCACGCAATGTTGCCGAGCGCGATGTCGCTGGGACGGATCGGCGTCGCGAACATCGCGTGGTAGACGCGGTTCCACTCCAGGCCGCCCATGATCGGGAACGTCGACTCGAACGCGGCCGTCTGCATGGCGGTGGCGGCGAGCAGGCCGGGGGCGAGGAACGCGAGGTAGCTGACACCGCCAAGCGCGGCGCTGTCATTCACATAGGTGCCGAGGCCCACGCCCATCGCGGCCAGGAACAGCGCGGGCCCGACGAACGAGTTGAAGATCGAGGATCGATAGGTCCGCCGGTAGTCGAGCAGGCGGTACTCGAAGACGCGACCGATCCCGGCCCACCAGGTGATCCCCCGCGGCGCGCTGCCCGTTGGGGCGCTGCCCACGGAGCGGCTGATCGCCGTCATTCGATGAGCGACCGGCCGGTCAGGCGCAGGAACACGTCCTCCAGCGAGGACCGCCGGACGAGCACGGTCTCCGGCTGGAGCCCGCGCGCGTGGACAGCCGCAGCCGCTGCGTCACCGTCCTCGGCGTAGACCAGCACACGGTCGGGCAGCCGCTCGATCCGTTCGCCGATCCCGTCGAGCTGCCCGTCGAGCGTGTCCTGCACGCCCTCCGGGAAGCGGAGCTCGGTCACCTCGCGGGTCGAGTAGCGCTCGATGAGGTCGCGCGGCGAGCCCTCGGCGACGATCTTCGCCTTGTCCATGACGACGAGCCGGTCGCACAGCTGTTCGGCCTCGTCCATGTAGTGGGTCGTCAGCACGAGCGTCACGCCACGTTGCTTGAGGCGGTACAGCCGGTCCCAGACGAGGTGGCGGGCCTGCGGGTCGAGGCCGGTCGTCGGCTCGTCGAGAAGCAGCAGCCGTGGATCGTTGATGAGCGATCGGGCGATGGTCAGACGGCGCTTCATCCCGCCGGACAGCGGCTCCACCCGGTCGTTGCCGCGATCGGTCAGCTGGGCGAACTCGAGCAGCTCGTCGGCGCGGCGTCCAGCCTCGGCACGTGGCAGGCCGAAGTAGCGGCCGTAGATGACGAGGTTCTCGCGGGTCGTCAGCTCCTCGTCGAGGGTGTCCCGTTGCGGTACGACGCCGAGCAGCGCGCGGATTCGGGACCCGTCCCGCTCGGGATCGAGGCCGACGACCGTGAGCGTCCCTTCGGTCACCGGCGACACGCACCCGATCATCCGCATCGTCGTCGTCTTGCCGGCCCCGTTCGGTCCGAGGAAGCCGAACGACTCCCCTTGCGCGACGTCGAAGTCGACGTGGTCGACGGCGGTGATCCCCGCGTAACGCTTCGTCAGCCCGCGGGCATGGATGAGCGGAGAGTCCTGCGACTCCGGGGTGTCGGGCATGGGGCCGCATGGTACCGCGGCCGCGTGTCAGGGGCCGTCAGGTATGCGAGATCGCGTCGATGACGAAAGCCTTGCCGCGCGACCCGATTTGCGAAACAAGCTACACTCCGGTAGCACACACATGCACGCCTGAACCGGCGCAGATCGGCAGGAGCCGCGATGCAGATGTCCTGGATGCCCGAACCCGTCGAGCGCCTGCTCGAGATCGCCCTTGTCGGGGAGCTGACGGTGGTCGACGGCCACGGCCGACCGGTCACCTACCCGCTCATCCCGCTCTACGACGGCACGTTGGTCTATATGACGTCGTCGACGCTCTTCAGCCGGAAGCTCGAGCACATCAGCGCCAACCCGAAGGTATCGCTGTCGATCACCGATCCGGTGGCCGTCGGCGGAGAGAGCGACCGGGCCACGATCCAGGGCGATGCCCGCGTGATCGATGACGACCCGCACGGTGGCTGGGAACGTCTGCTGCCGATCTGGGAGGCGAAGGAGCCGGCGATCGTGGCCTTCCTCAAGGTGCGCGTCGCGCTGCCCCTGTTCTTCGAGCGAGCGCTCATCGAGATCACGCCCCGGCGGGTCCTGTACTGGCCCGGCGGCATGACGGGCACGGTCCCGCGGATCAGCGCGGAGCGAGGGGAGGCCGCCTGATGCGCGCGACACCGGAGCTCAGCGCAGGCGATGGGCTTGCGAAGCTGGCCACCTATCCGTACGCGGTTCTGACCTGGGTCGAGCCGAACGGCTATCCGCTCAGCGTGGCCGTTGACGCCACCGTGGACCCGGACGCCGGCACCGTCACCTTCGAACGGCCGGCCGGCCTGGCGGTCCCGATGGATCGCGAGGTCTCGCTCACCGGCTCGCACATCCGCCCGCAGCCCGGCTACGGCTACGACGAACGGCGACATGTCACGGTCTGGGGCCGTGCCCTGCCGGGCGGCGGCGATCGCCTGGAGTTCTCCCCGTCATCGGCATGGGGTTGGGACGAGGCAGAGGTCCCGTTCTTCGAGTACTCGGAGCGGTCGGTCGGCAAGTCGCGTCGCTACTTCGACGCGCTGTCGCGGGAGCGCGGCACGCCCGTGAAACCGCGCCTGTCGCTGCCGTTCCTCGTCCTGCGCACCACGCGGCTGCCATTCCTGAGCGCAACGATCGTGCCGGTCGTGCTCGGCATCGTGATCGCCGCAAGCCACGGCGCGTTCGACCTCGTCGCGGCGATCCTCACGATCATCGGGGCATGCTTCGTCCAGCTCGCGATCAACGTGAGCAACGACATCTTCGACACGACCCAGGGCGCCGACGACGCCAATGTCACGCCGACCCAGTTCAGTGGCGGCTCGCGGGTCCTTCAGTACGGGCTCGTATCGTTCCGCCAGATGTCGACGCTCGCCGTTGGCTTCTGGATCGCCGGGGGGCTGGTGGGCCTGCTGCTGCTCGCGTTGCGCGGGTCGCCGGCCCTGCTTGCGATCGGCATCATCGGGTTCGTCGTCGGGATCGGCTACACCGCGCCGCCGCTCAAGCTCGTGTACCGCGGGCTCGGGGAGGTGGCTGTCGCCCTCGGGTTCGGGCCGCTGATGCTGCTCGGGGCGTACGTCGTGCAGACCGAGGGCGCGCTGTCGTGGGAGCCGTTCGTCGCGTCCATCCCGGTCGCCCTGCTCGTTGCCCTGATCCTCTACGTGAACGAGATCCCCGACCGGCGCGGTGACGCGCGAGCCGGCAAGCGGACGCTGCCCGTTCGCTTCGGGCGCACCACGATCGTGACCGGCTACCGGGTCGCGGTCGTGGCCGCGTATGCGGTCGTGGTGCTCACCGTCGCGACCGGCACGCTGCCGGTCACGGCACTGATCGTCCTGCTGACGATCCCGCTGGCGCTCCAGGTCTCGCGCGGGTTGGAACCCAACTACGACAACCCGTACGGCCTGATGGCGATCATGGGCGTGAACATCAAGTTGCACCTCGTCGCCGGGCTCGCCCTCGTCGCCGCCTATCTCGTCGTGCTGGTGGTCCAGGCCGTCGCGCCGAGCGTGCCGCTCTTCCTCGGCTAGCGCTCGCCGGGGCGGTTTGCCGCCGGCGAGTTTGGCAGTCGCGCGAGACCCTCGTCGCTGCCCACGAGGATGAGTACGTCGCCCGGCTCGACCCGCTCGCTCATCTGACGGGCTGGACCGTCAGGCGGTCCCCACGGCGAAGGGCGACCGGCGTGAGCTGGAAACGTGCGCCCAGGTCGATCTCGCCGAGGGTGCGCCCAACGAAGTCGGCCGGCACGCGGACGACGACCAGACCGAAATCGGGAGCGACGTCGACGTAGTCGATCACGTTCGGGTAGGCAAACAGGTGCGCGATGCGCACGCCCATCTCCCGCTCGGGGAAGACGATCCGGTCTGCGCCCACGCGTTCGAGGATCGCGCCGTGGAGCGGCGTGCCGGCCTTGGACACGACGTTGCCGACCCCAAGCTGCTTGAGGGCCATCGTCGCGAACACGCTGGGTTCGCCCTGGCCGCTGATCGCCACGATCGCGTGGTCGAACTCGCCGGCGCCGATCCCCTTGAGCGCCTCCAGGTCGGCGGCATCGAGCTGCAGGGCCTGGGTGACCTCCGGCGCGATCTCGTTGACGGCCGCCTCGTTACTGTCCACCGCGAGCACGTCGTGCCCGAGGCGCATGAGTTCGCGGGCCGCCGCGGAGCCGAACCGCCCGAGGCCGATGACGAGAACGGATTGCTTCATGGAGGGTCTCCTGGTCAGCCGATACGGACCGGCTCGACGGCCGGCCGATGGGCCACGGGTCGCGTTCGCTGCGCGAGCGCGAGGACGAGGACGAGCGGCCCGAGCCGCCCGACGAACATCGCGGCGGTCAACAGCAGCTGACCGCCGGGCGAGAACCTGGTCGTGAGGCCGGTCGACACGCCCACCGTACCGAGCGCCGACACGCTTTCGAACATGACTCCCAGGAACGGCAGGCGACCGGTCAGCTGGAGCGCGAGCGCAAGGACGAATGCCCCCGCGATGCCGATGAGGAAGATCGCCACACAGCGGTAGACGATGACGTGGGGGATGCTCCGGCCGAAGGCTGTCGCGGATGGACCGCTTCGGACGGCCGACCACGACGCGACAAGCAGCACGGCCACGGTGTTGATCTTGACGCCGCCCGCGGTCGATCCGCTCGCTCCGCCGATGAACATCAGGCCGATGGCGAGGAACAGCGACTCGTTCACGAGCGAGCCGACGCCGATCGAATCGAACCCGGCGCTGCGCAGGCTCACGGAGTGGAAGAGCGCGTTCACCACGCGGTCGGCGGGCTCGAGCCGCCCGAGGGTCAGTGGGTTCGACCACTCGAGCACGGCCGTGCCGAGGGCGCCGACCGCGATGAGGATCACCGTCCCGAGGAGCACGAGCTTCGTCTCGAGCGCGAGGCGGACCCAACGCCGCTTCGCCCAGACGTCGCCGACGATGGCGTAGCCGAGGCCGCCGAGCACGATCAGGATGCCAATCGGCACGAGGATCGCCGGCGCATTGGCAAAGCCGGTCAGGCTGCGCAACTCTCCGAAGAGGTCGAAGCCGCCGTTGTTGAACGCCGAGATGGAGTGGAAGACGCCCCACCAGGCGGCCGTGGCGGGGCCTTCGCCGTGCAGGAGGAAGGCCGCGGCCAGCACCACTGCCCCCGCAGCCTCGCAGATGAGGGTGAACAGCGCGACGCGACGAACGAGTTCCGTGACCTTGCCGAGCTGCGGGACGCCACCTGCGGCCTGCACCCGGAGCCGGTCGCTCAGGCTCGTGCGCCGCCCGACGAGGAGCAGGAGGAAGATCGTCGAACCGGTCATGAACGCGAACCCGCCGAGCTGCATCAGCCCGAGAATCACGACCTGTCCGAACGGGCTCCAATGGGTCGCCGTATCGGACAGGACGAGCCCGGTCGTCGACGCGGCCGAGGTCGCCGTGAAGAGCGCGTCGAGGAACGTCGTGTGCTGGCCGTCCGCGGTCGCAACCGGGAGTGCCAGGAGGACCGTGCCCACCGCGGTGATCAGGAACAGCCCGAGGATCAGGACGACCCACGGGGAACGCGGCCTGCGAACGGGCCGCGTGGTGCGGAGGAAATAGTCCCGCGGGCGGCGGCCGCTGCGTCCGATCACCCCGCGAGTCTAGTCACCGGCGCAGGCCCGGCTTGGCCCGGGTGGCGGAATCGAAACGCCCGCGGGTCGAAGTCCGCGGGCGCGTCGTGTCTGCGAGGATCGCGGGGGCCTAGACCTCCTTGAACTCGCCTTCGACCGTCTCCTCGCCGGCGCCTTCGGATTCCTCCGCAGGCTCGCCCTCCCCGGGCGCCTCACCGGCCCCGCCCTCGCCGGATCCGTCGGAGCCGTTCGGGGACTCGGCGGAGGCGGCCTGGTAGGCGGCGGTCGAGATGCGCTGGAGCGTTTCGGCCAGGGACGTCATCCCGGTCTGCACCGCCGCGACGTCCGAGCCCTTGAGCGCCTCGCGCAGCGAGGCGACCTTGTTCTCGGCCTCGGCCCGGTCCTCGGCCGACACCTTGTCGCCCAGGTCCTTGAGCGTGCGCTCGGCCTGGAACGTCAGGGCCTCGGCCTGGTTGCGGGTCTCGACCTCGTCGCGCCGCTGGCGGTCCTCTTCGGCGTGCTCCTGCGCGTCGCGGACCATCTGGTCCACGGCGCTCTTGTCGAGCATCGACGAGGCGGTGATCCGGACCTGCTGCTCCTTGCTCGTTGCGCGGTCCTTGGCACGCACGTCGAGGATGCCGTTCGCATCGATGTCGAACGTGACCTCGATCTGCGGCACGCCGCGCGGGGCGGGCGGGATCCCGTCGAGGATGAACCGCCCGAGCGTCTTGTTGTCGTTCGCGAAGTCGCGCTCGCCCTGGAGGACGTGGATCTCGACCTGGTTCTGGTTGTCCGAGGCCGTCGAGAACACCTGCGACTTCGACGTCGGGATGGTCGTGTTGCGCTCGATGAGCTTGGTCATCACGCCACCGAGCGTCTCGATGCCGAGCGACAGCGGGGTGACGTCGAGGAGCAGCACGTCCTTGACGTCGCCTGCCAGCACCCCGGCCTGGATCGCGGCGCCGATCGCCACGACCTCGTCCGGGTTGACGCCCTTGTGCGGCTCCTTGCCGCCGAACATCGACTTGACGGCCTCGACGACCGCCGGCATGCGGGTCATGCCGCCGACGAGGATGACCTCGTCGATGTCGGCCGCCTTGAGGCCGGAGTCCTTGAGCGCGGCCAGGACCGGGCCCTTGGTCTTCTCGGTGAGGTCGGCGACGAGGTCCTCGAGCTTCGCCCGTGTCAGCGTCATCACGAGGTGCTTGGGCCCGCTCGCATCGGCCGTGATGTACGGCAGGTTGATCTCGGTCGAAGCCGTCGTGGACAGCTCGATCTTCGCCTTCTCGGCCGCCTCCTTGAGGCGCTGCAGGGCCTGCTGGTCCTTGGCCAGGTCGATGCCCTGGTCCTTCTTGAACTCGGCCAGCAGCCACTCGATGACGCGCTGGTCGAAGTCGTCGCCGCCGAGGTGCGTGTCGCCGTTGGTCGCCTTGACCTCGAAGACGCCTTCGCCGAGCTCGAGGATCGAGATGTCGAACGTTCCACCGCCCAGGTCGTAGACGGCGATCTTCTCGTCCGACTTCTTGTCGAGGCCGTAGGCGAGGGCCGACGCGGTCGGCTCGTTGATGATCCGCTTCACGTCGAGGCCGGCGATCCGGCCCGCGTCCTTGGTCGCCTGGCGCTGCGTATCGTCGAAGTAGGCCGGGACCGTGATCACGGCCTCCGTCACCTTCTCGCCGAGGTACGCCTCCGCGTCGGTCTTCAGCTTCTGCAGGACCATCGCGCTGATCTCGGGCGGCGAGTACGACTTGCCGTCGGCGAGCTTGACGACGATGCCGTCACTCTTGGCGTCCTTGTCGACCGTGTACGGCACGAGCTCGCGGCTGTGCTTGGTCTCCGGGTCGTCGAAGCGACGGCCCATGAACCGCTTGATCGAGAAGACGGTGTTGCCGGGGTTGGTGACGGCCTGCCGCTTTGCGAGCTGGCCGACGAGCCGCTCGCCGGTCTTGGTGAATGCGACGACGGAGGGGACGGTTCGTCCGCCTTCGGCCGACGCGATGACGGTGGGCTCGCCGCCCTCCATCACGGCGACGACGGAGTTCGTCGTGCCGAGGTCGATGCCGATGATCTTGCCCATCGTGGTGTCTGGCTCCTAGTTCGGTCGGGTTTCGGGTTGGGACTGTGGTTCGGGTTCAGGGTTCGTGGCGGGTGCGGCGACGGCCACCAGGGCCGGCCGCAGGATCCGGTCGCGGAGGCGGTAGCCCCTGCGGAGCTCGTCGACGATCTCGCCCTCGGGCCGGCCGGTCCCGGGCACGTTGGCGATCGCCTCGTGCTCACGGGGATCGAACGGGCGGCCGGGGGCCGCGTCGATCTGGCTGACGCCCTCGCTATCGAGCAGGGCTCCCAGCTTGCGGTCGATCGCGGCGATGCCTTCGGCCCACGCGTTGTCGGCGAGCTCGGCCGGCCGGGCGTCGATCGCCCGGTCGAAGTCGTCCGCGACCGCCAGCACCTTGCGGATCAGGTCGTCGCTGGCGAGCCCGAGATCGCGCTGGCGCTCCTCGGCGGTCCGCCGCTTGAAGTTGAGGAACTCGGCGCGCTCGCGCTGCAGCGCGGACAGGTACTCGTCCGACTGCTTGCTGGCCGCGGCGAGCTGGCCCGTCAGCTCCTCGATCTGGGCGATCAACGTCGTCGGCGAGACGTCGATCTCGTCGATGCGCTCCTGGGCGCGGGTCTTGCGGGTCATCGGGTGGGTCTCTCTCGGGGACATCGCTGGTCGTGGACGCTCCATACGTTCAGGCATACAGGTGATCGACGAGCTCGTTCATCAGCCCGGAGACGAAGCGGACCGTGCCGATCGCCTGCGAGTACGGCATGCGGGTGGGACCGAGCACGCCGACGACGCCGACGGCCCGGTTCGGGCGGCCGTACGGCGCAAGGACGAGCGACACGTCGTGCATCTCAGCCGAGGCGTTCTCCGCGCCGATGAAGACGTGCACCCGGCCGGTGCCGGCAACCGCGCCGACGAGCTGGCCGAGATAGGTCCGGTTCTCGAGCGCCGAGAAGACGCGCCGCAGCTTGTCGCTCTGGGCGAACTCCGGCGCGGCCATCACGTTGAGGAGGCCGTCACTGAAGACCTCCTCGATGGCGGTCGCGTCGTATTCGCGAAGGGTGCGAACGATGCGCTCGCCGATCAAGGTGGCCATCGGGTCGCGGAAGTCGGCGTGCTCGACCGCAGCCAGGCGCGCCTCTGCCGCGTCCGCGGTCAGGCCCGTCAGCTGCACGTTGAGCCGGCCGGCGACCGCATTGAGCGTGTCCTGGTCGGCAGGCTCGTCGAGCGAGATGAGCGACTGCTTGATGCTCCCTTCGCGCAGCACCAGGATCAGGCTCGCGATCCGGTCGCTGATCGACACGAGGTCGATCCGGCGGATGTGCGCTGCCTGCGGCTTCGCCGCGGTGGCAAGGCCGGCAGAGCGCGTGACACCGGCGAGCGTGCTCGCCGCCAGGCGGAACCAGTGCTCGCTGGCGAACTCGACCTGGCCGAACTGGTGGCGGATCATCAGCTGCTCGACCGGCGGGAGCGGCACCTGCTCGACGATCGACTCGACGTAGAAGCGGTAGCCGTGGTCAGTCGGGACGCGGCCCGCGGACGTGTGCGGGTGGCTCAGCAGACCCGCCGCCTCGAGCTCCGCGAGGATGTTGCGCACGGTCGCGCTCGACACGCCGAGGCGGTAGCGCTCGACGAGCGCCTGGGAGCCAACCGGGGCCGCGGTCGTGACGTATTCCTCGATGACAGCCCGGAGGATCGCCTGAGATCGGAGGTCCAGAGGGCCGGTGGTGCGGCGTACGCGCGCCAAGGGCTTCTCTCCGTTGGGGCGGTTAGCACTCTCACCTGTCGAGTGCTAACGGTGATGTCGGCATCGTAGCAGCGGGCCAGTTCGAGTGTCAACGCGCGATTCTGGGCGTTGGCGTCTACACAAGACGCGAGAACAGCTCGTTCGAGAGGAGCCGGCCCTCGGTCGTGAGGACCAGCCGATCGTCGCGCCGTTCGAGGAGGCCGGTTTCCGTTGCCCACGCCGCCACGGGTTCGAATGACGGAGCGGTGGCCGCCTCGAGGGGCACGCCCCGGTCCGTCCTGAGCCCGAGGATCAGCGCTTCGGCGGCGGCGGTCGCATGATCGATCGCCTCCGCTCCCCCGGGCGGCAGGCGCGGCTCGCTCCCGTCGGCCGGGGTCAGCGCCGCCACGTAGCCGTCGAGCCGCGCCGCGTTCCAGCGGCGTGTGGCGCCGTCGAAGGCGTGCGCCCCCGGACCGATCGCCTCGTACGGCCGGCGCTCCCAGTACACGAGGTTGTGGCGGCTCTCGTGGCCGGGCCGCGCCCAGTTGCTGATCTCGTAGCCGCGCCAGCCATCGGCGGCCAGGCGATCCACGGCGTGGCGGTACTGGGCCGCGGCACGATCTTCGTCCTGGGCGGGGCGTGCGCGGTCGCGCCAGCGCCGGGCTCCGGCGGTCGTGGGGAGGTGGTCGCCGGCGGGCCCGGTGAGCCCCTCCGCGTCCGGGTCGTCCAGCGTCAGCGCGTACAGCGACAGGTGGTCGGGCCCGAGCGCGAGGGCCGCGTCGAGCGTTGCCGCCCAGCGCTCCTCGGTGCTGTCCGGGACGTCGTACAGCAGGTCCAGCGAGACGGAGCCGATGCCCGCGGCCCGTGCCGCCTCGACGGCCCGTGCCACGTCCTCGGGTCCGTGCCGGCGGCCCAGCCGGCGGAGCTCGCCGCGATCCATCGACTGCGCCCCGAGCGAGATCCGGGTGACGCCGGCATCGCGCCACGCCGTCGCGTCGCCGCGCTCGTCGGGCCCGGGGTTGGCTTCGAGCGTCACCTCGGCCCCGGCGGCCATCCCGAACCGTGCCCGGATCCGGTCGAGCAGCCGCGCAATGGCCTCGGGAGGGAGCAGCGACGGCGTGCCACCGCCGAAGTAGACGGTTTCGAGCGGCTGCGGCGCCTCGGGAACGCCGGGAATGCCGGGAACGCCGGCCGCGCGAAGCTCCAGCTCGGTCTCGAGTGCCGCGAGGAACGCGGCGATCCGGTTGCGCGGGCCCCGGGCCGCCGCCCCGGCGTAGACGACGAAGTCGCAGTAGGGACAGAGCGAGACGCAGAACGGGATGTGGACGTACAGCGCGACCGGCGGCAGCGTCGCCGATGTCGTCGGCGGCATGGCCGCCGCTGCCGTCACCGATCCGGCGGCGCCGGATCCCGCGAGCCGACGATCCGCCAGCCCCGCGGCGGCCGGCGTCGCGCCTCGATCTCCTCGACCTCCCGGCCCCGCGGCAGCGGCTGGCCGGTGTGGCCGGTGCACAGGAAGACCGCGAACCGGGTGATGGCATGCCCGAGGAAGGCCGCGGCGATCCCACCGGTCAACGCCGTCAGGTAGCCACCGACGAGCCCGATGCCGATGGTCAGCACGAACAGGTAGCGGTCCCGGCCCGGCGCGCCGAGGCGGGTCGTGAGCGTGTAGAGGATCGCCTGGATGATGTTCGCGAGCGTCGGATCGAGGCCGGTCAGGAGGAGCAGGCCGAACAGCGCGCCGCGGAACGCGACTTCGTCGATGAACGCGGTCACGGTCGCGTTGAGCAGCGCTCCGGGGTAGGAGCGCACCTCGGGGAAGCGGATCCGGTGGTAGCGCAGGAACGCGTAGATCACGGCCTGCGCGGTGCCGATCAGGCCGTACGCGAGGCCCCATGCCACCGACTGCGCGCGATCCCCGGTCCCGAGGAAAAAGTCGATCTGCGGTGACGGGTGGATGAGCATGATGCCGACCGCCAGCCCGACCCCGAGCAGGTACCAGGCGACGCGGGTCAGCACCGACGGACGCTCGCCGTCGCGCGTGGCCTCGTAGTACTCGGCCGTGCCGAACCGCTCGGCGTCCAGCCGCAGCATCACGAGCATCAGCGCGAAGCCGACCGCGATCAGGACGCGCGCGGTACCGACGAAGTCGTCCATGGGCGTTCGCTAGACGGAGCGGGAGCTCGGAATGTGGCGCACTAGCCCTCTTCCATGCGCAGGATCGCGAGGAACGCCTCCTGCGGGATCTCGACCGAGCCCACGCGCTTCATCCGCTGCTTGCCCTCCTTCTGCTTCTCAAGCAGCTTGCGCTTGCGCGTGATGTCGCCACCGTAGCACTTGGCCAGGACGTTCTTGCGCATGGCCCGGACCGTCTCGCGCGCGATCACGTTCGAACCGACGGCGGCCTGGATCGGCACCTCGAACATCTGGCGCGGGATGAGCGTCTTGAGCCGGCTGGCGAGGGCACGGCCGACGACCTGGCCCCGGTCGCGGTGGACGATCAGCGACAGCGCATCGACCGGTTCGCCGTTGACCATGATGTCGAGCTTGACCAGGTTCGCCGGCCGGTAGCCGGCCTCCTCGTAGTCCATCGACGCGTAGCCCTGGCTGCGGCTCTTGAGCTGGTCGTAGTAGTCGACGATCAGCTCGGCGAGCGGCAGCTCGAACCGCAGCAGGACGCGCTGCGGGTCGAGGTACTCCATGTCGAGGAACGTCCCGCGCCGGTTCGTGGAGAGCTCCATGAGCGCGCCGATGTACTGGCTCGGCGTCACGACCGACAGCGTGACCCACGGCTCGCGGATCTCCTCGATGTCGTTCGGGCTGGGCATCTTCGCCGGGTTGTCGACCGCGACTTCGCCCCGGCCGTTCGTCAGCACGACGTGGTACTCCACCGACGGCGCCGAGGCGATCAGGTCGAGGTCGAACTCGCGCTCGAGGCGCTCCTGGACGATCTCCATGTGGAGCAGGCCGAGGAACCCGCAGCGGAACCCGAACCCGAGTGCGATCGAGCTCTCCGGCTCATAGGTGAAGCTCGCGTCGTTGAGGTGCAGCTTCTCGAGCGCATCGCGAAGCAGCGGGTAGTCCTCCCCGGAGAGCGGGTACAGGCCGGCGAAGACGAGGCTCTTGGCCTCCTGGTAGCCGGGCAGTGCCTTCGATGCCGGCCGGGCGGCGATCGTGATCGTGTCGCCGACCTGCGCCTCGCGGACGTTCTTGAGGCCCGTCGCGACGTAGCCGACCTCGCCGGCCACGAGCCGGTCGACGGGGACGAGCTGCGGACGGAACACGCCGAGCTCCAGCAGCTCGGCTTCGGCCTTCGAGGCCATCAGGCGAATCGTGTCCCGGGCGTTGAGCGTGCCCTGGTCGAGCCGCACGTAGACGACCACGCCCTTGTACGCGTCGTAGTGCGAATCGAAGATCAGCGCCTGGAGCGGCGCAGCGGGGTCGCCCTTCGGTGGCGGGATGCGGGCGACGATCGCCTCGAGGATCTCCGGGACGCCGGTTCCATCCTTGGCGCTGGCGAGGATGACCTCCTCGCGCGGGATCGCGAGGACGTTCTCGAGCTCCTCCATGACGACGTCCGGCTGTGCCGAGGGCAGGTCGATCTTGTTGACGATCGGGATGATCGTGAGGCCCTCGCGCAGCGCGAGATGGACGTTGGCCAGGGTCTGGGCCTCGATGCCCTGGGCCGCGTCGACCACGAGCAGCGCACCTTCGCAGGCCTGCAGGCTGCGGCTCACCTCGTAGCTGAAGTCGACGTGTCCCGGCGTGTCGATGAGGTTGAGGGCGTACTCGAGACCGTCCGCGGCCGTGTACTGGAGGCGGACCGCGCGCGCCTTGATCGTGATGCCCTTCTCGCGCTCGAGGTCCATCGAATCGAGGACCTGGCTCGTCATCTGCCGGCCCTCGACCGTATGGGTCAGCTCGAGCAGCCGATCGGCGAGCGTCGACTTGCCGTGGTCGATGTGCGCGATGATCGAGAAATTCCGGAGACGGTCCTGCGGGATGGCCACGAGGGCGCAGTCTAGCCCGCCGCGGCCTCGCTCAGTGCGTAGGCGACCCCCTGCTCGATCGACATTGCCGCACCCGACGAACGAGCTCGCTCGATCGCGTCCGGTGGCAGCCCGGCCTCGACGGCCGCCAGCGTGCCCTCGTACTGCTCCCGCTCGTCGGGCGGCCACTCGCCGCCGGCCCGTTCGAGCATCGCCGCCGCCATGCCGTTCAGCGTCGCGGCGCGTTCGAGCTCGCCCTTCGCAGCGGTGACAGCGGCGAGGCCGTTGATGATCCATGGGATCGCCATCGCGTCACCGCGGGCCTCGACGATCCTGAGCGCCTCGCGCGACAGGGCCTCGGCGCGACCGAGGTTGCCGAGCTGTCGCTCAACCATGCTCAGGTTCGAGGACTCGACCCAGACGATGAACTCGTCGCCGTTCTCGCGCGCGAGCTCGAGCCGGCTCGTCATGACATCGCGAGCGCCCTCGAGGTCACCCGCCATCTGGAGCGCGACGCCGAGGACGTGGAGCGCGCTCGAGCGACCGTCCGAGGCCGGCGTGGCTTCGGTGGCCGCAAGCGCCTCTCGACACAGGCGCGCCGCCTCCGCCGGGTCCCGGCCGAGCGCGACGCGCGCCGCGCCGGCCAGCACGAGCGCCACGAGGTTCGAGTCGCCAACTGCCTCGGCCTGCGCCCGAGCATCCGCGAACCGTTCATCCGCCAGGTCGTAGCGGCCTGCCCAGAAGACGAGGTAGCCGTGGTCGTACGTCGCGCGCGCCCGTCGCGGTGCGCTGCCGGCAGGCTGCGCAAGGGCGCGTGCGAACCAGCGGTCGCCGTCGTCGATGCGCTTCGTCGACATCCAGAACGGCACCAGCGCTGTGGCCAGCCGGAACGCCTGGTCCGGCTGCCCGGCATCGAGGTACCAGTCCAGCGCCTCGAGCAGCTCCGGGTAGCGTGCCTCGATCATCGCGGCGGACTCCGGGTCCTCGCGCCGGATCGCGGGCGCGCGCGTCCTCGGCCATCGCGAGCAGGGTAGTCGGCGGTGGGCGCGTCCACGGCGGCATGATACGGGCCGGGTTGGGCGGGGACGTCTCGTCCCTGTGGTACCATCCGCGTTCGCGTTCGGCGCTCATTTCCGCGCCGCCGCATGTCGAGCACTTCATTCGAACGAGAGGTTCGTAACCCTTGGCCAAGACGCCCCGCACCTGGACCGGCGCACGCACGCCGTCGGGCCTCAAGCGCGTCCGGAATGCCCGGCGCCGACACGAGGTCCTGCAGCCGCGTCGGACCGCGGCCAAGACCTACGTCGCCAAGGCCCTGACGGCTGCGACCCAGCCGAGCGACGGCATCGATCCGCAGCAGGCCCTCGCCGAGGCGCTCAGCGCCCTCGATCGCGCGGCCAAGGCCGGAGCGATCCACCCGAACGCCGCCGCGCGCCGCAAGTCGCGCCTGACGATCAAGATCAACGCCGCTGTCGGTGGCGCCCATGCCGGGCACGGCGGCCGCGTCGCAAAGACGACCGGCAAGGCCGCCGCCCAGAAGGCCGCGAAGGCACGCATCGCCGCGTCGAAGGCCGACAAGGCCAAGGGCGCTCAGACGGCCGCCGGCAAGGCCCGGGCCGCGCTGAGCCGGACCGCCCGCGATACCTCGGCCGCTTCGGAGACGGAGGCTGCCCCGACCGCGACCGTGACCGCGCCGAAGAAGACGACTGCTGCCAAGTCGTCCGGCGCCAAGGCCGCGGCGCCGAAGAAGACGACCGCAGCCAAGACGGCCGCGTCGAAGACCACGGCGTCGAAGACCACGAAGGCCGCGCCGAAGGCCAAGAAGAGCTAGTCCGCCCCTCCCGCATTGGAGGCCCGGCTGTCGGAGGACGGCCGGGCTTCGTGCTATCCGGAGGCCACGCGGTCCCAGGCCGCTCGTTGCCAGATACGAGCCGTGCTCGTATTCAGCGAGCCGGAGGCGGCGATTCCTGACGCGTACGACTCATGGCTCGTCGTCGGCACACAAAACGGCCACGAGCGAGCCGGAACTTCTCGACTCGGCTCACGCCAATGGCCGAGTACGAACCATGTTCGTAGGTGGCGGGATCGCCCCGGAGCGCCCGCGTCAGGCTGGGCTGGCCTTCTCGCCCGCTGAAGCCACCGCGTCCGCTCCCCGCGGCCGCGCCAGTCCGTACAGCAGCGCGCCGCCCAGGCCCGCACCGCTCGTGAGCACGAGCAGGATCCCGGCCGTGGCGAACTGCTGGTTCCAATAGAAGGGCGTGAACGACGCCGCGTCCGTGACCCCCTCGGCGGCCAGCACGTCGCCCCTCCCGTCGGCCAGATAGCGGGCGTACACGCAGCCCGCGCCCGGGTCGCAGAACGGCGGGATCGCATTGCCGTTCTCGTCGACGCGGTTGAAGTCCGGGTAGCCGTTGTCGGCGAAGAAGAACAGCCCTTTGACCCCGAGCAGCAAGGTGGCCAGCGTGAGGCCGGTGACGAACCCCGCGAACAGCCCGTTGGCCAGGATGCGTCCCCACGGGCCGGCGGCCCGGTTGGAGCGGGAGTTCGCGTAGTAGCCGATCGTCAGCCCGGCGGGGACGACGAGGAGCCAGTAGATCGGCTCGATCGGGATGACGAGCAGGAAGCTGACCGCGATCGTGATCGCCATGCCGATGCCGACATAGGCGGCGACGATCGCGCCGCGATCGACGATGCGGGTCACGAGCCCGCTGCTGCCCCGGCCGCTTCGACCGCCTGCGATGTCTCGCGTGGGACGCCGGCCAGCGCTCGCCGCCCCAGGTACCGCGCACCGTCGCCGAGCTCGCCTTCGATGCGCACGAGCCGGTTGTACTTGGCAACCCGCTCCGAGCGCGACGGCGCACCGGTCTTGATCTGGCCGGTGCCCATGGCCACGACGAGGTCGGCGATGGTCGTGTCCTCGGTCTCACCCGAGCGGTGCGACACGACCGCGGACCAGCCGGCCGCCCGTGCCAGCTCGATCGCCTCGATCGTCTCGGTGAGCGTCCCGATCTGATTGACCTTGACCAGGACCGAATTCGCCGCGTCGAGCTCGATGGCCTTGGCGATCCGCTCGGTGTTGGTGACCAGCAGGTCGTCGCCGACCAGCTGGATCCGGTCGCCGAGCCGCTGGCGGAGGTGCTGCCAGCCCGCCCAGTCGTCCTCGCCGAGGCCGTCCTCGAGCGACACGATCGGGATAGCGGTCAACCCAGTCGGCCCACAGGTCGATGAGCTCGCCGCTGTCGAGCGTGCGACCCTCCCGGGCGAGGACGTACCGGGTCGGGGCCCCGGAGTCGCCGCTTCCCTCTTCGACGAGCTCGGAGGTGGCGGGGTCGAGTGCGATCGCGATCTGCTCGCCCGGCTGGTACCCGGCGCGTTCGACGGCGCGCAGGATCACCTCGACCGCGGCCTCGTTCGACGGCAGTGCCGGCGCGAACCCGCCCTCGTCGCCCTGGCCGGTGGCGAGCCCCTCGTCGTGCAGGATCGAGCGCAGCGTCGCGAAGATCTCGGCCCCGGCACGCAGCGCGTCGGAGTACGTCGCCATGCCGACGGGCATGACCATGAACTCCTGGAAGTCCGTGGAGTCCTGGGCGTGCTTGCCGCCGTTGAGGATGTTGAACATCGGGACCGGCAGGGTCCGCGCGCCGACCCCGCCGAGATAGCGGTACAGCGGCAGATCGTAGGAGGCCGCCGAAGCGTGGGCAGCTGGCCAGCGACACGCCGAGGATCGCGTTGGCCCCGAGCTCTCCCTTGTTCGGCGTCCCGTCGAGGTCGATCAGGACCGCGTCGATCCCGGCCTGGTCGGATGCGTCCAGCCCGTACAGCGCCGGCGCAATGATCTCGATGACGTTGTTCACGGCGCGCAGCACGCCCTTGCCACCGAACCGGCTCTTGTCGCCGTCGCGCAGCTCGACCGCCTCGTGGGCACCGGTCGATGCCCCGGACGGAACCGCGGCGCGGCCGACCGATCCGTCGTCGAGGACCACGTCGACCTCGACGGTCGGATTGCCACGCGAGTCGAGGATCTCCCGCGCGTCGATGAACTCGATGGAGGTGGTCATGCCTTCGCCTTCGTTCCTGTCTTCGCCTTCGTTGCTGCCTTCGCCTTCGTTTTCGGCGGCTCCTCGATCTTGTCGAGCAGCACGGTCACGCCCGGCAGCTCGCGGCCCTCGAGGAATTCGAGCGACGCGCCGCCGCCGGTCGAGATGTGCGTCATCCGGTCGGCCAGGCCCTGCTGGGTGACTGCTGCGACCGAGTCGCCCCCGCCGACCACGACGGTCGCGCCGTGCTCGGCGCGATCGGCCACGGTCCGGGCGATTGCGTTCGTCCCGTGCGCGAAGGACGGGATCTCGAACACGCCCATCGGCCCGTTCCAGAAGACGGTCCGCGCGTCGGCCAGCGCCTCCTGCATCAGCTCGAGCGACTTGGCACCCATGTCGACGATGTGCCACGAGGCCGGGATCTTCTCGGCGGGGAGCGTCTTGTACTCCGTTCCGCGCGTGACCTCCTTGGCGACGATCACGTCGACCGGAAGGACGATCCGGACGCCGCGCTTCCCCGCCGCGGTGAGGATCCGCCTCGCGTCGTCGACGCGGTCGTGCTCGGCGAGGCTCTTGCCGACGCTCTTGCCCTGGGCCAGCAGGAACGTGTTGGCCATTCCGCCGCCGAGGACGAGCAGGTCGACCTTGGTGAGCAGGTTGTCGATGACGGCGATCTTGTCGGACACCTTGGCGCCGCCGAGGATGGCCGCGAATGGGCGCTCGGGCGACTCGAGCAGCTTGGAGAGCATCTCGAGCTCGCGCTCCATCAGGAGACCGGCATATGCCGGCAGGAGCTCGGCGATGCCGACGGTCGAGGCATGCGCCCGGTGGGCGGTCCCGAACGCGTCGTTGACGTAGATGTCTGCATAGGAGGCGAGCGTTTTCGCGAATTCCGGGTCGTTGGCCTCCTCCTCTGCGTGGAAGCGCAGGTTCTCGAGCAGCAGGACCTCGCCGGGCCGCATGCGCTTGAGCGCGTCCTCCGTTCCGACGCCGAGTGCGTCGCCGGTGACCGGCACGTTGCGCCGGATCAGCTGGCTCAGGAGCTGGCCGACCGGCCGGAGTCGAAGGCCGTCCTGGACCTTGCCCTTCGGCCGGCCGAGGTGGCTGGCGAGGATGACTCGGGCACCCTGGTCGACGAGCGACTTGATCGTCGGGATCGCGGCGCGGATGCGCGAGTCGTCGGTCACCTTGCCGTCCGCGAGCGGCACATTGAAATCGACCCGCACGAAGACGCGCTTGCCCGCGACGTCCGCGTCGCGGATGGTCTGCTTGTTCATCGATCGCCTTCCGTGGTGCGCTGGCGCGTGGGCACGTTGTGGTCGATCAGGCGGCGACCGGCAGGCGAGCTGCGACGTGCGCGACGAGATCGGCGACGCGGCAGCTGTAACCCCATTCGTTGTCGTACCAGGCGATCACCTTGACCATCGTGCCGCCGATGACCATGGTCGACTCGCTGTCCACGATCGACGATCGCTCGTCGCCCTTGAAGTCCGTCGAGACGAGCGGCTCGTCGGACACGCCGAGGATGCCCTTCATCGGACCAGCCTCTGCCGCGCGGAACGCCGCGTTCAGCTCATCGACACGTGGTCTCGCGACCGACCTCGGCGGTGAAGTCGACGACGCTCACGGTCGGCGTCGGGACGCGCAGGCTGAACCCGTCGAAGCGGCCCTTGAGGTCGGGGATGACGAGCGCGAGGGCCTTCGCGGCGCCGGTCGTCGTCGGGATGATGTTCTGACCGGCCGACCGGGCGCGGCGCGGGTCCTTGTGCGCGACGTCGAGGATGCGCTGGTCGTTGGTGTAGCTGTGGATCGTGTTCATCAGCCCGCGCTCGATGCCGAGCAGGTCGTGGACCACCTTCGCCGCCGGCGCCAGGCAGTTCGTCGTGCAGCTCGCGTTGCTGATGATGTGATGGTTCGCCGGGTCGTACTTGTCCTCGTTGACGCCGAGGACGATCGTGATGTCCTCGCCCTTCGCCGGCGCGCTGATGATCACCTTCTTCGCACCGGCGTCGATGTGCGCGCGGGCCTTCTCGGCGCTCGTGAAGATGCCGGTCGACTCCACCACGATGTCGACGCCGAGATCGCCCCACGGCAGGGCGGCGGGGTCCTTCTCCTTGAGGACCTTGATCTCGCGGCCGTCGATGATCAGGGAGTCGTCGGTGTGGCCGACGTCGCCCGGATAGGCGCCGTACGTCGAGTCGTGCTTGAACAGCAGGGCGTTGAGGCTCGTCTCGACCAGGTCGTTGACCGCCACGACCTCGACGTCGGGGGCGCGCTCGATCAGGGCCTTGAGCGACTGGCGACCGATCCGGCCGAAGCCGTTGATTCCCACCCGGGTTGCCATGGTTCGGGATCCTCCTGTTGGGTTACGCCCGGCCGAAGCCGGACGCGTGAACGGACATGTCACTGCCGGGCGACGCAAACGACGGCCGGATGGCCGAGTCGCTGCGCTTCCAGGCTGGATCGTTGATGCGAGACGAGACGAGGGGCTGCGCGCCTGCGAGGGAAACATCCTCGCCGAGCTCCGGCGGGACGACGCGGACCGCGGCCGCCAGGCGCGAGAAGCACTCGCGCGCGATCGCTTCCCGGGCCATGCCAAGCATGCGCTCCCCCTGCGCCTCGGCGATGGACCCACCGATGATGATCCGGTGCGGGTTGAACGCATTGACGAACCCGACACAGGCTGTCGCGACTGCCCGGCGGGCCCGCCCCATCAGGACGCCGCAGGTTGCGTCCCCGGCGTCCTCGCCTTCGGCGACGTCGCGAGCGCTCAGCTCGGCGAGGCCCACCTCGCCGGCGCGCGCGGCAAGAAACGGGCTGGCGCCGGCGGCGACCGCCGCACGCGCCTCGCGTGCGAGGGCCGTGCCGGACGCGATGGCCTCGAGGTGCCCGCGCCCGCCGCAGCCGCAGATCGGGCCGTCGAGCTCGACCGGGACGTGGCCGAGCTCGCCGGCCATCCCGTCGGGGCCGTGGAACAGCCGGCCGTCCGTGACGATCGAGCCACCGACACCGGTCGACACCGTGACGTAGATGAAGTCGTACTGGCCGCGGCCGGCGCCGTAGGCCGCCTCGCCGAGCGCGGCGACGTTCGTGTCGCGGTCGAGGAACGTCGGCAGGCCGAGAGCTGCCTCAACGTCGTCGGCCAGCGGCACGTCACGGAAGTTCGGACCGAGGTTCGGCGGTTCGACGACCGCGCCGGCGCGCGGGTCGACCGGGCCGGGGCTGGAGATACCGATGCCCATGATCGACTCGCGGACCTCGAGTGGCGCACGGTCGCGCGCGGAGATGAGAGCGGCCACGCACGCGTCGACGACCGCGGCGGGACCGAGCTCGCTGGGCGTCTCGGTCGCGACGCGGGTCAGTCGCGAGCCGTCAGGCTGGACGACGGCGGCCCGGATCTGGGTTCCGCCCAGGTCGAGCGCAAGGACCGGTCGTGACAGCAGGGCGAAACCTCGAAATCGCGGGTCTGGGATCGAGGGCATTCTAGCAAAGGGCCCTTCCGACCCCGAGGGCCGGCCCTCCCGCGATCGCGGGCCGGATGGCCCACCGTCGCGCGGACATGAAACGACCCCCGCCGCGAACGGCGAGGGTCGTCGACGTTTCGAAGTGTGACGGGATAAGGTCAGCCGCCGATCTTGAACACCTTGTTGCCGCAGATCGGGCAGGTGCCCTGGAGCGCCGGCTTGCCGTTCTTCATGGTGATCCGCTGCGGGTTCACGACCTCGACCTTGCGCTTGTCCTTGACGCAGTAGGCCTCTGCCATGTCGGCTCCTCCTCGGGTGGGGCGTCGCGGGAACCCTCGTCCCGCGTCCGCCTAGCTGGTGCTTGCCTGGGCCACGCGATTCCACAGCGACGGGCGCCAGCGGTCCGTCTCCGCAGCTCGCTTCTGTCGATCCATCTCGGCCAGGATCGCGAGGCTCTCGAGCCCCGTGTCCACGCAGGCCGCCTCGGCCTCGTTCTTCAGGTCACCGCTGACGAATTCGCCGGTCGTCCGGTTGGCGTAGACCGCACAGACGACTCCGGCCCGACAGCGAGCGAGTGTCGCGAGGACGAGGAGCGCCGACGCCTCCATCTCGAAGTTCATGACGCGCTGGCGCGCCATGTCCTCTGCCAGGTCAGGGTAGCGGATGGGCAACTCGGGAATCGGACGCCCCTGCGCGCCGAAGAACCCGGGTGCCGTGGCCGTGACCCCGACGTGGTACCGGTGTCCGAGCCGCTCCGCGGCCTCGACGAGGGCCACGACCGCCTCATAGTGGGCGACCGCCGGATACCCGTCGTGGACGAAGAAGCTCGTGGTCGACTCGAGGCGGACCGCCCCGGTCGTGATGGCCAGGTCGCCCAGCGCCATCTCCGGCTGGAGCGCGCCGCACGACCCGACCCGGATGAAGGTGGGCCGTTCCGTGATCGCCAGGATCTCTGCCACCACGATCTCGACGTTGTCCGTGCCGATGCCGGTGGACACCACCGAGACCCGCTGGCCCCGATAGGTCCCCGTCACCGTCGCGAACTCCCGATGCTCGGCGCTCGAGCTCGATCGAATTCGAAGCGCGAGCCGACACGGGCGGATCGGTCGGGATCGCCGGGGAGGAGGATGTACTCGGCCAGTTCGCCTGGGCCGAGACCGATGTGGTACTGCCGTTCTCCGATCGGGGTCGCAATCCGGCGATCCCGGAGGCTGTCTACGCGGGTATCCGCGTTCGGCAAGACCGATTCCTCTCTCCGATGGCTGCTTCGCTGGCGCGAAACTCGGCCGAGGATAGTCCCGCCCGCGAACGAGCGTCAAGCCGATCCGTGCGTGCGTGACGCGTGCTCAGCCGTGCGTGGCCCGAGCGTGGGTCGGGTCGGGGCCGTCCGGCGGGGCCGGCCACGGCTCGCCGGTGGTGTCGAGCTCGACGGTCGCGAGCCCCTGCGAAGGCGGCCAGACGGGCCGCGACGCGGGCTCCGAGACGGCGCCGCGCCTGCCACCGCCGGAGGCATGTGACGCGCGACCGAGAGCGCCGTGACCGCGACAAGCGTCCCGAGTCCGGCGAGGCCGGGAAGCCCGCCGAGCGGGTCGCCCAGATTCGCCTCCGTTGCCCCGGGCGGGGTGTCGCCCGGTAGCGCGGCGATGGGCGTCGCCGTGGCAGCGGGACCCGCGGTGGTGGGATCGGCGGCAAGGGCGATCCCTGCCGGATCGGTGACGACGACCGCGAGCTCGCCGTCGACCGACTCCACCGTCCCGCTCGCGTTGACCGCATCGCCCGGCTCGATGAGCGGAAGGAGTTGGGCAGCATCACCCTCGAGGACGACGAGGGCGGAGGCCGTCCCATCGTCGATCCGGATGCCGCGGGGTTCGAGGTCGGTGACGAGGCCGCCGACGCGGACCTGCTCGCCCACGCGCATCGGCCAGGCCGGCAAGGTCGATGTCACGTCCCCCTGGGAGCGGGTCGCTCGTGGCGGCGGACGCCGCCGAAGCGGCGGCACCGGGGTCGCCGCGGGTCCGGCCCCTGGCTGTTCGTGGATCCGGCGGCCGCGGCGGATCCCGTGACACGAACGTCGGCCGGGTAGCGCGGGAGGATCGTGAAACGCTGGTCCGAGGCGGTCGGGTAGGGTCGGCGGACGATGCCGGTCACCGTGGCGGTGCGATCCTCCGCCAGCGTGTCGACCGCGATCCCGGCTCCGGCCTGGCCAACCACGACGACCTGCCGCCCGCCGAGCCGGATCTCGGCCCGCCAGCGGTCGCCGAGCTTGTGCACGCTGGCCACCGGGCCATGGATCCGGACGAGCTCCCACTCGTGATCCTCGCCGGGCTCCGATCGCAGCTCCATCGGAGCTGGAACAGCGCCGCTGCCGCGGAGCGTGACCTTCGTCGCCTGGAGGCGCGGCGCGCCGTACGCGCGCTTCACCGTGCCCTCGACATGCAGTCGGGTCGCGATTGGCGGTGCGGACGCGCCAACCGGAAGGAGGACCTCGATGGCCGCGCTCTGGTCCTGGACCACGATCCGCCGCCCCGTGGCGTCGAGCAGGGTCGCCGGCGCCGTGACCACGCCGTCGACGGCCACGGTGCCCTGCACCCTTGCGAAGGGCGGCGCCGATCGTGATCGTCTTCGGGGCGGCGGTCCCGCCGCCGGGCTCCGGCGTTGAGCCTCCGGCGGGCGGACCGGCGAGGCGCTGAACGTCCGCCGTGCCGCGCAACCACAGGCGATAGCCATCGAGGGCGCCCTTGCGGCTCGCACGCTGGCCACCGATCCCCGTGACCCGGTAGGTGGCGCCGACCTCGAAGGACGACGCGGTCAGGCCGCTCGTCGAGTCGGCCATGACGCGAACCGAAGCCTGACCGCTGCGCTCGAGCGTGAGCACGATGCTGTTCCCTGACTTCGACGGCTTCGCCGCGACGACGCCGCTCGCCGTGGCGAGGCGCGCCTCGGTCGACTCGTCGAGTCCGCCCGACGGGGCCTGGATCGGGCTCGGCATGGCTCCGCTTCCGGTGACGTCGATGTCGCCATCGCCCGGTCGGACCTCGAGCTGGCCGTACGGGTCGGCAAGCTTCCCGGCGACCTGGATCACGGAACCGCGCTGCGGCGCCGTCGCCTCGTCCGGCAGCCGGACGATGATCCCGCCGCTCGCGTCGCCAATGGCAAACAGGGGCTGCGTACCCAGGCGACCGGCCTCGGCCGTGACCGTGCCGCGAACCACGATCCGGCTACCGACGGGTGCGAGACGCGCGGCGGCGGGATCGAGGATTCCCGGGGTGGGACTCGGGGTCGGACTCGGTCGCGGCGTCGGGCTCGGGGCCGGCGTGGGGCTCGGCCGTGGGGTCGGCGCCGGCGTCGGTGCGGGGGTCCCGGTCGGGCTCGGCGACGGGGAGGGTGTCGGGCTGGGTGAGGGTGTCGGTGTCGGGGTTGGATCGGGCGTGAGCAGCTCGAGCTCCCCGGCAAGCGTGGCGTGGACCCGATAACCGCTCGTGCCGGTGCCGCTGCTGTCGCGCTGCCCCAACGGGCCGGTCACGACCACGGACGTCCCGCCTGGCAGAGCGCGGCCTGCGAGCGCATCGGGCCCGATCACGACGCGGATGCCGCCAGTGCCGTCGTCGACGGTCACCCCAAGGCCGTCCGCGAGCGCCGAGGACGCACCGACGGTCGTTCCGGCGACGGTGATCCGCAACCCTTCGAGCGCCTCACCGGCCGCGCCGGTCGAAACGGCCAGGGGCACGGGCAACTCGAACGACTCGCCGCGGACGCAGATCCGCCTCCGCGAGCCGGATCGTGCGCTGGCCGTAGCGGCTCGCGACGACGCCGCTGGCCTGAACCTGCGTGCCGGCCGGCCACGCGGCGACTGCCGGATCGTCGAGATAGAGCGCGATCCCGCCGGTGGCGTCCTGCACGAACCCACCGCGGCCGCCTTCGAGCGCGCCGAGCGCGGTCGTCAGGATGCCCTCGAGGGTGACGGTGGCGTCGTCCTGCAGCAGCCGGACGTCGGCGATGGCGGTGACTGCCGGTTCAGGGCTCGGCGTTGGCGGGCGAGGGCGTCGGCGTCGTCACCGGGGTCGGCGTCGGATCGGCGGTGGGCGTTGGCTCAGGGGTGGGCGTTGGGTCGGGTGGCGGCGTCGGGGTCGGTGTCGAGATCGGGGTCGGTGTCGGGATCGGCGTCGGTGTCGGGATCGGCGTCGGCTGGGGCGTCGGCGTTGCGGTCGGGATCGGCGTCGGCGTCGGCGTCGGAGCGGGTGTCGGGCTCGGCACCGGCGTCGGCGTTGGAGTCGGAGTGGTGCCCGGCCCGGGCACCGGCGGCGCCGCCCCGTTCTGCGGCGAAGGCGCCCCCTGGACGAAGAAATCGTTCGCGTTGACGTTCGTGTCGATGCCGTTGCCGGCGCCAGCGCCCGGCCGTCGTTCGAGGCTCGAACCGGCAGATGGCGCGCTGGCGGCCGTCCCCTCGACAAAGGGGTTCACCGCGTCGCCCCACCCGACCGCGTCGATCGGCGTGCCACCCACGACCCGCAGCACCATCGCGCCACCGGTCGCCGCCAGCCCGCCGCTGTATGAGGAGTCGGCGATCGCCGCGTAGATCCCCGTGCTGTTGGCGGCGAGCACGCGCCGGCCCGGTTCGAGGAGCGTCGGCGACGTCCATGTCGCCTTGCGGGTGATCGTGCCGCCGGTCGAGGTCACGTAGACGAGCTCCAGCCCGCCGAGGTCGACCGACGCGGCGCCCTGGTTCGCCACCTCGACGAACTCGTCGGACGCGGACGTGCCGCCGGTCTGGACCTCCGAGACGACCAGTGTCGACACTGGCCAGCTGACATCGGCGACCGGCAGCCCGTCGGTCGGGCGTGGTTGCCGCGCGGGCACGAGCCCGACCAAGAGGATGACGAGGACGATCAGCGCGGACAGGCCCGCGCGCCGGGCGCGATGCATCGACGACCTCCCGGCGGGTACGGGCTGGCGACGGATGATCGGCGGAGCCGCAGTTCTAGCAGATGCCGCTCAACCGCCGCTTATCCGGCGCTCACCGGCGGCGTATCCCGCTCGGGTGGACGGCCCGATCGTCTAGCATGGCGTCCACTTCCCCGCCCCGACCACCCCTGCAGCTGGAGGCCACGTGCCCCGCGCCAAGCGAACGAACCGCGCCGAGGCCCGGCGTCGCTACCGCGCCTCCATCGGCGAGCCCATCGAGGAGGAGGCTTTCGACGAGGCGGAGCCGCAGGCGCCGGCTCGATCGTCTGCGCCGAAGGCCGCGGGCGACACGCAGGAGCGTCCCAGCCTGGCCTATGCCTTTCGATCGGCGTTCCGGCCGCCCAACCTGCGGGAGGACCTGCGCGCGCTGCCGAGCCTGATCGTCGATCGGTCGGTGTGGCTGCCATCGCTGCTGACCCTCGCCGCGGGTATCGCGTTCGCGTTCACGGGCGGCGGCAACTGGCTCATCGCGCTCATCGCCACGTACTTCGTGGCGCCGCCGGCCCTCGGGTCCGTGTTCCTCGGCGGCTTCCTCGCGCCGCGGGCGAGCTACCTCGTCGGCCTGATCATCGGGTTCGTGTCCGCAGTCGTCGCCAGCGCGGTGATCCTGACCTCGTCCGCCTCGCTGGTGACCGGCCAGCCCATCGTCGGGACACCAACCCCGACGCCGGTGTCGAGCGCGGCGGCCTCCGCGGGCGCTTCAGCGTCCCCTGCTGCCGCATCGACCGCTCCGGCGGCCTCGGGTTCGCCGGCCGCGTCGACCTCCCCGGCCTCGCCGGCTCCCTCCGGTTCGGCGGCCGCGTCACCGACGCCGTCGGCGTCCCCATCGCCGTCTCCCTCCTCGCTGCAGGACCAGGTCATCTACGCGTTCCTGACGTCGCCGATCTTCGGCATGTTCTTCGCCGCGTCGGCCGCCTGGTACCGGCGCTTCCTGCGCCTGTCGAACCCGAACCGTGGGCGCCAGCAGCAGCAGCGGCGCGGTCCGGACGGCCGTTCTCGCTCGAACACGAACAAGCGAAGCTGAGCGCTCGGGCCTAGGACAGCCGGCGCATCCCGGCGTGGCCCATCTGGCGGACACCGGCGGGCCGTTCCGGACCGCCGACCGTGGCCGCCACCTCGGGGAGTGCCCGCACCTCGTGCGCCACGAGGTTCACGACCGAGCCTTCGCGCTGGAGGTCTCCCTCGACGAGGAGCAGGGCATGGCGCCGGACGACGCCACGGAGACGCGCCCAGGTGTCCGGCCAGAGCGTGACGTTGACCATCCCGGTCTCGTCCTCGAGCGCGAGGAAGACCGTGCCCTTGGCGGTCATCGGGTGCTGGCGCGTCACCACGAGGCCGCCCACCCGGACCCGACCGGGCCTCCGGTCGGCCAGCTCCCCGTTCGTCACCGCGCCGAGCTTCACGAGCGCCTCGCGGAACAGCGCCACGACCTGGCGCCGGGCGTCGAGGCCGACCACCGCGTAGGCGTCGCCGACCCGCTCGACCTCGCTGATCGCGGGGAGCTGCGGCGCCTCCGTCGCGGGCAGGCGCAGGTCCAGCGGCCGGCCCGCTGCCGCAGACTTCTTTCCGCCGGCCCGCCCCAGCGCCCGAAGCGCCTTGCCGTCGACCCTGCCACGTGACGAACCGGCCACCTCTCGAAGCTGCCACAGCAGCTCGCGCCGCGGCCGTCCCAGCGAGTCGAGCGCGCCGGTCCGGATCAGCCGTTCGATGACCTCCTCGGGCAGCCCGGTCCGCGCGACGACATCGGCGAGGCTCGCGTACGGCCCGCGCTCCCGCTCCGTATCGAGCAACTCCTCGTGCTGCTCGCCGATGCCCTTGACGAGGTGGAGGCCGAGCCGGACGCCCCAGCCCGTGGCGCTTTCGGCGGCCCAGCGCGCCTGCACCTCGGGGCCCGGCACGAAGCAGGCCGAGGACGCGACCGGCTCCGGCCGCGCATCGATCCCGCAGCCCTCGGGGAGTGGCTCGCCGGGCCTGCCCACCCATTCGGTCGTCGTCTTCCAGGCGGACGCATTGACGTCCACGGGGAGTACCGCGACGCCGTGCCGCTTCGCGTCGTTGACCAGCACCTCGACCGGGTAGAAGCCCATCGGCTGCGCGTTGATCAGCCCGACCAGGAACTGGGCCGGGTAGAACAGCTTGAGGAATGCCGACTCGTAGGCGGTCCGCGCGAACGCGGCCGCGTGGCTCTTCGCGAAGCCGAAGCTGGCGAACGCGGCGACCTGGCGGAACAGCTCCTCGGCGATCTCGACGGTCATCCCGGGCTGGCGCATGCAGCCCTCGAAGAACTGCTGGTGGAGCTTCTCCATCTCGCGCGTCGAGCGCCACGTGCCCATCGCCCGCCGGAACCCGTCCGAATTGGCCGGGGAGAAGCCGGCGACCTCGATCGCGATCCGCATGACCTGCTCCTGGTAGAGGATCACGCCCATCGAGTCCTTGAGCACCGGCTCGAGGCTCGGGTGCAGGTAGGTCACCGGCTCCAGACCCTGCCGCCGCCGAAGGAACGGGTGGACGGCGTTGCCCTGGATCGGGCCCGGCCGGATGATCGCGACCTCGACGACGAGGTCGTCGAGGCTCTTCGGCCGCGACTTGGGGAGCGTCTGCATCTGGGCCCGGCTCTCGACCTGGAAGACGCCGACGGTGTCGGAGGCCCCGAGCATCTCGAAGACCTCCGGCACCTCCTCCGGCAGGCGATCGAGGTCGAGGCAGACCGCGCAATCGTGCTGGATGAGCTGGAGCGTCTCGTCCATCGCGGCGAGCATCCCGAGGCCGAGCAGGTCGAGCTTGATGAGCTTGAGCGTCTCGACATCGCGCTTGTCGAACTGGACGACGACCCGGTCGACCATCGTCGCCCGCTCGATCGGCGCGATGTCGATGAGCGGCGCCGCGGTCACGAGCATGCCGCCCGAGTGGATCGACAGGTGGCGCGGGAAGCCGTCGATCCTGGCGCAGAACTCGAGCCAGCGCTCCCAGTGGGACAGGCCGACCGTCGAACCGCCACGGGCCTGCGGGGGTGCCTCGGGCTCGATGCGCGCGACCGAGCTCGAGTTCGCCGGGGTCGGCTGCGGGTCCCACATGCTGGGCCGACCGAGGCGGTCCGTCTTGCGCGGGGGCGGCAGCGGCATGCCATGGTCAGGATCCACCGGGACCGCGCCGGGTGGCGGTCCGAGGACCCCGTATCCCGTCCCGCGGCCGGCCCGCAGCCAGGCGACGCTCGCCGGGGAGTCGCCCGGGCCGCCTTCGTCATCGGACGTCCCGCCGCGCCGCAGCTCGGCCACCGGTGCGAGCCGATCCGGGCCCGGTTCGGCGTTGGTGGTGGATTCCTGCCAGATACGCAGGGCTTGCGTGGTAGGCGCGGTTCCGTCACCCGTAGGCAACATCTCAGGCGCCGTCTGAACGTGCGAGGCACTCAGGTTTTCGTCTACTACGAGTGGGGCGCGTAACTGACTGGAATCCTCGCTTGTGGCAGCCATACCACGCATCAGTTGCGTAGATGGCAATCCTTCGACTCCCGTCGCGCCTTGGCCGGCAGCGTCCTGCTCGCTCTCCCCCTCGCGGAGCCAGCCGAACGGCCGAGGGGCGTTCGGGTCCTCCGGCTTCGGTGGTTGACGCCAGGGCGGCACCTTCCCGACGAGCGGCACGCGCTGCTGCAACTGGCCCATCCCGTCGACGAAGCCGTGCGCCTCGGCTCGCGCGGCCGCCAGGGCCTCGGCCGGCGTTCCCTCGCCCGCCCGTCGGAAGAACTCGGCGAACCCGCCATCGGCCTCGAGGTCGCGCCGCACCATCACGCTGTCGTACGTCTCGAGCGCCTTCGCCACGCGGTCGACGAGCGGCCGCGGGAACCCCAGCGCGTAGCCCACCTCGCGCACCGCCGAGCGCGCCCGGTAGGTGACGAGGTTGCAGACCATCCCCGTGTGCTCCGGCCCGTAGCGCCGATAGATGTACTGGATGACCTCCTCGCGCCGCGCCGAGCTGAAGTCGATGTCGACGTCCGGGTAGGTCGTGCGGCCCGGGTTGATGAACCGCTCGAACAGGAGGTTGTGGACGATCGGCTCGACCCGGCTGATCCCGAGGGTGTACGACACGATCGAACTGGTCGCGCTGCCCCGGCCCTGGGCCGGGATCCCCTGCTCTTTCGCGAAGCGCATCAGGTCCCAGCAGATGAGGAAGAACTCGGCCAGGCCGGCTCGCTCGATGACGTCGAGCTCGTTGGCGAGCCGGTTGACCACCGCCGGAGTCAGCGGGTGGTAGCGGTTCCGGGCGCCCGACCAGCACAGCTCCGACAGGTACGAGAACGGCGTCTCCCCGTCAGGAACCGCGAAGCCCGGGAAGCGGTACTGCTCGAAACCGAGGTCGACGTCGCAGGCGGCGGCGATGGCGACCGAGCGCTCGATCCCCTCACGCCAGGCCCGTGCCGCGACCGGATCCATCGAACGACCGAGCGCCGCCAGCGCCTCGCCGGATTTCAGGTACGACTCGGCGTCGGAGCGGCGCAGATCGGCCAGCGTGTCGAGCGTCCGGCCGTGCTTGATCGCCGTCAGGACGTCGTGGAACTCGCGGTCCTCGGCCTTTGCGTAGTGGACGGCGTTCGTGACGACGACCGCCAGACCAAGGTCGGCCGCGAGGGCCGCCGACTCGGCGACGAGCCAGTCGTCGTCGGGCAGCAGGTGGTGCGACAGCTCGATGCAGAAGCCATCCTCGCCGAAGATCCCGACGAGGCGTTCCGCCGCCGCCCGTGCGCCGGCCCGATCGCCGACGAGCAGCCGCCGGCCGATCTCGCCGCTGCGCCCGCCTGACAGGGCGATGACCTGCTCGTGGTGCTCCTCGAGCAGCGCGTGGCGGAATTGGGGCGCGCCCTTCGTCCCGGCGAGGTTGCCACGCGACAGCAGCCGGGTCAGGCTGCGCCAGCCGACCTGGTCCCGGGCGAGCAGGACGAGCCGCGGCCCGCGGGCCTCCGGGCGGATGCCGCGGAGGTCCTCCTTGACCGGATCGCGATGGCCCGGGAGTCGGGCGCGCTCCGGTCGTGGCCGAGACGGGCGACCCTCCTCGACCCGGCTGTCGTCAAGGGCGGGCGTCCGTGACCGTGGTCGTCGACGCGGGCGACGGGGCGGGACGACGACGGCGTCCGGATCCGCGACGGCCGGATCGAGCAGCCCGATCTCGGTGCCGACGATCGGGTGGAGATCGGCTGCCTCGGCGGCGGCGGCGAACCGGACCGCGCCGTACAGGCCGTCGTGGTCGGTGACGGCCAGCCCGCTCAGACCGAGCTCGACGGCACGCTCGACGAGGTCGTCCGAAGGCGAGGCGCCGTCGAGGAACGAGAAGTTCGAATGGCAATGCAGTTCGGCGTAACGGACCACGGAAAACGGCTCCCACGGGTCTTGCCTGGGGGCGCGGTCCATGGTAGAACAGACGTTCTAATACTGCCAGCGATCTGCGAGCAAGAAGTCCCCAAAAATTCTCACGAAATTCGATGAAACAAGATGAGGCCATCCGACGTCTCAACGGCATGATCACGACGATTCGCCCGATTGCCACAGTGGCTGCCCGGAGCATGCTGATGGTCGTGATCGCCATGCTCCTGGTGTTGGTCCTGCTGCCCGCGGCGCTCGCGGCACAGGCGGCCAGCGGCTGAACACAGAACGTCTCGCGCCTGGGGGCTCGGGACGATGGCGACGGTCGACCGCGATGGTCGATGCGTCGACCCGCTGGACGGACTGGTGAGCGGTCCGGCCGGCCTGCAGGACCCCGTCGCATTGGGGGCGACGGGGTCCTGCTCTATCCTCGACAGGTGATCCCCCGCCGACCGCTCCTCCTCGCGGGTGTCCTGCTGCTCCTCGCCGCCTGCTCCGGGAGCACCGGGGTCGACGAGCCACTCGCTTCCGCCGCTGAGGCGACACCGCCTCCGACCCTGGCAATTCCGTCCGACCTGCCGTCGGTGCAGGCGGTGCCCGAGACCGACGAGCCGAGCGCGTGCCGAAGAACCGGCCGTGACCCAGACCGATACCGACTGGGGTCGCATCTGGGATGCGCTTCCGGCCAGCTTCCCGGTCTACCCGGGCGCGGTCGAAACCGAGGAGGCGGGGGGCGGCGAGCCCGTCAGCGCGACATTCAGCACTGCCGCTGCCGCCGACGAGCTCGCGACGTGGATGCAGTCACGGCTCGAGCTGGCCACGTACAGCACGGAGGCGCTCTCTGGACCGCTCGAGGACGGCAGCTTCGTGCTCGACTCGGTGGGCGACGAGGACTGCCGCATCCAGACGACCGTCGCGCCTGCAGGGGCCCTCACGATCATCACCGTCCGCTACGGCGCCGACTGCCCGTTCGAATAGGGCGCGAAAATGGACCCGCGCGCCCGTTTTGTGGGGCACGCACGCAACACATCGAACCGAACAGGCGTCCATACTGCGAGTGGATCGGCCGGGAATCCGATTCGATAGCCTTGGGGGAGGCAAACGTGCAATCAACGCAGCCTCGTGACGTCGCCGCACTCGTCTTCGTCATCGGCCTGTTCGCGGTCCTGCTTGTCGTCAGCCTGACGGTCGGTTCGCCGACCCGCTGAGGCCCGGCCGGCGGCCGGCCCATGGCGCGCCTAGTCGTAGAGGCGCTCGAGGTGCCACGTATCCGTCGATTCGATCGTGGTAGATGAGCGCCAGCCACTGCCTTCCGACGACCTTCACGTAGTCGCGTGCAATCGGCTCGCCCCACCACGCCTCCTCGACCCGCCAGCGGTTGCACACCTCGACGGGCTCACGCCGGCCGTTCCAGCGGATCGCGCTGAGGCGGCCCGACGCGTCGGTCTCCACCTCGATCGCCGGGTGCTCGCGGAGCAGCCGGGTCATCGCTCGGTCCCGTCCCCGGCCACCGACTGCCACGTCCAACGCCGCTCGGGGAGTGGCGCTTCGGGGTCCGTGATCACGGCGCGCCGCAGCCGATCCTCCCCGAACGTCAGCGCGAGCCGCATGAGTTGCCATCCGAGACGGGCATTGCGTGCGGCCTGGGGCTCGAACAGCGGGAGCTGCTGACCCGCCGCGGGTTCGGCGCCGGTCAGCTCGAGATCGAGCCGGGCGACCGCGGCCGGCGGCGGGGTCCGTTCGAGATGCGCGAAGAGCAGCCGCTCGACGGCTTCGGCATCGGCAGTCGGCTCGGGGAAGCGCTGCTCCACGAGCAGCTCGCGGGGGGTGCCGGCGCGGGCGAACGCGAGGTCCAGCTCGAGCCGGAGCGACGCGCGGGCCGCGGCGAGACCGCGCGCCCCGAGTTGCTCGCCGAGCGCCGTGGCCAGGCGGTGGAGGACGAACCGAAGCGCTTCGAGCTCTTCGACCGCGGGCTCGATCGGCAGCCCGAGCAGGAGTCGTTCGGGGGTCCGCCGCGGCCGGAACGGATCGGTCTCCTCGCCGTGCGCCCGGGCGTGCAGCAGGGCACCCTCCTCGCCGAAGCGCGCGACGAGCGCCGACCGGGCAAGCTCGGCCACCGCGCCGATCCGGCGCAGTCCGAAGCGGGTCAGCCGGGCGCGGACGTCGGGGTCGGTCGTGAGGAGACCGGCCGGGTAGGACGCGAGGAACGCCGCGTCGTCACCGACAGGGACGAGGAGCGGCTTGTCCGGCTTCGCATGGATCGCCGCGACCGTGGCCGCGAACCGCGTCCCGGCAATCCCCGCCCGCGGCTCCCCGGGGAGCAGTCGCTCCAGCGCGTCGCCGACCCGTTCCACGAGCACCGGCTCGACGCCCCACAGCGGCCCGAGCCCGTCGACCTGGATCTCGAAGAGGCCGAACGCCGGGTCGTGCGGGTCGCTTTTCCCGGCGACCCCCGGGCTGAACGCAGCCAGCCGCTCGAAGGCGGCCTCGATGACGGCCGTATCGGCGTCGGGGTCCGGGTCGAGGAAGACCGCCTCAGGCGCCAGCCGATGCGCGCCGCCGAGCGGCATCCCGCGGCGTACGCCGAGTGCCCGCGCCTCGGGGCTGGCGTCGATGACCGTCCCCGCCGTCCACGGCTGGCCGCCGAGGATCGTGGGACCGGTCGGGAACGAGCCGGAGGCCCGGGCCTGCATGAGCGCGAGCGGCAGGTGTGGCCAGTGGAGATGAAGAAGTCGCATCCAGCTGCTCTCGTTCGGTGAAAGCGGGGGCGTTGATGAGGAGGTCCTCCCGGCGAAGGCAGGCGTCTCGCTCGCCGCCGTCCGCATAGAGGATCCGGAGCGTGGCCCGTCCGCCCGGCGGTCCGAACCGGTTGCGGGCGACGAGCGCCTCGGTCTGCTGTCCGACCACGTCGCGCCCGAGGCGGATCCATCCCCGGCGGGTCAGCTCGAGTCGGAGCCCGGTCGCCTCGGCGATCGCGGTCGTGAGGCCGTTCGGGTCGCCGCGGCCGGATGGCTCGAGCAGGATCAGCAGGACGTCCGAGCGCCGTGCGAGAGCCGCCAGGCGATGCAGCCGGTCGGCGACCTTCGAGACGCGGTCGGTGCGCGCGAGGCGGCCCGGCAGGTCGACGAGGAGCAGATCGACCGAGCGGCTCGTCAGCAACGCCCCGCCGATCGCGAGCGCCTCGTCGAGCGATTCGGGCGTGACGACGACGAGCCATTCGAGGCGGACGCCGCGGGCGACCGCTTCGACCGGGTCGAACGTGCGCGAGAGGTCGACCCAGGCCACGACCGAGCCGGCCGCCTGGGCTTCCGCCACGGTCCGCAGTGCGAGCGTCGTGCGGCCGCTGGACCCGTCGCCGCGCAGGGCCACGCCCGCGTTCCGCGGCAGGCCCCCCGGTCCGAGGATCGCGTCGAGCTCGGTGAAACCGGTCGACACGACGCGTTCGAGCGGGGCGAGAGCCGGGCCGGCGTCCCCGTCCGGAGCTGCCGCGGGGACCAGCGCGAGCGCGCCGTCGGTCAGCCGCCGCGGAGCTGCTGCTCCCCAGCGGGCCTCGAGGCTCGCCAGGGCCGCTGACACATCCGCGGGCCGATCCGACACCCATCCAGTATCGAACAAATGTTCTACTTCGTCAACGGGAAACGTGCGCCCGAAACCGGTGATTTACCACTGACACGTCAACGGCAGGACTGACGCTACGGCAGGGCGATCAGCACCATTCCGAGCCCGACCCCGCCCAGGCCGAGCCACTGGACGCGCTGCAGCCGCTCCCCGAGGAACAGCACCGCGATGAGGATCGTGAACGCCGGCCCGAACGACGAGACGAGGCCGACCAGCCACGTCTCGGCCTGCTCGAGCCCGATCGCGAAGACGATGAGCCCCGCGACATCGAGCAGGCCCGCAATCACGACGATCGCCCACGATGTGCGCGCGACGGCGATCGTGTCGACCTGGACGATTGCCCGCAACCGTCGGATGCGCGAGCGACGTGAGCACGACGACCGCCACGATCGAGACGACGGAATTCACGATGCGCGACACGACGAGAACCTCGAGCCAGCCCGAGCGATCGATCGCTTCTGCCAGCCCGACGGTCATCACGGCGAACAGCAGCAGGGCCATCACCGCGAAGATGACGCCGGGGCCGGCGAGACGCGTGCCACGGATGCCGCCGTCGAAGGCGACCGCGGTGAGCACCACGCCGAGCGTCGCCACGGCCGCGCCGAGTGCCTGGACCGACGTGAGCAATTCGCCGCGGACGAGGACCGCGAGGACCACGGTCAGCCCTCCGTATGCGGCAACGACCCCGGCGACCAGCGAGATCGGGCCGATTCGCAGGCCCGTGAAGTAGGACAGGTAGGCGGCGGCGCCGACGATGCCGAGCAGTCCGGCCGCCGCCAGGACCAGCGGGTCGGACGGCAGCGACGTACCCTGCCCGAACGCCAGCGCGACGAGCAGGACCGCGCCGACGACCTGGATGCCGGCCGTGACCTTGAGGCTGCCGAGACGCCGGCTTGCCAGCGCAGTCGCCACGTCCATCGTCCCCCACGACAGCGCGGCCCCGAGCCCGGCGAGGAACCCGAAGGAGATCGGCATTCGCGGCAGCCTATCGGGGCGGCCCGCCGGTCAGCGCCCCGTGCCCACCCTGCGCGACCGGGCGCGCCGGGGACCCCGTGCTAAACTGCGCGACGGCCCGTGGGGATGTAGCTCAGCTGGGAGAGCACCGCGTTCGCATCGCGGGGGTCAGGGGTTCGAGTCCCCTCATCTCCACCACCCCCCGCCGGCCACCTACCCCACAACGTGCATTGCATTTCGACGCGCGCGGCTCGGACGTGCACATGTGACTGCAACGCCCTCCCGCTCAATCTCCGCGCAATGCAGTCGCACGCAGCGCCGGTCGTCGAGAGCCACCCCTGGATGGCTCGACCGCCGTGCGAGCGATGCGGACGGACGGAACACGTCATCGATGGCGACGGCCCGGCCATCTGCCGCGTCTGCCTGTTCGCGTGGGGCGACTTCTCGGCGGCAATCCTTCGCGGCCGGGTCGTCCACGAGGTGGGCGGCGCCCAGCTCCGGCATGCGGCCCACGACGACCCGATGGTGGGCTGCCCGCTGTGTCCCACAGACCGGTTGCGCGGGGCGCCGTCGTTCGACGGCTGGCTGCGCGGCCGGAACGCCTGACCGACCGCCCCGGACACCGCCCCGGGACCCTCGCCCCGACGGTCTACGCTTCGCGCGTGCGCATCTTCCTCATCGGCCTGATGGGCTCGGGCAAGACGACGATCGGCCGCCGGCTGGCGGCGCGAACCGGCTGGCCGTACCTGGACAACGACACACTGGTCAGGGAAGCCGCCGGCCGGACGGCTCCGGAGATCGAGGATGCAGGCGGCGTCGCCGCGCTCCATGAAGCCGAGCTGGCCGCGTTCGAGCACGCCCTGACGATCGCACCGCCGGTGATCATCGGCGTCGCCGGGTACGTCGTGATGGATCCGGCGCTGCGCGCACGGATGCGCGAGGCCGGAACGGTCGTGTGGCTGCGAGCGCGGCCCGAGACCCTGCGCACGCGCGTTGGCGAAGGCGGCGGGCGCCGGGACGACGCGACATCGCTGGACTGGATCCAGGACGTGGTCGAGGAGCGCAGCCCGGTCTTCGAAGAGGCGGCGGACATCGCGATCGATGTCGACCGGTTGCGGCCGCGGCTGGTGGTCGACGAGATCGTCCGGCGTCTTGGCATCGAACCGGATCAGGCGGAGGCTTCGGCGACCTCTTCGTCCTGACCGAGGGCGCCGTGCAGCTCGAGCGCGTGCTCGCGCAGCCAGCGGCGCCACTGGGCGTGATCCGGTCGGCGCGACGCGACGAGCGCCCAGAACGCGCGCCCGTGTCCGAACACCCGGAGATGGGCGAGCTCGTGGATGACGACGGTATCGAGGGCCTCCGGTGGCGCAAGCACCAGTCGCCACGAGAAGGCCAGCCGCCGGCCGCGTGAGGCGCTGCCCCAGCGGGTGCGCTGGTCGCGGATCGAGATCCCGTCCGGGGCGACGTTCAACGCCTCGGTGTGCCGATCGATGGCCCGCCGGATCGCGTCCCGCGCCCGCGCGCGGAGCCACGCTTCGAGGACGTCGCCGACCGGGCGCCGGTCGGCGGGCGCAAGGCGGACGTGCAACTCGTCCTCGAGGTCGCCACCGACCCGCGTCACCGCCGATCGACGGGATCCCGGGGCAGCGGCAATGCGCAGCCGATGGAGCTCGCCCCGGTAGCGGAACGTCGCCCCGTCGCGCAACCCGCCGCGCGCGGCGAGTGCGGCGCGTTCTGCCGCCTGTCGCGCGAGATGGCGGCGCAGCCACGCCTCGCGCTCGCCGAGGAACGCCGAGATCAGCGGGTCGGGGCGTGCCCAGCCTCGTCGGTTCGGGCCGGGGATCGTGACCACGACGCCCTTCGCCGGGTCGATGACGACGCGCATCGTGCGCGCCTGCGACGAGCGACGGAGGACGTACCCGAGGCGTCCACCCGGAAGATCGACCGTGACGAGCTCCTCGGTGACGGTCCGGCGCGCGCGGCTGGGAGGCACGGCCGGATGATGCCACGCCCGGAGAGTCCGCAGGACCTCCGCTGCGTCTTCACATTCGCTCCACGATCCAGTTCGAGGATGGCCACATCACGTTCGAAGAGCGAACAAGGAGATGCACATCAAATGAACGGACGAACAATCCTCAACATCGTGCTCGGGGCCCTCATCGTGCTCGTGCTCGCGGGGATCGGCATCGGGATCTACAACGCGGGCGTCAGCCAGGGCATCGCCCAGGCGGCGACCCTCCCGGAAGGCACCACCGTCGTGGCGCCGGTCGGCTACGGGTACGGCTACGGCCACCCCGGCTTCTTCGGCTTCGGGTTCCTGTGGATCCTGTTCCCGATCTTCTTCCTCTTCCTGCTGTTCGGCCTCGCCCGGGCCGCGTTCGGCGGTGGCCGGCGCTGGGGCGGGGGCTGGGGCCCAGGTGGCCACGGCCCGAATGGCTACGGCCCGAATGGCTGGCAGGAGGAGCGCGAGCGCCGGATGGCCGAATACCACCAGCGGCTCCACGACCAGCAGGGCGGTGGTGACGCCGGGCGCTCGGGCCCGCCGAACCCGACCTGACCGTCGCGTCGCTTCCCTCCACGGCGGCCGTCCCGAACGGGGCGGCCGCCTCCGCACTCCAGGGACCTCTACGATGGCCCGCGTGAAGACCGTCCTCGTCGTCGACGACGAGCCCCGGATCGTGCAACTCGCCCGCGACTACCTCGAGAACGCCGGGTTCGGCGTGCTCACGGCGGGCGACGGTGCGTCGGCAGTCCATGCGTTCCGCACGCGCCGGCCGGACCTCGTCGTCCTGGACCTTGGCCTGCCCGAGCTCGACGGCCTCGATGTCACCCGCACGATCCGCGCCGAGTCCCCTACCCCGATCGTGATGCTCACGGCGCGCGACGACGAGCTCGACAAGCTGCTCGGCCTCGAGCTCGGAGCCGACGACTACATCACCAAGCCGTTCAGCCCACGCGAGCTTGTCGCCCGCGTTCGTGCGGTCCTGCGCCGCAGCGAGGGTGCCGCGACCGCCACCTCGAACGACCGGATCGCCGTGGGCGACCTGCAGCTCGACGTTCCGCGGATGCGGGTCGAGGTCGCGGGCGCGCCGGCGGACCTGACGCCGACCGAGTTCACGCTGCTCGCCACGATGGCTCGTCAGCCGGGCCGCATCTTCACCCGCTCGCAGCTGCTCGACGCCGTCCACGGCGTCGCCTTCGAGTCGTACGAGCGGGCGATCGACACGCACATCAAGAACCTGCGCCGCAAGATCGAACCGAACCCGCGCGAGCCGCGCTACGTGCTGACCGTCTACGGGGTCGGCTACCGCGTCGCCGATCCGGCGCCCTGACGTGCCCGCTCGCGGCCCCGACGACCCGCGTCCGCGTCAACGGCCCGGCTGGTGGCCGGACGACGAACCGTGGCCGCCGCAGGAGTGGAGCGGCCCGCCGTGGTGGGGCCCGCGTGGTCGCAGCGGCTCGTGGGGACCGCCGTGGCAGCGACGGGGCATGGCGAGGCGCTTCGGGTGTTTCGTCATCCTGCTCGCGCTCGTCTTCGTCTCCATCGGCGTCATCGGGCTGTGGATCATCGGCTCGCTGCTGGGCTTCGTCACCGACACGGGCACGCTGTCGGACCTGGCCCGCGCGGCAGTCGCGGTCATCCTGGTTGCGGGCGGGGTCGCGATCCTGTTCGGGATCCGGCTTGCACGGGGGGTCGGGCCCCCGCTGGATGCACTCGTCGAGGCGGCCCGCCGGGTCGAGGCCGGCGATTACGCGACGCGCGTGCCGGAGGTCGACCGCGGCCCGCGCGAGCTGCGCGACCTCGTGCGCGCGTTCAACACCATGACGGCGCGCCTCGAGGTCGACGAGGTGCAGCGCCGAAGGTTGCTCGCCGAGGTCAGCCACGAGCTGCGCACGCCACTCAGCGTCATCCAGGGCAACGTCGAAGCGATCGTCGATGGCGTCTACCCGGCGGACGCGGAGCATCTCGGAACGGTCCTCGAGGAGACCCGCGTGCTCGCCCGCCTGATCGAGGACCTGCGAACGCTCAGCCTGGCCGAGGCCGGCACGCTGGCGCTCCATCGCGAGCCCACCGACCTGTCGATCGTGGCGGCCGAGGTCGCTCGATCCTTCGAGCAGCTGGCAGGAACCGCGGGCGCGAGCATCGAGCTCGAGCTGGCCGACGACCTGCCGCTGCTGGACGTCGACCCCATCCGAATGCGCGAGGTCCTTGCGAACCTCGTCGCGAACGCGCTGCGCTACGTGGGACCCGCTGGGACGGTCCGGATCGGCGGTCGCTCGACGCCCGACGGCATCGAGCTGGAGGTCGTCGACGACGGGCCGGGCATCCCCGCCGAGCTGCTGCCGACGGTCTTCGACCGCTTCGCCAAGTCGTCGGATTCCCGGGGCTCCGGCCTCGGGCTGGCGATCGCCCGCGCCATCGTCGAGTCACATGGCGGCCGCATTGCCGCCGAGAGCCCGCCGGACGGCGGAACGACCATCAGGATCGTGATTCCCGGCCCCTGACCGACCGGCGGCTGACGGACCCTCTGGTACAATTCCCGCTCCGTGGGGCTATAGCTCAGTTGGGAGAGCACCTGCATGGCATGCAGGGGGTCCGGGGTTCGAGTCCCCGTAGCTCCACCAGAAGAGCGAGCACCGCCGACACCCACCCCTCGCCGGCGCGGCGGGGGGTGATCCATATCCGAGGCAGTCCGTGACCGACACGACCGCCGACGCGGCGTCCACCGCCGGCCGGCACGAGCGAACCCGCATCGAGCGCTACGACCCGAGCGCAATCGAACCACGCTGGCAGCAGCGCTGGGAGGAGCTCGAGCTGTACCGCACGGACCTCGAGGAGCCGCGCAACCGCTACTACCTGCTGACGATGTACCCGTACCCGTCGGGCGACATCCACATCGGGCACTGGTACATCAAGACCCCGACCGACGCGCTGGCCCGCTTCCGGCGGATGCACGGCAAGAACGTGTTCCTGCCGATCGGGTTCGATGCCTTCGGGCTGCCGGCCGAGAACGCGGCGATCAAGAACCGGATCAACCCGCGCGACTGGACGATGTCGAACATCGCCAACATGCGCCGCCAGCTGCGGCAGATGGGCGCCACGTTCGACTGGAGCGCCGAGGTCGTCACCTGCGACCCGGACTACTACCGCTGGAACCAGTGGTTCTTCCTGCAGTTCCTGAAGGCCGGCCTGGCCTACCGCGCGAAGTCGGCCGTCGACTGGTGTCCGAACGACGGGACGCTCGCCCGCGAGCAGGTCGAAGGCGCCGACCGCCACTGCTGGCGCTGCGGGGCGAAGGTCGAGAAGCGCGACCTGGACCAGTGGTATCTGCGCGTCACCAAGTACGCCGACGAGCTGCTCGACTTCAGCGAGATCCAGTTCCCCGAGCCGGTCCGCATCCAGCAGACGAACTGGATCGGGCGGTCCGAGGGCGGCGAGATCGTGTTCGAAACGGCGCAGTCCGCCCACCACGCGGGCGGCGAGGAGCTGCGCGTCTTCACGACGCGGCCGGACACGCTCTTCGGGGCGACGTTCATGGTCCTCGCCCCCGAACACCCGCTGGTCCCGGCGCTGACCGCCCCGGACCGCCGTGCCGAGGTAGATGCGTACGTGGCGCGCGCCGAGACCGAGACCGAGATCGAGCGGCTGTCGGCGGATCGCGAGAAGACGGGCGTGCCGATCGGCGCCGACGCGATCAACCCGGTCAACGGCGAGCGCATCCCGATCTTCGTGGCCGACTACGTGCTGGCCGGCTACGGCACGGGCGCGATCATGGCGGTCCCCGCGCACGACGAGCGTGACTACGCGTTCGCGCAGAAGTTCGGGCTGGCGATCCGTCGGGTCGTCGCGCGGCCGGGCGATGAGAGCACCGATCTCGGCGAGGCGTACATCGCGCACTCGGATGACGAGGTGCTGATCAACAGCGGCGAGTACAGCGGGCTGCCGGCCGACGAGGGCGGGCGGCGGATCGTCGCCTCGCTCGAGCAGCAGGGCAAGGGCACGGCGGCGGTCACCTACCGCCTGCGCGACTGGTTGATCAGCCGCCAGCGCTACTGGGGCACGCCGATCCCGGTGATCCACTGCCCGACCCACGGCATCGTGCCCGTCCCGGACGAGGACCTGCCGGTGCTCCTGCCCGACACCGTCGATTACGAGGGCAGCGGGGTGAACCCGCTGACCCGCGACGAGGCGTTCCTCAACGTCCCGTGCCCGATCGACGGCGAACCGGCGAAGCGCGAGACCGACACGATGGACACGTTCATCGACTCGTCCTGGTACTGGTATCGCTACCTGTCGCCGCACCAGCCGGACGGTCCGCTCGACGCCGACCTGGTCGAAACGTGGACGCCCGTCGAGCAGTACACCGGCGGGGCGGAGCATGCGGTGATGCACCTGCTCTACGCCCGCGAGTTCACGAAGATGATCCGCGACATCGGACTGGTCCAGCAGAACGAGCCGTGGAAGCGGGTCTTCAACCAGGGCCAGATCCTGGGCGCCGACGGCGAGCGCATGTCGAAGTCGCGCGGCAACGTCCAGGACCCCGACGAGCTGGTGCGGCGCTACGGCGCCGACACGGTTCGGCTGTTCCTGATGTTCATGGGGCCGTGGGACCAGGGCGGGCCGTGGAGCCCGAGCGGGATCGGTGGCGTCCACCGCTTCCTGAACCGGACCTGGACGATCGCCCTCGACCCGCACGGCGTCGAGCCGGGCGACCCCGAGTCCGGGGTGCTGCACGCCGGCGAAACCGAAGCCGACGCTCGCGCTGCGCTGCGCGCCGCGGCGCACCGCACGCTGCGCGACGTCAGCGACGACTACGAGGGCTTCCGCTTCAACACGATGCTGGCAAAGCTCATGGAGCTGTCGAACACGCTCATGCGCTACCGCGGCACGGCCGTGGCCGGCTCGGCCGAATGGGACGAGTCGGTTCGCCTGCTGCTCCTGATGCTGGCGCCGGCCGCGCCGCACATCACCGAGGAGCTGTGGAGCCGGCGGCTGGCCGCGAGCGGCGCCGAATGGTCGTCGATCCACGCCGAGCGCTGGCCGGAGATCGACACGTCGGTCCTGGCCGAGGCTACGCGCGAGGTCCCGATCCAGGTCAACGGCAAGCTCCGCGATCGCCTGGTCGTGCCCTCCGACACGGCGCCGGCCGAGCTGGAGCGACTCGCCCTGGCCAGCCCGAAGATCACGGGGATCCTGGCGGGTCGTGCTCCGGACAAGGTGATCGCCGCCGGTGGCGGCAAGCTCATCAACATCGTCGTCCGCGACGCCTGAACCCCGGCGCCACGGCGGCCATCTCCAGGAGGATCGTGTGCCCCCGATCAAGCTTGGTGCGAACTGCTGGAACCAGTACGCGGAGTGGCCGAACATGCTGGCGGCAGGCCAGCGCATCGACCGGCTCGGCTATGACACGTTGTGGACGTGGGACCACCTCTACCCGATCGTCGGGAACCACGAGGGGCCGATCTTCGAGGGCTGGCTGGCGATCACGGCCTGGGCCGCCACGACGGAGCGCGTCCGGATCGGGCTGATGGTCGGCGCGAACACGCTCCGCAACCCGGCGCTGACCGCGAAGCTGGCGACGACCCTCGACCACATCTCGGGCGGCCGGGCGATCCTCGGCATCGGCGCCGCGTGGTTCGAGACCGAGCACCGCGCCTACGGGATCGAATACGGCGATGGCCCGCCCGAACGCCTGCGGTGGCTCGGCGAGGCACTGCCGATCATGCGCGGCATGCTCCACGGGGAGCGGCCGAGCGCCAGCGGACCGCACTACACGACGACCGACGTGCGCAACGACCCGCCGCCGGTCCAGGAGCATCTACCGCTGCTGATCGGCGGCGGCGGCGAGCAGGTCACGCTCCGGCTGGTCGCCCGCTATGGCGACGCGAACAACGTCGGCGGGGGGATCGATGCCGTCCGGCGCAAGGAACAGATCCTTCTCCAGCATTGCGAGGTGGTCGGGCGCGACCCGTCCGAGATCGAACGGACAACGGGGATCGGCACGGTCGTGATCCGCGACTCCGAGGACGAGGCCCGGCGGGTCCACCGCTCGATCTTCGAGCACAACGGCCGCGCCCGAGCCTGGGACGACGTCGCGGTCGGGACGCCGGAGCAGGTGGCCGAACGGCTCGCGCCGTACCTCGAGATCGGCTATCGGCACCTCATCGCGGGCTTCCCCTCCCCGTACGACGAGGAGTCCCAGACGCGGCTCGCGAACGAGGTTCGCCCGCTGCTCGAGCGCGTGTGACGTCGAAGCCCGGGCGAGATGCCCGGGCTTCGATAGTGTGTCGTGGGCCGATCAGGGCGAAAGTTGCTGCCAACTATGGACTGGGGTATCGATCTCGGTCTGCGCGCCGGAGTCCGCGTCCACCGACCAGGCCTTCGCTGGCCCAAGCGGGCCGACCTGGCGCAGAACGGACGCCAGGCGGTGCTCGAAGATGACCAGCGACCGGCCATCGGGTGCCCACGTGAGGTCGATGGCCGGCTGCTCCAGATCCGGCCAGTTTCGGTAGACGTCCGGCTTGTCCTCCACTTCAGGCCCGACGAGCCGGTTGCCGGATCCGTCCTCGTTGACGATCGCCACTCGAAGTGCGGCGTCCCGCATCATCACGACGGCAAGTCGGCTGCCGTCCGGCGACCACGAAGGGGCAGACACGGCGGCCGACTCCGGGTCGAGCTTCACCTGACGCACATCGGTCAGGGCACCGTCCTCGTCGATGTCGACGATGCTGACCTGGCTGATGTCACTCGTGAAGGCGAGGCTCCTCCCGCTTGGGGACCAATCCAAGCCCTGCGACTCCAGACCTTCCCACTCCGTCGGCGGACGTGTGGGGCCGATCGCCGACCCCCGGACGTTCGTCGCGTTGGCATCGGCGACGAAGGGCGTCAACGTGTCCCCGCGCCAGCCCAGGTAGCCGATCTGCCGGCCGCCCGGGCGCCACGCAGCGGGGCCCGACGCCGTCTCCGTGGCGGCATCGATCAGTCGCATGCCGGAGCCGTCGGTCTCGATGATGTGGTGCTCCCAGGTGCACTCGCACCGTGCCGATAGCGCGCTGACCATAAGCGCGCTTCCGTCAGGCGCCCAGCCAAGGTGCACACCCCAGCCCGCCACGGTTGCCAGCTCCTTGATTTCGGATCCGTCGAGGCGGACGGTCATGACCTGCGAGCTCAGCCAGTTCGGGCTCTCACGAACGAAGGCGAGCCGGTCGCCTTGCGGCGAGAACACTGGGTTTGAGTCCGCGTCGGGACCGGCGACGAGCGGCCGTGACGTGCCATCCAGCTGGTCGGCGATGAGCAGGTCACCATCCTGCGCGTACACGACGGCGCCGTTGCGGAACGGCGGACGGCGGCAGTTCCCGCCGCTGGGATCCGATGTAGAGGGCCGTGGCGACCAGCGCCACGATCAGCAATGCGAGCAGCACGACGGCGAAGATCGGACGCTGTGACCGCGTTCGAGTCATGGTCAGTTGCACCGGGAGCCACCTTTCGGGGAGGGTCCACCCAGGCCGCTGGCCGACGCGACGGGTCGCCGCGAGCGCGCGTTCCAGCCCCTCACGTGGACCGCGCTCGGGTCCCTCGCGCAGCCAGTCGGCAACCACTCGATCCATCGACTCGTTCATCGTCCGGGCTCCGGGGTGGTGGCCGGCGTGGCGTCCCTGCGGCCAATGGCCGCCCGCATGGCGCGCGCGCCGTAATGGAGACGTGAGGCGACGGTCCCCGGCGGGATCCCCAGGATCTCGGGAGACCTCGCTGGCAGGAAGACCGACGTAGTGGGTCAGGACGAGCACCGCCCGGTGCTCGACGGAAAGTTCGAGGAAGGCTTGCTCCAGTTCGTCGCGATCGGCGAGCTGGGCGAGGTCGTCGCGTGGCTCGACCCGGTCGATCGGGAGCGCCGGCAACTCGATCGGGCGCCGGCGCGTTCGCCGGGCGTGGTCATTGCAGGCGTTGACGAGCAGCCGGTGCAGCCAGGCGTCGAAGGCGCCGGGGTCGCGCAGACCCCGGATCTCCCGCCACGCCTTGACGAGCGCGTCCTGAACGGCATCCTCCGCGGCATACCCATCGCGCAGGATCCGCCTCGCGATCGCGTACAGGCGGTGGTATGCGGCGGTCGCGAGCGCATCGAATGCCTCGTGATCGCCCCGCTGTGCGCGTTCGACGAGATCGGACGTCACCGCCGACTCCTCGGATGGCGGTGCGGTCACTTGCCGCACTCACAGACTAGGACGCCGGCGAGCGACCGGATTCTTCAGCGGTGCGTCAGTTGCGTCGAAATTTCGCCGCGGTCGAACCAGATCCGCTCCCCGAGGAACAGCCGCGTGACCGGGTCCCACGGGAACAGGATCAGCACCTCGAGCGCGATCGGCAGCCCAGACGCGGGAACGCCCGCCCACGGTCCGAGGTTGGTGCCGGTCAGCCGGGCCGCCTCGAACACGCCCTGCGGGCCGACGACGATGTCGGTCAGCTCGAACTGGTTGTCCGGGAAGGCGGCGAACAGCTCCGTGTAGAACGCGCGGGCACCGTCGTGCCCCTCCCAGCGCTGGCCGGTCGGGATCAACTCGTAGGCGCAGGTTGGCGTGAGCGTTGCCACGAGCCCGTCGATGTCGCGCCGGTCCTCGGCGATCGAGTGGCGGACCCACAGCCGCTTGATCGCGCGCAGCTCGTTGGGGTCGAACCGCCGCGCGAGGAGAGAACGCGCAGTCGGTCGGGCCGTCACTCGGCGGCCTGCGCCGCCTTCTGCCGGGCGCGATGCCGCGCCGCCTTGGCCCGGTTGCCACAGCTCGCCATGTCGCACCAGCGCCGCTGGCCCGCGCGCGACTCGTCGTAGAACACCCAGCGGCAGAGGTCGTTGGCACAGACGCGCAGGCGCTCCGGGTTGCCGGAAGCCAGCTCCTGGACGAGCGGCTCGGTCACGCGTGCGAGCGCATCGTCGATCGGGTCGCCGACGTGGCGATGGCCGATGCCGATCCCGTCCGGACCGGCAACCAGCTCCGTGGCCGCACGAGCGCGGAGGGTGCGGTTCACGCGGTCGAGCGAGCTGGGCTTGGGGGCACGGCTCTCCGCGACGGCGTCGGCCACTTCGCGGAGCGCCGCCCGCACGGTCCGGATGCGCTCGAGGTCCTTCTCGGACGCGTCGAGCGACTCTGCGTGGATCAGCCCGCGCTCCGTAAACCACTGCACGGCCTGCTCGGCGGAGGGGAGGTGCTCGTTGGGCGTCCCGTCGTTCGCGTCGTTCTCGAGCGTGTTGATGAAGTCGAACGTGTCGTCGAGCTGGACCCCGTGATCGTGGCCGGCCGGACGCTGTTCGAGATGGAACGTTGTCATGACGATAACCACTATAGGCGCCTTGACAGGTTACGCGCAAGAGGCTACATTGATAACCACACAGAACGTTCCAAGTGGTTACTTGGGACCAAGCCGGAGGTCCCCCCATGGAAGCCCTGTTCGTGCTCCTCGCAGCCCTTGCCGCTCTGATCGCCGTCGACTTCACGACGATCGACTGGAACGGGACACGCCAAGGCCGCTAGGGCACGCATCGCCCTCGGCCCGCAATCCATCCCCTGCCCGAACGACACCTGGAGCATCCGACATGAATCACCTCTTCACACTGGCCGCGCTCGATATCGCCAACGAGCGCGTGCTCGAGGCCCAGCGTCAGCACGCCAACCGCCGCCTCGTTGCCGAGGCCGGCCGCCCGAACTGGATCCGGCGCCGTCTGACCGACGCCGCCCGCGGCGTCCGCTCGATGTTCGACGATTCGATGCCGAGCGAACGGCGCACGCAGCCTCGTCTCCCCGCAAGCCACAGCCACTGATATCGTCCCCGCATGACGACGGCCCCTCGCGGCGTCTCGGCGGTGTCCTGGGCCCCCGGCCGAATCGACCTCTTCTGGGTCGATGCGGACGGGGGTCTCGTGCATCGTGTCCGCGAGGGCGACGCATGGCTGGAACCGGAGTCGCTCGGCGGCACCCTCGCTTCCCCACCCGCCGCGACCGCGTGGGACGTCGACAAGCTCCAGGTCTTCGCGATCTTTCCCGACGGCCAGCTCTGGAACCGCTACTGGGACGGCTCGTACTGGCACGATTGGGAGACGCTCGGTGGCGAGCTGACCGGGTCGCCGTCCGCCAGCTCGTGGGCCGCCGACCGGATCGACGTCTGGGCACCCGGCCGCGACGGCACGATCTGGCACCGCTGGTGGGATGGCACGCGCTGGGTCGAATGGGAACGGCTGCCGGCCGCTTGACGGGCCGGCAACCGCAACCTACGCCGTTCAGGCGCTACTTGACGGTGATCGTTTCGGCCATCAGGTCGACGACGGCCGGCTCGCCGCTGATCACGTAGCCAGTGTCGCCGACGATCCAGATCAGCTCGACGCCGGGAGATCCTCCGCACTCGAACTCGGCGCGCTGCGCCGGTGCATCTCCGACCGTCGCATCGTTCCAGGCGTCCTGCGGGACGGCGCAACCGCGTTCCGCGACGTGCACCTTGTAGCCCGTCGTCGAACTCCTCGTCCGTCTGGCCGTCGGGCCGCGGCAGTGCCGCGATGCCGACGAACGTGGTGCTGTTCGGGGCGAAGAAGCGGTCGACCCATGGCTCTTCGGGTCCGAGTTGGCCTTCGCCGGTCCACGCCTCGGTCGCCGGCACCGCGGCCCACGGGGTGGGGTACTCGACGGAATAGCCGTACTGGGTGGAGGTGAACGTCGTCCGGTTGGCGGCCGGACGGCGACGCGGCCGCCGACGGCGACGCCGATTGGGCCGGCGGCGACGTCTCGGGCGCCGCCACGGATGGCCCGGTTCGCGAACTCAGGAGGTACAGACCGCCGAGGGTGGCGGCGACCACGACGGCCGCGGCCAACCCGAGGCGCAGGGTGCTGGTCATGTCGCGATTCCTCCACGGCACGCGCACGGCGCGCCGCTGCTTGATCGATGGGAGGCTGGCGAGGACGGCGTCGAGCGCCGGGTCCGGCGCAGCGTAGGAGTTGTCCTTCAGCCAGTCGGCGAGGCGGGGATCGAACAGCGGGTCGTCGAAGCGAGTCATGCGGATCGCTCCCCCAGGTTCGCGGACACGGTGTCCGCATCGAGCACGGTCCGCAGCTGTCGGACCGCGTAGAACAGCCGGGAGCGCGCGGTCCCGACCGGGATTCCGAGGATTCCCGCGATCTCCGTCAGCGGGTATCCGTGGTCGTGATGGAGGACGACGACGGCGCGCTGTTCCGGAGTCAGTCGCGCGAATGCCTCCTCGAGCTCGACCCGGTCCACGACGGCGTGGGCCGGATCCGGAGCGGGATCGGTTGGAAATCTCGTGGACGCGGAAGCGGGCGTTCCAGCGGCGGGTGCCACGCGCCTCCACGTAACAGGCGTGAACGACGAGACGATGGAGCCAGGCCTCGAACCGCTCGGGATCGCGCAGTGTCGGCAGATCCCTCCAGGCGCCGATCAGCGCCTGCTGCGTGGCGTCCTGCGCACGGTCGCGATCACCGAGGATCCGGTAGGCGAGGTTGTAGCAGCGATCGATGTACTGCGTCGCCAGTGACGCGAACGCGCCACGATCGCCGTGTGCTGCGCGAGTGACCAGGTCGGCCAGATCCATCGGAGAAGTAAGCCTCTGGGCCGGCCCTTGGAGGGCCGTTCACCGAGTATGGAACCGGCTGTCGCCCGAACGTTCAGTGCGTCGCACCGTCATCGATCTGACACAGGATCGTCGTATCGTTCACGCCATGAGCGAGACCGACATCACACCCTGCCCCCACGCCCGCCACCACCAAGTCCGACGCCGATTGGCGCGCCGAGCTCACGCCGGAGCAGTACCGGGTCCTCCGCCAGAAGGGCACGGAGCGCGCCTTCACCGGCGCCCTCTGGGACGAGCATCGCGCCGGCACGTACCGCTGCGCCGGCTGCGGCGCCGAGCTGTTCCGCTCGGAGACCAAGTTCGACTCCGGGACGGGCTGGCCGAGCTTCTTCGCGCCCGCGAGCGCGGATGCCGTCGCGACCGAAAAGGATCGATCGTGGTTCATGACCCGGACCGAGGCAAACTGCGCGGCCTGCGGCGGTCACCTCGGCCACGTCTTCGACGATGGTCCGAACCCGACCGGCCTGCGCTACTGCATCAACTCGGCGTCGCTGGAGCTCGATCCGGAGGCCTGATCCGGGATCGACGACTGCGTGAGCGCGCGATAAGCCGCAGCTAAGAGGGCTCCGCTAGAGTCCCGCCCAGACGTCTCGCCGCGTCGGAAGTGCCCCCAACGTGGCGGGACGTCGAACTGTGCGGCGTCCGCGGTCACGCCTCCCGCCGGTGGAGGAGGCCCGCGTGGATCCGAACGCCGCGCCCTGGCGCAGCCTGGAGGCCGAGGCGCCTGCCGCCGAGGAGCGACCCCCGTCGCAGGCAGGGATCCCACTGCCGGCGATCGCTGCCGCCGCCGGCGCGGTCGTGCTCGCCGTGGCCGCGTTCTTCCTGGCGATGGGTTCCGGGGGAGGGTCGCTCGTTGTCGCCGGAGGCGAGCCGCTGCCGAGCGCGTCAGGTGACGTCGCACTCCAGCCTGCGGGACGTTCGGAGCTCGTGGTGGAGATCGTTGGGGCAGTCACACGCCCCGGCGTCTACCGCCTCCCCGCAGGCACACGAATCGGCGACCTGGTCGATGCCGCCGGTGGGTACAGCCCCAGGGTCGACGTCGATCGTGCCAGTCGCGACCTGAACCTCGCGGCGCTGCTCGCCGATGGCGACCAGGTGCGCGTCCCCTCGCGCGACGATGCTGCGGCGACGGTCGGTCCGGGCGGCACCGGCGGCGGAGCGCCGGTGGGTGGGTCGGACGGCCTCGTGGACCTGAACGCCGCGACGTCCGCCGAGCTCGAGGCGCTTCCGGGCATCGGGCCCGCAACAGCCGGAAAGATCATCGCCGCGCGCGAGGAGCAGCCGTTCACCACGGTCGACGAACTGCGCTCACGCGGCGTGCTCGGCGAGAAGACATTCGAGAAGGTCCGCGACCTCGTCGTCGTGCACTGACATGCCTCGGAGCGGCTGGCTGGCGATCGGGGCCGTCGGCGCGGCGTTGTGCGGCGAGCTGCTCGGGCTACGGATCCTCGCGGGTGGTCTCGCGATGGCCGCGGCGATGGTGCTGATGGTCGTCGGCGCGATGCCCGGCGGTTTCCGCCATCGTCATGTGCCGGCCGCGGCCGCAGTCCTGTGCGCGGCCGCGGCCCTGGCCGTCCGCCTTGCTGTCCTCCCGCCGACGCCGGTTGATGCCATCGCGCTGCCGGATGGCGATGGGCCGTGGCACGCCGTGGTCGTCGCCACCGGCGCGCCGCGCGAAGGCCACCAGGTGGCCACGATCGAGCTCGCCGAGCGCGGCACACGCCCCGTCCGACTCGCCGCCACGCTCCCCCGCTACCCGATCGTCGTGCCCGGCCAGCGGGTCGCGGTCGACGGACGGCCCGAGCCTCGCCCGGATTCGCCATACGGCGCGTACCTCGAGCGGACCGGCGTGGCCGGCACGATCCGCGCAGACGACCTCGACCTCGAACCGGGACCCGTCGAACCCGCCGCAGTCCTGGAAACCGTGCGCAGGAACGCTGCGGCGGCGCTGGCGCGCGTCCTGCCCGAGCCCGAGGCGGGGCTCGCGGCCGGGATCCTGATCGGGCTGCGCGACCGCGTCGACCGCGAGCTCGCCGCGGACTTCACCACGGCGGGCGTGAGCCACGTGGTTGCGATCTCCGGCTGGAACATCGCGATCGTGGCTGCCGCCGTCGCGGCGCTCGGCGGCTCGCTGGGGCGGCGCCGGCGCTCGGTCCTGACGATGCTGGCGATCGTCGCCTACGTCTGCTTCTCCGGAGCGTCGCCGTCGGTCGTTCGCGCGGCGGCCATGGCCGGCGTCGTCCTGCTCGCGCGAGAGTCGGGGCGTGCGGGACGTGCGGCGGCGGCACTCGGCTGGGCGGTCGTGCTGCTGCTGCTCGCCGACCCGTCGCTGATCGCCGACGCAGGGTTCCAGCTGTCATCCCTCGCGACCGCGGGCCTCATCGCCTGGGCGACGCCGGTCGGTGAACGAATCGGTCGGTTGGGGGGCGGGCGCGTGCCCAACTGGCTGGCCGAGAGCCTCGGCGTGTCCCTTGCCGCGCAGGCGGCCACGCTCCCGGTCGTCCTCGCGACGTTCGGCCGGCTCGCCCTGATCTCGCCCGCGGCCAACCTGGCGATCGTCCCGGTCGTGCCGGTCGCCATGGCCGCCGGCGGCGTGGCCCTGGGCGCGGGCGTCCTGGCAGAGCTCGGCGCGCCCGAGGCGCTTGCGGCGATCCTCGCGTTTCCCGGCTGGGTGGCGTTGACGATCATGGTCGCCGTCGCCCGGTTCGCCGCCGATGTGCCGTACGCAAGCGCAACCCTCGACCCGCCGTCGAACATCGTCGCGGCGCTCGGCGAGTGTCGGAGCCGTTGCGGCGTTGGAGTGGCGGCGCCGTCGGCCGCGAAGGCCATCCCGCCGTCCGCCGTCACCCGCGACGACATCGATGCCCGGCCGGAGGCCCGCGGAACACGCCCGTCCAACTCGGTGGGCGCGCCCGACCCGTCTCGCGCTCATTGCACTCGCGTCGTCGATCGTCCTGACGGCGGCAGTCGTCGTCGAGCGGCCCTCTGGCCACCCGACCGTGACGGTTCTCGACGTCGGGCAGGGCGACGCGATCCTCGTCGAGGGCTCGCGCGGCGGGCGCCTGCTCATCGATGGCGGACCGGATCCCGACCGGCTGCTCGTCGAGCTCGATCGGCTGATCCCGCCGTGGGATCGCCGGCTCGACGCCGTCGTCCTGTCGCACCCGCACGAGGACCACGTTGCCGGGCTCGCCATGCTGCTCGAGCGGTATCGCGTGGCACGCACGTTCGAGCCGGGGATGCTCGGGCCCGGTCCCGGATACGCGGCGTGGGCAGCCGAACTGGCCGGACGTCCAACGCCGGGCGCCCTCCTCGCCGCCGGGGATCGACTTTCGGTCGATGACATCGCGCTCGAGGTCCTGTGGCCGATGCCGGGTTCGGTGCCCCGCGAGCCGCCGGACGCCGGCACCGGGATCAACAACGTGTCGATCGTCCTGCTCGGCTCGGTAGCCGGCCGTCGGTTCCTGCTCACCGGCGACGTCGAGCAGGAGGTCGATCCGGAGTTGCTGGCGCGCCTCGGACACGTCGACCTGCTGAAGATCGCCCACCACGGCAGCAAGACCGCGTCCACGGATGCCTTCCTCGACGCCGTCGATCCGACGGTGGCCGTGGCGTCGGCCGGCACCGGCAATCCGTACGGCCATCCCTCTCCGGCGACGCTGTCGCGGATCGAGGCCAGGGGTGCGCGCGTCTTCCGGACCGACCGTGACGGCAGCGTCAGCGTGGTGTTCGAAACGACCGCGGTCACGTGTCCGTTCGAGTGGTGGCCGGCCGCGGCCCACGCCCCGACCCACACGCTCCGGGGCCCTCGGCGGCGCCGCGGCCGTGGCCTTCGTCTGCGCCGTCCCGCAGCAATCTGTCGAGGCGGATCCGGCCGTCTGGCGTGGGTCGCTTACCCGTCCTCCGGCCTCGATCCGGCTGGCCGATCCCCTCCTGTACCATCGGCTCGATGACGGTGCCCGACAGGATCGAAGCAGCCCGGTTGGTGCGCTCGCTCGAACCGCCGGCGTGGTTCCTCCGGCACTCGCGCGCCGTCGCGGAAGTTGCCGCGTTCCTCGCCGCGCAGACCGCGGGCCGCGGCGTCGCAATCGACCGCCGCCTGGCGGAATCGGCGGCGCTGCTGCACGACGCCGACAAGGCGCTGCCGAAGGACGATCCCCTCCGGTCCCTGGGCCATGGGCACGGCTCGGCACGCTGGCTCGAGGAGCGCCATCACGCGGAGCTCGGGCCTTCGGTCGAGAACCACCCGATCACCCGGCTGCTCGACGGGGGCTGGTTCGAGACGTGGCTCCGCGAGTCGCGACCCGAGGACCGGATCGTGGCCTATGCGGACAAGCGTGCGCGGCAGCGGATCGTCTCCCTCGATGAGCGCTTTGCCACGTGGCGACGGCGCCACCAGGGCTGGGACGGCGACGCCGCGGCAGAGGTGCGCCGGCGGGCCGGCAAACTCGAGGAGGTCGTGTGCGAGGCGGCCGGGGTCCGCCCGGAGGCGGTCCGCCGGCTGCGCTGGACGGACGCTGCCCTCAACGCCGCGGCGGCGGAATGAGTCCGGCAGCCCCTCCCTCGGTCGCGCTGCTGTGGGGTGACGACGATCTCGCGACGGCGCGCGCCGTCGATGGCATCGCCGCTGCGCACGCCGCCGATAGCGGAATCCCGCTCGATCGCTGGGAGGTCCGCGGCGACGCCGGCGCGGCCACAGACCTGCTCGGCCAGGTCGTCGAGCGGCTGTCGACGCCGGTCATGTTCGGTGGTGGAACGATGGCTGTGGTCAACAACGTCGGGCCCCTGCTCCGCCGGAACGACCATCGCGAAGCGCTCTTCGGCGCCATCGGGACGCTCGCGCCGGGCAACGTGATCTGTTTCGTGGAGGCGACGCCGTCGGGCACGAAGGTCGCGCCGCAGAAGCGCCTCGTCGACGCGATCACCGCCGCCGGCGGGATCGTGCGCGAGTTTCGCTCGCCCAAGGGCGGTGGGTTGACCGCGTTCATCGAGGCCGAGGCGCGCGAACGGCATGTGGCGCTCGGAGTCGGCGCGGCGAAGGAGCTCGCGACGCGGATCGGCGGGTTCGTGCAGGAGGGGGATGCCGAGCGACGCAGCCAGACCAGGATCGCGGCCACCGAGCTCGAGAAGCTCGGCCTGTACAAGGGTGACGGCTATGTCGAGGTCGACGACGTGCGTGCCCTCGTCGCCGAGGCGATCCCGAACTCGGTCTGGGCGCTGACCGACGCGGTCGGCGAACGGCGCGTCGCCCGCGCGTCGGAGATGCTCGACCGGCTGCTCGACACGCAGCCCGAGCCGGTGATCCTCAATGTCCTCCACCGGCGGATCCGCGAGCTGCTCGAGGTGGCCGACCGGATGGCGGCGGGCGAGGCACTGCCCGCGATCGGGCGGGCGATGAAGATCGCCAGCGAGTTCCGCATGCGCAACCTGGCGGCCCAGGCACGTGCCTGGTCGGTCGAGGAGCTGCGGGCCGCGCTCGACGGCCTGCTCGAGCTCGATGCAATGGTCAAGGGCGCCCCGCGGTCCGTCGCGGACCCCGCTCAGCGCCGCCTCGCGTTCCTCCTGTGGGTGGCCGACCGGGTCGGCCGCGGAGGGTAACCCGCCTCAGGTGACGGCGGCTCCCGATCGCAGCTCGATCGCCGCGATCAACCGATCGACTCCGAACTGGTAGGCGTCCTCGATGTTCCCGCCGAGCTGGAAGGCGCCGGACAGCTCCATCTCGATGAAGCCGCGCGCCCAGGCGACGACGGTCCGCGCCGCCTCCAGCTCATGCTCACGGCCCGCCAGTGTGGCAACCGCTCGGAACAGGGGCCGCACAGCGCGCTCGACCAGGTCGCCGTCCGGCCGCCAGGCGTCGGGCAACCGGTCGAACAGCAAGCCATAGGACGCCGGGTTGCCGTGGGCAAACGACCGCAGGGCGTCGACCATCGCACGCAGGTCGCGGTGTGGGTCGCCGCTGCTCGCCGCCTGCTCGACGAGGTCGGCCAGCTCGGTTGCGGCCGAATTCGCGATGAGATGGATCAGCTCGCCCCGATCACGGACCCGCTTGTAGAGCGATGGACCCCGCACGCCGACCGCTGCCGCGACGCGATCCATGGTCAGGCCATCGAGCCCGTCGGCGTCGAGGATCTGCCGTCCGGCGGCGACGATCTCGTCCAGCGACGTCCTCGGCGGTGTCGGCATGCTCGGGAGACTCCACATCGCTATTGACATTAGCCATCATGGCTACCTAGAATAGCCTTCGTCCTCGGCAGCGTAGATGCGGGGATCGAAGGAGTCAAGTCATGCTGATCGTCAATCTCGCCGGCCGGTTCCTGCTCGAACTTGCTGCCATCGGCTCCGTCGGCTACTGGGGGTTCCAGGTCGGCGGCGCGTCGCCGATCCGCATCCTGGTCGCGGCCGGCGCCATTGCGCTGCTCGTGCTCGTCTGGGCGTTCGTCATCGCGCCGAACGCCGACAATCGGATCGACCCGGATGTCCGCATCGTGATCGGTTCGGCCGTCCTGCTCCTCGCCTCGGGCGCGCTGGCGGCCGCCGGGCAGCCGACGCTGGGGCTCGCCTTCGGCGCGGCCGTCATCGTCAACACGGTCCTGCTCTTCGTGCTCGGGCACGATATTCCCGGAACCCTCCCGCGGAGCGCCTGACATGCAACTCGCACCGTCCCTCCACCGGCTCGGCAACGGGCTGGTGAACACCTACCTCCTCGAGGAGTCAGGTGCAGATCACGATCATCGACGCAGGGCTTCCCGGCTACTGGAAGGACCTGCCCGGCGAGCTCGCCGCGATGGGCCGCTCGCGTCGAGGACGTCCGGGCGATCGTCCTCACCCATGGCCATTCGGATCACATCGGGTTTGCGGAGCGGATGCGTCGCGAGCGCGGCACGCCCATCCGCGTGCATGAGCTGGATGCCGCACTGGCTCGTGGCGAAGTGCCGAACCCGGCCAAGGGTTTGGGGCCGATGAAGATCCGCCCGCTGCTCGAATTCATCCTGTACTCGGGCCTGCGCGGCGGCCTCCGGAACCAGCCGATCAAGGAGGTCGCCACGTTCGGGGACGGCGCGACGCTCGATCTGCCGGGGTCGCCCCGGGTGATCCTCGTCCCGGGCCATACACCGGGCAGTGCCGCCCTCCACGTCCCGAGCCATGACGCGCTGTTCGTCGGCGATGCGTTGGCGACGAAGGCCGTCACCACGGGCGAGGAGGGACCGCGCGTCGCGCCGTTCACCGCGGATGCGGACGAGGCGGTCAGGTCACTGGCGCGGATCGAAGGGCTCGAAGCCCGCTGGGTCCTGCCCGGGCACGGCCAGGCCTGGACCGGCGGCGTCGAGGAGGCAGTCAGGCTCGTGCGCGAACGGGCGGCGGAAGCTCGGGCCTAGCGCCTAGCCGTTCAGCCGGCGCAGGGTTGGTCCAGGCGAAGGAGGTCGCGAGCACCCGAGCGCGCGCACTTCGTCGTGCGTAAGCGAGGGCGCGCAGCGACCGACGCCCGCATGGGCCGACAATGCGCCGGCTAGTGCCCCGCGGACCAGGCCTGTTCCTGGACGACCAGATCGCTCTCGATCGCGAAGACGCAGCGTGCCTCGCCGAGGTCGAGCAGCTCGATCAGCTCGGGATCGATGTAGAGCTGGCTGCAGTCCTCGCACAACCCGCCGGGGATGCCGAAGCACAGCCGTTCGCTCCGATCCGGAAGCCGGAACGTGGTGTCGAACCGAGTCGTGACGAGTCTGCGGCTGCAGACGGGACAGCGGTCGCGATGACGGGCCATGTGACGGTGGCGTCCTTCGGTCGGGACAGCCAGGTGGCCGTCCAGTGCCGGGATGCTAGGTGCCGCCACACCACGCTCGTCATGACCCGACGGTACCCCGTGCCCACGTACTCCCCGCGGGCGCGACTACTGGACGCGGACGACCGTCTTCGCCTCAGACCAGTGCTTCTCGAGGCCGTAGTAGTCACGTTCGGGCGGCGTGAAGATGTGGACGACCACCGACCCGTAGTCGAGCAGCACCCAGTGCGACGCAGGCACGCCCTCGCGACCGATCGGCTTCTGCTTCTCGTCGCGAAGCGTCGAGATGATCCCGTCGGCGATCGCGTCCAGCTGCCGTTCGGACCCGCCCGAGCAGATCACGAAATAGTCCGCCAGCGTCGTCAGCCCGGCCAGGTCGAGCAGCACGATGTCCGCGGCCTTCTTGTCCTCCGCCAGCTCGACGATCCGCCGCGCCAGCTCGAGGGGGGCGCGGTCGGTCGCGGGCGCTCGTTCCTCACGGTGGGGCAGGCCGTCGGCGCGCGGCGCGGTTGTGGCGCCCACCCGGGACGCGGGTTCGGTCACGATCGATGAGTCCTCCAGATCGGGTCGCTGTAGAGGCCATGGTCGCCGATATAGGCCGCAACCGCATCCGGCACCAGGTAGCGCAGGGAACGTCCGTTCGCCGCCCGTTCGCGCAGCTCCGACGCGGACAAGCGGAGGCGCGGTCCGCGCAGGAACGACGCCCGGTCCTCGAAGCCCGGGAAGTGCTCGGCGAGGAACGCGCGGCTCGCGTCCGGGAAGCCGTCGCGCGGCACGATGGCGAGCCGGGCCAGCTCGAGGATCCGCTGCGGCCGGCGCCATGACCGGAGGTCTCGGAAGGCCTCGGCGGACATGATCAGCACGAGGTCCCGTCGCTCCCCGTCCTGACCCGACTCCGCGTCGGTCACCGCCGTGGCTGCGAGTCGCTCCAGCGTGTCGACGGTGTACGACGGCCCGCTCCGGTCGAGCTCGACCCGGCTGGCCTCGAAGGCCGGGTTGTCCGCGATCGCCAGCTCCACCATCGCGAGGCGGTGATGCGGCTCACTGACGGGGCGGTCGACCTTGTGGGGCGGCATCGCGGCGGGGATGAACAGGATCCTCTCGAGCCCGAGGGCCTCGCGCGCCTCCTCGGCCACCGCGAGATGCGCGATGTGGATCGGATCGAACGTGCCACCGAGGACCCCGACCGAGCCACGCCGGACGGAGGCGGCCGTATCGCGCCGCGAGGCTGCGGTCACCGGCTCTCCCAGGGTTCCGCCTCCCACTCGAGCTCCGCCGCCCCGATGCGCACGAGGTCTCCCGGCCGCACGCCGGCGCGCCGCAGCTCGGCATCGATGCCCATCCGCTGGAGGTCGCGCTGGAACCGCTCGGCCGATTCCTCGATGTCGAAATTGGTCTGCGCGGCGATCCGTTCGATCCGGCGGCCGCGCACGCGGAAGGCGCCATCCTCGTCGGTGTCCACCGCGAAGCCGTCGGTCGTGGCCTCGATGCGGTGAACCACGACCCCTGCCGGCTCGGGCGCGGCATCCAGCTCCTCCGCGGGCGGCAGGAGCTCCGCCAGCCGCTCGCGGAACGGGTCGAGTCCGTCTCCGGTCGATGCGGAGATCGCGACCGTGTCGAGCCCCTCCTTCGCCCGGGCGGCGCGGAACCCTGGCCATGCGTCGGCAGCGGCCGGCAGGTCGATCTTGTTGAACGCGACAAGCAACGGCTTCTCGAGCAGGGCCGGATCATGGGCCTCGAGCTCGTCGCGGATGACCGAGTGGTCCCATTCCGGATCGCGTGACGAGCCGTCGACGACATGGACGAGAACGCGCGTCCGCTCGACGTGGCGCAGGAACGCGTGGCCGAGCCCGGCTCCGCCGCTCGCTCCCTCGATCAACCCCGGCACGTCCGCGATCGTCGGCCGGCGCTCGTCGTCCGAACCGAGATCCATGACGCCCAGGTTCGGTTCGAGCGTCGTGAACGGGTAGTCGGCGATCTTCGGGGTGGCAGCGGTCACGGCGGCCAGGAGCGTCGACTTGCCGGCGTTCGGCAGCCCGACGAGTCCGACGTCCGCGATCAGGCGCAGCTCGAGGCGGACCCAGCGCTCTTCCCCGGGCTCGCCCTTCTGGGCGTGCTTCGGTGCCTGGTGGGTGGCCGTCTTGAAGTGGGTGTTGCCAAGCCCGCCGCGACCACCGCGGCCGACCATGACCTGCTGCCCGGCGGCGACCAGATCGGCGAGGAGCTCGTCGGTTGCGTCGTCGAGAACCGCGGTGCCCGGCGGAACGCCCACCACGAGGTCGTGACCCGCCGCACCATGGCGCCGCGCCCGCTCGCCACGACCGCCGGGCGTCGCCTTGAAGTGATGGCGGTACTGGAAGTCACGCAGGGTCGTCTCGCCGGCATCCACCGCGAGGTACACCGAGCCGCCTCGACCGCCATCCCCGCCGTCCGGTCCGCCGCGCGGGACGTGCGCCTCGCGCCGGAAGGTCGACGCGCCGTCGCCGCCGTCACCGGCGCGGACGTTGATCTTGACGCGGTCGAGGAACATCGCGGCCATTGTCCCACGGCTCCGGCCGGCGGCCGCGAGGCGAGGCCCGACGCGATGCGCGCCGGCGAGACGAGGGCCGAGCCTAGAGGTAGTTGAGCGGGTTGACCCGCTGGCCGCCGTCCCAGATGTGCCCGATCCAGACCTCGAAGTGGAGGTGCGGACCGGTGGCGTTGCCGGTCATCCCGATCCGTCCGACCTGCTGACCGCGGCCGACACTCTGGCCGTTCCCGACCGTCAGCGACGACATGTGGTTGTAGGTCGTGTACAGGTTGGAGCCGTGCGCGATCCAGACCTGGTACCCGCCGCCGTTGTTCTTCCAGCCGGCGAAGATCACCTTGCCGGCGGCCCCGGCCTTGACCGGCGTGCCCGAGTCGGCGGCGATGTCCAGCCCGTAATGGCCGTAGTAATAGCCCCGGCTGATCTCCCCGCCGGCAACGGGCCACGCGAACCGGCCACCACGGTACTTGGCGGGCGTCGCGCCTTCGAACACGGAGGACGCGCCCCTCGAGGGGGCCTGCTTGGGCTTCGGAAGCGGCTTGCCCTCGGCGCCCGGCAGGACGAGCACCTGGCCCATGACCAGGTTGGCGTCCTCGAGCTCGTTCGCTTCGAGGATCGCGTCGGTCTTGACCTTGTACTTCCTGGCGAGCGATTTGAGGGTGTCGGTGGACTTGACCTTGACCACCAGGCCGTTGACCGGCGGGATCGTGAGCTTCTGGCCCGGTCGCAGCTTGATCGACGTGAGCTTGCTGGCCCAGTAGATCGTCGCCTTGTCCACCTTGTACTTCTTGCTGAGGCTCGCCAGCGTCTCGCCCGCCTTGACCTTGTGCTTGCGCAGCAGGTCCTTGCCGTCCGGGACGGTCGTCTCGACCGACACCGGCTTGAGCAGCGTCCCGTCCTCGAGGAACGGTCCGCTGACCGCCTCCTCCGTTGCCGCAATGGCGAAGGCGGCCGGGTGGACCTCGCGGAACTCCGGCGTGACCGGGACGTTGGCCTGCTCGGGGCCGATCGACTTCTGCTCGACGCCGAAGGCACCGCCCGCGACGAGGCGCGGTGCCGATCCGTCCCCGGACGGGCCGCCAACGGGACCACCGACCGGACCGCTCGTCACGCCGTCAACGGCGCCGACGGTGGGTGCGTCTGCGGTGGCTGCCTGGGGAGCGACGCTGATCACCGTCGCGACGCCGACCACGCCGACCACGAGGATGGCGGTTACCCGGTCATGGCCGATCCGGTAGAGCAGGCCGTGGCGGTCGGCCGGACAGCGGTCGAACGACCCTTGTCGCGACCTCAGGCGCCGGCTGGCGCCGGGTAACGATCGACGGGAGGAGGTGCGCAGCAGCGGCGGCCGAACGGAGCTGAGCGTAAAGGCGCTCGGCGATCGACATCCGGGCCGGCTGGGTCAGCGAGGTGCGGCGTCTCGAGGTTCGGGGCAGCCGTCGAATGACGGACCGCGCGCCGAACGAGGCGTTGAGCAATACGTTCTCCTGGCGACGGACGGTCAGCGTTGGGGTTCGCAGGGGGCAGGAACCGTCCGAAGGTCGCGCTATCGAGCTGGGGGTCTCTTTCGCGGCCGAGCCCACGCACATCGGGCTTGCGACATCGTTGCGAACCCTACCACGGGCTTCGCGATCCGGGCAAACCCGTTGCCGGCCCGGGTCAGGCCTCCAGCGACTTGGTCAGCGTGGACAGGAACTGGGCGTTGTTGTCGGTCTTCGCGAGGCGGTTGAGGAGGATCTCGATGCCCTCGTTCGTCCCGACGGCCGACAGCATGCGGCGCATCGTCCAGACCATCTTGAGGGTGCCTTCCTCGAGGAGCAGCTCCTCGCGCCGTGTACCCGAGCGCTGGACGTCGATCGACGGGAAGATCCGCTTCTCGGCGAGCTTGCGGTCGAGGATGAGCTCCGAGTTGCCGGTGCCCTTGAACTCCTCGTAGATCACGTCGTCCATCCGCGAGCCCGTGTCGATGAGGCACGTCCCGATGATCGTCAGCGAGCCGCCCTCCTCGATGTTCCGGGCGGCGCCGAAGAACCGCTTCGGTGGGTAGAGGGCGATCGGGTCGATGCCACCGGACAGCGTCCGGCCCGACGGCGGCAGGGCCAGGTTGTACGCGCGCGCGAGGCGGGTGATCGAGTCGAGCAGGATCACGACGTCGCGCCCGGTCTCGACCTGGCGCTTGGCGATCTCGAGCGCCATCTCGGCCACGTGGGTGTGGTTCTCGGTCGGCTCGTCGAACGTCGAGCTGATGACCTCGCCCTTGACGCTGCGGCGCATGTCGGTGACTTCCTCGGGTCGCTCGCCGATCAGGGCGACCATCAGGAGGATCTCCGGGTAGTTGGCCGTCACGCCGTTGGCGATCTGCTTGAGGAGCATCGTCTTGCCGGCCTTCGGCGGGCTGACGATGAGCGCGCGCTGGCCCTTGCCGAGCGGGTTGACCAGGTTGATCAGCCGCTGGCTGAGGTTCTTCGGGTCGGTCTCGAGGTTGATCAGCTCGTCCGGGTGGACGGGCGTCAGGTCGGCGAAGATCGGGCGGCGACGAGCCGTCTCGGTGTCGACACCGTTGACCGAGTCGACGCGCAGCATCCCCCAGTACTTCTCGCCCTCGCGCGGGGCGCGCACGGCGCCGGCGACGCGGTCGCCGATCCGCAGCCCGAAGCGGCGGACCTGGCTCGACGAGACGTACACGTCGTCAGGGCTGGGGAGCAGGCCGTGGCGGCGCATGAACCCGAAGCCTTCGTCGACGATGTCGAGAATGCCGGCGGCGTAGGCGTGGCCGGCTCGCTCGGTCTGGGCCTGGAGGATCTGGTCGACCAGCTCCTCCCTGCGATCGGCGCTGACGGCGTCGATCTCGAGCTCGCGCCCGACCTGGCGGAGCTCGGTGACACTCATCTCACGGAGGTCGCTGATGTCGAGGTCGTTCCGCTCGCGAGCAGCTTCGAGTTCCTGCTGCTCCTCGAACTCCGTGACGGGAGCACGCATGGCGGATGGTGAGCGCCGACGCGGTCGGCGGTTGCGGGAGCGCTGATCGCGCTGGTCAGGGCCTGAGCCGGGCATATTGATAGGGGTCACCTGCGGGTGGACTGGGGCCGGACGTGTGGGGGTGCGCGCGGAATCGCTGCCGCTGCGCGGGTGCCGGTCGGGAATGGATCGGAGGATAGACGTGCCGTGGGTTGCCGTCAATCGGGTGCTCTCCGGCACCGAAGTCCGGGTCGCGTACTGGTACCGCCCGCACCTCGCCGGGTATGCTGGCGGTCCGGCACCGGCCGGGGGAATCATCGGGTCGAGGCGAACCGCCTCGACCCCTTTCCATGCCCGGCGCCGCGGCACCTCCCCGGGACTTGTGCGCTTGACAGGGGAAAGTTAGGATGTGCCGCGAACGAAGTCCGGGCCGTCGCGGAGCACGGCCCCGCGTTTCGCCTCCCGTTCGGGTCGTCCCCGCTCTCGATCCAGCTAGATTGTCTAGACGTTCGCGCCGCAACGAACAGGTGGGTGCATGAGGAGGATCGCCGACGTCGGCGCGGCCGTCATCGGGACGGGCTTCATCGGGACCGTCCACGTCGAACAACTGCGGCGGATCGGCGTGCAGGTGCGCGGGGTCCTGGGCAGCACGCCGGAACGGGGCGAGGAGCGCGCCCGGGCGCTGGGCGTCGACCGCGCCTATCCCTCGCTCGAGGCCGTGCTCGACGACCCGTCGGTCGAGGTGGTTCACGTCACGTCGCCCAACCACCTCCACGTGCCGCAGGCGCGCCAGATCCTCGAAGCCGGACGGCACGTCGTGTGCGAGAAGCCGCTCGGGATGTCGGCGGCCGACTCGGCAGGGCTCGTCGAGTTCGCCGCCAGGAGCGGACTCGTCAACGCGGTCAACTTCAACATCCGGTTCTACCCGCTCCACCAGCACGTGCGCGAGCTCGTCGCCTCCGGCGGCCTCGGGGACGTCCGGCTCGTGACCGGCCACTACCTCCAGGACTGGCTGCTCTTCCAGACCGACTGGAACTGGCGGCTCGAGCCCGACAAGGGCGGCTCGCTCCGGGCGGTCGGCGACATCGGGTCGCACTGGCTCGACCTGGTGACGTTCCTGACCGGTCAACGGGTGACCGCCGTCATGGCCGACCTCACCACGTTCATCGAGCAGCGCGAGCAACCGCGCGGCCCGGTCGAGACCTTTTCCACGGAACGCAGCACGGACACGGTCGAGCGCGCCATGGCGACGGAGGACACCGCGTCGATCCTCCTGCGCTTCGAGGATGGCGCGCGCGGCTCGTTCGCCGTTTCGCAGATCAGCCCGGGCCGCAAGAACTCGCTGCGCTGGGAGATCGACGGCTCGAGCAGCGCCGCGGCCTGGGATTCCGAGACACCCGACCATCTGTGGCTGGGCCACCGCGGAAAGCCGAACGAGATCCTGATGCGCGATCCGGCGCTCTTCGGTGAGGCAGGCAGGACCGCTGCCGCCCTTCCCGGCGGGCATGTCGAAGGGTTCGGCGACACATTCGGCGCCCTGTTCCGGGCGATCTACACCGACGTCGTCAACGGCGCACCGTCCGCGCGGCCGCCCTACGCGACGTTCGCCGAAGGCCACGACGAGCTGCTGATCGGCGACGCGATCGCCGACAGCGCCCGACACGGCCGCTGGGTCGACGTCGACCGTTCGACCCCGCCTGCCGCCCTGCCGGCGGGAACGCACGCATGAGGCTCGGCTTCCTGACTGCGCCGTTCCCCGACACGCCGCTGATGGACGTCGCCGACTGGGCGGCGTCGACCGGCTTCGAGGTGCTCGAGATCGCGTGCTGGCCCAAGGCCACCGGACCCACCCGTCGGTATGCCGGCACGAGCCACATCGACGTCGCGAACCTGTCCGCCGACCAGGCGCGTGACATCCGCGCCGAGATCGAGTCGAAGGGCCTCGCCATCTCGGGTCTCGGCTTCTATCCGAACCCGCTCCACCCCGACCCGGCGCATCGCGAAGCGGTCATCGGCCACCTCCGGCTCGTCATCGAGGCGGCCGAGAAGATGGACATCCCGCTCGTGAACACGTTCATGGGCGGCGACGGGGCAAAGAACCTGGACGACAATTGGGAGGAGGCGCTCCGCGTCTGGCCGGATATTGTCGCCTTCGCCAACGACCACGGCCGCAAGATCACCCTCGAGAACTGCCCGATGCTGTTCTCGTACGACGAGTGGCCGGGCGGCCACAACATCGCGACGACCCCGCTCCAGTGGCGCCGGATCCTCGAGCAGTGGGGCGACACGATCGGCCTCAACTTCGACCCGAGCCACCTGATCCTCCAGATGATCGACATCCAGCGGTTCCTCAGGGAGTTCGGGCCGCACGTCCTGCACTATCAAGCGAAAGACCTGATGATCGACCGCGACGGGCTCTACGAGCGGGGCATCTTCTCGATGGGGATTGGCTGGCAGATCCCGCGCATCCCGGGCCTCGGCGAGGTCGACTGGGGGATCGTGCACGGCGAGCTGTACCGTGCCGGCTACGAGGGCGACTGCATCATCGAGCATGAGGATCGTCGGTTCGAGGGCACCGACGAGAAGGTGAAACAGGGCTTCCTGATCGCCCGCGACATCCTCCGGCCGTACTGTCACTGACGCGGAGACGCATGACGCTGTCGATCGATGACCTCACGGAGCGCCAGATCGCGAAGACGATCGACCACAGCCTGCTCAAGCCGGAACTCGACGACGCGTTCGTCGAGGACGGTTGCCGGCTGGCTGCCGAGTACGACGTCGCGAGCGTCTGCGTGCCGCCCGTCCACGTCCGCCGCGCGATGGCGATCCTCGACGGGACCGACGTCAAGGTCGGTACGGTCGTCGGTTTCCCGCACGGGTACGCGACGACCGCCACGAAGGTCGACGAGACCCGCCAGGCGCTCGCCGACGGGGCGACCGAGATCGACATGGTGCTCCAGATCGGCGGCGCTGAAGTCGGGCCGGGACGCCGACGTCCAGGCCGATATCGCTGCGGTCGTCGAGGTCGCGCACGCGGGCGGCGCGATCGTCAAGGTGATCTTCGAGAACGCCTACCTGACCGACGACGAGAAGATCCGGGCCTGCCGCCTGACCGAGGCCGCCGGGGCCGATTTCGTCAAGACGTCGACGGGGTTCGCGCCGGGCGGCGCGACCCACGACGACCTGCGCCTGATGCGCGCGAACACCTCCCCGCACATGCAGGTCAAGGCGGCCGGTGGGGTGCGCACGCTCGATGCGCTGCTCGACGTGATGGCGCTGGGCGTGACGCGGATCGGCGCCACCGCCACGAAGACGATCATCGACGACTTCCGGGCGCGCAAGGCCGGCCGGCAGCCCGTGCCGGCGGCCGGCGTCGCCGAGGGCGGGTACTGATGACGGCCGCTGCCGGCGTGTCCTCCGTGGCCTGGATTGCGGCCGCCGGAGACGTGCTGCAGCGCATCTCCGACACCCAGGAGGCCGCGATCGCCGAGGCCAGCGCCTGGTGCGCGAACGCGATCGCCGGGGGCGGGCTCGTCCACCTGTTCGGCACGGGCCACTCGCGCATCCCGGTCGAGGAGATGTTCCCGCGCTACGGCTCGTACCCGGGCTTCAACCCGATCGTCGAGCTGTCGATGACGTTCCACACGCAGGTGGTGGGGGCGAACGGCCAGCGCCAGGCGATGTACATCGAGCGGACGCCGGGCCTCGCCGACGTCATTCTTTCGAACTTCACGTTCGGCCCCGCGGATGTGATGATCGTCTTCTCGGCGAGCGGCCTGTCGGCCGTCCCGGTCGAGCTCGCCCGCGGCGCCCGCCGGCGGGGGATCCGCGTCATCGCGGTGACCTCGGTCCAGCAGTCGCTCTCGGAGGAGCCCGGACAGGACGTCGGCAGCCGGCTGCTCGACGAGGCGGACCTGGTCATCGACCTGTGCACGCCGCATGCGGACGCGCTGATCGAGATCGACGGTCTCGAAACCCCGGTCGGTCCGGGATCCACGATCGCCGCCGTGGCGATCGTCAATTGCATCAAGGTGCGGACGGCTCAGCTGCTCGTTGAGCAGGGAGCCATGCCGCCCGTCATCACCCGAGCGTCGGTCGTAGGCGCCGAACGCTCGCGGTCGTTGTTCGACGACGCCTATCGTGAGCATGCGCAGCGAGTAACCCGCGCCATCGGAGGGGAGGCCTGATGGCCGCGGACGATCACGCGCAGGAGGTGCGAGGAATAGACGTATCGAACGGCCCCCGAAGCGGGGCACCCATTCGTCGACGCGACGAGACCAGCTCGTCGCGCGCAGGAGGAGGAGAACGGGAATGATCAAGTCTCGACTGCTCGTCGGCACCGCGGTTCTCGCGGTCGTCGTGGCAGCCTGTTCCAGCAGCGGTGGGACCGCCGCGCCGGCCTCGGAGCCGCCCGCGGCGTCCGAGGCGCCTGCGGCGTCCGCTCCGGCAGCGTCCGAGCCGGCCGCCTCGGCTCCGGCCGGCGGCACCTACAAGATCGGCTTCTCGAACCCGCTTGGCGTCGGCAACGGCTTCCGCGAGGAACAGCTCTGCACGGCCAAGGCCGAGGCGCTCGTCTCGGGTCAGGTCGAGTCGGGCACCTGGATCCATCGGAACACCGATGCCCAGGGCCAGCTTTCCGACATCCGTGACCTGATCGCGGCCGACGTGGACGCGATCGTGTTCAATCCACTCGACCCAGAGGCGCTCAATCCTGCCCTCGACGAGGCGCAGGCGGCCGGCATCAAGACCATCGCCATCGATGCCGCCGTGACCGACCCCGAAACCGTCAACCTGTCGAACGACCAGGTCGACGTACGCCTACAAGGGCGCCAAGTGGCTGTTCGAGCAGATGGGCGGCGAAGGCGCGGTGTGGTACACCCGCGGCATCCCGGGCCATCCTGCCGATACCGCCCGCGACGTGGGCTTCAAGAAGGCCCTCGCCGAGAACCCCGACATCACGGTCGTTCCGGGCCCTGAAGGCGTCCACACGAACTGGGACCCGGCGACCGCCACCCAGCTCGCGAACGACTTCATCGCCAGCGGTGAGTACGACAAGGTCCAGGGCATCTGGACGTCCGGCATGGACTCCCAGGTCGTCGATGCCATCAAGGCAGCCGGCAAGCCGTACGTGCCGATCGTCGGCGCTGACCTGCGGGCGTTCGTCGAGCAGCTGCTCAACACGAGTGGCGACTACGAAGGCCTGAAGGGCATCGCCGTGTACAACCCGGCCGCCGTCGGCGGCGCGGGCGTCAAGCTGGCGCTGCGAGCTCCTCAACGGCGAGACTCGCCGCAGATCGGCGAGAACAACACCGTGCTCCTGCCCGAGCCGCGCGGCGTAGGACAACGTCAGCGAAGAGGGCAAGGCCAAGCTCCGGAAATCGACGAACCCGAGATCGATCCGCTCTATCCGGTCAGCTGGTACATCGACGGCCTGACCGATTACACCCTCGATGAGATGCTTGCCTGCAAGGGTCCGGGCGAGTAGTCCTCCCCACGATCCTCAGAATGACTGGAGGGGCCGTCCGCGGCCCCTTCAGTCCATCCGCTCCATCACCCGTTTGACAAGGGCCTGATGACCGCCATTGGCGCCGAGCCGCTCCTCGAGGCATCAGCGATCGCAAAGACGTACGGCGCCGTCGTCGCGCTGAAGTCGGCGTCGCTCGCCGTGCGCCCGGGCGAGGTCCACGCGCTCATGGGCGCCAACGGCGCCGGCAAGAGCACGCTCGTCAAGATCCTGACCGGCGCCGTCCGGCCGGACTCGGGGACGATCAGCGTCCGCGGCAAGCCGCATGTCGGCGCACTCGCCTGCCGACGCCCGCCGCGGCGGCGTCGTCTCGGTCTACCAGGAACCGGCCCTGATCCCCGACCTCGACATCCGGTCGAACCTGCGGCTCACCGAGACACCACTCGACAAGTTCCGTCACTGGCTGGACGAGCTGGGCATCGAGCGGCTGGACCTCGGACGCCAGGTCCGCGAGGTGCCGCTCGCCACGCAGCGCGTCATCGACCTCGCGCGCGCGCTCGCGATCGAGCCCGACGTGTTGATGCTCGACGAGATGACCGCGGCACTGCCCGCCAACCTCACCGAGCGGGTCCTCGAGGTGATCGGCCGCCAGCGTGGCGGTGACCGATCCGTGATCTTCATCTCGCATCGCATGATCGAGATCGCCGCCGTGTGCGACCGCGCGACCGTCCTTCGGGAGGGCGAAACCGTCGGCGTCGTCGACGTCACCCCGGGATCCGAGGAGCGCATCGTCGAGCTGATGCTCGGCGACATCGTCCAGTCGATGCCGGCGGCATCACGCGCCGCCCAGGAGCGCAATGGGGCCGAGCCACGTCTCGTCGTCCGCGACCTGACGGCGGGGACGAAGCTGCAGGGCGTGTCGTTCGAGCTGCATCCCGGGCGAAGTGCTCGGCGTCGTCGCCCTCGAAGGGCAGGGCCAGGACGAGCTGTTCGACATCCTTGCCGGCTCGGACCGTCCGAGCGGCGGCGAGCTGCAGGTCGACGGCAAGCCGATGTCCTTCCGCCATCCGGCGGACGCCATCCGCGCCGGGCTCGTCTACGTCGCCGCCGACCGTGCCGAAGCGCTCCTGCCGCAGCGCTCGGTGCGGGAGAACATCGCCCTGCCATTCGTGACACGCCTCAGCCGCTGGGGTCCGATCAACCTCGGACGCGAAGGCAGGGCCGTCAAGGGCGCGATCGAGACCCTGCAGATCGACACCCGTGCGGCGCGTGAGGTGCGTCGCCTGTCGGGCGGCAACCAGCAGAAGGTGACCATCGCGCGCTGGGTGGCGGGTGGTGTGCGGACGATGCTGTGCTTCGACCCGACGCGCGGCATCGACATCCGGACGAAGAACCAGATCTATGTCCTGCTGCGGGACCTGGCGGCGGCGGGTGCCGCGGTCCTGATCTACACGTCCGAGCTCAAGGAGATCCAGCTCGTCTGCGACCGGGTCATCGTCATCTTCGGAGGACGGGTCGTCGGCGAGCTCGACGCCGCCGACGCTGACGAGCCGGCGCTGCTGCGGGCGGCCTACAACCTGAAATCGGACGCCGCTCATGCCCGAGGAGATCGCGGCCGAAGCGGTCGCCGAGGCGGCGGAAACGCCTGCCGAACGGAGACCGACGCATGAGCGCGGCCGCCCCGACCGTCGACGCGACGCGCGCCGGGTCCGTCGGACGCCATCCTCGCGGCGCTGCGCCGCAACTCGTGGACGATCGGGCTCCTGATCTTCCTCGGCATCCTGCTCGTGTTCACCCGACTGATCCAGCCGACCTACGGTCCGACCGGCATCCAGGGCCTCGCGAACTCGGTCCTGCCCCTGGCCCTCGCGGCAACGGCCCAGGCCATCGTCGTGATCTCCGGCGGGATCGACCTCTCGATCGGGTCGATGATGGCCCTCACGAGCGTGGTGGCCGCTGCCAACATGCAGAACCAGTCCGACCAATTCGCCATCGCGGTCGTGATCGGCGTGCTGCTGCTCGGCCTGCTGCTCGGGGCGGTGAACGGCGCCGTGATCGTGGTCACGCGCGTTCCCGACATCGTCGTCACCCTGGCGATGGCCTTCGTCTGGTCAGGTTGCGCGCTGCTCGTCCTGAAGACGCCGGGCGGCGGCTCGCCGCAGTGGCTCAAGGACCTGGTCCTTGGGCCGCTTGGCAATGAGTGGATCCCCAAGGCCGGCGTCGTCCTCATCGTCATCGTCGCGCTGATCTGGATCCCGGTCTCACGCTCGCGGCTCGGCCTGTCCATGTACGCGATCGGCAGCAACCCGCTGGCCGCGTTCCGCAGCGGCGTGTCGGTCGGCCGGACCAAGATCGTCGCGTACATGCTCGGCGGGCTGTTCTCCGCGCTCGGTGGCCTGGCCCTCACGGCGAGCACCGGGAGGGGCACGCCGGTTCCCGGGCCGTACACGCTGTTGAGCGTCGCCGCGATCGTGCTCGGTGGCGTCAGCCTGGCCGGCGGTCGGGGCGGAGTCTTCGGACCCCTGATCGGCGTCGTCATCCTGCAGCTGATCCGAACCGACATGACGTTCCTGAAGCTGGACCCGAACCTCGCGACGGTCGCCCAGGGCGTGATCCTGATCGGCGTGGTCATGCTCGGCAGCCTGCTTCAGCAGCGCAGGAGCCGGGCGTGAGCGGAGCCGTCGGAACGGCCGAGGCCCGAAATCCCTGGCTGACTGCGGCCGCATGGCGGGCGCTGTTCCGCGATCGGCCCGTCATCCCCCTGCTGGTGCTCCTCGGCCTGCTCGTCATCCTCTTCGAGCTCGGCCCAAGCAGTGTCAGCCCGGCCTGGGCGGGCGGCGTGTTCCGCGCGGCGGTGCCGCTGGCCATCCTCGCGGGGTGTCAGACGATCGCGATGCTGACCGGCGGGATCGACCTGTCGGTCGGTGCGATCGCCTCAGCCTCGGGGTTCGTCGTCGCAACGCTGGTGGGGACCATGGGTCTCCCGGCGGCCATCCTCATCGTGCTCGTTGCGGCCGGGATTGCCGGGCTGGTCAACGGCATCGGCGTCGGCGTGTTCAAGGTCCACCCGCTGATCATGACCCTCGGCATGAGCCTGGTGGTGCTCGGCCTCGCCAATGTCTGGCAGGTCCAGCGGGTGCAGACCGGCGCCGGGGTCCCGCCCGCGTTCCGCACGATCGGATCCGACCAGTTCCTGACGGTCATCCCCTACAGCCTCATCGTGTTCGTGCCGGTGGCGCTGCTGATCCTGCTCGGGCTGCGGCGGACCGGCTACGGCCGGCTGCTCTACGCGATCGGTGACAACCCGATCGCCGCGCGGCTGTCCGGCGCCCGGGCGTGGCAGGTGCTCATCGTCCTGTACGTGATCTCGGCCGTGCTCGCCGGCATCGCCGGGTTCCTGATCGCCGGCCTGACCAACGTCGCGAGCGTGACGCTGGCCGACTCGTACGTGCTGCCGTCCGTGGCAGCCGCGGTGATCGGCGGCACGTCGATCCTGGGTGGCCGGGGCGGCTTCGGCGGGACGATCGTGGGCGCGCTCATCCTGACCGTCATCACGTCGCTCCTGAGCTCGCTGGGCTACCCGGAGGCCGTCCGCCAGATCCTGTTCGGCGCGATCATCGTGGCCGTGGCGGCCGCCTACACCCGGGTCACCCAGGAGTCGTGACCGGGCGGGCCAGGACGCAGTCGCGACCCGCCATCTCGGCCTCGACCTCGGTGCCACCAACCTCAAGTGGGCGATGGTCGAGCTCGCCGATGGCGCGTGGGCGATCGTCGCTCGCGAGCAGGTGGCCACGCGGCTGGCCGAGCGCCCCCGAGGACGTCCCGGCGGCCGTGGTCGCGCAGCTCGGCGAGGTGGCGACCGAAGCGATCCGGAGCTGCGGGCCGGCAACGAGCGTCGGGATCGGCGTGCCCGGGCTGTACGACCCGGCGGCCGGAACGGCCCGGTTCCTCGTCAACATCCCCGGTCCGTGGGCCGGCCAGCCCATCGCCGGCCCGGTCGGCGACGCGGTCGGCCTGCCGGCGGTCCTCATCAACGACGCGAGGGCGTTCGGCCTTGCCGAGCTGCGGCTCGGTGCCGGCCGTGGCGCGTCCTCGATGATCGGGCTGACGCTCGGCACCGGGCGTCGGCGGGGTGATCGCGATCGACGGACGTGTCCACCAGGGCCACGACGGCACGGCCGGCGAGATCGGCCACCAGACGATCGATCCCGACGGTCCGCTGTGCGGCTGCGGGAACCGTGGCTGCGTCGAGGCGTTCGCCCGGGCCGACCGGATCGCGGCGGCGTGCGGGACCGCGACGGCCGAGGAGGCCGTGGCCCGCGCCCGTGCCGGCGACGCACGCGCCATCGACGGCCTCGCCGAGATCGGGCGCTACCTCGGGATCGGGATCGCCAACATGATCGCGGTCATCTCGCCCGACCGGGTCGTGATCGGCGGCGGCATCGGCGCCGGAGCGATCGACCTGCTGTTCGAGCCGATCCAGGCCGAGCTCCGGCAGCGGGTGAAGACGACGGCCCTCGACCGCGTCGAGCTCGTGCCGGCCGAGCTCGGGACGTGGGCTGGCGCGATCGGCGCGGCCATCCATGGCGCCGAGGCCGCGGCGGTGGCGGAGCGAACCGATGACCGAGCTCGGCCACCAGCCGCACTACCGCCAGATCGAGCAGGCGTTGCGCGAGCGGATCACGACGCTGCAGCCCGGGGAGCGCCTGCCGTCGGACGCCGAGCTGGTCGACGAGTTCCACGTCAGTCGGATGACCGCGCGCCAGGCCATGCAACGGCTCGCCGAGGACGGGTTGATCCGGCGCGAGCCCGGACGGGGCAGCTTCGTCGCGGCGCCCACGGCCCACCGCCGGACGAACCGCCTGATGACGTTCAGCCAGGAGATGACGCGCGCCGGACGCGTGCCGAGCTCGCGCGTGCTCACGCGCGTGATCCGTCCGTCCAGCGCGACAGAGGCAGCCAACCTCGAGATCCCGCCGCAGCAGCCGGTTGTCCACCTCCGCCGGCTGCGGCTCGCCGATGGTGAGCCGATCGCGCTCGAGTCGACGGTTCTCATCGGGTCGACGGCGAAGGCCGTGATGCACGCCGACCTCGCGCGGGACTCGCTTCACGACACGCTGACCCGGGCGGGGTTCGCCCTGCGCCGCGGAACGGGCACGATCCGTGCGTCGGCCGCGTCCGCGCCAGACGCCCGGCTCCTCGGGATCCGGGCCGGCGACCCGCTCCTCGTCGAGCAGCGCGTGATCCTCGACGGCAACGCCCGCCGGGTCGAGGCGACCGAGTCGCGCTATCCGGCCGATCGCTACGGGTTGGTCGTCGACTTCGAGGTGGACGAGCCCGAGGGTTCGGGCTGAATCAGTCCGTCGAACGCGGCGGCATCGCCGCGAACGTGCGCTCGATGTCGTCGAGCAACCGCAGGGTGCCGCGCGTCACGGCCGCCAGGTAGCGCTCGCCGAACTCGGCCGTCGCCTCGCGCGCATCGCCCCACGTCCCCGACTGGGTCGCGCGATGGACCGAGCCCGGTGCCGAGAAGAAGAACGCGGTGTGCACGGCGGGCGCGTTGCCGACCTCGGGGAACGGCGGCATCTCGGCGTTCGCCGCGTCCATGTCGACGAGCGCCGGGTTGATCGCGAGCACGGCCGAGGTCTCGCCGCGGTTGGCGTGCAGGCCGCTGCGTCGCCCCGAAGAACTCGGCCGCCTCGTCGGCGGTGATGCCGTCCCAGTAGTTGATCGGGAACGCGCGCGTGCCTTCCGGCAGCCGGTCCGCCACGTTCGCGCACGCGTAGGCGAGCGCATAGGTGTTGTCGTAGTGGCCGTTGAGCAGCACGATCCGGCGGAAGCCGATGGCGGCCAGGCCGGCGACGACGTCCTCGACGAAGGCCATGAAGGTCGGGATCCGGACGTGGACGAGCCCGGTGAACCCGATGTGCGGGTACGACAGGCCGTAGTTGATCGTCGGGGCGACGACCGCGCCGACGTCCGGGGCCACGCGACGTGCGACCTCGGTCGGGACGAGCGCGTCGGTGAGCAGCGGGCCGTGCGGGCCGTGCTGCTCGGTCGAGCCGACCGGCACGATGACGGTGTCGTGATCGGCGAGAAACCGCTCCACCTCGGGGCTCGTCATCTCGCCGAGGAACACGGTCGGCGGTTTCGGCATCGGGACTCCTCCTCCGGGTCGACGATCAGGCTACGTGGGTGGTGAGCTCGCCGATGCCCTCGATCCAGCAGGTCACGACGTCGCCCGGCTCGAGATGCCGGTCCGGACCCGGCGGCGTGGCGAGCCTGGCGGGCGTCCCGCTGGCGATGAGGTCGCCCGGCCGAAGCTCGACGTGGCGCCGCAGGAACGTGATCTGCTCGGCGATCGAGAAGCGCATGTCCGACGTGCGGCCGTCCTGGATCGGTTCGCCGTTGATCGTGCAGCCGAGCCGGAGGTCGGACGGGTCGAGCTCGTCGGGCGTCACGATCCACGGGCCGACCGGGCAGAACCCGGCCATCGACTTGCCGAGCAGCCACTGGTCGCCGTCGAGCCACGGATCGCGCGACGAGACGTCGTTGACGATCGTGTACCCGAACACGGCGCCGTCGACTCCCATGACCACGCCGAGCTCGCACTCCCCGTCGACGTTGGCCGTGAGCGACCGGTCCCACGCCAGCGTCGCCCCATGGGCGGCGACCGAGGTGGGGAGCTTGCCGAAGACGAACGGTCGCTCGGGTCGCTCGCCGGCCGGTTCGCCGGGTGCGCGGTAGTTGAGGCCGATCGTGAAGATCGCGCCGGGATCCGGGATGGCCGGTCCGAGCACGACCTCGGCGAGCGGGATGCCTCGGTCGGACGGGAGCGGCGCGTCTACCGCTCCCGCAGCCACGTCGCGCATCGTCAGCCGCCGGTCGAATGTGAACACCCGGTCGGCGACGATGGCCGCCACCCTCGGCCGGCCAGCGTCCAGGATCGTCGCGTAGCGCATCAGGCGCGGACGGTCGCGTCGTCGAAAAGCGGCTGGACGGCCGCGCGCATGACGTCGGCCATGCCGCCGACCCCGGTCCAGCGCTCGAACGCGGCCGCGGCCTGGGCGATGAGCATCTCCGAACCGTTCGCGGCCCGCAGCCCGCGCGCCCGGGCGGCGGCGAGCAGCGGCGTTTCCGCCGGGACGTAGACGAGATCGAACACCGTCGCGTCGGGGCGAAGCAGGTCGACGGGGAGGGTCATGCCCGGATCGAGCATCCCGACGGTCGTCGCGTTGACGGCGAGATCCGCCGAGGCGAGGGCGCTCCCGAACGCCGGATCATCCAGGCCGGCGCCCGACACGGTCGCGTCGCCGACCCCCGCCATTCGGGCGGCGAGCTCCTCGGCGGCCGGCTGCCGTCCGGTTCCCGATCGTCACGCGCCGCGCCCCGGCGGCAAGGCAGGCGTAGACGACCGCGTGGGCGGCCCCACCGGCACCGGCGACGACCACGTTGGCGCCCGTCGAGCGGACGGCCCATCGCCAGCTCGACCCCTGCCCGGAACCCCGGCGCGTCGGTGTTGATGCCGATCAGCCGTCCGTCCTCGGAGCGGACGACGTTGTTGACCGCCCCGATCCGTGCGGCGTCGGGCTCGACCTCGTCGACGAGGCTCGCGACGACCTTCTTGTACGGCGCGGTCACCCCGAGCCCGAGGAACTCCGGCCCGCGCGCGGCCGTCACGGCGGCTTCGACATCGTCGGGCTCGAGCTCCAGCAGCTCGTAGCGGGCGTCGATCCCGGCGGCGTCGAACGCCGCGTTGTGCATGACGACCGAATGGCGCCGCTTGAGCGGCTTGCCGAGCAGCGCGACGCGCCGGGTCACGACGCCGCCGCGGCGACCGCGACGTTGCGGTTCGGACGGCGCACCGGCCCGGCCGTCGACGGGAACGTGACGTTCGGGATGATCTCGTCGACCCACTGCTGGAGCTGCGCCGGATCCGGGGTCATGGTGTGCAGGATGAACTGCTCGACCCCGGCGTCGACCCGGGCCTGGAGCGAGGCGACGATCTCGTCGGGCGTCCCGAACAGGTAGACCGACTCGAGGTAGTTCGGACCGCGCTCGCCGCTCATCACCTTGAGGAACGCGCGGTGCTGCTCCTCGCGCGCCTTTGCCGGGTCGTTGGTCAGCACCAGGTGCAGGAAGTTCTCGTGGGCGATCGACAGCTCGCTCGCGTCCTGGCCATGCTCGCCGAAGTAGGCCTGCAGCTCGTTCCAGTCGCGGGTGATGTCCGGCGGCGGGCAGGTCGGACGCGGGATCCAGCCGTCGGCACGGAGGGTTCGCGCCTTGACCGACTCGACGAACTTCGGCAGGTCGGGCGACTTCGGGTCGGCGAGCTGCGAGCCACCACCCACCCACAGCGCCGGACGCTGCGACGTCCGCGGCTCGATGAACACGTCGTCGACCGAGTAGTACGTGCCGTGGTAGGTGACCCTCTCGCCTTCGAGCAGCGGCAGCATGATGTCGAGCATCTCGTCGGTGCGCCTGCCGCGCTCCGACTTGTGGACGCCGACCGCCTCGTACTCGGCGTCGTTCCAGCCGACCCCGGCGCCGAGGATCACCCGGTTGTCCGAGAGGAACTGCAGCGTGGCCAGCTCCTTCGCGAGGAGCACCGGGTTGCGCAGCGGCATGACGAGGACCGAGGTCCCGAGTCGGACCCGTTCGGTCACGCCGGCGGCGACAGCGAGGGCGAGCAGCGGCTCGAGCCAGTTGACCGAGTAGAACCGCTTGCCGACCAGCAGGTGGTCGGTGATGAACAGCGAGTCGAACCCGAGCTCCTCGACCGTTCGCGCGAACGCCTTGATCCCCCGGGCGCGCTCGGGACCGTCGCCCTCCCAGACGTAGGAGGGCAGGAAGACCCCGAACCGGCCGATCTCACTCATTCACGTTCCCCTGTACTTCGCTGGTCGCTTGTCGAAGAAGGCACGCACGCCTTCGAGCATGTCGTCGCTGTTGAAGACCCGTTCCGAGGCATCGATCTCGGCGGCGATGCCCGCGTCGATGTCGAGCTCCGTGGATTGATCGATCAGGCGCTTCACCTCGCGCACCGCGAGTGGGCCGCGCGCACTGATCTCGGCGGCGATCTCGTCGGCCGCCTGGCGCGCCAGACCCGCGCCGACGACGCGACTGACCAGCCCGATCCGCTCCGCCTCGTGCGCGTCGATGAGGCGTCCGGTCAGGGTCAGCTCCTTGGCCCGCCCGACACCGACGACCCGTGGCAGCCGCTGGGTGCCGCCCGCGCCCGGAGTCACCGCGAGGCGAACCTCGGGCAGGCCGAGCGTGGCGCGCTCCGAGGCGACGCGGATGTCGCACGCAAGCGCCAGCTCGAGGCCGCCGCCCAGTGCGTTCGCCTCGATCGCCGCGATCGTCGGCATCGGCAGGTTGGCGAGGCGCGACATCGCCGCCTCTTCGCGGGTGAAATGCGGCCGCCCTGCCGCGCCGGTGTGCGACTCGAAGCCCTTCACGTCCGAGCCGGCCGAGAAGGCACGCTCGCCTGCGCCGGTCACGACGACCGCGCGCACATCTCCGGGCGCTGCTGCTTCGAGCGTGGCCAGCGCGGCATCGAGCTCCGCGAGCAGCTCGTCCGTGATCAGGTTCATCGGCGGGTTGTCGAGCTCCAGGTGCGCCACCTGTCCGAGCTCGAGCGTGACGAGGCCGGTCATCGTTCCCCCGGAGCTTGCTCCCGACGCACACATCCGGCATCGGTTTGCGCGATACGCACACGTCGGCGCAGACAAGGCTCCGGCTCGCTCGAAACGTGCGCGGGGCGCACGATCGCGGGGGCTTGCGCCCGTACCGTGCCGAATCCGTGCGCGACACGCACAGCGCGGGGCCGGATGACGAGCGGCAGGCGCGCGGACGGCCCGACGTGTGCGCCCGATGCAAGGAGCCCCTCGGCGAGGCTCACGATCCGACCCCGAAATCGGCCGCGAGGCCCATCGGGCCGCTGGCATACAGGCGGAGGTCGGTCGTTCGCAGGTCCTCGGCGACGCGCGGCCGGAAGCCCATCCGGCCGAGGACGTCCCGTTCCACGTCGATGCCGGGGGCGACCTCGGTCAGCACGAGGCCGTCGTCTTCGAGCGCGAACACGGCGCGATCGGTGATGTAGCGCACCTGCTGGCCGCGCTCGCGGGCAAGCCGCCCGTTGAACGACACCTCGCGCACCTGCGGCACGAACTTCGAGAGCGTCCCTTCGGTGACGACGCGGACGCCGTCCCCGTCGATGGTGAGCTCGAGCCCCTGCGCCGTGAGCGTCCCGACGAAGTTGATGCGCGGAGTCCGGGCGCTGATGTTCGGGAAGCCGCCGGGCCCGCGCACGCGGCCCTCGAACGCGTGGACGTTGACGTTGCCCTCGGCATCGACCTCGGCGAACGACAGGCTGGCGATGTCGAGCCCGCCGCCGTCGTAGAAGTCGAACATGTACGGCTGGTCGATCATCGCCTGGTAGTTGAACCCGGCGCCGCCCTCGTTGCCTGCCACCGGCACGCCGCCGAAGATCCCCTGCTCGACCGTGAGCACCAGCTGGTCCGTGATCCCCTCCTCCCAGGCGACCCGGCCGATGAGCTGGCTGATGCCGAAGCCGAGGTTGCAGATCGCGCCCTTCGGGAACTCGAGCAGCGAACGGCGGGCGATGATCTTGCGCACGTCGAGCGGCAGTGGCGGCTCGGCCGTCACCGGCCGGCGCAGGCGCCCGCTGTAGTACGGCGAGTCCTGGGTGATGTACGTCTGCCACTGCTCGGGGTCGACGAACACGTGGTCGACGAGCGCGCCCGGCACCTTGACGTCGCGCAGCGGCAGGCTGCCGCGAGGGGCCAGCTGGCGGACCTGGGCGATCACGATCCCGCCGCTGTTCCGGGCGGCCATCGCCATCGCCAGCATCTCGCCCTGGACCGCTTCGCCGTCCATCGTGATGTTGCCGTCCTCGTCGGCGGTCGTGCCGCGGATGACGGCGACGTCGATCGGAAAGGCGTGGAACAGCAGCCATTCGCGGCCGCGCAGCGTCACGACCTCGACCAGATCATCGGTCGTTCGGGTGTTCTGCTTCCCGCCGGTCTGACGCGGGTCGACGTACGTGCCCAGCCCGACGTGCGTGATCAGCCCCGGCCGCCCCGCGGCGATCTCGCGCATGAGCTGCGAGAGCACGCCCTGCGGGAACGAGTACGACTCCAGCTCGTTCTGTTCGACCAGCGCGCCGAGGCGCGGCTCGTTGCCGATGTTGCTGCCGATCGTGCGGCGCATCAGCCCCGGCAGTCCGAGCTGCGAGAAGCCGCGGTCGGCGAAGTCACCGATCCCCACGACCCGGACCGTGGTCAGGTCGCGGGGGCGACCTTCCTCGGTGTACACGGCGGCCAGCTCGTCGATGAACCGCTGCGGCAGGGCGTGCCCGGCACCGGAGCCGCCGATCACGATCGTCGCGCCGTCGCGCACCTTCCCGACGGCGTCCCGAACCCCGATCACCTTGGTCCCGTCCGTCACGGCATGTACCCGCCGGCGTTCGGGTTGAGCGTCTGGCCGAGGAACAGCGACGAGGCGTCGGTGAGCAGGAACAGCACCGCCTCGGCCACTTCGTCGGCCCGCCCGAAGCGCCCGAGCGGCATGTCGCGGAGCCGCTGCCGGCCGGTCTCGGTGTCGGCCAGGTCCGCGGTCATCTCGGTGACCGTGAAGCCCGGGGCGACGGCGTTCACCCGGATCCCGCGCCCGCCGAACTCGCGGGCGAGCGACCGCGTCAGCCCGATGAGCCCCGCCTTGGCGGCGCTGTAGGCGGCGGTCTCGGGGATGCCCATCTGGCCCAGCCGCGAGGCGACGTTCACGATCGAGCCGCCGCCCTGCTCGAGCATCCGTGGGATCGCCACGCGACAGGTGTGGAACGCGGCGGTCAGATCGGTGCGGATCACCGCGTCCCACTCCTCCGCCGACAGGGAGAGGAACGGGCCAACCTGGCTCAGGCCGGCGTTGTTCACCAGGCCGTCGATCCGCCCGAAGCGGTCCAGCACGCCCTCGACAAGGCCCTCCGCGGCGGCGCCATCGGATAGGTCCGCGGTGAAGCAGTCGCCGTCGCCGCCGGCGGCCCTGACGCGCTCCAGGGTCCGCGCCGCGTCGTCGGCGGCCGCGTGATAGTGGACGGCCACCGTCGCACCGCGCCCGCCTGCCTTGACCGCGACCTCGGCGCCGATCCCGCGGCTGCTGCCCGTGACGAGGACCACCCGGCCAGAGAGCGACCCGCTCATGGGAGGGCGACGGCCGGTGGTGCTGCCGTGGACGCGCGCATCGCGAGCTCGGTCGGCAGCACGGCCGGGGCGAGCTGGTCGCCGCCGAGGATCCGCGCCGCTTCGGTGAACCCGCGCCGTCCCATCTCGCGCAGCGGGAGGCGGACGGTGGACAGGCTCGGCGAGGTGATGGCCGCGACCGGCACGTCGTCGAAGCCCGCGACGGACACCTGTGCCGGGACGTCGATCCGGAGCTCGGCGAGACGAGCCAGCGCGCCCATCGCCAGCGGGTCGTTGGCGCAGGCGATCGCGGTGAACCGCGCGGATCCGCCGAGCAGGGTGTCGACACCGAGGGCGCCGCCGTCCTTGTCGAAGCTCGTGTGGATCACGAGCCGCTCGTCGAACGGGATCCCGGCCTCGTCGAGACCGCGGCGGTACCCCGCCAGCCGCGCCCGCGCGACGAACAGCGTCGAGGGACCGGCCAGGAACGCGATCTCGCGATGGCCGAGCGCCACCAGCGCCGCCACCATCGACGCCATCCCCGCCTCGTTGTCGACGCCGACGTCCGCCGGACCGAGCGCGTGCGGTGACAGGTGGACGACGGCCGCGCCGTCGCCCCGCATCGCGGCCAGGTGCTTCTCGATCTCCTGGTTCGACGCCGGGTCGTCGAGGCCGCTCGCCGCGAAGATCACGCCCGCCGCGCGCATCGAACGCAGCAGCCGGACGTACGACGTCTCCCGCTCGGCGTCGCGCTCGGAGCTGCAGGTGATCACCAGGTAGCCGGCGGGCGACGCCGCGTCCTCGACGCCCCGGACGACCTCCGCGAAGTACGGGTCGGTGATGTCGTGCACGACCACCGCGACCACCGGGATCTGGCTCTTGAGCAGCCCGCGGGCGAGCGCATTCGGGACGTAGTCGAGCGTCCGCGCCGCGTCCAGCACCCGCGCCCGGGTGGCCGGGCTGACCGGGTAATCCGCCGAGGACACGACCCGCGAAGCCGTCGCGGTCGACACGCCCGCGAGTCGGGCGACCTCGGTGATCGATGTCATCAGAACGGGAACGTCGGCGGCTGGTCGCGCACCGTCACCCACTGCCACTCGGTGAAGTTGTCGAGGTTCGCCTCGCCGCCGTAGCGGCTCCCGTTGCCGGACATCCCCGTGCCGCCGAACGGGATGGTCGCCTCGTCGTTGAGGGGCCCGTCGTTGACGTGGACCATGCCCGCCTTGATCCGGTGGGCGACGGACAGCCCGCGCGAGATCGACCGGGAATAGACCGTACCGACGAGTCCGTACTCGCTGTTGTTGGCGAGCGCGAGCGCTTCCTCGTCGGTCCGGAACGTCGTGACCGGTGCGACCGGCCCGAAGATCTCGTCGGTCCACGCCGGCAGGTCCTGCGTGACGTCGGCGAGCACCGTCGGCTGGTAGAAGAGGCCCTCGTGCGAGCCGCCGGTGACGAGGCGCGCCCCGCCGTCGACCGACCGCCGCACGATGTCGTCGACGCGGCGGACCTGCTTCTCGTTGACGATCGGCCCGAGCTGGACGTCCTCGCGGTACGGGTCGCCCATGCGCAGCTGCTGCGCCTTGTCGCGCAACGCGTCGACGTACGTCCGACGCGAGGCTCTCGTGGACGATGTGCCGCCCCGCGGCGAAGCAGACCTGGCCCTGGAACTGGAATGCCGAGAACGCGCCGGCCGCGGTCGCGGCGTCGAGATCCGCGTCGTCGAGCACGATGAACGCGTTGTTGCCGCCGAGCTCGAGCGAAACCTTCTTCAGGCGTCCCCCGGCGAGCTCGCCGACGCGCCTGCCGGCGGCGGTCGATCCGGTGAACGACACCATCGACACGTTCGGGTCGGTGACCAGCGCCTCGCCGACGTCGGCGCCGCCCACGACGATCTGGAGCACGCCGTCGGGCAGCCCGGCCTCGCGGAAGACCGCCTCGAACATGGCGCCGCCGATGATCGGCGTCTGCGGATCGGGCTTGAGGACGACGGCGTTGCCGAGGGCGAGCGCCGGGGCGACGACACGCATCCCGAGCACGCTCGGCGAGTTCCACGGCGTGATCGTGCCGATCACGCCGACCGGGATCCGGCGGACCATCGACAGCCGCCCCGGCACCACGGTCGGGACCAGCGAGCCGTACGGCTGCCACGGCAACGTCGCGGCGCTGAGGATCTCGCCGTAGGCGAAGTTCGACTCGTGGTGCATCTTGCTGTGCGAGGCACCCGTCTCGCGCATCGTCCACGTCCCGAACTCGGCGCGGTTCGCCTCGTAGATGTCGGCGGCCTTGCGCAGGATCCGCGCCCGCTCCTGGTACGAGGTCTCGGCCCAGGCCGGCTGCGCCTCCCTGGCGGCCGCGGCCGCCCGCGCGACGTCGTCGGTCGTTGAGCCGCGGACCGTCGCGATCAGCCGGCCGGTCGCGGGCTCGTGGTCCTCGACCGGCTCGCCGGACCCGGGCTCCCAGCGCTCGATGAACGATGCGAGCCAGCCGGGCGCGGAGGACTCGGTGGTGTCGGGGGCGATGGCGGCCATCACTGTCCTCCTTCGGGCGTCGCGCCGTCCGCCGAGAAGCGCGCCGCGTAGGTCCGCGGCGCATCCCGCACCTCGGCACGCTGCCCGGTCGACGGGTCGCGCCACACCGGCCCGCGAGCGAGCACGGCGTCGATCAGTCCTTCGTCGAGATAGGCGGGGTACTCCCACGAGCGCAGCTCGATCGCCATCTGCCCCGGATAGCCGATCAGCTCGCGGACCCGTCGGTCCGTGTAGTAGCCACCGACGATCGCGAGCTGGAGCGCCGCGAGGTTTGTGGGCTCCGCGGCGAGCCGCTCGAGACGCTGCGTGACGTCCTCGCTCAGGTCTGCTCGCAGCGCGGCCTTGAGCGGCTTGGCCAGATCGGGTCGCGCGCGGAGCACGAACCCGAGCCGGTTGTCCGTCACGACGTCGGCCGCGGACGGCATATCGGCGACCGCCGGGATCAGGTGGTCGGCGACCGCCGCGAACGTCGCTCGCTCCCGGTCGTCGAGCGCGGGCGGCCCCCGCCCGTGGCCCTCCGCCTTCGACGTCCGTCAGGGCTCCGGTCTCCTGCGTCATGCCGGCACCTGCTGCTCGAAGCGCGTCTCGACCATGTGCTCCGCCGCCCGCAGGGCGATCGCGACGATGGTCGATGTCGGGTTCACGCCCGACGACGTCACGAAACAGGAGCCGTCGACGACGTACAGGTTCGGGACGTCGTGCGCCCGGTTCCAGCGGTCCAGCACCGACGTCTTCGGATCGTCGCCCATGCGTGCCGTGCCGAGCAGGTGCCAGCCGGAGTAGCGCATCAGCCGGTCGACCTCGATCTTGTACGCGCCGGCCGCCTCCATCGACTCCGTGGCGCGCGCGATGTGGAAGTCGAGCATCCGGCGGGCGTTGTCGGCCATCGAGTAGTGGACTTCGGGGGCCGGGATGCCCGACGAGTCGATGACCGTCGACGAGAGCGTGATGTGGTTCGCCTCGTCGGGCAGGTCCTCGGCGAACAGTCCCCAGTTCGCGCCGTGGCCCGAGATGCGTCCGGACGTGGGCGTGATGGCCGGCGCCCCAGATCTGCTCGCCCGCCCGGCTCGGCAGCGCCGTGTTGATCGGACCACCGGTCGGTGCGAGGCCCCAGCGGGCGCCGCGGACGAAGCCGCGCTTCTCGTCGGTCTCGTAGAACTCGAGCGACTCGATGAGGTCGCCGAACTGGCCCTGCCAGCTCATCAGCGGCTCCTCGAACAGCCCGGCGACGTTGGCGAACGGATGCATCATCAGCCGCTTCCCGACGAGGCCGGACGAGTTCGCCAGGCCGTCGGGGTGGGCGGGCGAATCGGAGAGCAGCAACAGACGGGGCGTGCCGATCGCGTTCGCCGCGACGACCACCACCCGCGCCGCCTCGAAGTGCTCGGCACCATCCCGGTCGATCCACGTCGCGCCGGTGGCGAGGCCCTGCTTGTCGGTCTCGATGCGCCGGACCCGCGCGCCGGTGACGAGGCGCGCTCCCCTGGCGATCGCCTTCGGCCAGTGCGTGAGGTCGGTCGACGCCTTCGCGCCCTCGTTGCAGCCCGACTGGCACGTGCTGCGCTGGACGCACGGCCGGCGCCCGTCGTAGGTGACCGAGTTGATCGAGTTGAACTCCGGCCACCAGTGCCAGCCCAGCTTGGTCATGCCGCGCGCGACCTTCAGCCCTGCCGACCCGATCGGCAGCGGCGGCATCGGCGCGTCCTCGGTGTCGGGCGGGTACGCCGGGTCGCCGGGCAGCCCGGACACGCCGAAATCGCGGTCGGTCCGGTAGAAGTACGGCAGCAACTCGAAGTAGTCGATCGGCCAGTCGTCGGCGACGCCGTCGAGCGAACGGACGCGGAAGTCGGACGGAAGCGCGCGAGGCCACGCGCCGGCGAAGATGATCGTCGAGCCGCCGACGGCGTTGTACATGAGCGGCGAGACCGGGGTGTCGTCCTCGACGATCGGGTAGTCCTGCGCGAGTCCGCGGATGTTCGGGCTCGTCGCCCAGTCCTTGCGCGCCTTCAGCTCCCAGTCGAGCTTGTTGCCCGGGTAGTCGGCGCGGTCGAGCCAGTCGCCCTGCTCGAGGCACACGACGCCGAAGCCGGCCTCGGCGAGTCGCTTCGCGACGACGCCGCCCGATGCACCCGCTCCGATGATCAGGACGTCCGCGGGCTCGGCCGCCATCAGTCGACCCGGCCGGCGCTGACCGGCTCGCGCAGCAGGCCGACCTCCTTGAGGACGTCCGTGAGGTGCGCACGCTCTTCGTCCGAGATCGGCAGCAACGGGCGGCGAACGTGGGCCGCCTCCAGCACGCCGAGGATGCGGAGGCACTCCTTGAGACGGACGCGGTAGTCGCCGACCGGAGCCGCGAACACGACGTCCGCGAGCCGCTGGACGCGGCGCCCGAGGGCCATCGCGTCGTCGCTGCGACCCTCCTGCCAGGCCCGGATCATGTCGACCTGTTCGCGGGTCATGACCGCGCCGAACCCGATGAGCGCGCCCGTCGCGCCGAGCAGGAACGACTCGAGGATGAAGTTGTCGTTGCCGGTGAGGAGCGTGATCCTCTTCGGCAGCTGCTCGAGCAGCCGGGCCGTGTCGACGAACCGGCGGGCATCGAACGACGCCTCCTTGATGGCCACGACGCCATCGACTTCGGCCATCGCCTGGAGGACGTCGTTCTCGAAGTTCACGCCGGCGAGCGCAGGCTGGAGCTGGAACAGGATCAGCGGGAGGCCGACTTCGGCGATCGCGGTGTGGTACGCGACCGGGACGGCGGGGTTGAGCGGCGAGCTCAGGTAGGCCGGGATCGGGAAGACAAGCAGGGCGTCGGCGCCGGCGGCACGGAAGTCGCGGGCCTGGCGGACGGCGGCGTCGGTCGACGGACCGGCGAGTCCGGCCACGATCGGCAGGTCGGTCACGTCGCGGACGACCTTGATGATCCGGACCTTCTCGTCGTGCGTGAGATGCGGGCCTTCGCCGGTGTCGACGTTGATCGCGAGGGCAACCGGGCCCTGCGCGGCGACCCAGCCGATGTACGACCGGAGGGCCGGCTCGTCGATGCTTCCGTCGGCGTGCATCGGGAGAACGGTGGCGGGGATGAGGCCGTCGAGATCCAGGGTCATCGTCGCCTCCGCGGTGTGGTGGAGACGCCCATAGTAATCGTTTGCTACGAGGCGGCGTCAAGCGGTTCGTCGCGTTCCTGGCCAAATATCAGCCGACGGTGATGAAAGGCGAGGGATGACCGCCCAAACGGGCTGACGTTGGCGGCCAACGATCGGCCGGTGTCGTATTTGGCCGTCAACCGGGCCAATTCGGGCGGCTCGAGGTTGCCTTTGATTACCCGGGCTGATGATTGGCCATGTCTCAGAGTGGCCCGACAGCCTCGGACCGGTGCTATCCTCGATAATCGATCAAACGCCCAAGGGAGGACGATGAACGCGCTCGAAAGGTTCAGTCTCGACGGCCGCGTCGCCCTCATCGCGGGCGGCGGTGGAGCGATCGGTTCCGCCCTTGCGGAAGGCCTCGCGAGCGCCGGCGCGAAGGTCGCGGTCACCGGCCGCACCCAGGACACGCTCGACGAGGCGGTGGACGGATCACGGCGGCCGGCACGGAGGGCCTTGCGATCACCGGCGACGCGACCGACGAGGCCGACGCCGACCGCATCGTGAAGGAGGCGGTCGACCGTTTCGGGCGCCTCGACATCGTGATCAACGCCGTGGGCGGCGGCGCCGGCCAGGTCCTCCACCCCGCCGAGGCCTACCCGCGCGAGGCGTGGGACTGGATCATGGAGCTCAACGTCCGCAGCACGATCGTGCCGACGATGGCCGCCGCCCGGGCGATGATCGAAGGGGGCCGCGGCGGCGCCGTGCTCAACATCACGTCGGTCCGTGCCGACCTCGGCATCAACGCCGGCTACTCCGCCTACGTCGCCGCGAAGGGCGCGATCGCGTCACTGACCCGCCAGTGGGCGACCGAGTGGGCGAAGTACGGCATCCGGGTCAACGCGATCCAGCCGACCTTCGTGGACACGCCGCAGGTCGCGACGCTGCTTGGCGACCCGGACTTCAAGGCCGGCGTCGTCAACCGGATCCCGCTCCGCCGCGTCGGCGAGACGCGCGACCTCGTCGGGCCGGCGGTCTTCCTGTCTCCGATGCCGCGTCGTTCGTGACCGGTCAGATCCTCGGCATCGACGGCGGCCTGACCGCGACCCAGTAGGGAGAACGACGAACGATGTCGATGATGGAGCAGGTCACCCCGAACGTCTTCACGACGACGAAGCTGCGCGGCTGCAACCCGAGCTTCGTGGTGACGTCGGACGGCGTCGTCGTCATCGACACGCCGCAGCTGCCGACCAAGGCGGTCGCGATGCGCCAGGAGGCCGAGTCGCACGGTCCGATCCGCTACCTGATCAACACCGAGAACCACGTCGACCACATCTTCGGCAACTACTGGTTCCGCGACGCCGGCGAGATCGTCAACCACAAGGCGCTGTGGGACATCTTCATGGACCCGAAGGCGGCGCTCGACCCGTTCGACTACGCGCTCGAAGCGATCCCGAGCGACGACCCCGAGGGCGCTGGCGCTCCTTTCCGATCGGGACGCCTACTACGCCGACCTGCCGCGCGGCACCGTTGTGTTCACCGGCGACCTGACGCTGAAGGTCGGCGGCCACACACGATCCACTGCCTGTGGACGCCCGGCCACACGCCCGGCCAGCTCGCCGTCCACGTCCCCGAGGAGCGCGTGGTCTTCACCGGCGACACGATCTTCTCGGGCTGCCAGACCTGGCTGATGACGTCGAACGTCGACCAGTGGATCGAGGCGCTCGAGCGGATCCGCGCGCTCCCCGACGTCGATCATGTCGTGTCCGGTCACGGCCCCGTCGTGACCCTCGATTACGTGATCACACGCAACGCACGGTGCTGCTCCACCTGGAAGGCGGCTGTCGCCGACGCGGTCGCGAAGGGCTGGACCCGCGAGGAGACGATCGACCGGGTCGCGCTTCGACGACAAGTTCGGGCCGGTCGACGTCGGGCAGGCGTACATGATCGGATCACATCCAGAACAACAACGCCGGCTCGCTCTGGGACAAGCTGACCGCGCTGGACTACGCGAAGGGCCGCTAGGCGCGACCGGCGGCGACCTCGTCCTCGCGGGTGCGGCCGGCGAGCTGGATCAGGTCCTCGTGGAGCGCTCGAACCAGACGCCGTGACGAGTCCACCCGCGGTGAGGCCACGAAGCGGCCGTCCCCGTTGACTGCCTGGTCGAGCGCGCGGGTGAGCCGCTCCCTGTAGGTCGCAAGGCGCGGCGAGCCGCTGTCGTTGGCCATCGAGGAACGCCGCGGCCTCCGTCGCGGTGGAGCGCAGCCAGCCGATCGAGCACGCCGCGGTCGTAGTCCGGGTCGGCGTGGTCGTCGGGCGATGTCCGGAGCCTTGAGCTGCCAGGCCGTCACGCAGATCCTTCATCCGCTGATCGAGCGCGAGGAACGCGTCGAGCGCGGCCTCCGCCGGGGCCCCATGCCGCCCGCTCCGCCTGCGACGAGCTCGGAAGCGAGCGAGCCTTGCCGCTGTCGGTGAGCCGGTAGGCGCGGCGAACCGACGCCGCGAGCCCGTCGACGACGCAGGTCGTCGAGCAGTGGCTGGACGTGGTCCGGGGGCGTAGGCCGACGTCGGCGGCGCCCTGGGTCGGTGCGAAGCCCTTGATGCCGAGTGCCGGACCACGGTCGTCGATGGACGCCCTGTCGGCCTGGCACTGGCCTGCGATTGGTTCGCGCAGCGGCTCGTCGCCGATCGTGGACGCCAAGCTCGACGGCCCATCCGAGGAGCGTGGCGGCCTCGGGCACGGGTTCCGTCGAGCCCGGGATTCGCGCCCTCGAACACCTCGCCGAGAGCCGCCGTCGATCGTGATCGTGTCGCCGGCCCGGAACCGTCGATCGCCAAGCGCGACCCAGCGGTCACCGACCTGCACCGCGGACGCGCCGACCACCGCGGGGATGCCCCAACCGCGAGCCACGACGGCGGCATGGCTGGCGAGGCCGCCCGTCGCGGTCAGGATCCCGGCCGCCTGGCCATGCCGTGGACGTCGTCGGCGACGTCGACCGCACGAGGCATGACTCGGCGCGCCTGCTTCGGCCGCCTCGACGGCGCCTTCGGGCGTCGTCGCGATCTCGCCGCTGGCGGTCCCCGGCGAGGCGGGCAGCCCGGTGTACGAGCGGGCGAAGGAGGCTGCCGCTCCGGACGTTGCGCGCACCGGCGGGTCCGCGAGCAGCGACAGGAGCATGTCTCCATGGCGTCCGCGCGCGACAGCGGGAACCGACCCGTCCTCCGCCATGTCGACCGCGATCCGCAGGGCGGCCTGCGGGCTGCGCTTGCCGAACGCGCACCTGGAGCAGCCACAGGCGGCCGTCCTCGATCGTGAACTCGATGTCGCACATGTCGGCGTAGCTGGCGCTCGAGCCGGTCGGCGTGAGCCCGCGCCGCGACGGCGGGCATCCGCTCGTCGAGCACCGAGATCGGTTCCGGTTGCATGCGTCCGGCGACGACGTCCTCGCCCTGGCGTCGAACATCACGTCGCCGTACAGCGCGCGCCTCGCCGGTCGCCGGGTTGGCGCGTGAACAGCACCACGCCTGAATCGGGCCCGGCCTCCGAAGACCATCGCCTGGACGACTACCTCCTGCAGCGAGATCGTCCTGGGATCCCCTCCTTCGAGCGATAGGCGCGCGCCCGCGGACGCCGGTTCCACCAGTGGAAGACCGCCTCGACCGCCGTGCCGGAGCTGCGTCCAGGATCGTCGGGGACGTCGGCGCCACGGTCGCCGGCAAAGATCGCCTCGAAGTCGCGCCTGACGTGCGGCGGCGTACGTTCCGCGTGTCGCCGGCGTGAGGCCGAGGTTGAGGATCGTGTCCATCATCCCGGGCATCGACACCGGCGCGCCAGAACGAACTCGCTACGACAAGGATCCGGCGGATCGCCGAAGCGACGCCCACGGTGGTCTTCATCATCGCCGATCCCAGCCCGGATCCGTCCGTCGAGACCGTCGGCGAGCCGTCTGCGTAGGCACCCGAACAGGCTCGCCGCTGGAGATCGCGAACCCGGGCGGACGGCAGGCCGAAGTCGCCACCACCGCCGCCGAGGTCGGCGGTCTTGCCCCCGACCAGCACGCGATCGCGAGCGTCGACGAGCGCGACCGTACCCAGGTCACGTGGGGATCTCCTCCTGGAGGGCCGCCAGACCGTCTCCGGGGTGAGGCGGGCAGCGCCGGATCACGACCCGCGAGTCGCGTCCGGACCGCGGCCGCGACGGCCGGGTGCGACGCACAGGAGCGCCCCCGCCGACCCCTTGCGCCTACGGCGGCGTCGATCGGCGTTCTCGATCGGATCGCTGGTCGATCCGCAAGGGCAGGTCGACGTCGATCGGGATCGCGGTAGTCGATGGCGCCGAGGTTTGCAGTCCCCCGTGTCGTCGTAGGACGCAGCGCTCGATCAGCGTGTGGCCGAGGCCGATGATCGCGGCGCCCTCCGCCCTGGCCATTGCACCTGGCCCGGGGGGCACGCCTTGCCGTGTCGAGATTCGGTCCATGCCGACAACGTGACATCGCCGGTGCGCGATCGACCTCGACTTCGACGTCAGTCGCATCGAAATCAAGAACGCGGTGGTTCCGCCGAGTGGGTGGCCGGGCCGCGCCGCCTGCGCATCTCGCCAACCCCGATCACCTCCCCCCCGAGGCGGCCGAAGCCCGTGGGTGAGCGCATCGCCGGATCGGCAGCCTCGTGGTCGTCGGGCAGTGTCACGACCCGCCGTCGACGGTGATCGCGTCCGGTCGACGCCTTCGAGTCGGGTGGCCATCGTCCGGAGTCCTTCGCCGGACGTCGCGCAGGCGTTGAGCACGGTGTTCCGCACCCCCACGGACCAGCGGCTGGCCGAGGCTCGCTGGTCGTACGGCACGATGGCGCCCGTGTCGCCGATCACGACGGTGACCCAGTCGATGGGTGCCCCAGCTCGACCGGTCGTATCCGGCCAAGATCGTCCGCGCGCCCTGCCCATGTCCGAGGTGCCGGTGACACGACGATGCCACCGTCGGCCAGCAGGCCGAACCGTCGAGAACGAGTAGCCCCGTCGCGGTCCTCCAGGCCGACGGCGATCGCCGCGGCCGCGGCGAGCCGGGATGGGACTCGCCCAGCCGATCAGCTCGGGGCGGCCCGACGAGCGCCTCGGGCCACTCCCCGTCGGCCGGCGTGTCCCCCGGGATAACGGGTCGTCGTCCGGGCGAGGCTGCGCAGGCGCAGCTCGAGCGGGTCGATCGCAGGCCCGAGCCGCATCGTCATGTTCGATCTGGAATCGACATCTGCCGCGGGTTGCCGAAGCCGCCGGACGCCGTGGACGGAACCGGCGCAACAGGGCGCTCCGAGTGACATCCGGACGTCCGGCTGGCGGGTACGGCCTACCTCGACGTGCAGCCGCCCGGCAACAGTCCGGTCCGCGACGGACCGGTGGACGCCCGATCAGGTAACTCGGTGTCGATGTCGCGGAACACGTGAGCGTGCCGAACGTCGTACCCGAGTCGCACGCCATTGGCCGTGCCCCGGCGCACCGGCCTGGAGCTCTCCTCGAGCGTCAGGACGAGCCGGAGACTGGCCGCCCGAGCCGAGTGCGACGACGAACGTACGGTCGTACTTGGGTGCCGCTCGCCGCCGAACTCCGCCGGGGTCGGGTGGTGACGACCGGGACCTCGACAACGGCAGCCGCACGAGGTCGGCGATGACCCGCTGGAGCCAGTTCGGGTGCTGGATCGTGCTCCAGACCATCTGGACTTGCTGTTCGGCGCGGCGATGAAACCGGTGCGCTCGATCCGGCGAACTGGGTGACCATCGGGAAGGTGCACGCCGCCCTCGACGACGACGTCTACCTCTACGTCGCTGCCTCGAACATCGCCCACCGAAGCGGTGCTGACGCGAGGACGTTCGAACCCCGAGGAGATCGTTCGGCCGGAGCGACGAGCCTGGACGAGCGGCTGCATCCGGTGCCCGGGCGGCCGCGACGGTGGGGTGCGCCGCGAGATTGCTCGGACGCTCGAAACCGAACCAGACGAGGCGCGCGGCCTCCTCGGCTGCATCGAAAGCGTCTCGCGGCGATGCCGGCGAACGGGGTCGCCGGGGGGCTTCGCCGCCGACCGCCAGCACGGGCCGGGCCCCGGCAGCTGGGGGCCGAAGCGCGGCATCGGTTCGTAGGTCGGCGGCGGTCACTACGAACCGCACCCGCGCACGGCGAGGGCGGCGCCGCGTCGATCCCGACGATGCGCGCTCGCGCCACGTCGAGCGCGAAACGAACTTCACCTGGAGCGACTGTCCTCGAGGTGGATGTCTGGAGTACCGCTGGTCGCCGGTGACCCGCCCACCGCACTGACCCGAGCCGGTGACTTCCCTACTGTCATCGCGGGAGCCACCTCCGCGTCGGGGGTCCACGCATCGGCTCGACCATTGGGGGCCCGGCCGCGCGCATCGGACCTCCGGGCGACGCCGTCCGCCGCGCGAGGACGGCCTTGAAGATCTGCCCCAGGGCCCCGGCGGAACCGCAGTAGTCGCTGAGCCAGGCCCTCCTCGACGCTGCGTCGGATGTGGGACGTGATCGAGCAGGGCCTGTGCGGCGACGAAGCCGGCCGGGATGCAGAACCTGCATCGGGCCGCCGATGTGTCGAGGAACGCCTGCTGGAGCGGACGGAGCGGCTCCCGGTCGCGAGCCCTCGACGGTCGCGATCCGGGCGCTGTCGATCTCGCCGGCAACACGACAGGCGTCGACGCTTCGGTCGTCGATCAGGACCGTGCAGGCACCGCACTCGCCGACCAGGCAGCACCCTGGTCCCGGTCAGGCCGAGGTCCGCGCGAAGGACGTCGACAAGTGTGACGCGGCTCAACCGTCACCGATCGATCCCGCCGTTGATGTCGAGCTGGATTCCGCGACCCGCCCCCGATCACGCGCGGATCGGCCAGGCGCCGGTGCGCGATCCTGATCGCTCGCAACCCGAGCACGTGGAGCATCGCGAGGCGGTACCGGGGCTGGCATGCATCGACGTCGACGACGGCGTGGGCCGCCTCGAACATCCGGTCCAGCACCGCAAGTCGCGCCTCGCGGTGACCAGCCCGCGTCGGCGAGCGTGCGGCTTCGTCCGTCGACGAGCCAGGTGCTCGTGGTCCGACACTCCCGAGGCCAGACGTGACCGCGGCCTGGTCCCGCACGCGCAGGCGAGCGTCACCGATGCAAGGTCGCGGCCGCGCGCCGGGCCGCCGAACGTGCGCCTCGCCCGACGGCCCGTCGACCATCGGCAACTCGACCGCGGTGACGAGCTCCCCGTCGCGGACGTCGCTACGCCGGAGCGGACGAACCAGTTCGATCCTGATGCGCCGCGTGCGCGACCGGTCCCGCGACGACGACCTCGGCCTCGTACACGAGCAGTGCCGGGGCGGTATCCGCTGCCGGAGACGCGTTGCAGATGTTGCCCGCCAGAGTTGCCCGGTTCCGGATCTGCACCGACCCGACGACCAGCGCCGCCTCGGCGAGTGCCGCGAACCGGGTTCGGATCGTCGCGTCCTCGGCGATGTCGGTCATCACGGTCCCGGCCCCGATGACCAGCCGCTCGCCCTCGTGCCGATCGCGGGCGCGAGCTCCGGTACCCGCTTCACGTCGACCACCATGCTGGCATCGATCGTCCGGTCGCGGAGGCGAATGATCAGGTCCGTCCCGCCGGCAAGTGGCCGCGCCGCCGGGCCGTGCGCCACCAGCAGCGCGATGGCCTCGCGCAGGTCTCCCGGTCGTTCGTAGGTGAACCGCTGCATGGGGTCAGATGACGCGCTCCACCTCGTCCAGCAGCACCTGCGGGGTGGCCGCGCGGACGAAGTAGTACGGCCGGTCGGCGAAGCGCTCGACAAACCCGGCGCGCGCCTTGCGCAGCGGCTCCGTGTCGACCATCGGCATCGGTTGGCCCGGCGCGAGCAGCTCGTTGAGCAGGAAGTAGTTCTGGAGCGAGTGGAGCGTCTGGAACTGCCGCTCGAACGGGATCATCTCGGCCAGGCTCGGCGCGAAGTTGCCGTCGATCGCGGGGAGGACGACGACATCGACCGGCGTCGGGTCGGCGTGGATCTCGCAGGTCGGCATGCCGCCGAAGAACTTGTCGACCCCTGCCTCGGGCGCGGCCTTGTCCGCGCGCTCGGTTCCCGCGTCGCGCTTCTTGAGGAAGGGCGCCTTCGACCCGAGGATCACCGTACCCGATTCGTCGATCACGGTCGTCTCGGTGGACACGAGCTTCGCGCCGCGCCGGCAAGCCTCGATCTGGCCCATCGACTTGCCGTGGTTCGACTCGCCGCCCATGAACAGGATCGTGCGGTCCCGGTAGCGCACCGCGGACGAATGGAACGGGTGCAGGCCGTGCTCCTCCAGGCGGAGTGCGAGCAGCGTGACGATCACTTTCTGGATCGGCCCGGAGTTCCAGGCGCCGGTGAAGGTCATCCGGCGGCCGTCGTAGGCGACCGACTGCTCGCCGTCCTGGCGCCACACCAGGTCGGCCTCGGGCAGCGTGACCGCCGGCGCGGTATCGCACCTCGGCCAGCCGGTAGTTGAGGAAGTTCATGTCCTCGAGGACGTGTTCCAGCTCCGTCGACCCGTGGATGTCGACGCGGAGCCGCGCCGGGCCACAGGTGAACTCCTCGGAGAGCTGGAGTGTCTCGATCATGCTGGTGTCTCATCCTCCGTTCGGTCCGGCAGGCGCCGGGCCATGTTGCAGCGACGTCCGCAAAGTGTCGTTCGAGCGCTGCGACGACCGCGTCGGTGTCGCGCGCCATCAACGCCTGCAGGATCGGCGTGTGCAGGTCGGCCGACCATTGCGGGTCGGCTCCCGGAACCACCAGCGTGATGTAGGTGCGCGAGAACGGCTCGAGCGAACGCCACACCTTGCCGAGCGTCCCGTTGTCGGCGATCTCGACGATCCGGCCGTGGAACCGCGCGTCGGCCTCGGCGACCGCGTGGCCGTCCCCGGCCCGGGCCGCCAGCTGCATCGCGTCGGCGTGCTCGGCGAGCTCTGCGAGGTCGTCGTCGCTGAGGCGCGGCACCGCCAGCCGGGCACCGAGTGCTTCGAGGGAGGAGCGGACGGCGTACGCCTCGAGCAGCTCGCGTCGGGTGGGACGGCGAACACGTGCGCCGCGGAACGGGGTGATCTCGACGACCCCAAGCGCCTCCAGCCCACGGAGCGCCTCGCGAACCGGTGCCTGGCTCGTGCCGAGCTCGCGGGCCACCTGCGTCTCGACGATCCGCGCGTCGGGTGCAGTAGCGGCCGGCGAGGATTTCCTCGAGCAGCCGTTCCTTGACCTGGTCGGCGAGGACGCTCCGCGCGAGCGTTCCGGAGGCGGCCGTGGCCGGCATCACGAGCCGATCGGGCTGGCGGTGGGTTCGGCGCCCTCGGCGGCCTGCAGGATCTCCACCACGCCATTCGAACCGTCGACGCGGATCCGGTCGCCGGTGCGGATCGTGTGCGTGGCCGTCGACGTGCCGATGACGGCCGGGATGCCGAACTCGCGCGACAGCACGGCCGGGTGCGAGGTGGTCCCGCCGGTGTCGGTCACGAGCGCGGCGATCTTCGTGAACAGCACGACCCACGCCGGGTTCGTCATCTGGCACACGAGGATGTCGCCGTCGCTGACGGCGTCGAATTCGTTCGACGGTCATCACGACGCGCGCGATCCCTTCGGCCACGCCCGGCGAGCCGGCAATCCCCTTGACCGTGGTCGTGTCGGCCGAGGCCTCCTGGTAGAACCGCTCGGGATAGCCCCAGTTGACGAGGTACGGGAAGGCGAGCTGCGACGGCGTCGCGGTTCCGACCCAGTTGCGCGGCTTGACCTGCTTCGCGGCGTCGCGTTCGGCGCGGCGCTGCGCCACGATCCCGCGCGCGTCGAGCGCCGCAGCGTCGCCGATCAGCATCCGCAGCTCGTTGTAGCGCAGGAACAGCACGTCGTCGGGCCGGTCGAGCCGGCCATCCTCGACGAGCTTGCGACCGATCGCGATCAGCACGAGCCGGACATGCGCGTTCGCGCCCTGGTCGATGTAGAAGTGGTGGTCGGGGGTGAGCGGCGCCATGCGCAGGTTGGTCGCGTTGGCGGCGCGCATCTCCTCGAGCGCCTCACCCTCGAGGCCGTCGAGGATCTCGTTCGATGCCGCCTCGATGTCCCGGCGCATCGCGTCGATCGCCGACGGGTAGTCGTAGTCGGTCTCGACGTAGCCGCGGACCAGCTCGAGCATCGGCTCCATCTCCTCGCGGACCGTCGGGAAGATGAACTCGTGGCTCCACACCGCGTGCCAGCCGAACTCGCGCTGGTAGGGCGTGACCCGTTCGTCGATGAAGCGCCGGCCACGGTCGGAGCCCCGCAAGGCGGCCGCGATCGCCTTCGCGTCGCCGGCCCCGAATGCGGCCCGCAGCTCCGGGTCGTCACGGACCTCGTTCTTCATCCGCCACAGCGCTTCGATCGAGTCCCAGTTGCGGTCCGACGCCGAGTTCTGCAGCCGCCCAAGCAGCTCCTCGTCGACCCCGCCGCGGACCTTCTCCATGACCGCTCGCAGGTTGAGCGTCGCCGACAGCTGGGCGAAGTTGAGCATCCAGTGGATCTTCCAGTGGCGATCGTGGATGTCGATCGCATCCTCGAGCAGCGTCGCGAGCTCGGGCAGCGACTGGTCGTCGGCGTCGTCGAGGCGCCCCTCGAGGTACTCGAAGTTGCGCTGCATCTCGGGCACCAGCCGGTCACGCCACCAGTCGGCGAAGTGCTCGCCGTAGACCGGCAGGACGGTGTCGAGGTACTTGCCCATGTGGGCGCCGAAGCTCGCGTCGCGCGGCACGCGCGCTCCGTACGTCGAGCTGTACTCCGTGCCCTCGATGCGCAGGCCCGGGTCGGCCGGGATGGCCGTCGTGTAGACGTAGCCGTTGACGTTCTTGGCCAGCCAGTCGACGGCGAACGGCGTCCCGAACCGACGGAACATGTGGTCGCAGCTGAGCCACCACCCGCCGATGTCGAAGAACATCGGGCTGACCGGGTGCGGGATGTGCAGGTCGTCGTAGACCCAGAAGAAGTCCTTCTCGACCTCGGAATCCCAGGTCACCGGGAACGTTTCGTCACCGAGGAACTGGCCGAGGATCTCCTCTGTCGCTGCCACGCGCTGGCCTCCACGGTGCTCGGGCGGATCACCGGCGGTTGCGGTCATCGATGATCGATCACGATACACGGGTCGCGGTCGAGCGACCCTGCCGCCTGAACCGTGGCACCGGCGATGACGCACGGCATACTGGCCGCCTGCTGGCGGTCGGCACCGCCTGTCGAACGAACGAATGGACCGATGGAAGGGACGCCCGGCGAACCGCGCGGCCCGGTTCGGCGCCTAGCTGCTGGCGCCCGCCCCGCGGCCTGGCGCGCCTTCTCCCAGTCGGCCTTGAACTGGACGATGCCCTTGTCGGTCAGCGGGTGGTGGACCATCTGCTGGAGGACCTTGAACGGCATCGTCGCGATGTGCGCGCCGGCCAGCGCGGCCTGCGTCACGTGGAGCGGGTTGCGGATCGACGCCGCGAGGACCTCGGACTCGATGTCGTGGAGGGCGAAGATCTCGGCCAGCTCGCGGATGACGATCATGCCGTCCTGGTTGATGTCGTCGAGGCGGCCGACGAACGGGCTGATCAGGCTGGCCCCGGCCTTCGCCGCGAGGAAGCCCTGGTTCGTGGAGAAGATCAGCGTGCAGTTCGTCTTGATCCCCTCTTCGGCGAAGCGGCTGATCGCCTCGAGGCCGTTCTCGCTCATCGCGACCTTGACCACGATGTTCGGCGCGAGCTTGGCGAAATGGCGGCCCTCCTCGAGCATGCCATCGACGTCGTCGGCAACAACCTCGGCCGAGACCGGCCCCGGCGTGATCGAGCAGACCTCGCGGAGGACATCCTCGTACGAGGCTCCCTCCACCTTCGCGTACAGCGTCGGGTTGGTGGTGACTCCGTCGAGGATCCCCCAGCGCGCGGCGGTGCGGATCTCTTCGATGTCGGCGGTGTCGAGGAAGATCTTCATGGCCAAGGCTCCTGTCAGGCGTATGGCCACCATCGTACTCGCGGCGAGCGGCCCGAGCCTCAGGACGCCCGGTAGAACAACCAGGCGTCGCGCATCCGCTGTGCCTGGCCCGGCGTGAACTCCGTGATGCAGGGGTCGTCGGAATAGTCCATGTAGTTGTGGATCGGGTCGGCGCCCGGCTGGCGGCAGGTGTCCTTGCCTTCGGGGCAGCCCGAGCTGGGTTTCTTTTGCGGCGCCGTGTCGTCGACGAAGTCGCCGGACTTGTTGCACTGGCCGTAGAAGGTGTGCTCGAGGTTCAGCCAGTGGCCTGCCTCGTGGGTCAGCGTGTCGCCCTCGTCGAATTGGCCGGCCTAGGTGTCGGACGCGCCCGGCACGGTCTCCCAGTCGATGACGATCCCGTCGAGGTACGCCTGGGCGGTGTCGGTGATCTCGGGGAGATACGCCCAGCCGAGGAAGGCGCCGGCGCTGGTCGTGTAGACGTTGAGCGTGCCGTCGTCGCCCCGCTTCAGGGCCTTCTTCATGTCGTGCTCGGCCCCGCCGGAGCGTGAGGCGTACCACACCGCGTTGTCCGTCCGGGTCACGCCCGCGAGCGTGAACGAGAAGCCCGTGTCGTCGCCGCCTTCGCCGCCGTCGAAGCCGTTGTTGAGCACCGCCATCTGGGCGTTGATCTGCTGGGTCGTCAGGTTGCCGAGCGAGCCGTTCGTGATGACGTGGAACCAGACCGGCACCCTGACCGACGAGGTTCGCCGGCGCTCGCGCCCTTGCCCGCGCCGGCAGGTCCTCATGCGGCTGGCCGGTGTCCTTCTCGCGGGCGACGCCGTCACGCCCGACGAGGATGTCCGCTGCGCGCCGCCCTGGCGCGCATGCTGCCGATTGCCGCCGCCAGCGCGGGCGTCGGGACGAGCGCGAGGGACAGGGCCGCGATCGCGGCGAGGGACAGGGCACGGCGTCGGAGGTTCATCAACGCGCTCCTCAGGGGCCGGATGCGAAGTAGGGCGGAGACTGCGAACTCTAGCGCGCCGATGCGCCGGCGCAAGGCGTTCGGTGCCCCGTCGCACCGCGGCTAGAACCGGTCGGCGACGGACCGGACGAGGACGAAGATCGGCTCGATCGCTACCCCGATCGCCAGGGCCAGGAGCCCCGTCGCCACGTACCCGATCAGTCGTTCGCGGGGCCGCAGCAGGGCAAACGGAACGACCAGCCCGATGCCGACCTCGATGAGCAGCAGGGTCACGCCGATGTCGCCATACCGCAGCCGGCCGAAGACGATCCCCTCGGCGATGAGCGACGCGGCGAGCACGGCCACCGCGAGGGCGCGGCCGGTTCCCTGCCAGTGACGCCAGGCGCCGCCGGCCGCCCCGAAGATCGGGCCGGCGATCAGCCCCACCGCTCCCCACGTGGTGGCGGCGTGCGGTGCTCCGATCAAGCGGAAACCCGCCTCGGACAGCGTGATCAGCAGGTAGTACGCGCCGACGGCGCTGAGCAGCCCGATGAGGCCGCGCAGCGCACCCGTCGGCACGGTCTTGGCCGACGCGCCGAGGATGAACCCGAGACCGACCCACGCCCCGATCATGTTGGCCGGGATCAGCGCCGAATACGGATACTCCAGCTGGTCGGACAGCCACGCGAGCGAACCGAGGGCGACGCCCAGCGCGATCCCGGTGCCGAAGCCGAAGGCGGCACGGCTCGCCAGCGGCTGGGTACTCGGTCGGACGGCGCGCTGCGGCTCCTGAGCCGACAGCGGAGTGCTCATCGGGGCGGCCGGAGTATGGCGGCCGTCAGCTCACGGCGCCGAGGCCGCCTCCCCGATCCGCTCCTCTTCCCCCGTCGTCGGCGCGGACGGGGCGGTCGGACCCGGAGCCGCTGACGGCGCCGGTTCGCGGACCCGGAGTGTCGGCGTCCGGCCGTCGCGCACGGCGACGGCGGACTCGACGAACCCGTCGAACAACGGATGCGGCCGCTCGGGCCGCGACTTGAACTCGGGATGGAACTGGCTGGCGACGAACCACGGATGATCGGCGAGCTCGACGATCTCGACGAGGCGCCCGTCGGGCGACTGGCCGGACAGGACCATGCCGGCGGCCTCGAGCGTCTGGCGGTAGCGGTTGTTCACCTCGAAGCGGTGGCGATGCCGCTCGTAGACGACCTCCTGGCCGTACACCTGGTGCGCCTTCGAGCCGGGCGTCAGTCGGGCCGGGTACGAGCCCGAGCCGCATCGTCCCGCCCTTGTCCTCGAGCTCGCGCTGGTCGGGCATGAAGTCGATGACCGGGTGCTCGGTGAACATGTCGAACTCGGTCGAGTTGGCGTCCTTCGAGCCGACCACCTCGCGGGCGAGCTCGATGACCGCGCACTGCAGGCCGAGGCACAGCCCGAGGTACGGGACCTGGTGGTCGCGGGCGAAATGCGCGGCGAGGACCTTGCCTTCGATGCCGCGATGGCCGAAGCCACCCGGGACGAGGATGCCGGCCACGCCGTCGAGCTGGGCGTGGAGGTTCTCCCTGGTCAGCGCCTCGGAATCGACCCAGCGGATCCGCGCGTCGACGCCGTGCGCCCAGGCAGCGTGCTTGAGCGCCTCGGTCACCGAGAGGTACGCGTCGGGCAGCTCGATGTACTTGCCGACGAGCGCGATCTCGAGCACCGGCTTCGGGGCCTTGATCCGCTCGACGAGCGCGCTCCAGGACGCGAGGTCCGGTGCTGCTTCCGGGTCGCCGAGGCCGAGCTCGCGGACGATCAGCCGGCCGAGCCCGACTCGCTTCGAACTGGAGCGGGACCTCGTAGATCGTCGCCGCGGTCTCGGCCGGGATGACGGCCTCGCTCGCGACGTCGGTGAACAGCGCGATCTTGTCGCGGATCTCGTCGCTGACCGGGTGGTCGGAGCGCAGCACGATGACATCGGGCTGGATGCCGATGCCGCGCAGCTCCTTGACCGAGTGCTGGGTGGGCTTCGTCTTGAGCTCGCCCGTGGCGGCCAGCTCGGGGAGCAGCGTGACGTGGACGTACAGGACGTTCGCTCGCCCGACGTCCTTGCGCATCTGGCGGATCGCCTCGAGGAACGGCAGGCTCTCGATGTCGCCGACGGTCCCGCCGACCTCGACGATCACGACGTCCGGGTCGCCGTCACGGGCGACGCGGCCGATCCGCTCCTTGATCTCGTTGGTGATGTGCGGGATCACCTGGACGGTGCCGCCGAGGTAGTCGCCGCGGCGTTCCTTGGCGATGACCGCCTGGTAGATGCGGCCCGTCGTGACGTTGCTGAGCTGGGTCAGGTTCTCGTCGATGAACCGCTCGTAGTGGCCCAGGTCGAGGTCGGTTTCGGCGCCGTCGTCGGTGACGAAGACCTCGCCGTGCTGGTACGGCGACATGGTCCCCGGGTCGACGTTGATGTACGGGTCGAGCTTCAGGATGGAGACCGTCAGGCCGCGCGCCTTGAGGATGCGCCCGATGCTGGCGGCGGTGATGCCTTTGCCGAGCGAGGAGGTCACGCCTCCGGTCACAAAGACATACTTCGCCATGGGTCTGGTTCCTCCGGGGTTTTTCTGATGCTACAGAATTCCGGCCCCGGATGCGAATCGAAGCACGCGATGGAGCGCTGGGCCGGAGCGACGGCTGACCCCGTCGCCATCGCTCCAGCCCTGGCGCTGGTCATTCGAACTGGAAGGACTCGATGACGGGCATCGCCTCCGGGATGAAGGCGTCGAAGGTCGCCTGATCGCGCGTCCAGACCCCGATCGCGACGACATCGCCGTCGCCGAGATCGAGGAGGATCAGCCGAACGCGCTCGTCACTCGCCGACGGCGATCCCAGGATTGAGGAACGTCACGAGGGTCTCGCGTCGGAGCCCTCGCACGTCTTCGTCCATGTGGGATCGAGTCGAGAGGTCGAGCATCTGGCCGGGATGACCGTCGATCGTGATCGGCGTCGGCTCGGTCGTGACCAGTCCGGGCACCGTTCCGAGCCACGCGACCAGGTCGTCGACCGTTCGGCCGACGCCGGGCTCGACCTGGTCGGAGCACGGCCGGTCCTGGGTCATGGCCGTCGGCTGCGTGAAGACCCCGATGTTCCGGCGCCGGTCGGTCTCGGCGACCGGCGGCAACTCGGTCGCCGGCACGAGCTCGAACGACTCGGGCCAATCGGATGCGAATTCGCCCAGCCGTCCGGGACCGTGTACGTCAGGCCGCCGACGTCCGGCTCCCAGGTGGCGCCCGGGTCGAGACGTGGGCGCGATGAACTGCGACTTGTAGGTCCCGGCGTCGAGCAGCGCCGAGACAGTTGTCGTTGGCGATCGTGCATCCCATCCAGCCACCAGATCGCCGGGCGACGGCGCTCGCTGGGCTGCAGGCGTCCGCGATCGGCGTGAGCGTCAGCGACGCGGCCACTCGGCGACAGCGACCAGGCGTACGTCGCCGACGTCGCCTGCGCTGCATCCGTTGCTGCCGGCAGCTGCTCGAGGCGAAGCTGGCCATCGCCGGTATCCGAAGCGACGAGCCTGGAGATCAGCTGCGAGTCTCGATCTCGGTTCGACTGGGTCGAGCTCGAAGATCGCCGTCGAGAAGATCGACGACCCGGCCCCTGTCGCGACGAGATCGCGATGGCCGCCGATCCAGCGCGCCTGGAGCTCGGTCGGGATCGGGCCGCCGGCACGGTCGAAGTCGTCGCCGATGCCGCCGGCGAGGCGCGACGACGGCGTCGGCACGGCCCCGGACTGCTGGTCCGTGCCGAGACGACCGGAGCACAGCGCCGCCGGCCGCGACGACAACCGCCATCGTGCGCGATCGCGAGCGTTGCGCGATTCATGGAAGTTGACCTCCAGGGCAGCCATCGCCAGGCCGCCGCACCTGCGGCGTCGTCGCGACGGCCTGGAGGACGGCCTCGACCGTGCGATCCGGAGCCTCGTCGGGCATCAGGTCGAGCCAGGCTCGAGTGAGTCGATCGAAGGTCGCGGTCGTCAGTCATGCCATCCGTCCTTGGGAAGTGACCGGCGCGGCGTCGGCCTCGACGGCCGCTCGCAGCGCCCTGGTCGCGTAATGCAATCGCGAGCGAGCCGTCCCGGCCGGGATACCGAGCGTTTCGGCGATCTCGACCGAGGGACAGGCCCACGTGGTGGTGCAGGACGAAGATCGCGCGCTGTTCGACGTCAGGCGTCGGAACGCCCGGTCGAGCGCGTCGCGATCGATGACGGAGAGCGATGCGTCGGGCGCGGCCGGCCCGTCGACCGGCAGGACCCGCACGTTTGCCGCCCACGACCGCTGACGCCTGGCCTCGGCGTAGCAGGCATGGACGAGCAGGCGCCGGACCCAGGCATCGAAGCGATCCGGGTCCCGAAGGGTCGGGAGCTGGCGCCACGCGGTGAGGAGAGCGCCCTGCAGGGCGTCCTCCGCGAGCTCCGTGTCGCGCAGGATCCGCGTCGCGATCGCGTACAGACGGTCACTGGTGTGCACGACCAGCACCCCGAATGCCTCGCGATCGCCGCGCATCGCCCGCTCGACGACGTCTCGCACCGGCGCTCCCTCGAAGGTTCCGCGCCATGGAAGCGGCGCGGTCCCTACCAATGAGTGTGCGCTCGGCCCCAAACGTTCAGCGGCCGGCAGAAATCAGCCCACGACCTCGCTGGGTTCCTCGGGCGGCGGCGGCCAGGCGTCCGGCGGCGGATCGACGAGACCCGGGCCCCACACCTCGGGCCCGCAGAAGAAGGGTCGTGCGCGTGGAGCCCGGGAGCGTCGTGGCGTCCTGCCGCCAGCCGTCGAGCGTTCGCTCGAGCCACGCGTCGATCTCGGCGAACTCGGTCCAGCGGCGGAACGGCCAGCCGGCCTCGACGCAGATCTTCACCAGGGCACGCTTGGCCCACACCACGTCGGCGTAGCCCGCCGCGTAGCGGTCGCTCTCGCCGTCGCCGATGAACACGACGGCGCGGCCTGCCGCCTGGTGCGCACGCACGCGCTCGCGCTTGCAGGTCCCGCAGACGAGGCAGGTCGGGTGGCCGTTCGGGAAGTCGATCGTGGCCCGGCGGCCGGCGAACGTCGTGTTGGCGGTGACCACCGGCAGATCGGCCAGCCCGAGCGATGCGAGCGCCGGCCGGATGAAGAACCCGAACCCGTCGGAGACGACCTCGATCGGGATGCCGGCGGAGCGGGCCCGCTCGACCAGCGAGACGAACCCGGGGTCGTGTGGCTGGCTGGACGCCGTGGCGAAGAGCTCCGCCGGGTCCGCGTCGATGAGGTCGATCTCCCAGGCCATCAACCGCCGCGAACCCATGCCGCCCGCGTCGTACTTCGCGGCCTCGGCCTCCCAGTCGCCCGGGACGTGCTCCGCCATGATCTGGTCCGAGACGTCGTTGAGCGCGATCGTCCCGTCGTAGTCGACGAGGATCGCGAGCGGTGGCGCGCCGGGCTCCAGCGGCGCGACCGGCGGCGCGGGCCCGATCGGTTCGAACGTGCCCCCCTGCCGGGCTCATGACGCACCGACGCCCGCCGAGGGCATCGGCGGGCGTTCGGAGATCGGCTCGGCGGGAGCGTTCGCCCCGCCGGAGCGGCTCGGGTCGATCAGACGCCTTCCCGGTCCAGCTCGAGGATCTCTTCGTCGGCCTCTTCGGTGACCTTCAGCCAGACGAACAGGCCGGCAAGGATGATGAGCGGGATGAGGATGACCGCGGCCAGGGTGATCCCCAGCGCGACGGCGACCGTCTTGAACGCGTTCATGAGTGAACCTCCTCCTGGGTGCTGGTGCTTGGACTGATGGCGGTGTCGGTGCCTGGGCCGGCGTCGGCTTTCGGCTTGTCGGGCTGCCGCAGCGAGGGCCCGCGGGCAACCAGTTCGGTGATGTCGTCCCGGGTGAACTCGGCGAGCTCATGGTGGTGGCCGGCCTGGGTCGAGTGGAGGAGCCGGACGACGAAGGCGCCGTCCTGCTCGAAGAAGAAGACGTCCTTGGGCTGCTGCTCGTCCATGTAGCGACCGAGAACCCGGAAGGCGTTCTCATAGTGACCCGCGACATGGGGCGCCGTGGGCACATCCTTGCCGCGCCGCGAGGCGGCTTCGTCCATGAACCGCGCGATGTCCTCGTCGAGGAAGGTGAGCGTCTCCTTGACCTGCGTGCCCATGCCCTCGTTCCAGCCACCGGACCCGCCACTGGTCATCACGAGGCCCTGCACGATGAATCCGTCCGGCGCCTCCACGAGGAGCACGTCGCGCATCCCGCGCTGATCGAGGAACGCGCCAATCGAGCGGAAGACCTCCTCGAAGTCCTGCCGAGGGCTGCCCTCGTAGATCCGCATCGCGTCTCCTTCAGGAACCGGTCGCGTCGGCTGACCGCGGCTGTCCCGCGTCCCTCACCCCGGCCGGACGTCGGCGTGCGGCGAGTGTACCGAGCGCCACCCCGCCCATCAAGGCAGGTGTGCTGCGATCTGGCCCGCCACCCGGGCGTCGTTCACGATCAAGGCGGTGTTTGCGCGCACCGACGCACCCTCGGTCAGGACCGCAACGCGGGCGAGCAGCCATGGTGTCAGGGCCGGCCCATGGACGGCGCTCGCCTCCGCTTCGGCGATTGCCTGCTCGACCGCGTCACGCGCGACGTCCTCGGGGAGTGCCGCATCGGCGGGGACCGCCACGCACAGGAGGATCGCGCTCCCGAGACCGAGCCCGAGGTGGAGGGCGGCGGAACGGGCGGCCGCCGCTACGTCGTCGACGGAGATCGGGGCGGTGATCCCGCTCGAGACGGGCATAGAAGCCCGGCAGCTCGGGTTGCCCGATGGCCACGACCGGGACGCCGCGCGTCTCGAGGTACTCGAGCGTGAGCGGCACATCGAGGATCGCCTTCGGTCCGGCACACACGACCGCGAGCGGGGTCCGGGCCAGCTCCTCGAGGTCCGACGAGACGTCGAGCGTTGGCGGACCCGCCGAGCCGGGGATGCCGAGCGCTCCGCGATGAACGCCGCCGATGCCGCCCGTCGCGAAGACTCGGATCCCGGCGGCATGCGCGGCGATCATCGTCGCCGAGACCGTCGTGGCAGCCCAGCCGCCGGCAGCGAGCGCAACCGCGAGGCTCGGCCGGGCGGCCTTCATGACCGATCCCACGGGCGCATTGGCCAGCGCCTCCAGGTCGTCCGCCTCCAGCCCGACGAGCAGTCGCCCGTCGCGGATGGCAACGGTCGCCGGGACGGCGCCCGCTTCGCGAACTGCCGCTTCCGAGGCGACGGCCACCTCGAGGTTCTGCGGGTAGGGCAGGCCGTGGCTGATCAGCGTCGACTCGAGCGCGACCACGGGCCGCCCGCCGCGGAGCGCCTCAGCGACCTCCGGAGCGATGACGAGTCGCTCGCCGATGGTGGATGCCATGGGCGCAGCGTAGCGCCCGCGGCGCCCGGGGCGGCACCTACGCGAGCCCGAGCTCCGTGCGCGGACTGGACAGCTGGCGCGCAGCGGCACGGTGGCCGGCGACGGCCGCCTGGCGCAGGGTGGCGGGCAGCGCCCGGCCCGCGGCAATCGCGCCGAACCAGCCGACGAGGAACCCGGCGTCGAATGCGTCGCCGGCCCCGGTCGTGTCGGCAGCCGTCAGCGGTTGCGTGGCCACCTCGAAGCGCAGGCGCTCGGAGCCGTCGCGGGCCATCACGGTGGCCCCTTTCGCCCCTCGCTTCACGACCGCGCGCGGCGCGAACTCGAGCAGACCCTCGACGCCGTACCGGCCGAGCAGCGCCTCCGCCTCGGCCGCGGTCGCGAACAGGAGGTCCGGCGCCGCTTCGCCGACCAGCTGCCGCGCGACCCGCCGGCCACGACCCAGGAGCGGGCCGATCGACGCAAGGTCGATGCTGACGAGGGCGCCCGCGGCCCGCCCGAGCTCGATTGCGCGACGGCCGGCCTCGCCGAGCGGCTGGCCGAGCAGCGAGTAGACCGGGACGTGGAGGGCGTCGATCGCCGGCGAACCAGTCCGGGTCGAGGTCATCGGGATGGAGCCGGTCGGCGGCGGCACGGTCGGCCACGAACGACCGCTCCCCGCCGGGCGCGACCACGACACCGATTCGTCCGGTACGGATACCCGCCACGCGAACGGCTCGCACGCGGACCTTGTCGGCGCGCACCGCCTCGACGAGCGCGCGTCCGGCCGCATCCCGCCCGACGGCAGTCACGAGCGTGGCTTTTGCCCCGAGCCGGCCCAGCCAACGAGCGGTCGTCGCCGCGGACCCACCCTGCACGAACGACACCGAGCCGGGCACGTCGGTGCCGCCCTCGAGCGCGCGCTCGGACCGCAGGACGACGTCGAGCATCAGGTCACCGACCACGACGATCCGCGGGGCCGCCGGGGAGCGGCGTCTGGAGCGGGGCCGGAGGGGTGGCACGCCCCGAGGATAGCCCGTGACAGGTTGCAGCCGTTTCGACACGACCTTTAACGCTCGAGATAGCGCGACACGGACGCGGCGGCAGTACGATGCAGCCGTCCCGCACGATCGGATCCGTTCTGCCCCGGAGCCCATCCAATGACCATCGCCACCGACCTCGACCGTCTTGCCGTCGACACGATCCGGACCCTGTCGATCGACGGTGTGCAGAAGGCGAACTCCGGTCATCCCGGTGCCCCCATGGGCGCGGCGCCGATGGCGTACGTCGTGTGGACGCGGTTCCTGCGCCACGCCCCGACGCATCCGGACTGGCCGAACCGCGACCGGTTCGTCCTGTCCGCCGGGCACGCCAGCATGCTCCTGTACTCGCTCCTCCACCTGACCGGCTACGGGGTCACGCTGGAGGACCTGGAGGCGTTCCGCCAGTGGGGCTCGCGCACGCCCGGCCATCCCGAATACGGCCTGACGCCCGGCGTCGAGGCGACGACCGGGCCGCTCGGCCAGGGCTTTGCCAACGGGGTCGGCATGGCGATCGCAGAACGCCGCCTCGCGGCCGAGTTCAACCGCCCCGACCACGCGCTGATCGATCACCGCGTGTACGGGATCGTGTCCGACGGCGACCTGCAGGAGGGCATCGCCTCCGAGGCGGCGTCGCTCGCCGGCCACCTCCGGCTCGGCAAGCTCATCTACCTCTACGACGACAACGGCATCCAGCTCGACGGGCCGACGTCGATGGCGTGGTCGGAGGACGTCCCCAAGCGCTTCGACGCGTACGGCTGGCACACCCAGCGGGTCGAGGACGGCAACGACCTCGCCGCGATCGCCGACGCGATCGAAACGGCCCAGACCGACGACCGCCCGAGCCTCATCGCGGTCCGCACCCACATCGGGTACGGCAGCCCGAACCGCCAGGACACGCAGAAGGCCCACGGCAGCCCGCTCGGCGAGGACGAGGTCCGCCTCGTCAAGGAGGCCTACGGCTGGGATCCCGACCGGCACTTCTACGTCCCCGACGACGTGCGCGAGGTCTTCGAGCGCGTGGCTGCGCAGGGCAACACCCTCATCAACGACTGGGAGCACCGCGTCGCCGGCTACCGCGGTGACTTCCCTGACCTTGCCCGCGAGCTCGACCGGCGCATCGCCGGTGCGCTTCCCGACGGCTGGGACGCCGGGCTGCCTGCCTACGACACCGGAACCGAGATCGCCACCCGGAACGCCTCCCAGGAATCCATCCAGGCGCTGGCCGGCCCGCTGCCGGAGCTGTTCGGCGGCGCTGCGGACCTGTCGGAGTCGAACCTGACCGACATCAAGGGCGGTGGCGACTTCAGCGCCGACAACCCGGGCCGGAACCTCCGGTTCGGCGTACGCGAGCACGGGATGGGCGGGGCGCTCAACGGGATCGCCTATCACGGCGGGTTCATCCCCTACGGCGGCACGTTCCTGACCTTCAGCGACTACATGCGCGGGTCGGTCCGCCTCGCGGCGCTGTCCGATCTGCATGTCCTCTACGTCTGGACGCACGACTCGATCGGGCTGGGCGAGGACGGCCCGACCCACCAGGCCGTCGAGCACTACGCGGCGCTCCGCGCGATCCCGAACCTGTGGTTCGTCCGGCCGGGCGATGCCAACGAGACGGTCGCCGCGTGGGCGCTGGCCGTCGCGCGACGAGGCGGGCCGGTCGGCCTGTCGCTGACGCGCCAGAAGCTGCCGACGCTCGCGGGCACGGCCGAGAAGGCACGCGAGGGCGTCGCGCGGGGCGGCTACGTGCTGCGCGACCCGAGCGCTGGCGACCCCGAGCTGATCCTCATCGGCACGGGCTCGGAGCTGCAACTGGCCGCGGGCGCGGCCGAGGCGCTCGAGGCCGAGGGGATCCGCACGAGGGTCGTGTCGCTGCCGTGCTGGGAGGTGTTCGAGGCCCAGGACCAGGCGTACCGCGACGAGGTCCTGCCGCCGTCCATCCGGCGCCGCGTCAGCGTCGAGGCCGGCATATCCCTCGGCTGGGAGCGCTGGGTCGGCGACGAGGGGGCGATCGTCGGGCTCGACCACTTCGGCGCGTCGGCCCCGGCCGGAACCGTCTTCAAGGAGTTCGGGTTCACGGTCGAGCGCGTCACCGACGTTGCCCGGCGCGTCGTTCGCGAGGGCCTGCGCGGACGGATCCCGACGCTGCATCCGGGCCACCTCGGACTTGGCGGCGAGCACCCGTCGCTGAGCACCGGCGATCCGGGCGTCGACCGCAGCGGCGGCAACGACCCCGGCCACTCCTGAGAGGCGGCCGTACCATGGACCGCGAACTGGCTCGGAGGCACCGATGACCGAATCCGCGGCGACGACCGCTCCCCTTCCCCGATTTGCCCTCGGCGAGGGCACGACCGCATTCGAAGCGGCCGTCGAGCAGGCTCGGTCGGAGGACTGGGCGACGCGTCTGTTCGACCGCGACACCACGCTCTGGTCGACCGACCCGCGCGTCCAGGAGGCCATCGTGCAGCGGCTGGGCTGGCTCGACGCCCCGGAAGAGTTCGCGAACAGGACCGCCAGCCTCGAGGGCTTCGGCGACTCGATTTCCGAGTCGGGCTTCGCGACCGTCGTCCTCGGCGGGATGGGCGGCAGCAGCCTCGCGCCGGACGTGTTCCGGCGAACCTTCGGCTCGACCGAGGGCTACCCGGAGCTGCGCATCCTTGATTCGACGGATCCCGAGTTCGTCGCGGCCACGCTCGACGATCTGGATCCGCTGAGCATGCTCTTCATCGTCGCGTCCAAGTCCGGCACGACGACCGAACCGAACGCGTTCCTTGCGGACGCGTGGGCCCGAGCCGAGGCCGCGGTCCACCATGACGGCGGCCGCCGCGGGACGCACCCGGGTGAGCTGTTCGTGGCGATCACCGACCCGGGCAAGTCGCTCCACGAGATCCACCACTCGGACACGATGCGCGAGGTCTTCCTGAACCCGCCCGACATCGGCGGCCGCTATTCGGCGCTGACGTACTTCGGGCTCGTCCCCGCGACACTCATCGGGCTCGACCTCGACGCGCTCCTTGGCTCGGCGATCGCGATGGTCGGCGCGTGCCGCGAGCCGGACGCGGGAGTCAACCCCGGGGTGTCGCTCGGGCTGGCCATCGGGACGCTGGCGAAGAACGGCCGTGACAAGCTGACGTTCCTCGTCGATGACGAGATCGAGAGCCTCGGCGCGTGGCTCGAGCAGCTCATCGCCGAAAGCACCGGCAAGCGCGGCGTCGGGATCGTGCCGGTCGACAGCGAGCCGCTCGGGGCCGTCGAGGCGTACGGCCCTGACCGCGCGTTCGTCCGGATCGCGCTCGATGGCGGCACCGCCGGGAGCCGCGACGAGCTGGCGGCCGCGTTGGAGGCCGCCGGGCCATCCGGTGATCCGGATCGACATGAGCGATCCGATCGATCTCGGCGGGGAGTTCTTCCGCTGGGAGGTCGCCACCGCGATCGCCGGAGCGGTGCTCGGCATCGACCCATTCGACCAGCCGAACGTGGAGGAGGCCAAGGAGCAGACGCGACTCGTGCTGACTGCGACCGACACGGCCGGCCGGGGCCGCCAGGACACGGCGCTCAACTGGTCGGGTGCGCGCAACGTCGAGGTCGAGGAGGGCCAGGGCGTGCCGATCCTCGCCGACGGTGACGGGCTGACGCTCATCGGCGACGCGGTGATGCGCCTGACGGCCGACGACGGCACGGTCCCCGGGGAGCTGGCCCGCCATCTCGCCCGGCGCCGGCCGAACGCGTACCTGGCGCTCCAGGCGTTCATCGCCCCCGCGCCGGGACGTGACGAGGCGCTCGCCCGGATCCGGCGGCTCCTGCGCGACCGTACGACGCGCGCCACGACGGCGGGCTACGGCCCGCGCTTCCTGCACTCCACCGGCCAGCTGCACAAGGGCGGGCCGCAAACCGGCTGGTTCCTCCAGCTGACCGGCGAACACCCGGTCGACCGGCCCATCCCGGACTGGCCGTACACGTTCGGCCAGCTGGTCGACGCCCAGGCCGCGGGCGACTTCGCGGCAATCGAGTCACACGACCTGCCGATCCTGCGCGTCCACCTCGGCGCCGACGTCGACGCCGGTCTCGCCGCGCTCGAACGCGCGCTCGAGGAAGCCCTGTCCACTCCAGCCCAGGAGAACTGAGCATGCGCATCGGGTTCATCGGACTCGGCCGGATGGGGGCCAACATGGTTCGCCGTCTCGTCCGCGACGGACACGAGATCGCCGTCTACAACCGGACGCCTGAAAAAACGAAGGAAATCGCCGGCGAGGGCGCGATCCCGTCGTTCTCGATCGCGGAACTGGTCGAGAAGCTCGAGAAGCCCCGCACGGTCTGGATCATGGTCCCGGCCGGCGACGCGACCGAGGCCCAGATCGCCGAGTTGATGGAGCACCTGGAGCCGGGTGACACGATCGTCGACGGTGGCAACTCCAACTTCCACGACGACCAGCGCCGCCATCCCGAGCTCAAGGCCAAGGGCATCAACTACATCGACGCCGGCGTGTCTGGCGGGATCTGGGGGCTCCAGGTCGGCTACTGCCTGATGGTCGGCGGCGACAAGGAGGCGGTCGAGCCGCTCGTCCCGGTCTTCACCTCGCTCGCCCCACCGAACGGCTACCTCCACGTCGGCGGCCCCGGCGCCGGGCACTACGTGAAGATGGTCCACAACGGCATCGAGTACGGCCTGATGCAGGCGTACGCCGAGGGCTTCGAGATCATGCACGCGAGCGACTACGACCTCGATCTCGGGGGCATCTCGGAGCTGTGGATGCAGGGTTCGGTCGTGCGCTCGTGGCTGCTCGAGCTGGCCGGCCGGGCATTCCGCGCGAACGGCAAGGACCTGGAGCACCTCAAGGGTTGGGTCGCCGACTCCGGCGAGGGCCGCTGGACGGTCCAGGAGTCGATCGACCGGGACGTGCCCGCACCGGTCATCACGCTGTCGCTCCAGATGCGCTTCCGCTCGCGCCAGGACGACTCGTACGGCGCCAAGGTCCTCGCCGCCCTACGGAACGAATTCGGCGGCCACGCAGTCAAGACGGGCTAGGCACGGTCGTGGCGGACACGGTGATCCGGCGGCGGCGCACGACCGAGCTGCCGGACAAGCCCGTCCATCCGGCGCCCCGCCCGAAGGACGCGCCGAAGACGATGCGCGAGCTGCGGCTCGCCCATGCGGGGCGGCGCAAGGCACTCCCCCGCCAGCTCGAGAACGTCCTGCGCGAGGGCCTTCGCCTGGAACGCGTGCCGGATCCGTCGATCCTCGTGCTGTTCGGGGCGACCGGCGACCTCGCCCACCGGAAGGTCATGCCGGCCCTCTACCAGCTGTGGCGGACGAACCTCCTGCCCCACGAGTTCGTTGTCCTGGCGATCGGCCGGCGCCCGTACGACAACGACACCTTCCGCGATGAGATCCGGGGCGCGCTCGAGAAATACTCCCGCGTGCTGCCGCTCGACGAGCCGGCATGGCGCTCGTTCTCGGAGCGGGTCGAATACGAGCAGCTGAACTTCGACGAGCCCGCCGCGTTCGACCGCCTGGCCAAGCATCTCGACACGCTTGACGAGGAGCGCGGCACACGCGGCAACCGCCTGTTCTACCTCGCGACCCAGCCTTCGCAATTCTCGGAGATCGTCGCCCAGCTCGGGCGCGTCGGCCTCGACCACGAACTGCACGACGGCGGCTGGCGGCGGGTCGTCATCGAGAAGCCGTTCGGACACGACCTCGCTTCGGCACAGAAGCTCAACCGCGAGGTCGGCAAGGTCTTCCGCGAGTCGCAGGTCTACCGCATCGACCATTACCTGGGCAAGGAGACCGTCCGCAACCTGATGGTCTTCCGCTTCGGGAACAGCCTCTTCGAGCCGCTCTGGAACCGCCGCTACGTGGACCACATCCAGATCACCGTGGCCGAGTCGATGGGCATCGAGAACCGCGGCGCGTTCTACGAGGAGACCGGCGCGGCGCGCGACGTCCTGCAGAACCACCTCCTCCAGCTCGTCAGCCTCGTCGGCATGGAGCCGCCGGCCACGTTCCAGGCGGACGCGCTGCGCGACGAGAAGGTCAAGGTGCTGCGCGCGATCGCGGCCCATCCGGAGGACGTCGTCCGGGGCCAGTACGGACCGGGTTGGCTGGCCGGCGCCAAGGTGCCCGGCTATCGCGAGGAGACCGCCGTCGACCCGGAGTCGGAAACCGAGACGTTCGTCGCGGCCCGCTTCGTGATCGACGACTGGCGCTGGTCAGGCGTGCCGGTCTACGTCCGGACGGGCAAGCGGCTCCCGAAGCGCGCGACCGAGATCGCCATCCAGTTCCGCGAGGTGCCGCACCGGCTGTTCGCGTCGGCCGGCAACGAGCCCGACCCCAACCTGCTCGCGATCCGCATCCAGCCCGACGAGGGCATCATGCTCCGCTTCGGGGCGAAGATCCCGGGCCTCGGACTCGACGTGCGCTCGGTCACGATGGACTTCCAGTACGGCTCGGCCTTCAGCGTCGACTCGCCGGACGCGTACGAGACGCTCATCCTCGACGCGCTGCAGGGTGATGCCTCGCTGTTCACGCGCGCCGACGAGGTCGAGCACGCGTGGGCGATCGTCGACCCGATCATCGCGTCGTGGGCCGACGAGGATGCGCCGACCTTCCCGAATTACGAGGCGGGCACGTGGGGCCCGCCCGAGGCAGATGAGCTGCTGGCTCGTGAAGGCCACAAATGGCGTCGGATCTGATCGCGCCGCCCGAGCTCCGCTGGACCTCGAAGGCCAACTCGATCGTCGGCATCGAGCAGGAGCTCGCGAAGATCTGGTCGCAGGTCGACCTCAGCGCCCCCGGCCGCGAAGACGACGGCGCCCGGCACGTCGCGGCCCGCACGAGCGTGATGAACCTGGTCGTCATCACGCGCAGGCCCGAGATCGCAGAACGCTGCGCTGCCACGATCCATGCGTTGACCGGCCGGCACCCGTCCCGGACCTTGATGGTGTGCTCGGCGGATCCGGACGGCCCAGCCTGGCTCGACGGACGCGTCGAGGCGCACTGCGTGCTGCCACGCGAGGACGCGCCGGAGATCTGCGCGGAGATGATCCATCTCACGGCAGGCGGTGAGGCGGGCCGTCATCTCACAGCGCTCGTGACGCCGCTCGTCATCCACGATCTTCCGGTCACGGTGTGGTGGCCGAACGAGCCGCTGTTCCGGTCGCCTCCGGTGCGCGACCTGATGGCCACCGCCGACCGGCTCGTCGTCGACGGATCGAGCTGGACGGGCGACGGCCTCGATCGGTTGCTGGCCCTTGCGGAGCTCGCGGCGACGACCAGCATCGCCATCAGCGACTTCGCGCTCGACCGCCAGTACCGCTGGCGGGAGGCGATCGCCTCGATCTTCGACGATCCGGATTTCCTCCCGTACCTGCGCTCGCTGCGCCGCATCTCCGTCGCGTACGCGACGCACGACGAGACCGGTGCGCCGGGCTCGACCAACATCGTGAAACCCGTGTACCACGTTGCGTGGCTGGCGTCGCGACTGGGCCTGCGGATCGTGACCCCGCTGCACCCGGTCGGCGAACCCGCGCGTGCGGCCAAGCGCGGGCGGCAGCCGGGCGTCTCGGGCGCGAAGGCACAGGTCGGGCGCGGCCTCGCAGCGACGCTCGGCGACGGCCGCACCGAAATCGGCGTGGTCGTCCGGCCGGTGACCTCGCCGCTGCCGGCGGGGACGACGCTGCGGGTCGAGCTGCTCGCGGAACGGCGCGGATCCGAGCTCCGCGCCGATGTCACCGCCGAGAAGGAGACCGTCCGGGTCCGGGTGTGGGAGGACGGCGTCGAGGCGCTCGACCGCCACTTCACGGCGCCCCGTCGCACGGACGTCGACCTCCTCGCACAGGCGATCGAGGCGAGCGGCCGCGACCGGGTCGCGACGGAGGCAATCGCGGCCGCGGCGGCATTGGTCGGACCGGCCGAACACGCTTCGTGAGCGAACCCGCGCTCATCGTCGTGCCCGACGCGGCGGCCGCCGGGCCGGCTGCAGCCGAGCTCGTGACCGACCTCTTCAGCCGGGCCGTCGCGGCCCGCGGCCGGGTCGATTTCGCGACGACCGGCGGATCGACGCCGGCCGCGGTCTACCGCGCGCTGGCCGCCCCGCCGCTCCGCGACCGCGTGCCGTGGGAGCACCTCCAGGTCTGGTGGGGCGACGACCGCTTCGTCCCGCGCGAGCACGAACTCTCGAACGTCAAGCCGCTCGATGACGTCCTGTTGCGGGACGGTGCGGCGCCGCTGCCGGGGCGAACCTGCACCCCTTCCCGGTGGCGCGGACGCTGGCCATCGGCGAGGACGAGGCGTGGTGCGCGGCCGAGCTCGCCTCCGAGCTCCGGGCGGCTCCGCTCGCAACCGACCAGGGGTGGCCGGTGTTCGATCTCGTCCTGATGGGGGTCGGGGCGGACGGCCACATCCTGTCGGTCTTCCCGGGGTCGCCGGCGCTCGACGCCTCGGCGTGGGCGATCGCCATCCCCGCCCCGCGGCACATCGAGCCGCAGGTCCCGCGGGTGACGCTCAACCCCGGGATCGTCACCGTGGCGCGCGAGGTGCTGGTCGTCGTCACAGGAGCGGCCAAGGCGGACGTGGTCCGTGACGTCCTCGCCGGGGAGATCGACGTGGCGCGACTCCCGGCCCAGCTCGCACGCCGCGACCGGGCGACCTGGATCCTCGACGAGCCGGCGGCGGCCGGCCTCGGTCGTTGACGGATCCGGACCGTCCGTCGCGGTCGGTCACGTCCCCGGATGGGACCCCGATCGCCGTCTTCACCTCCGGCGACGGGCCACCGGCCCTCCTCGTCCATGGCGCGAGCGCCGACCACACCACGTTCCGGGTGGTCGGCCCGCTGCTCGCCCGCCGGTTCGCGATCCACGCGATCGACCGGCGCGGTCGCGGTGCGTCGGGCGACACCGACCCGTATGCGGTCGAGCGCGAGTTCGAGGACGTGGCCGCGGTCGCCGAGGCGGTCGCGATGGACGCCGGCGAACCGGTGGCGGTCATCGGGCACTCGTTCGGCGGTCGTGTCGCGTTGGGCGGCGCGCTGCGATCCGAGGCCATCCGCGCCGTCGTGTGCTACGAGGGCGCGCCACCGGCACCCGGCGCCGGCTACCAGCCGGCCGGTGCGGAGGAACGGGTTCGCGAGCGACTGGCGGCAGGCGATCCGGACGACGCCCTCGCCACGTTCCTGCGTGAAATCGTCGGCATGTCGAACGAGGACCTCGCCCGCTACCGCGCGGACCCGGTCTGGCCACGTCGGGCGGCGGCCGCCCACACGATCGTCCGCGAGCTCGACGCGGAGGTCTCGCCCGCGGCCTCGCTCGAGGCGCTCGGCGCGGTTCGCCAGCCGGTGCTGCAGATCCTCGGTGGCGCGAGCGTTCCTGCCTTCCGGCTGGCGACCGAGGCGCTGGATGCACGGCTCACCGACGGCCGCGTCGTCGTCATCGACGGGGCGAAGCACGCGGCGCACCACACGCACCCCGCCGAATTCGTGGCTGCCGTCGAGGCGTTCATCGACCGGACCTGATCGGGCACACTCCGCGACATGGACATGAACGTCATCGGGTGGATCGTCATCGGCTTCCTCGCCGGGTCGATCTCGGGCTGGTTTGTCGGCGTGCGCAGCGCCCAGGGCTGTCTGCCAACGATCGTCGTCGGCATCGTCGGCGCGATCATCGGCGGCTGGCTGAGCAGCCAGCTGGGCTTCGGCAGCGTCCAGGGGTTCATCGCCGCGCTCATCTTCGCGACGCTCGGTGCGGTCCTCGTGCGCATCGTGCTTCGGGCGATCGAGAACTGATCCGGGCAGACGTGACGCTGCGGCGATACCATCGCCTGTGATGACGACCGCGACCGACACCGACACGCGCCCCTACTCCCCCGGCCTCGAAGGCGTCGTCGGCGCCGAGAGCGCCATCGGCCTCGTCGACGGCGCGAACGGCCGTCTGCTGTACCGCGGCTACCCGATCACGCAGCTCGTCGACCGTGGCTCCTACGCCGAGGTGGCCGACCTGCTGTGGACCGGCGAGTGGCACCCGGGCGCGACGCTTCCGCCCGAGCCCGTCCCGGCGCCGGTGCTTGCCGCCCTCCGGGAGCTGCCCCGGACGGCCGCCCCGATGGATGCCCTGCGCACCGCCGTGTCGGTGTGGGGCGCCACCCAGCAGCTGGCCTGGCCGCCCACCCCCGAACAGGCCCGCGCGCTCACCGCGTTCTCGCCGAGCGCCCTGGCGGCGTTCGGCCGGCTGCGGCGCGGCCTCGAGCCGGTCGAGCCCGATCGCTCGCTGGGCCTGGCCGCGGCGTTCCTCCAGCAGCTCAACGCCGAGACGCCGGATCCGGCCGCGGCGCGAGCGCTCGACGCGTACTTCATCGTGGGCGCGGAGCACGGACTGAATGCGTCGACGTTCACCGCGCGGGTCATCACCTCGACCCGCTCGGACATTGCCTCGGCGGTGACCGGCGCGATCGGCGCTCTCAAGGGCCCGCTCCACGGCGGCGCACCGTCCGAGGTCGTCGACCAGCTCCACCAGATCGGGGACCCCGAGAACGCCGAGCGCTGGGTCCGCGACGCGATCGCTCGCGGCGAGCGGATCATGGGCTTCGGGCACCGCGTGTACCGCGCCTACGACCCGCGGGCCGCCGCGCTGCGCGAGGTCGCCGAGGGCATGGGTTCGATGGCCGACTGGCTCGAGAACGCGGTCAAGGTCGAGGACGTCGTGCTGCGCGTGCTCGCGGAGCTCAAGCCGGGCCGCGTCATCAAGACCAACGTCGAGTACTACGCGGCCGCCGTGCTGCAGGGCGTCGGCCTGCCACCCGAGCTCTTCCCGGCAACCTTCGCGCTGGCCCGCCACGCGGGCTGGACCGCGCACGTCATCGAGCAGTCGTCGGCGAACAAGCTGATCCGCCCGGACATGCGCTACACCGGGCCGGCGGAGCGCGACCTGCCCGCCTGAGGCGCGCCTCCGCAACGTTCCGCGCCTTCCGGACGTCATACCCGCTGACGCCCGCCGAGATGCTCGACTGGGCGGTCTGTTGCAGAATGGTGGGGACACCCGCCCGACCACGCGCCCGATCCCCGACATCGTGGGAACCATGTCGAACCTGACCAGCACCCCCGCCATCTGGCGAGCGCGCGCCCGCTGGGTTCCGCGCCTGCCGTCCGCCGAGACTCGCTACGAGTTGCTCGGCCTGTTCGCGGCACTCGTGGCGTGGTCGGCGATCGTGATGCTGGCCGAGCCGTACGGCCGCCAGTGGGGAACCGGTCAGGACGCCTACTGCTACTACCAGGCCACGCTCGCCGATCCGTATGCCCGCTCGGACTGGACGAGCCCGATCGCCTACGTCTACTCGCCGGCATTCATCCAGCTCATGGCACCGCTGACCCGCCTGCCGTGGCAGGCGTTCATGGCGGTCTGGACGCTCGTCCTGCTGGTGTGCGTCCGCTTCCTGACCGGACCCCGGCTCTTCGCGCTCGGGGTGATCTTCGCGGCCATGGAGCTCGCCGGCGGCAACATCGAGATCCTCATCGCGGTGGCGATGGTCGTCGGCTTCCGCTGGCCCGCGGCGTGGGGGTTCATCCTCCTGACCAAGGTGACACCCGGCGTCGGGCTGTTGTGGTTTGCCGTCCGTCGGGAATGGAACGAGCTCGCGACCGCCCTCGTGGCGACGGGAATGATCGTGGCAGTGTCCGCGGTGTTCATGCCGGGCGCCTGGTCGCAGTGGTTCACGCTCCTGAGCTCGGTCTCCGGCCGGGACGGCACGTGGGCCGCGGTGCCGATCCCGCTCATGGCGCGCTTGCCGGCCGCGGTGGCGATCGTGGTGTGGGGCGCCACGACGAACCGACGCTGGACGGTGCCGGTCGCCGGCATGGTTGCGCTGCCTGCCCTGTGGTACGGGGCGTTCAGCATGCTGCTGGCGACGATCGCCCTGCACCGGCCCGAATGGAGCGACACGGGTGGATCCGGCATGGGCTCGCGTGAACCGGCCCGGGCACGCCCGATGGGGTCCGCCGCGCCGGCCTGAGCCTCTCCCAGGCGCGGTTCGTTTCGACAGATACGACCGTTCGTCGTATTCGGCGGGACAGCTCGCCGCGACGTGTTGGACCCACGCTTGCGGTGCGCAGGGTTCGTGACAGGTACGAGCCGCATTCGTCCCTGACCGGGATCCGTCGCATTCGACGATCCGGGCTCGTATTTGGCAGGAACGTGGGCGGCGCGACGCGCGCGGCGTCGTGCGGCGCACACGAAAGCGCCCGAAGGAACTGGTGGGGAACCATCCGGGTCAACGCTCGGCGGCTACGATTGCTCGCAGTCCCCGCTCATTGCCGGGCGCCGCCGGTTGCAGCCTTGCGGCTACCGCGGACCAACTCCCTGGCCGCTCCGTGGATCACTCCCCGGTGCGGTTCCGGCGGTTCTCACCTGCCCCTTCGGGCGAGACGAAATGTAGCCGCCGGCGGCCATCGGCCACAACGGGCTTATCCACGAAGTTGCGATACGGGGGCGAGATGTTATCCCCGAAGTTGTGGACACCGTGGATAGCCTGTGGAGAAAACCGCGCCCCACACCCGGACCGTAAGTCAGACAAGGGAGGTGTCTGTTTTGTTGGGTCGCTTGTTCCTCCGGATCGTCGACGCCCAGGCCGCCTGGTCCAGACCTCTCGGCGACTTCAACCATCGCTGGCTGTCGGCGTTGTTCCGCCCGCTGGGGCCGGTCAAGGACCTGCTCCACGGGCGCGGGCTCGGCCATCCCCTCCACGCCGCAGTGACCGACATCCCGATCGGTGCCCTGCTCCTCACGGTCCTGCTCGACCTGCTGAACCAGCCGGCCGCGGCCGACATCGCGCTGGTCGTGACGGTCGCCTTCATGCTGCTGGCAGCGCTGTCCGGCTCGGCGGACTACGTCGACACCGATGGGACGGCCCGCGCCCGGGCTACCGTCCATTCGACGCTGATGGTGGTGGCACTGCTGGTGCTGCTCGTGTCGCTCGTCATGCGCAGCGGCGATCCGGCCAACCGCACGCTGCCGGTCGTGCTCGGGATCGTCGGCTTCCTCATCGTCACGGGCGCCGCCTGGATCGGCGGCGACGTCGTCTACCAGCTCGGCAACATGGTCAGCCGGCATGCCTGGCGCGGGCGGGGCACGAAGTGGATTCCGCTCGACTTCGGCGACACCGACCCGGCGACCCTCGCCGAGGCGACGCCCGTCAAGGCGCGCGCCGGCCAGAACGACCTTGCGGTTGTCCGGATCGGGCCGGCGCTCTACGCGATGCACGCCGTGTGTTCCCACGCCGGCGGGCCGCTGGCCGAGGGGACGGTCGTCGACGGCTGTCTCGAGTGCCCGTGGCACGGCAGCCGGTTCGCGCTGACGAACGGCTACGTGCGCAGGGGTCCAGCCGTGTACGACCAGCCGTCGTACGAAGTCCGCGGCGAGGACGGGAAGTACGAGGTACGCCGCCGACCGGCGTGACACCATCGCGGGCGTGACGACCATCGAGGTCCCCGACCCGTCGCTCGTGCTGCTCGTCGGTGCCGCCGGTGCCGGCAAGACGACCTTCGCCGCACGTCACTTCGCACCGGACGAGGTCCTCTCCTCGGACGCCTATCGCGCCCTGGTGTCGGGCGACGAGGCAAACCAGAAGGTCTCGCGGGTCGCCTTCTCGATCCTCCATCGCGACCTCGAACGGCGCCTGCGGGCCGGGCAGCTCACGGTCGTGGACGCCACCAACGTCGAGCCGCGCAACCGCCGCGAGCTGATCCGGCGGGCACGTACGGCAGGCCTGCCGGTCGTGGCGCTCGTCCTCGACCTGCACCCGGCCGTCGTGCTGGCGCGCAACGCGACTCGGTCCGCGCCGGGTGGACGAGGCGGTCGTTCGGTCGCAGCTCGAGCGCGTCCGTACCACGGCCGGGGAAGGCGTCCTGGCCGGCGAGGGCTGCGCGACCGTCTGGATCGGGCGGACACCCGAGGCGATCGACGGGGTGCTGATCCAGCGCGTCCCGGTCGCGGACCCGGACCCACGGACTCGGCCGACTCGCCCGCGCTCAGCCCGACCCAGCCGCCCCGGCCGCGATGAGCGCGACGGCCAGCGCGGCGAGCGCGATCCCGACGGCGTGGGACCGGCCGATGCGCTCGCGCAGGACGAGCGCGGCGAGGATCGTCGTCGTTACCGGATAGAGCGAGGAGAGCGTCGCGGCGATCGCGAGCTCGCCCGCCTGGCGGGCGGCGATGAAGAAGGCGTTCCCGGCCATGTCGAGGACCCCGATCAGCAGCACGCCGGGCACGATCGAGCGCGGCAGCCGCCACGACGCCCGGGCGACGACGATGAACCCGACGATGAGGAGCGCCTGGGTCGCGCGCAGGATGGCCAGCGGGCCGAACACGAGTCCCGGCGTGACCTGCGCGATGAGCACGTTGAACAGGCCCAGGGCGCACCCCGCGACGAGCGCGAAGCGCAGGCCGCTGCTGCCGGACGTCTCGCCCCCGACACGCGAGACGAGCACGACAGCGGCCAGCGCCAGCCCGATCCCGACGAGGACTTCGGCCCCGGGCAACCCCTCGAGCACGATCCCGACCGTCACCGGGATGACGGCCGCGAGCACACCGGTCACGGGCGCCACGACGCTCATCCGCCCGGCTGCGAGCCCCGCGTACAGCGCGCTGATGCCGATCACCCCGGCCACCCCGGTCGCCACGGACCAGCCGATGTCGACGACGCCGGGGAACGGCTCGCCGCGCACGAGGAAGAGGACCGTTGCGACGACCATGCCGGTCGTCTGGGTGAGCAGGACGATGCCGGGCACCGGGCCGCGGCGACCGGCGACGCCACCGCCGAAGTCCCCCGCGCCCCATGCGAGCGCGGACAGGAGACCGAAGAGGACGACCGGCGTCCCGACCGCCGCGAGGCCCTCGTTCAGGCCCGGGCGCCCTCGGCTCGGGCGGCGACCGGTTCGGTGCCGTCGTCGAGCGGGTGATCGTCGACGGCGGTCGGTCCGGGCAGCTCGACGATGGCGTCGGCGGCCTCGTCGTACCGGCTCGACGTCGTCAGGTAGATGACCTGGAAGTCGTCCGCGACGCGGCGCAGGAGCTCGAGGGCCCGGCGTGCCCGCTCGTCGTCGAGCGTCACGAACGGGTCGTCGAAGACGAGCGGCGGCCGACGGTCGCCGGTCACGAGCCGAACAAGACCCAGCCGCGCGGCGAGGTACACGACGTCGAGCGTGCCCTGGCTGAGGGCCGTGACCGGGACCCAGTCGTCGCGCTCCGGGGCGAACACCTCGATGTCGAGCGTCTTGTCGTCGACGCGCACCCGGCGGTAGCGCCCTTCCGTGACCGCGGCCACGTCGCGGACCATCCGCTGCTCGAGGTAGCGGGTCGCCGACTTCATCGTGGCCTGCTCGGCGCGCTCGATTGCCTCGAGTGTCGCGACGTAGAGGCGCTCCCGGCGCTGGAGTGCTGCCAGCTCCTCCGCCGCCCCCGCGACCCGTTCGGCGGACGCGGCCACCTGCTCGGCATCCACGGCGTTGGCCTCGACGCGGGCGCGCGCGTTGGCCTCGTCGTCGCGGGCACGCTCGAGCGCCTGTTCCTGGTCGCGCACCTCGACCTCGAGCCGCTCGCGCGCGCGCGGTTCCTTGGCGATTGGCCCGAGCGATTCGAGCGCGTGGGTCTTCTGTTCGATGTCGAGCGCGGCGGCGTCGCGCGCCTTCGGCAGGGAAGCGACGGGCTCGGAGCCGATGAGGCCCTTGAGCTGCGCCTCGAGCTGGCCGACCCGCTGGACGTGCGCCTCCTCGCGGGCAAGCAGGTCCTCGGCCGCCGCCACGTCCTCCAGCCCGAGCGTCTCGAGCTGCTTGGCCACGTCCGCTTCCGCCTCGCGCAGCTCCTGTTCCATGTCGGAGCGGCCGCGCAGGCGGCGATCGATGTCGATGTCGCGGAGCTGCTGCTGCAGCTTGTCGCTCCGGCGCAGCCACAGGGCGACGGCCGCGAGGATCGCACCGACGACGGCGACGAGGAACCCGACGAGCTGCAGCACGGACGGGATCTCGGCCGACAGGAAGGTCGTGGCGATGAACGTGCCGCCGGCGACCAGCAGGCCCACCAGCACGAGGATGATCGCAACGCGCGACAGCGGCCGCCATGTCGGCTCGGGCGGGATCTCGAAGGTGACCTCGACCTCGCCCGCCAGCGCTGCTTTCAGTTCGCGGATCCGTCCGTCGACCTCGCGGAGTCGCTCGAGAACCTTGCGCAGGACCGGCAGCGGGTTGGCAGATGGGTGACTGTCGGCGAGGGCCGTCAGCGTGGCGACGACTTCGGCCGCCTCGCGATATCGCTCGAAGCGTTCCTGGGCGGCAGTCCGTTCCGCGGTGAGCCGTTCGGCCTGGCGCGCCTTGTCGAGCATCGACCGCCGCTCCGCGAGGGCCGTGTCCGACTCGACGCGCCGCTCGCGGGCACTCGCCAGGTTGTCCCGGTCGCGCTCGAGCTGCGTGAGCGCCGTCTCCCCCTGCTCGAGCGACGCACTCGCCTGGGCAAGCGCGGACTCGGCGACCTTGAGCCGGCCGGGGTTCTTGTCGCCCTTCGTCGCCAGCTCGAAGATGGCGCGCTCGAGCTTGCGCTTGGCCCGGCTCGTGCCGCGGTCGGCGCCGCTGATCGAGGCCTGCAGGCGGTCGTGGAGGGCCGACTCGTCGCGTTCGATATCGGCCAGCTCGTGGTGGCGGACGGACGCGGTCGAGCGGAAGAACGCCTCGGTCGGGATGCCGGTCAGCTCGGCGATGACCTGGTCGCTGAGCGTGGGGTCGGTGATCGACTGCCCGTCGTAGCGCAGGTCGACCGTGCCCTTGGCGCCACCGAACACCTTCTCCAGCGTGCCGGTCTTGGTGACGTCGTCCTCGTCCTGTTCGAACTCGATGCTGATGATCGTCCGCGCGTCGGCGGGCGCGTCCCACGGCCGAAGGACGTTCAGATCGTTGGCACCACTGGTCGCGCGGCGGGTGATCGCCAGCTCGATCGCCCGCTGGATGGTCGTCTTGCCGGCCTCGTTCGGGCCTCGAACGACCGTCAGTCCCGGGGCGAAGTCGACGTCCAGGTCGCGGTAGCGCCGGAAGTCCTTGATCTGGAGGCGGCGGATCCTCACAGCGTCACCTCGTGCCCGGCGAGGAGCAGCCGGCCCAGCCGCAGCACGTCGCGCGCCTCGGCGGCCTCGTCGGTCCTGCCGGCCGCCTCGAGCGAAGCGATCGATGCCTCGACGTCGCGGATGAACGAACCCGCGATCGTGTCCGGCGACGGCAGGGCGCCTTCGGTGAGCGCCGGCATCGACGTATCGCGGACACGGATCCGCAGGAACGACGGCGCGAGCGCGGTCTCGATCTCGTCGAGGTGGAGGTCCAGTTCGTCCGGCCGGACGCCATCGATGCGCACATCGAGAACGAGGTCGGGGTCGCCGCGTTTCGCGACGCCTTCGATGAAGGCCGGCTGGCTGGCGATTGCCGCGGCGTCGATGCGGGCCTTGTCGAAGCGGGTCTTGCCGACCTGCTTCTCGGTGACCGTGACGGTCTTGGCGCCGGCCTTGGTGTCGAGCTCGACGAGCAGCGCCTTGCCGGCACGGTCCTGGTCGATGGCGACCGACTCGGGGGCGCCGGCGTACGCGTACGTGACGCCGCCCGCCTTGGCCTGCTGGGCCGAGTGCCAGTGTCCGAGTGCGAGGTAGTCGAGGCCGCTCGCGGCAATCTCCTGGGTCGTGATCACGACGTCGTCGGCGTCGGTCTTGCCGGGGATCGCGACCGCGCCGTGGACCATCCCCACCCGGTACGTCGCCTCGGGGACGACCGAGGTGTCGAGGCCCTGGAGCGGGCTCTTCGGTGCCTTCTTGGTCGCGAACACCGGCCCGAAGACGACCACGTCGCACGCGGTCAGGTGGACCCACGGGCGGGCCGGGGTGAGGACCGTGACGAAGTCGTCGTCCGCGTCGCTGCCGGCAAGCGCCTCGAGGTCGTAGGCGCGGTAGATCGACGAGCGGTCGTACACGTCGTGCGTGCCCGGGATGATGACCGTGCGGACCTTCGCCGCGGCAAGCCGGGCGAGCTCGGCCGCGACGCGATCGGCGGAGCGGCGTGGCTGCGTGTTCGAGTCGAACAGGTCGCCGGCGATCAGGAACAGGTCCACCCGCTCCTCGATCGCGAGATCGACAGTGGTCTTGAAGGCCGCGAACTGGCGCTCGCGCTGGGCCGCCGCCTGATCGCCCATGTCGGCGTGGCGGGCTCCGAGATGGACGTCGGCTGTATGGACGATGCGGAGCACCGGCGGTGCTTGTGCCTCCTGACGTCGACCGGACGGCGGCGGGTGGCGAGCCAACTCCCGCGGGACGTCCCTTGCGGCCCGTGGAGCTTGCGCGAGCGAGGCGCCCCCATGACTCCCCGCTCGCCACCCCGAACTCTCGGGCCGCATTGTGACAGGTACGGTGTCACGGCTGCCACACATCCTCGCCGGGTACTGCAAGGCCTTGTGATGGCTGTCGGTGTATGGTCGTGACCAGACATACCGGTGCGCCCCGACAGGGACTCCACGAAACGGCACCTGGGTCGAGCGGCCCCGGCTTCTCTGCCAGACCTCGCACGTCCCGACTGCAGTTTCGGCCGTCCCCAACGTGGCAACCGAACGCCATTCGGCTCTGGGAGGAGCAGTTTCGTGACCTACGTCGACCGACAGCTCAGCTGTGTCGATTGCGGAGTGGAGTTCATTCATTCGGCCGCAGATCAGGAGTTCTACGCGCAGCGCGGGTTCGTCAGCGAACCGAAGCGTTGCACCAGCTGCCGTGCCAGCCGTCGCCAGGCCCGCGAGTCCGGCTACGACGTCTCCGACATCGGCGGCCCGCGCGGCTACGAGCGAAGCATCGACCGCCCGGCACGCGAGTACTTCGCGGTCGTGTGCTCGTCCTGCGGCAACCAGGCCCAGGTCCCGTTCAAGCCACGCATGGATCGTCCGGTGTACTGCTCGGACTGCTTCCGGCAGGTGAAGCCGGACTGACCCGCGGACTCCAGCCGTAACTCCCGTCAGCGCCCCGGACCCCCAGAGCCGGGGCGCTGATGATTCCCTGGCGCAGTGACTGGACGCATCGCGCGCCCGCGCCGGTCGGCGAGGCGCCCCACACCCGCATCCGACCGCTAGATCCGGAAGGTATCCCCCGCCTTGTAGCGCTCCCGGTGGCGCCCGCGCCACACCGTCACGCGCGACTTCCCGCGGACCTGCCACGAGCCGTCGCTGCCGACGATCCCCGTGTCCTCGTCGAGGCCAAGCACGACCGACCCCCGCGGCGACTGCAGTGCGATGAGCGCCGACAGTGGCTCCGGCCAGGCGTCGTAATGCGGCACGACCGACGCCCCCGGCACGAAGCCGAGCCCGGGCCGCCAGCGGAGCAGCCACGGCAACAGCCGAATACGGAACGAGAAGCTGTGTCCGGCCAGCGCCATGGCCCCGGCGGAGCAGCCCGCGAGCACGGCCCCGCGGGCGTTGGCGTCGAGCAGCGCCCGACCGACCATGGACCCGGCCAGCGCGTCGAGGGCGTGCGCTGGCTTGCCCCCGGACAGGTAGACCAGGTCCGCCTCGCCGATGGCCTGGCACGCGGCGGGGTCGGCGGCATCGCCCCGGTCGCGGACGAGCACCGGTTCCACCTCCGCCCCGAGGCTCGCGAAGTGCGCCACGCCCATCGCCGCCCAGCGCTGGAAGACGTCCTCGCCGTCGGGGTACGAGGCAGTCGGGAGGATCACGACGCGCGGTCGAGCACGGCCGGTCGCCTCGAGCAGCGCCCTGTCGAAGTCGAGCATCGCGGGAAGGAACTCACCGGCGCCGACGAGCGCCACGGGGCCACGCATCGCGGAAGTCTAGCGAGCCTGCCGCCGGCACGGCCGCGGGCTGCATTTGCTCGCGGACCGCGCACGCTGCGACACTGCCCCGACCCGGCCCAACGCGCCGACCCACCGCCGACGCCATTCAACGCCCGGGCCCCTCGGAGACCGCGTGACCCTCATACAACGCTGGACGCTCGTCGCGACCATCATCGGGTCGGGCATCGTCTTCCTCGACGGGACGATCGTGAACGTGGCCCTGCCCAGGATCGGCCGCGACCTGCCGGCCTCGATCCTCGGCGTCCTCGAGGGCCAGACGTACATCGTCAGCGGCTACCTGGCAGTGCTCGCCGCGCTGCTCATCCTGGCGGGCGCGCTGTCCGACCACTACGGGCGCCGACGGATCTTCGGGATCGGGCTGACCCTGTTCGGCGTGACGTCGGTCGTGTGCGGACTCGCGCCGACCCTCGAGCTGCTGGTCATCGCCCGCCTGTTCCAGGGGGCGGCCGGCGCGCTGCTCGTCCCCGGCTCGCTGGCGATCATCACGAACGCGTTCGAGGGCCAGCAGCGGGCCCGCGCCTTCGGGATCTGGGCTGCGGCTACCTCCGCCCTCGTGGTCCTCGGTCCGATCACCGGAGGCGTCCTTGTCGATTCGGTCGGCTGGCGCGCAGCGTTCCTCGTCAACGTGCCGCTCATCCTCGTCGCGCTGTTCGCCCTGCGCCACGTCGCGGAGTCACGCGACACGTCCGGTGACGGGCGCTTCGACTGGCTCGGCTCGCTCGTCGCCACGCTCGCGGTCGGCGGACTCGCCTTCGGCGTGATCCGCGGCGAGCAGAAGGCGTGGGCGGACCCCATCGCGTGGATCGCGCTGGCCATCGGCGTGATCTCGCTCATCGCCTTCCCGATCCTCATGGCGAAGCGGCCGCATCCGCTCGTCCCGCTCGAGCTCTTCCGCGACCGCACGTTCGCGGCGATCAACCTCGCCACGTTCTTCATCTACGGCGCGCTGTACATCTCGCAGTCCTACCAGGGGCTGCTCATGCAGGGCGTGCTCGGCTACACGGCCACCGCGGCGGGGGCCATCGGGCTGCCGGCGGGCATCATGCTCACGCTGCTCTCGACCCGGGTCGGAACGCTGGCGGGACGCATCGGCTCCCGCGGGTTCCTCGTCGCGGGGCCGCTCATCATGGCGGCAGGGCTGTTGTGGTACGTCCGGCTGCCGACCGACTCGGCGGCATGGCAGGCGACCCTCGGCACGCCGTCCACGCTCGTCCCGCCGGTGGACGTGCTCATCGATGTGCTGCCCGCCGTCCTCCTGTTCGGGCTCGGGATCGCACTGATCGTCGCGCCGCTGACCAGCACGCTCATGAATTCCGTGCCGACCACACGCTCCGGGCTCGGGTCCGCCATCAACAACTCGATCTCGCGGGTCGGGGCGCCGCTCATCGGGGCGTTGATCTTCATCGCGATCAGCGCCACGTTCTATTCGGTGCTCGGCTCGCTGACGGGACTCGACACCAGCAGCTCGGACATCCGCCAGGCGTTCCCGCCGCTCAACCCACCGCGCGCCGACGCCACCGCGCTGCAGCTCGCCGCGGTTCGGCAGGCCTCGGTCGACGCGTTCCACCAGGCCATGCTCGTGTCGGCCGCCCTGCTCGGCGTCGGGGGCGCCGTGTCGTACCTCGGGCTGCGCGGCTCGAAAGCGGCAGGCGGGGGAAGCTGACCCGGATGCCACGCGACTGGGATGCCGAGACCTACGACCGCGTCGCCGACCCGATGACGCGCTGGGGTGAGGCGGTGCTCGATCGCCTCCCCCTGGCCGGCGACGAACGGGTGCTCGACGCGGGCTGCGGCAGCGGCCGCGTAACGGAGCTGCTCGCCGGGCGGCTGCCGCGCGGGCAAGTGGTCGCCCTCGACGGATCGCCGGCGATGGTCGACGCGGCCCGGCAGCGCCTGGCCCGCTTCGGCGACCGGATCGCGTATGTGGTCGCCGACCTGGGTAAGCCGCTCCCGATCGACCCGGTCGACGCGATCCTGTCGACCGCGACGTTCCACTGGGTGCCCGACCACGACGCGCTGTTCCGAAACCTCGCCGCGGTCCTGCGGCCGGGAGGGCGACTCGTCGCGCAGTGCGGCGGGGTCGGCAACATCGCCTCGATCCAGCGCGTGCTCGCCACGATCGCGGACGGCTGGCTGGGCGACGTGTATTTCGCGACGCCGCTCGAAACGGTGCGCCGTCTCGAAGCGGCGGGCTTCGTCGACCCCGAGGTCTGGCTGACGGACGAACCGACGCGGTTCGAACGCGGGGAAGCGTTCGAGGCGTACCTGCGGACCGTCGTGCTCGGCAGCCACCTCGCGCGGCTCCCCGCCTCCGAGCACGACGCGTTCGTGCGCGCCGTCGTCGACGGGCTGCCCGAGCCGGTGATCGACTACGTCCGCCTCAACATCGTTGCTCGTCGGTCAGCCCGGCAGACGTGACGAGGCCGGGCGGTGAGCTCCGCCCGGCCCGTGCGATGGCGCGAGAACGCCGTTAGGTCGTGTCGCCGCTCGAGCTGCTCGAGGACGGCGGCGGCTCCGACGGCGCCTCGGCCGGAGCGACCGGAGCCGCGGGCGGCGGCGTCCGCAGGTGCGGCGGGCGGCGCGGACGGGGCCGCCGCGGGCGGCGCCGTGGACGTCGAGCTGGCCGACATGTTGGGCAACGCCGGCTTCTCGACCTGGTACTCCTGCCACGCGCCCCACACCATCAGAAGCGCTCCGATGACGTACAGGGCGAGCGAGAGCAGCCCGCTGATGCCGAGGATGCCGATGTACGCGAACCAGTCCAGGAGCGTCAACAGCGCTGCGATTGCGACCACCGCCGAGATCGCGAGGGTGATGAGCGCGACGTGAACCGGCCACTTGATGTCCGGGTTCGCATACTTGAGGTAGAGGACGACGAGCACGGCGACCGCGCCGAGCAGGCCGAGCGAGCCGATGCCCAAACCACGGGCCGTGAGGCCGACGATCCAACCCACGATGATGACGAGCGCGCCGATCCCGGTCAGCCGCTCGCGTGGGTTGAACTTGTTCCAGATCTCCTGGACCTGTGCCATCGAACCCCTTCCTTCCCTTGCCCGCCGTTACCGATGGGCGTACCCCGTGGCGTAGGGTACTCACCCCCGCAACGGGTGACTAGGTGCGCAGGGCAGTTCGAGTCAGGTTCGAACGCGAAATGGCGCGCCGTGCCCAGGGACGACCACGTCGGCCGCCTCGAGCAGGCGTTCCCGGCTGCCGGCCAGGACGGCCTGGTCTCGACAGTACGGGTCGATCTCCGGCGTGCGGTCGGCGTGCCACCAGCAGTGCGTCATCGCGTACACGCCGTCGTCGGTCTCGACGATGAGCGACGCGTCCTGCTCCGTGTGGCCGGGGGTCTGCCACAGCTGGCTCCGCGGAGACAACCGGTAGCCGTCGCCCTCGTGATCCAGCCACAGGTCGTCGCGGAAGCGCGATTCGAAGTCGACCACCTCGGCGTTCGGAAAGAGCGCGATGTTCATCGTGTGGTCCGGGTGATGGTGGCTCAGGAAAATGTGGGTCACGGCCTCCGGCACGACGCCGAGTGCCGCGAGCGGATCGAGGATCAGCGAACGGGCGGCGACCATCCCAGGGTCGACCACGATCGTCGCGTCCGCGTCCCGGACGAGCACGACCGTGCCGCCGACACGCTCGCCCGTGTAGCCCGTGTGAAGCACGTCGACGGTTGCCATGGCGTCGATGGTAGCGCGCCACGCCGGCGCGCGGCAGCGTCGCGCGGGACGGGATCGAGAGCGCCGCACGACGCCGTCTGGCAGACTGCCGCGATGCCGACGATCCCGCCGCCCCTGCCGACCTCGTCCTGCTCGGGGGCGCGCTGCGCACGATGGTTCCGGCGAACCCCCGTGCGGATGCGCTCGCGGTCCGCGACGGACGGATCGTCGCCGTCGGCAGCGACGAGGACGTCCGCGGCCACGTCGGTCCCCGGACCCGCGTGGTGGAGCTCGGCGGACGGACGGTCACACCCGGGTTCCAGGATGCCCACATCCACCCGATGGAGGCCGGGCTGGAGGAGCTCCGCTGCAACCTCCACGACCTGCGCGGTCTCGACGCCTACCTCGCCGCCATCGCCGACTACGCGGCGAGCAATCCCGACGTGGAATGGATCACGGGCGGCGGCTGGTCGCTGGACGACTTCCCGGGCGGCACGCCCCGCGCCGAGGACCTCGACCGCGTCGTCCCGGATCGCCTGGTCTACCTTCCGAACCGCGACGGGCACGGGGTCTGGGTGAACACGCGCACCCTCGAGCTCGCCGGCATCACCGCGGCGACCCCCGACCCGGCCGATGGCCGCATCGAACGCGACCCGGACGGTACGCCGACGGGAACGCTGCACGAGGGTGCCGCGGAGCTCGTGGAACGGCTCATCCCGCCGGATACCGAAGAGGACCTGCTCGTCGGGCTCGAACACGCCCAACGAGAGCTTCACCAGCTCGGGATCACCGCCTGGCAGGACGCGTGGGTGCTGCCGCCGATGATCGATGCCTATCGCCGGTTCGCGGAGCAGGGCCGGCTGACCGCGCGCGTCGTCGGCGCCCACTGGTGGGAGCGAACGCGTGGCGTCGAGCAGATCGAGGCGTGGGTCGACCTCCGGGAGCGCGGCTCGTTCGGCCGTTTCCAGGCCACGAGCGTCAAGTTGCTGCTCGACGGGATCGTCGAGAACTTCACGGCAGCGATGCTCGACCCGTACCTGGACGGCACGGGGACGTCGACGCCCAACAGCGGCATCGACTTCATTGACCCCGAGGTCCTCGCCGATGCCGTGACCCGCATCGATGCCCTCGGCTTCCAGCCGCACTTCCACGCGATCGGCGACCGGGCGGTGCGCAACGCGCTCGACGCCGTCGCGGCCGCCCGTGCCGCCAACGGCCCGTCCGACACGCGACCGCACGTGGCCCATATCCAGGTCATCCACCCCGACGACATCCCTCGCTTCGGGCCACTTGGGATGGTGGCCAACGCGCAGCCGTACTGGGCGGTCCACGAGGGCCAGATGGACCGGCTCACGATCCCGTTCATCGGGCCGGAGCGCACCGCGTGGCAGTACCCGTTCAGGTCACTGCTGCGCGCAGGCGCCCGCCTGGCGATGGGTTCCGACTGGAGCGTGTCGACCGCGAACGTGCTGCTCGAGATCGAAGTCGCGGTCAACCGGGTCGCCGAATACGACCGCACCGCCGACCCGTTCCTGCCCGACGAGCGGATCACGCTCGACGAGGCGTTGGCCGGGTTCACGATCGGCAGTGCGTACGTCAACCACCTTGAGACCGAGACGGGCACGCTCGAGGTCGGGAAGCTGGCGGACCTGGCGGTGCTCGACCGTGACATCCATGACCCGGGCAGCGGTCCGATCGGCGACGCGCGGGTCATCGGCACCTTCGTCGAGGGGGTTGCGGTCCACGACGAGCTCCCCGGCTAGCGGGCATCGCCGAAGCGGAAGTGGCGGATGGACGGTTGTCCATGCGTGTTCGGCATCGCATGTCGGTATGGCCTGAGCGCGCGTGGCGCGATGCTTCAACTGCGCAAAGAACGAAAAAGGGCGCAGAAAGGAGTACCGACGTGAACCACTTCGCAGTGCTTCTCCTCTCGAACGAGGAGCTGCTCAAGGTCCGGTACGAGCCCAAGCGATCCGAGGCAATCAGCTCGGCGCCTGGCATCGGCAAGAGGGTCTCCGCGGTCCTCCGCGGAATCAACTTCCGAGCCACGCTGGGCGCCGTCGAGACACCCAGGCTCCCCGCCCTCGTCGACTACCCGTACCGGAGCTGATCCTCCCGGCTCCCTCCTCGCTCCCACACACGCAGACCTCCGCTCCTCCTCCGGCGGAGGTCTTCGTGTGTCCGGGGCCTGCCGCTAGGCGCCGGAGTCCGGCAGGTCCGCGGGCTCGTCGACATCGCGCAGGGTGCGCGCATCGGGGTCGAGCGGACGCCACTCCTCCTCGGCAAGGACCCGCAGGGTCAGGCGGTCCGTGAGTGCCCCGAGCCGCCGTTCCCCCTGGGCGAGCAGGCGCTGCGCCGCGTCGGTCCCGGCCCCGGTCCGCATGGCGAACGGCAGCTGCTGACGGCGGCCGCGATGCTCGAGGATCGCCGCGTCGGCCGACGACGCGACAAGCGCGCGGATGAGCAGCGCCAGCACCGCCGGGTCGAGGCTCGGCATGTCGCCGCCGGCCACGACCACCACGGGTTCGCGAGCGGCGATCAGGCCCGTCATGCAGCCGGCGAGCGGCCCCTCGTACGCCGCCTCATCGTGGACGAGGCGAACACCGTCCGGCAGGGGCGGCACGACGTCCGGTGGCGCGACGATGATCACGTCGGTCGCGACGGTGGCCACGGCTTCTGCGGCAAGGTGGAGCAGCGGCCGGCCATCGATCGACTCGGCGAGCTTGTCGCGACCGAAGCGCGCCGAGCGACCCCCGGCAAGGACGATCCCGCTCACTGACGGCAGCGCGGCCGCGGTCACGTTCCGCCTCGGGCGCCGGCCGGTGCCCGCGGACCCGGCACGTGGCCGGCCGGCGTGCGCCGGAGGATGCCACGCCGATCGAGATCCTCGAGGATCGCCAGGACGTAGCGGCGGCTGGTGCCGGTCGCGTCGCGGAACGCCGCGGGCGTGAGGGGTTCGCGGGCCGCGAGCGCGAGTGCCTTCGCCGCCAGGTCGCGGTACGTGGGCATCGCGTAGCCGAGGTCCTCCTCGAGGACGACGATCCGTCCGGTGCGCTCGAGCTCGCGGATCGCCGCAGGTGGGCAGCCGGCAGCGGCGGCGGCATCGCGCAGCGGCGGCGGCGCTGGGACAGCCAGGGCGGCGACCAGCCGTTCCATCGCGGCGGCGACCTCCGGGTCGGCCGCGGCCGCCTGGTGGTCGGGCGCGCGGACCCGGTCGCCGTCCCGCACGAGAAGTCCTCCGGACACCAGATCGTCCACGAGGACGGCAGCACGTGCCGCCGCGTCGGCCGCGCTGACGGTCGCCTGGCGTCGAAGCGCCCGAGCCGCTGCAGACCGGACGGCCGCCAGCGTCGGGCCTGGATCCTCCGGGCGTGCGGCATGGTGCGCCCGGACGGCGTCGACGGCCGCGGCGGACGCCGCCTCGCGAACGTCCGGCGCCACCTCGCGCTCGCTCACGACGATGCCGTGGAGCTCGACCCGTGCCGCCCGGACAGCTGCGAGATCGCCGGCTTGCGCGGCCGCGGCCAGGGCCGCCACGCGTTCGGGGGTCTGCCGCCGCCGGGAAACGCCTCGAGCGGGCAGCGGATCGAGGACGATGCCGCCGAGCACGGCCGGCCCGGACATGGCAGCCCGCCGCAGCACGAACCGGTCGCCGGTCGCCGCGGCGATCGAGACGTCGAGGCGCAGCACGGCCGCCGCAGCGCCGTCCGGGAGCTCGAGTGCGTCGCGACCGGCACGACCAACAATCGCCTCCGCGGCGGCCGTTCCGAGGTGGACGCGGAAGCGCGCCCGGTCCGGGACGGGGGCGGCGAGCATGACGAGCAATCGATCCGAGGCGTGCACGTCGGGGTCGTTCGTGAGGACGACGCCACGGTGCAGGCTGCCTATCGCGTCGCCCGCGAGGTTGAGTGCGGTGCGGCCGCCGCCCGCCATCTCCTCCACCGGGGAACCGTGGACCTGCACCTCGCGGACCCGCACGGTCGTCGTCGCCCGGCACGCATGCTGCAGGTTCGCCCCGCGCGCCAGTGCCCCGCCGCGGAGCGTGCCCGTGACGACCGTCCCGCGACCCTTGATCCGGAACGCGCGATCGATGGCGAAGCGCACCGGCCGAGCGGACATCGCCACCCACGCCGGGATCGGCCTGTACCCGGTCGCGGAGTGCCACAAGCCCGGCTCGCAGCTCCTCGATCCCCTCGCCGGTGGTCCCGGACACGACCACGATCGGCGCTCCCGCGAGCGCCGTGGATGCGAGCCGTGCGGCGACGTCCTCGCACACCTCGCCGGTCCGCTCTACGGCCACGAGATCGGCCTTCGTGATGGCCACGAGCGCGTGCCTGACGTCCAGCGCGTCGAGCAGATCGAGGTGCTCGTGGGTCTGGGCGCGGAGGCCGTCATCGGCAGCCACGACGAGCAGGGCCGCATCGATCTCGCCGGCACCCACGAGCATGTTGCCGACGAGCCGGTCGTGGCCGGGGACGTCGACGAAGTCCAGCTCGGTGCCATCGGGCAGCGTGAGGTGCGCGTATCCGACGTCGATCGTCATCCCGCGTCGGCGTTCCTCCGGCAGGCGGTCGGCGTCGATGCCGGTGAGCGCGCGGAGCAGCGTCGTCTTGCCGTGGTCGATATGGCCGGCCGTGCCGACGACCACGGTCACGGTTCGCGAGCCCGACCCAACGCCGCCGCGATCGCCCCGGGAAGCCGGGACAGCGGGTCCTCCAGCACGGTTCGGAGATCGAGGATGACCCGGCCGTCCTCGACACGGGCCAGCACGCACGGCGTGCCGCGCCGCAGCGCCGCCACCACCCGATCCGGCGAGCGCACGGCGAGTGCCACGCCCCAGGACGGCAGCGTCTCACCGGGCAGCGACCCGCCTCCGATCGTGGAGCGGACTTCGACGGCCGCGGGCGCGCCGGCGCCGGCGAGGAGCCGCGGCGAGCGCGTCCGCCCGCTCGCGGAGCGTGTCCAGCGGCGCAGCGATCATCCGCCAGACCGGAATCGCGCTCTCGGCCCGGCCGGCCCGGTAGAGCCCGAGCGTCGCGGCGACGGCGGCCAGCGTCGCCTTGTCCGGTCGCATCGCCCGCGCCAGCGGGTCCTTGCGCATCTTCGCCACGAGGTCCGCGCGACCGACGACCAGCCCGGCCTGCGGTCCACCGACCAGCTTGTCGCCGCTGAACGTCACCACGTCCGAACCGGCGGCAAGCCGCTCGCCCGGCATCGGCTCGTGGGTGAGACCGAAGCGAGCCGTGTCGAGGAGCGCGCCGCTGCCCAGGTCGTCCACGACGATCGCGCCGTGACGGTGGGCCAGCTCGGCCACCTCGCGCGCATCGGGCACCTCGACGAACCCGCTCTGGGTGAAGTTCGATGGGTGCACGCGGAGCACGAGCCGCGCGCGCCCGTCGGCCAGCGGCTCCTCGAAGTCCGCGGCCCGCGTCCTGTTCGTCGTCCCCACCTCGACAAGCCGCGCGCCGGCTCGTCGGACGATCTCCGGGATGCGCACGCCGCCGCCGATCTCGACCAGCTCTCCCCGGCTGACCGCCACGCCGCCGCGGCCCGCGAGACCGACGGCGAGCGCCACGGCCGCCGCGTTGTTGTTGGTGACGAGCGCGTCCTCCGCGCCGATCAACTCCACGAGTGCGTCCTCGGCGGCGCGATAGCGGTGGCCCCGCCGGCCCGTCTCGCGGTCGAGCTCGAGCAGCAGGTAGGTTCGGGCCGCCTCGACGGCGATCGCACCCGCCTCCTCCGGCCACGGCGCCCGTCCGAGGTTCGTATGCACGATCACGCCGGTCGCGTTGATGACCGGGACGAGGCCCTCGCGCCAACCCTGCTCGCGGGAGCGAAGCAACTCCTCGACCGCCGCGCCGAGCGTCGTCACGTCGCGTGGCGCGTCGCCCGCGCCCAGCCGCGCGCGCTCGCCGTCGACCACCTCCCTGGCGGCATCGCGCAGCACCCCTGGCTCGACCGACCCGTCGAGCCGCTCGCGGACAACCGCCAGCACCCGTTCGACGCTCGGGGGCCGGGGACTGCCCGATTTGGCCGCGTTCTGCCATCGATCCTCCTTGGCGGGAGCGCATGGGAGTCGAACCCACCGCGCGACGCCGAGCGCCGCGCCACTGGTTTTGAAGACCAGGGGAGCCACCGGGCCCCAACCGCCCCCTCGTCGATGGTAGCGACATCTTCGGGCCGAAGGGCCCATGCCATCGGCGGCGGCCTCCGCCACGCTGCTCGCATGCGTCAGCGTGTCGTGCTCGCCGCGATCAAGACCGTCCATACGGTCGCCTTCGGCGCGATCGCGAGCTCCATCCTGCTCGTGCTTCCTCGACGGGCTTCGGGGCAGACCGGGTCGCCGCACCTCGGCCGCGCTCGCGGTATCGCTCGCCGAGGTCGCCGTCTTCGCGGGCAACGGGTTCGTCTGTCCGCTGACGCCCCTCGCCGAGCGCTACGGCGCGCGGCGCGGCTCGGTCAGCGACATCTTCCTGCCCGACGTGGTCGCGCGGAACCTCACCTGGAGCAGTTCGATCGTCCTGGCGGTCGGGATCGTGCTCAACGTGCGCGCGCTCAGGCGGCACGGCCGCGCCCGATACACTCGCTGAGTCGACTTACCGCCCCGGAGGATCCCGCTGGCTGCCCGACTCGTCGCCCTGATCCCGGGCTACAACGAAGGCCCACGGATCGGGCCGGTCGTCGAGGCGACGCTGCGCCACCTCCCTGTCCTGGTCGTCGACGACGGCTCGGCCGACGACACCGCCGAACAGGCTCGCGCCGCGGGCGCGACGGTCATCGAACAGCGCCCGAACAAGGGCAAGGGCGCCGCGCTCCGGCTCGGTTTCGAACGTGCGCTGGCCGACGGCTACGACGCGGTCCTCACGCTCGATGCCGACGGCCAGCACGACCCGGCGGAGATCCCGAAGTTCGTGGCCGCGTTCGAGGCCGACCCACGACCGGACCTCGTCATCGGTCGGCGCAACTTCCGGACGATGCCGCCGACCCGCCGCCTCGCCAACGAGCTCGGCGGCCGGGCGTTCTCGTGGGCCGTCGGCCGGCCGATCCCCGACAACCAGTCGGGCTACCGGCTGATCGGGCGACGGATCATGGAGGCGACGCTCGGCAGCGACGAGGGCGGGTTCGAGTTCGAGGTCGAGATGATCACGACGTGCATCCGCCTGGGCGGCACGATCGCGTGGGTGCCGATCCGCACGATCTACGGCGCCCCGTCGCACATTCGGCCGCTCGACCACCTGCGCCACTTCATCCGGATCGTCCGGAAGGCCCGTCGCGACGTGCGGACGCCGCTCGGGCTGACAGGCGCCGCCGATCCGTCCTGGTGGGCAGGGTCGGCGTCCATATCGAAGCCGAGTCGCAGCGCCATCGCGACCGCCGCGCCACGACCCCCGACGCCGAGCTTCCCGAGGATGTTCGAAACGTGGACCGAGGCCGTCTTGTCGCTGATGAACAGGGCCTCTCCGATCTCACGATTGGTCAGGCCGCCCGTCAGCAGCCCAAGCACCTCCCGCTCGCGGGCCGTCAGACCCACGCCGAGATCGTCCCCGCCTCCGGTCTCCGTGCCGAGGTCGATGCGCGCCCGGCCCGCGAGGCCGGCGACGGCCGCAAGCAACGGTTCCGCGCCGAGTCGCGCCGCGGTGTCGGCCGCCGCACGCAAGGCATCGGCAGCCGCCTCGCGTTCAGCACCCGCGGCCAGGATCGTTTCAGCCAGGTGGAGACGGCAGCTTGCCGCCTCGAAGCTGTAGCCCGAGGTCGTCGTAGGCCTCGATCGCCGCCATCCATGCCGGAATGTCGGACTCTCCGGTGAGCCGAAGGCGATCCGCAACGCCATGGCGGACATAGGCCCGGAGCGTCGGCGGCCAACGCCCGTCGTCTGAGCCAAGGGCCGAAGCGGCCTCGTCCAGGATCCGAGCGAGACGGAGGCCGCGCCCCTGGGCGGTCGCCACGCCATCCGCGTCCCGTCGTCGCCTCGCGCGATCCGCCTCGTCGGCTTCGGCGGCCAGCGCGGCGCACAGCAGCCACCAGAGCGGGGCATCGTGGGCCGTATCCGCCGAGATGCTCAGCGCCTCGTCGATGGCGCTCCGGACCCGATCGATGTTGCCCCCGACGCGACCGAGGACGATGGCGGCGCGCATCACCCAGACACGGTCGATCACGGCATCCCCCGGGCCGACCGCCTCGGACGCGGCTGTGAGGAGCTCGCTGGCTCCTTCCACGTCGCCGCGCAGGGCGCGGATCTCGGCCAGCGATTCGAGATACCAGGGTGCGGGCCGGCCCCCGTCCGCCTGGGCAAGCTCGGTCTCGCACAGCGCCACGGCCTCGTCCCAACGGCCGAGCTCAACGTAGCCGTCGACGAGGTCGGTGACGAGGAACGGCCGGAAGCGGCGGAGCGTGCCGATCCGCGCCTGCCGGTCGAGCTCCTCGCCGATCAGCGCGTCGGCTTCCACATGCCGGCCACCCAGACAGAGCGCGTAACTCAGCTGGCTCACCGCGATTCCAGTCCGAGCGTCTGCTGCGGCCAGGAACAGCGCTTGTGCCTCGCGGAGGTCGGCGATGCCCTCGTCGAGCAATCCGTACGCGGCCCGGCCGGCGCCTACGCCCAGCAGTGCACTCGCTTCGATGCCGACCTCGCCGGAACGACGCGCGGCCTCGATCGTCGCGTCGGCCGTGCGGACGATCTCGGGATAGCGGCCCATCCCCCACAGCAACATGCCCCGCGTGGTCAGAAGCCGCGCGGTCCCGATCCCGGGGAAGTCGGAGCCAACCCACCCGAGCGCATGGTCGACGACCGCCAGGGCGCCGGCTTGGTCGCCGAGCTCCGAGAGGTACCAGGCGAGCCGGTCCGTTCGCCGCGCCCAGGCTTCGCCGAGGGTTTGGTCGCGGGCACCCGACCCGGTCTCGACCGCCGAGCGTGCGAGGTCCACCGCGCGTCGGACGCTGCCTGCACTCGATGCGGCGGCCGCCGCACTGTCGTAGAGGGACGGCAGGTCGGTCCCCGTCTCCGACTCGGGATCGGCGACACGGCTCCAGAGCCGAATGGCGCGCTCGAAATGCTCGAGTGCCTCGTCATGGGCGAACACGGCCGCGGCCGCCCGGCCTGCCCGAACCGATGCGCCGATCGCGCGTCGATCGTCGTGTGCGCCGGACCAGTGGTAGGCGAGCTCGGCGGTCAACCTCGCGTCCCCGCCCCCGTCAGTCCGAGCCACGGGTTGTAGCGCTTCGGCGACAAGCCCGTGGAGCGCACTCCGCTCGGTCGGCAGCAGGTCCTCGTAGGCGACCTCGCGAACGAGCGCGTGGCGGAAATCGTACGCCGGGCCCCCGTCGGCCTCGACCGGAACGAGCATGTGCTGGTCCACCGCGTCGCGCAGGTCCTCGACGAGATCGGGCTCCGCGCGGTTGGCAACGGACGCGAGCAGGTCATGCTCGGCACGCCGTCCGATGACCGCCGCGATGCGCAAGAGTCGCTGCGTTTCCGGGGCCAGGCCGGACAGCCGTGCGAGCAGGATCTCCTGAAGCGTCGGCGATACGGCTCCCCGACGATCCCGCGAGGAACTCGTGAGCAGTTCCTCGACGAAGAACGGATTGCCATCTGACCGGGCGAGCACGTTGTCGACGAACCGGGCGCCCGGCACGGTTCCGAGGATCCCGGCGATCTGGGCGTGGACCTCGTCACGGTCGAGGCGTGACAGGTCGATGCGCTCGACGGACGGAAGCCGTTCGAGGTTTGCGAGCAGCGGAAGCAGCGGATGCCGTCTGGTCAACTCGTCCGAGCGGTAGGTCCCGATCAGGACCAGCTGCTCGTCGCGCAGCCGTCCCGCGAGGTACATGAGCAGGGCGCGCGACGATGGATCGGCCCAGTGGAGGTCCTCGAGCACGAGCACGATCGGTCGCTCGAGCGCCAGGCGGCCCAGCACATCGAGCACGACTTCGAAGAGGCGCGGGCGCGAATCGACCCCGTCGTCGGTGGACCGAACGGGGGCTGCGGCCGACACGTCGCCGAGGCCGGGTACAAGCCGCGCGAGGTGGACGGCGCCTTCTCCCGCTGCCTCGATGATCCGCTCGCGACCGACGTCGGCCAGCAGCGACCGAAACGCCTCGCTGAAGGGTCCGTATGGCAGGTCGCTGTCGCCAAGCCCGATCGCGCCGCCGACGATGACGCCGAAACCTTCAGCTCGAGCCATCGAGGTGGCCTCGGTCACGAGGCGCGTCTTCCCGACGCCGGCCTCTCCGGAGATGAGGACCGTCGACGGTACGCCGCCCGATGCGCGGTCGCGCGCGGCGCGGAGCCGGTCGAGCTCCACGAGGCGACCGGCGAAGGTCGGGCTGACGACGCGCGTCGACATCGACGGCATCATCGGGCCTCGCTCGGTCGCGGGCAATGCGGTAGGCGACTCGTGGATCATCCGGACGACGTCGCGGCGCCCGCGAACATCAGTGATGGCCGAACCGCGCGATCAGGCTGCGGAGCCGGAACCCTTCGTGGACGGGCCGGCGCTCGCTCGTGTCGATCGTCTCCCGATCGTCCGGAAGCGGCGGTGCATCGGGTCGCCGGTGCAGCGCCCTCCAATCGTCATCGGCATTCCGCCGCGCCTCTTCACCGCTGAGCGCCTGCATCCCCAGCAAGGCGTCCGAGTCCATCCATGCCAATCCCCTTCGCTGTCAGCACACTCGTGATGGGTGCACGATCGGCGTAAGGCGTGGGCTGGCACATCGGGAGAACGCTTATTCCGGGGCGCGCTGGGGCCGTATTTCTCAGGGAACGAGGTTTTGCGCCCGGCCGCGTCGACCACTTCCGCCACTTCATCCGGATCGTCCGCGAAACGCGGCGCGACGTGCGGACCCCACTGGGATGACCGTCGCGCCGGTCATCCGCGTCGTGGCGGGGTCGGCTGGCTGAGCACGTCGAAGGCGAGGAAGCGTCCCAAGCCAGGCATGTGATCCCTCTCGTAGTGACGGGCCGGTGTCTGTTCGAACGGTGGCCGTAAGGGGGATCCGAGCGCATCGGGCGGTCGCTTACGTTTCGGCGGGTTGGCCCTTTCATTCCCGGGGTCGCACCCTGTACGCCATCGGGCACGTCGGGCGGTACACTCGCCCGGTCAGCTCCGCAGGAGGCCACAGCAGTGGCAAAGGCCTACGTTCGACTGACCCAGCCCCTCGTCCGCGATACGAAGGGCGGCGAGCTTCGACCCGCGACGTGGGACGAGGCGCTCGACCGGACCGTCGCCGGGTTCAGGACCGCGAACGCGGCCCACGGCCCGTCGACATTCGGCATCTTCAGCTGCAGCAAGGCGACCAACGAGGTCAACTTCGCGGCACAGAAGTTCAGCCGGGCGGTCCTGGGCAGCAACAACATCGACAGCTGCAACCGCACCTGACACGCCCCGAGCGTCGCCGGTCTGGCGACGGTGTTCGGTGCCGGTGGCGGCACAAGTTCATATCGTGAGATCGAAGAGACGGACCTGATCGTCCTGTGGGGCAGCAACGCCCGCGAGACGCATCCGATCTTCTTCCACCACCTGCTGCGTGGCGTGCGCAACGGTGCGCGCCTGTTCGCGGTCGATCCGCGGCGGACCTCCTCGGCCGAATGGGCCGACACGTGGCTGGGGCTCGATGTCGGCAGCGACATCGCGCTGGCCAACGCCGTCGGCCGCGAGATCATCGCGGCCGGTCTCGCCGACACCGAGTTCATCGAGCGGGCGACGTCGGACTTCGAGGCCTATCGCGCCGGCGTCGAGCCGTACACGCTCGAATACGCCCAGCGCGAGACCGGCGTGCCGGCCGAGGCGATCCGCGAGCTGGCCCACGCCTTTGCGAAGGCCGACCGGGCGATGATCTGCTGGACGCTCGGTATCACCGAGCACCACAACGCGGTCGACAACGTCCTCGCGCTCATCAACCTGGCGCTCCTGACCGGGCACGTCGGGAAGTACGGCAGCGGCCTCAACCCGCTGCGCGGCCAGAACAACGTGCAGGGCGGCGGCGACATGGGCGCGATCCCCGACCGGCTGCCCGGCTTCCAGCACGTCGAGAACGACCGGCTTCGGGCGAAGTTCGAACAGGCGTGGGGGGTGACGATCCCGGACAAGCGCGGCCGCCACCTGACGGCGATGTGCGACGCGATGGCGTGCGGCGACCAGCGCCTGCTGTACGTGATCGGCGAGAACCCGGCCCAGTCGGAGGCCGATCAGGGCCGCATGCGCGGCATGCTCGAAGGCCTCGAGTTCCTCGTCGTCCAGGACCTGTTCCTGACGAAGACCGCGGAGCTGGCGGACGTGGTCCTGCCCGCCGCCGCGGCCTGGGCGGAGTCCGAGGGAACGGTCACGAACTCGGAACGGCGCGTCCAGCGCGTGCGCAAGGCGAAGGAGCCGCCCGGCGACGCGCGCGACGACCTGTGGATCATCACCGAGCTCGCGCGCCGGATGGGCAGCGACTGGGGCTGGTCCGGGGCCGAGGACGCCTGGAACGAGCTGCGGACCCTGTCGCCGATGCACGCCGGGATGAGCTACGCCCGGCTCGAAGCGCTGGATGGCATCCAGTGGCCGTGCTACGACGAGAACCACCCCGGCGAGCTGTTCCTCCACTCGCGCCTGTGGGAGGACCCGGTGCCGGGGATGCGTGCACCGTTCGTGGCCGTCGAGCACGATCCGCCGGTCGACCGCCTCGACGACGACTTCCCGATCCGGCTCACCACCGGCCGCCGGCTCGACTCGTACAACACGGGCGTCCAGACCGCGGGCTACACGTCGCCGCTGCGACGCGGCGAGTCGCTCGACATCTCCCCGGAGGACGCGGCCGCGTACGGACTCGTCGACGGCGAGCGTGTCTGCGTGACCTCGCGGCGCGGGCAGGTCGAGGCGCCGATCCGGATCGACGAGTCGCTGCGCCCCGGGCTGACGTTCATGACGCTGCACTTCCAGGACGAGGTCGCCACGAACCTGCTGACGATCGACGCCTGGGACCCGAAGTCGGGCACGGCCGAGTTCAAGGCCACGGCGATCCGGATCGAGAAGCTGCCAGCGGTCGCGCCCGAACCCGTCGCCTGACCGTCCTCGGCCCCAGCGGGCTGGTGCTCGCCCGGCTGCTCGCCCGGCGAGCGGCGATCAGGCGGGTCGCACCACGGGCGGATACCGCTAACGCGGGCCTGAGGTGCGGCCGAGGTCATCCGTGTACTTGCGCAGCGAGCGCGCGTAGCGCTCGGGCGGTCCAGGGTTCGTCAGGACCAGGTCGAGCAAGATCCGCACCGCCTCCGTTGGACGGTTGTCGCTCACGAGCGCAAGGGCCAGGAACATGCGCGCCGCCCGATGCTCGGGGTGCTCGGCGACGGCGGCCTCGAGGATCTCGACCGACTCGCGAGTTTCGCCCAGGTTCCGGAGCGTGCTCGCCAGCTGGATGCGGGCGGCGAGGGCCATCTCGGGGTCGAGACCGCCCGCCAGCGCTCTCCGGTAGGGCTCGACGGCCTCAGCTTCGTGTCCGGCGGAGTCGTGGGCCGACCCGAGGTGGTAGAGGGCGATGGGGTCGTCGGGCGACGTTGCAAGGGCGACGTCGAGGAGCGCGATGGCCTCGTCGTAGCGACCGCTGTCGATCAGGCTCTCGGCCCTCGTGATGTCATCGGTCACGGGTTACACCGTACCCGAGCCTGTGGTCATGGAACGCCTAGCGTGCAGTCCAGCGGGCGGTCGGTCCGATGGAGCGCCCGGTGTGCCTACCGATGCCCGAGCCGCTGAATGGCACGCCAAGCGATCCGTTCGACGGCGCACGGCCGCCGTAGCTGTCGGACTGCACGCCCAGCGTTCCAAGGCCGGCGGCCCAGCGGCGTCAGGCCGACGAGGGCGGCGATTCGGACGGGGGCGGCGGCATGGGCGTGTACGGCATCGGGGCCGACGGCGGGCGGCCGCCCCCGAGTCGCCCTCGCCGCGCCCGAGGTACAGCTCGAGGCCGACGATCAGCACGGCCGCGAGCAGCGCCACCTCCAGCCCGACGGTGATCCACAGACACGACCAGTGCGATCAGGGCGAGTCCGATCCGTTCCATCGACCGCTCCGAGCTGAACGCCGTCACCGAGACGTTCGGACGGCCGTACGCGTAGGCCAGGATCCCGATGATCCCGGTGCCGATGAGGATGAGCAACGCCCAGCTGCGGAAGTCGGCCAGCGTCGCGTCGAGGATCGACTCGATCGCGCCGCCGCAGGCCTTGCGCGGCGATCCCGCTGGTCAGCGCATCCGCCGCGGCGTTCGTGAAGAGCCGCGCGAGCACGAAGGCCACAATCGTGCCGATGGCAAGGTAGACGACCATGCGAAGACGTTTCCCCGACAACCAGAGCGCGAGCGCGACGAGTGCCACCGCGAGCACGATCAGGACGATCACCACCAGGTCGAAGACGCGGACGGCCGCCTGGGCGCTCTCCAACCGCTCGGCCGGCATGAGCGGGATCGTGCCGAAGTCCTCGGGGAGCGTCACGCCGAGCCGGTTCTCGAGGATCCCCCGGACGACGCCGGGCGGCTCCGCGGTCGCTGGATCGGGAAGCTGGACCTCGGGGCCGATGATCCCCGCGGTCTGCAATTGCTGGAGCGCGACGAGCAGCACCGGGTAGACCTCGAGCACGACCTGGCCGTTGACGACCGTTGCCGCATCCGCCTGGTCCCGGAGCAGGTTCATCACCCTCGTGTGCGCAAACGACAGCGCCCTTGTCAGAGCCTGTTGCATGCGCGGCTCGGCGAGCAGCGTCTGGAGACGACGCGTCAGCCCATCCTGGAGCGCGAGGGTGACCGGTCCGGCGATCGCGGTGACCCGGTCGGGCAGCACATTCGTCAGGCGGGACTGGACGTCAAGGGTGGTGACGACCTGCGCGCTGATGCGTGCCGCCAGCGGGTCGATGACCTCGGGTTGTTCGAGGGCATTGCTCGCGAGGGCCGTGAACCGATCGGTGTTGAACGCGACCTGGTGCGCCCACACGGCGATCGTCGCGACCACGATCGTTGAGCACGCGAGGACGAGGCTGACCCCCGCCAGGACGCTGCGCCTCCGCGTTACGCGCCTTCCGCCGGCGTCCATCTGCCCCTCCCCACTTCGCTCCAGGTAAGCCGGACCACAGTAGCAGCCGCCAGCCGGTCGAGCGCAGGATGAGCGCCTCCCGCTTCCCCGCCCCTCGTACCATCACGCCATGAAGAACTGGACGCCGATCGCGATCCTTGCCGCGGCCCAGTTCGTGATGGTGCTCGACAGCAGCGTCATGAACGTGTCGATCTCGCAGATCGTGGCCGACCTCAACACGACGATCCAGGGTGTCCAGCTGGCCATCACCGCGTACACCCTGGTCATGGCCGCGTTCATGCTCGTCGGCGCGAAGCTCGGCGACATCTGGGGACGCGACCGTGCCTTCGCCGTCGGCCTGGTGGTCTACGCAACGGGCTCGTTCATCACGGCCATCAGCCCGAACCTCGTCGTCCTGCTCTTCGGCTGGTCGCTGATCGAGGGACTCGGTGCGGTGCTCGTGGTCCCGGCGATCGCCGCACTCGTCGCGCAGAACTACGAGGGCAAGGAGCGGGCGCTGGCCTACGGCATCGTCGGTGGCGTCGCAGCGGCTGCGATCGCGGCAGGTCCGGTGATCGGCGGCTGGGTGACGACCACCTGGACGTGGCGCCTGGTGTTCGTCGGCGAGGTCTTCATCGTTGCCGTCATCCTGCTCACCCGGAAGCGCATGAAGTCCGCGCCCGCCGAACCGAACCCGCCGAGCCTCGACATCGTCGGCGCCGCCCTCTCCGCGAGCGGCCTCGCGATCATCGTGCTGGCGATCCTCCAGAGCAGCACATGGGGCTTCATCGTGCCGCGCGTGGTACCGGTCATCGCCGGTCGCGAGATCGCGCCGCTCGGGTTCTCCGTGGTGCCGTTCCTGATCCTCGGCGGGCTCGGCCTCCTGTTCGTCTTCGAGGCCTGGGAGCAGCGCCTCGCCCGGCTTGGTCGCGACCGACTGCTCGACTCCGCGCTGCTCGGGATCGTCCACCTGCGCGCCGGTCTGGCAACCCTCGGCGCCCAGCAGCTGGTCCTGCTCGGGACGTTCTTCGTGCTGCCTGTCTACCTGCAGGTCGTGCTCGGGCTCAATGCCCTCGAGACCGGCCTCCGTCTGTTGCCGATGTCGGTGACGATGCTGATCGCGGCGCTCACCGGCCCGAAGCTTGCCGCCCGGCGATCCCCGAAGGCGGTGTGTCGCCTCGGCCTGGTCGCGATCTCGGTGGCGGCGGTCGTCCTGCTCGCGACCCTCGACATCGAGCTCAACGACGTCGGCTTCCTGGTCGGGCTCGCGGTATTCGGCGTCGGTGCCGGGCTGCTCGCATCGCAGCTCGGGAACGTGATCATCTCGGCCGCCCCGCCGGCGCAGACGAACGAGGCCGGCGGTCTCCAGGGCACCGCCCAGAACCTCGGCGCGTCACTCGGCACGGCGCTCATCGGCGCGATCCTGCTGATCGGGCTGACGAACGGGTTCGTGGACCGGATCACGGCCAACGAGGAACTCCCCGCCGAGGTGCGGACGACCATCGCCACCGCCGGCGAGCGAGCAGGGTCTCGAGGTCGTCCCGGTCGCGGAGGTCGAGCAGTTCCTGACGGACGCCGGCCTCCCGCCCGATCAGGCCGCGGCCATCGCGACGGACTACGGCGCTGCGCAGCTCGACGGCCTCCGGCTGGCCCTCGGCGGAGTCGCGCTGCTGGCGCTGCTCGGCCTGTTCTTCACCCGCAACCTGCCCGACCAGTCGACCCAGGAGGAGTTGGCCGCCGAAGAGGCTGTTCCGGTGGCGGCACCCGCCGGCTGACTCGGCGCCCGCCGGGCGCCTACACTCGGGGCGATGGATCTGCACGTCATCGGGCCCCTCGCGTCCCCGGCCGAGCGGGCCGCGGTCGACGCGGTCCTCGGGCCGCCCGCGACCCGCTGGGTCGGCGGCGACCGGACGCCCGGTTCCGAGGGCCACGTGGCCCATGGCGGCCACGCCGCCCGCTCGCGACGCGACCTGCTGCTCCCGGTGCTGCACGCGGTCCAGGACCGCGTCGGCTGGATCAGCCAGCCGGCCCTGAACTACGTCTGCAAGCGGCTGACGATCCCGCCAGCCGAGGCCTACGGCGTGGCCACGTTCTACGCGCTGTTCGCGACGAAGCCGCGGCCGCCGGTCGTGGCGCACGTATGCGACGACATCGCCTGCCGGCTGGCCGGCGCCGAGACGGTGATCGGCGACATCGAACGGGCGCTCGGTCCGGAGGGCGTGCCCGGCCGGCGATGGAGAGCGAACCTGGTTCCGCTCGCCCTGCCTCGGCCTGTGTGACCGCGCCCCCGCGGCACTGGTCACGATCGCCGGTCCGCAGCCGGTGACGATGGCAGCGGCGCCGGTCGACGCCGCCGGGATCGTGGCCCGGATGGAGCCAGGTCTCAGCGCCCCGGCCAACACGCCCGAAGACGCCCTGCCGCAGGCCGGCCAACCGGACCTCCGACTCCTGGCACGAGTGGGCGTCGTCGATCCGACGTCCCTTGCCGACTATCGAGCCCACGGCGGTTTCCGCGCCCTCGAGCGCGCTCGCGCGATCGGGCCGGAGCAGGTGATCGACGAGGTCACGCGATCCGGGCTCCTCGGGCGCGGCGGAGCGGCGTTCCCAACCGGGCGCAAGTGGGCCGCCGTTGCCGGCCAGCAGGCTCAGCCCCACTACCTGGTCTGCAACGCGGACGAATCGGAGCCCGGCACGTTCAAGGACCGGGTGCTCATGGAGGGCGACCCGTTCGCGGTCGTCGAAGCGATGGCGATCGAGGCGTTCGCCGTCGGGGCGGGCAAGGCCTACCTCTACATTCGCGGCGAGTACCCGCTGGCCGAAGCACGGATCGCGAACGCGATCACGGCGGCGACCGAAGCCGGCCTGCTCGACGGGCTCGACATCGAGCTGCGGCGCGGGGCCGGTGCCTACATCTGCGGCGAGGAGACGGCGCTGTTCGAGTCGATCGAGGGCAAGCGCGGCGAGCCGCGCAACAAGCCGCCGTTCCCGGTGGAAGTCGGCCTGTTCGACAAGCCGACGGCGGTCAACAACGTCGAGACGATCGTCAACGTGCTGCTGATCGTGGGCGAGGACGGCGGTGCGGAGGCGTTCAAGGCGATCGGCACCGAGGGCTCGACCGGCCCGAAGCTGTTCTGCCTGTCGGGCAACGTCGAACGACCTGGGACGTACGAGGTCCCGTTCGGGACGACGCTCGGCGAGCTGCTCGCCCTCGGCGGCGGCGTCCCCGGCGGTCGTGCGATCAAGGCGATCCTGCTCGGTGGGGCCGCCGGCGTGTTCGTGGGACCCGAATGCGCTCGACCTGCCGCTCACCTTCGAGGCCACGCGCGCCGCCGGGGCGACCCTTGGCTCGGGCGTCGTGATGGTGTTCGACGAGCGCGCCGACCTCGTCGGCACGCTGACGCGGATCGCCCAGTTCTTCCGCGACGAGTCGTGCGGGCAGTGCGTCCCCTGTCGCGTCGGGACGGTCCGCCAGGAGGAGCTGCTCGCTCGCCTCGCGGCAGGTTCGGGCGTGCGCTCGCGCGACGACGAGCTCGTCCTGCTGCGGGAGGTCGGGCAGGCGATGCGCGACGCCTCGATCTGCGGGCTCGGTCAGACCGCGTCGTCGGCGATCGAATCGGCGTTCCGCCAGCCCGGGCTGGTGGCCCTGTGAGCGACGACCTGCAGCGCACGGCCGCGCCGCGCTTCCCCGTCGCAGCGGTGACGCAGGTTTCGCCGATCGTGCTCGAGCCGCCTGCGCGACCGAGCCGGATCCCGCAGCCGCCGCCGGTCGAGGCCCCGCCGCAGGTCGAGCTGACGATCGACGGGGTCACCGTCACGGTCCCGAAGGGTTCGACGATCCTCGACGCCTGCCGGGCGCTCGAGGTCGACACGCCGACCCTGTGCTACGCCGACAACCTCACGCCGGTCAACGTCTGCCGGGTCTGTGTCGTCGAGGTCACCGGGTCGCGCGTCCTCGTGCCGTCGTGCTCGCGCAAGGCCGAGCCCGGGATGGAGGTCTTCACCGACTCCGAGCGCGTCCGCACGTCGCGCAAGGTCGTGCTCGAGCTGCTCGGCTCGTCGGTCGACCTGTCGCTCGCCGGCCCGGCCGTCCCGGACGGCTCGCTCGCGGACTGGTCGCAACGCTACGGCGCGGACCCGAGCCGCTTCGGGCCGCCGGCCGAACCCGCGGCCGCCGGGGAGCGCGACGCCCACGAGCCGGGCCACCACCACGCGCCCCACGGTGACGCGGAGACGGCCACCGTCGCGCAGCCGGTCAAGGTCGACAACGACCTGTACGTGCGGGACTACTCGAAGTGCGTGCTCTGCTACAAGTGCGTCGAGGCGTGCGGCGAGGACGCCCAGAACACGTTCGCGATCGCCGTCGCGGGGCGCGGCTTCGACGCCCGCATCTCGACCGAGTACGCGACGCCACTGCCGACGTCCGCGTGCGTCTACTGCGGCAACTGCATCGGCGCCTGCCCGACCGGCGCCCTGATGTTCAAGTCCGAGCACGACATGCGCGCCGAGGGCACGTGGGACGAGTCGGCGCAGACCGTGACCAACACCATCTGCCCGTACTGCGGCGTCGGCTGCTCGCTGGACCTCCACGTCCAGGACGACGAGATCGTCAAGGTGACGTCACCGCTCGACTCGAGCGTCACCGAGGGCCACCTCTGCATCAAGGGCCGCTTCGGCTTCCAGTTCGTCAACGAGCGCCCCGGTCGCCCGAACCGGACCTGAGCGGGTCGGCCGCCGAACTGGCCGGCCGACCCCTGCAGTCCCTCAGTTCCCGCGGTCGCCTCGCGGCTGCCATGCCGGAACCGACTGCAGCCCGAACGTGCTGACCACCTGGACCGAGCCGTCGCCCAGATCCACGTAGCGATTGGCCCGGTCGTCGAACCGGAGGAACGCGATGAAGCGCCCGTCCGGCGACCACGAGGTCCCGAAGTCGTCCGTCGGGCCGCCGACGACGACGTGCTGATCGCTTCCGTCCGCATTCATCACCAGGATGTCGCCCGGGTCGCCGGCGGCGTACGAGATCTTCGATCCGTCGGGACTCCGATCCGGCGTCTGGTCCTTGAACACCGCATCGAACGTCGAGCTGCGTCTGCCCGAGCCGTTCGCGTCCATGACGAACACCTGGCCGGTGTCGTCGACGCGCGAGCTCGTGAAGACGATCCTCGTCCCATCCGGCGACCAGGCCGGGTTGCCGTCGAACCCCGGATCCGTCGTGAGCTGGGTGAGATCCGTTCCGTCCGCGTCGATCCGCCAGACGTCGTCGTTCGTGCCGCCGGCAGGCGCCCGGCGAAGACCAGTTGCGTGCCGTCCGGCGAGAAGTCGGGGAACGTCATTCGACCGCCGAGGTTCGTCAGCTGGCGCTTGTCCTCGCCGTTCGACTTCATCGTCCAGATCTCGATGATCCCGCCCCGTGCGCGAATGCCGTGACACCACGCGATCTGCTTGCCGTCACTCGACCACGCGGGGCACGCGTCGAAGTCCACGTGATCGGTCAGTCGCAGGCGCGCCTGTCCGTTCGGCAGCGTCGAATAGAGATCGACGTTGCCTCCGACGTCGGCGCCGAAAACGATCCTTCCATTCAGCGAGCCGGGATAGGTGGCCGCGACCGGTTGAACCAGTGCGCCGGCAAAGGCCACCGCCGCTGCCAATCCAAGGAGGGTTCTCGTTCGTGCTCGATTGCGCATTGCCGTTCACTCCTTCGTTTCGACTCGACGGAATCAGATATCTGGGCATGGCGAACCAAGGGCACCTCCATCGGGATTGCGAATTGATGCGGGCCGACGACTCAGGGCCGCGCGGCGTCCACCTGCAGGAGCTGTTGGTCGAATGCGGTCGACACCCAGAGCTCGCCGTCGATCCAGTAGCTGTCCATGTACCTCGTGTTGGGAAGCGGGATCTCGTAGGCGAGGGCATTGGTGCTCGGATCGATCGCCGCCATCGCGGGGCCCAACGCCGACGCCCAGACCAGCCCTCCGCCGAATGACAAGCCGAGCGATGGGCTCGACCCGAAGCCGTCGATCGTCGCGATCACCTCGGTGGTTTCGGGATCGACCCGAACAAGTTCGGACTGCCGGTTGCGGACCCACGAGAATCGAATCCAAACTCGAGCTCGACCGGTCCGTCCCCGACGTCGATCGTGTCGGTGACCTCGGCGGCATCGGGATCGATCCGCACCAGGGCATTTCCGGCATCGCAGGCAACCCAGACGGCATCGGCGGCAAGCACGATCTGCTTGGGCTGCTCGGGGACGTCGATCGATGCGAGCTCTTCACCGGTCGCCATGTCGATGTGGACGACGTTGCCGTTCTCATCGAACCCCCAGACCGTGTCGCCATCCTTGGCCACGGTGAACCCGGGGATCCCCTCGAACCGCTCCAGTTCGCGTCCCGTCAGCCGGATCGACGCGAACGAGCACGAGCTCCGCGCCCTTCTGGACCCAGAGCTCGTCGCCCTCCAGGAACATCCAGGATCCGCCGTCGACCGTGCCGGCCTGCAGCCCAGTGGCAGGATCGATACCCGTGATGCCCAGGTCGCCTGTTTGCACCCAGACTCGGGACGGCGTCGCCAGGACCTGCCATGTGTCGGCTCCGAGGTCGATCTGGCGAACGAGATTCGGATATCGGTTCGGCGAGGCCGTTGGGTCTCGAGAGGACGTCGGCGCCGGCACCACAACGAGGGCGGGGCGCTGACCGACACCGAGAGCGGCTGCCAGGCCACCGAGGATGACGAGCGCGGCCGCGACGGCCAGCAGGCGCAGCGGTGGGCGACTGATCGGCCCCCGGCGGAGGATCGGACGACGCTCCTGGCGCGTCGTCTCCAGGGTTGCGAGGATCCTGTCGGAAACGCGCTCCGCGGAACCCGGCACCTCCCGCGCATCGAGCCAGCGGCCAACCCGAAGGTCGAGATCCTGATCGTGGTTCATGCGATCACCCGCGCCGCTGGCAGCTCATCGTCGAGCTCGAGTGCGTCACGCATGGCGCGCATCGCGTAGTGGAGTCGCGAGCGAATCGTTCCGGCGGGAACACCCAGGGCGCGGCCGACCTCGACCAGCGACAGGCCAGCGTGGTGATGGAGAACGATCACCGCCCGATGATCAAACGAGAGCCGGCGGAACGCGCGTTCGAGTCGATCGCGGTCGTCGACCTGTCGCTCCGGTTCGGTCGCGTCCGTCGCCCAGTTGAGCGGTACCGGCGCGTGGACCTCCCACGGTCGTCGTCGCACCTCGTCGCGACATGCGTTGACCACGAGTCGGTACAGCCACGCCTCGAATCGCTCTGGCTCGCGGAGCGCCGGCAATTTGCGCCATGCGTTGATGACGGCGATGTGTGTCGCCTCGTCGGCGAGATCGGGATCGCCGAGGATCTGGAACGCCACACCGAGCAGGCGGGCCACAGCCGGCGGCACGAGGGCCGCGAAGGCCTCCCGATCGCCATCCCGTGCTCGCCGCACCAGCTCGGTGTCCATGCCACCCCTCGCGGGCAACCGCGTCTCGGTTGTTCGACATCATGACGGGCCCACAGAGGCGGAACGTTCAACTGATCTTTCGTCGCTCCGGTCTATCCCCAGCCGACGAGGTCGCGCAGGTCGATCCGGTCGTCGTGCGTGTAGACGTTGAAGCCGTCGCCGCGGAGGAAGCCGACGAGCGTGACGCCGAGCCGTTCCGCGGCCGAGATCGCGAGGTCCGACGGCGCCGACACCGCACAGAGGATCGGGATGCCGGCGACGGCCGCCTTCTGGACGATCTCGAAGCTGACGCGGCCAGAGACCATCAGGATCGTGTCGTTGAGCGGGAGCCGGCCGGCGAGCACCTGCGACCCGATCACCTTGTCGAGCGCGTTGTGGCGCCCGACATCCTCGCGCAGCACCAGCAGCTCGCCGCTCGCTGAGAACAGCCCCGACGCGTGCAGGCCGCCGGTCTCGTCGAACGCCCGCTGGGCAGCGCGCAGCGCGTCCGGCAGGGCCAGGATCGTCGAGCGGGCGACGACCGGTGCGCCGGCCGGGATCGGCTCGGCACGCAGGGCCACCTCGTCGAGCGAGGCCTTGCCGCAGATCCCGCACGACGCCGTGGCGATGAAATGGCGCTCAGCGACGCGCGAGGCGTCGAAGGCGCGCGACAGGACGAACCAGCGCAGTGTCGTCTGGCTGGTTCATCGTCCCCGGATCGCCGGTCTCGACCCGCAGCACCTCCGGGCCCTCGATGAGGCCCTCCGTGCGCAGGAAGCCGACCGCGAGCTCGTCCTCGTAGCCGGGAGTCCGCATCGTCACGGCCACGGCCACCGGCTCCTGGTTCGGCCCCGCAGCCCGGATCTCGAGCGGCTCCTCGCCGACCACGCGATCGGCCCGCACCTCGAGCGCGTCGCCACGGACCGCGACGATCCGCGTCGTCGTGACATGGCGCGTTGGCGGTGGAAAGGCCTCGTCGATGCGCTCGGACATGGCCCGAGTCTAGTACCCGGCGTACCGGTCGCGGACCGGACCGATGGCGAGTCGATGCCCATTGACCGATCGGGCATACTGCCGCCGCGGGGTCGGGCCCGCAGGGACGGGGAGGGATCGTGAGCGACTGGGTCTGCGGCCGCTGCAAGTCGATCAATCGAGAGCGCGCGGCCACGTGTTACAGCTGCGGCGGGATCCGCGGCGCCATCCAGCTCGAGCCGAGCGGTGCGGTGGCCACACCGGCGTCGGCGATGGGCACGAGGGCAGTGCCGGCCGCGCCAGAGGCTGCGCCATCGAGCCCGGACGCGGCGCTGACAACGGGGACCGCTGCGGCTCCGTTCGCCACGGCCACGCTCGCGAGCGGGATCCCCGTTGCCGAGGTGACGGCGCCGAAGCCGGCAGAGCCGGCGACGATGGGCGACATCGCCGGCGGCGTGATCGGCGGGGCCATCGGGGCGGTCCTGGCGACGGCCCTGTGGTACGGCGTCGTCGCGATCACCAACTGGCAGGTCGGGATCGTCGCGGTCGCGGTCGGGTTCGTCGTCGGCCAGGGCGTGGTGTTCGGGGCAGGGCGGCACCCGTCGATCGCGCTCGTGCCGATCAGCGTGGCGTTCACGCTCGTCGCGCTGGTCGTCAGCGAATACCTGATCGCGCGCCACTTCCTCGGGATCGCGGCCGCCGAGATCTCGGCCGAGTTCGGCGTCTCAATTGCCGAGGTGGAGGCCGAGTTCGCCTCGCCGATCGATTTGCTCCGATTCTCGCTCGAGTCCGAGCCGATCACCCTGCTGTTCTGGGCGATCGCGGGCTGGGAGGCGTTCGTCATCCCGATGCGAGCTGCCACGCGCTCGAACAGCTGAAGCGAGCGCCGCGAACGGGCGTCCGTTCCAGCCCCCACCGCTGATGCTTCCAACGAAGCGGAACGATCGCCGGAGCGGCGCGGTCGGTGCGATGCTTCCGTATCAGTGGAAGCATCTGACAGGTGCCCTGAAACGAGGGCCTGTTCCGGCGGCGTGCGCGTATGGCGCTGACCGACGATCAGGCCAGCTTCGTCGCCGAGGCGCGGACCGCCACGCTCGGGACGATCGCCGAGGACGGGCGCCCGCGCCTCGTCCCGATCTGCTTCGTCCTCGACGGCGATGTGCTCTACACCCCGATCGACGAGAAGCCGAAGCAGGCGACCGATCCGCGCCGACCTCGCGCGCATCCGCGACATCGAGCGGCGAGCCGACGTGACGGTGCTCATCGACCAGTGGGACGAGGACTGGCACCACCTGGCCTGGCTCCGGATCGACGGTCGGGCGAGCCTGACCGAGGACCCGGCCGAACGGGCTCAGGCCATCGCCGCCCTCCGCACGAAATACCCGCAGTACGCGAATCACGACCTCGAGACGCGGCCACTGATCCGGATCGTGATCGAACGCGTGCGGAGCTGGGGCGACCTCAGCGATCCAGGAAGATCGCGTTCCCCGTCGGGCGAAGGCAGTGGGTCGAGCTCATCGCCTGGAGGTAACCGCCCGCGTTGAGCAGGGCCACGATGTCGCCCTCGGCGACAGGTGCCATCGGGTAGTCCTCGGCGAACACGTCGCTCGCCTCGTTGATGTGGCCGGCGACGGTCACGACCTCGGTCCGCGGCGCGTCGACGGCCGCGACGGGCAGGATCTCCTGCAGGTACCCGTAGATGAAGTACGCGCAGTTGAGGTTCCAGCCGAGGTCGAGCCCAACGAACGTCACGCCGCCACGCTCCTCGACCGTGACGACCTCGCCGAGCAGGATCGCGGCGTCCTTCGACAGGTAGTCGCCCGGTTCCGCCCCGACCACCACGCCGAGCGGCCCGAGGTGGCGCGCAAGCATCGCGGCATACGCGTCCAGGTCCACGGCCGGCTCGTCGTCGCGCGCCGGCACGCCGATCCCGCCGCCGACGTTCACCTCCCCGATGGGGCAGCCGGCGGCCATCAGCCACTCGGTCGCCTCGACGGCGCGGACCAGCGCGGCCTCGAAGGCGGCGAGGCCGTCGCCGAGCCAGCCCGAACCGGCGTGGAAATGGACGGTGTCGATGGTCAGGTCGTGCTCCCGGGCGACGGCCAGCGCCTCCTCGAGCCGGTCGAGTCCGATCCCGAACTTCGTCGGCCGGCCGCTGTATTCGAGGTGCGCCCGATAGCCGGCACCGGCCCCTGGATCGATGCGCAGGCCGATGGTGCGTCCTGGCGCGCGACGGCCGTAGCGGCGGATCTGGCTGATCGCGTCGAGGTTGACGTGGATGTCGTGAGCGAGCAGCACGTCGAGGTCGCGCTCGGAGACGTTGGTGCCGGTGTAGCTGATCTCGTCGGCGCGCCAGCCGCATTCGAGCGCGCGGAGGACCTCGCCGGGCGAGCAGGCATCGATCCCCACGGCGTCCGACGAACCGGGCGAGCCAAGACCCCGGAATACCTCGAGGACCTCGGGGAGTGGATTGGCTTTCAGCGCGAACCGGAGGCGGAACGGGATGCCGGCACGGGCCGCTGCGTCCTGCAGCCGGCGCGCGTTCTCGGCGTACCGGCGGCGGTCATACACGAACAGTGGCGTGCCGTGCCGCCGCGCCAGCGCCTCGGCGACCTCGCCGCAGATCGTCAGGCGCCCGTCACGGGACTCGAGGCCGGGCCGCTGCCACCACGCGGGTGCGGCTTGCGACGCGGGTGCCGTCGGGAGCGCCTCGGTCACGCGGTGTGCGGGTGGGCGTGGCCTCGAGGCGTCCAGCGGTCCGGACCCTCTTCGACGGGGACCCCGATGGACTCGAGCATGCGGCGGGAGGCGAGTGCGACCTCGACGATCGCGGCCTCGAACGCCTCGCTGTTGCGGGCCGACGGTTCGCGGTATCCGCTGAGCTTGCGAACGAACTGGCGAGCGGCGGCGTCGATCTCTCCGGTCGTCGCGGTCGCCTCGGGACGGCGGAGAGTTTTGATGCTTCGGCACATGGACTCAGCCTACACCGGGCGCGGTACGGTAGCCCGCGATGGCCACCGTGCGGCCCCGACGACGCCTCATCCGACCGGCCGCGGTCCTCCTGGCGGTCCTCGCTGGGCTGGCGATCGGGTTCGGCGCCGACGTCGCGCGCAACGGCGGGGTCGGAGCGTGGTTGGCCCGGCACGGGCTGCCGCCGCCGTACATACCGCAGGGCCAGCGCTACGACATCGGGGAGCGGTCGCTGTACCTCGATTGCCGGGGGAGCGGCAGCCCGACGGTCGTGCTCGAGGCCGGCTCGGGCTCCGACAGCGCGACCTGGAGCGCGGTCCACGACGCGATCGCCGCGACGACCCGGACGTGCGCCTACGATCGGGCGGGTCGCGGCCGGAGTGATGGCCGGGAGACGCACACGCTCGCGGACGCGGTGGCGGACCTGCGGACGCCTGCTCGACGCGGCCGGGGAGCGCCGGCCCATTCATCATCGCCGGCCACTCGCTCGGCGGGTCGTATGCCCGGGTGTTCGCCGAGACCTACCGCGGACGAGGTGGTCGGGGCGCTGCTCGTCGACTCGTTCGAGCCCGACATCCAGGATGACCAGCATCCACCCGCTCCTCGGCGAGCTCCAGCGCGAGTACGAGGCACAGCTCGACGGCCTGCGGGCGCACGTCTCCCGCGTGGACGGGCTCGACTGGCCGGCGAGCGAGGCGCAGCTGCGGGCGTCGTCGTTCGAGGGTATCCCGCTCGAGGTGCTGGTTGCGGCCCGCTACGAGCCGCGCCTGGATGCCGCCACGAACGAGGTGATCGCAGACGCGTGGCGCGATGGCATGGAGGCGCTGTCGCCGGGCCAGACGACCTACACGATCGTGTACGGCGCCGGCCACAACATCCACATTGAACGGCCGGACACGGTGATCGATGCCGTTCGTCGCCTCGTCGACGCCGCTCGCGACCGGCTGACCGCCGGGCTATCCTCCGTTCCCATGGACCTCCCGCGGACGATCATCGAGCCGTTCCGCATCCACGCCGTCGAGCCCATCCGCATCACCACGCGCGACGAGCGCGAGGCGGCGCTCGAGGCGGCCGGCTTCAACCTGTTCGCCATCCACGCCGAGGACGTGCTCATCGACCTGCTGACCGACTCGGGCACGGGCGCGATGAGCCGCGACCAGTGGGCGGCGGTCCAGCACGGCGACGAGTCGCTACGCCGGCTCGCCGTCGTGGTACGTCTTCCTCGAGGCGGTCCAGGAGCTGTTCCCGTTCCCGCACGTCATCCCGACGCACCAGGGTCGGGCCGCCGAGAAGATCCTGTTCAGCGTGCTCGGCGGGCCGGGCAAGGTCATCCCGAACAACACGCACTTCGACACGACGCGCGCCAACGTGGAGTTCACCGGCGCCGAGGCCGTCGACCTCGTCATCCCCGAGGGCGGCGACCCACAGGCGATCCACCCGTTCAAGGGCAACATGGACATCGCGCGCGCTCGAAACGCTGCTCGAGACCGCGCGGCGACCGCGTCCCGGTCGTGTTCGTCACCGTCACGAACAACTCGCGGCGGCGGCCAGCCGGTCTCGCTCGAGAACCTGCGCCAGGTCCGCGCGGTGTGCGACCGCCACGGCGTCCCGCTGTTCCTCGACGCCTGCCGGTTCGCCGAGAACGCGTGGTTCATCAAGACCCGCGAGCCCGGGCAGGCCGACCGTTCGAGTCACCGACATCGTCCGCGAGATGGCGTCCCTCGCCGACGGCATGACCATGAGCGCCAAGAAGGACGGGCTCGCCAACATCGGCGGCTGGCTCGCGATGCGACGACGACGCGCTCGCCGAGCAGTGCCGCAACCTGCTGATCCTGACCGAGGGCTTCCCGACCTACGGCGGTCTCGCCGGCCGCGACCTCGAGGCGATCGCCCAGGGCCTGCGCGAGGTCGTCGACGAGGACTACCTGCGCTACCGCATCCGATCGACCGCCTACCTCGGCGAGGCGCTCGACGCGGCCGGCGTCCCGGTCGTCAAGCCGTATCGGCGGGCACGCGGTGTACCTCGACGCCCGCGCCCTCCTCCCGCACATCCCGCCGCTCGCAGTACCCGGGCCAGGCGCTCGCCGTCGCGCTCTACCTCGAGGGCGGCATCCGCGGCTGCGAGATCGGCACCGTGATGTTCGGGCGCCACCCGGACGGCACCGAGACGCCGGCCGCGATGGACCTCGTGCGGCTGGCCATCCCGCGCCGCACCTACACGCAGAGCCACATCGACTACGTCATCGAAGTCGTGCGCGCGGTCGCCGCGCGCGCGTCGGAGCTGCGCGGCTACCGGATCGTCGACGAGCCACCGGCCCTGCGCCACTTCACGGCGCGGTTCGAGCCCATCAGCTAAGGGGGCAGGATGTTCCGTATCGGTCGCAACCGGTTCGACGAGCCCGGCGCCGAGTTCTGGAATTGGTGGCCGGGCGCCCGCGATGGCATCGCGAAAGCGATCGTCACAGGGGCGTTCGACGACCGGATCGTCAAGGACATCAACAAGCACGTCCAGCGAGTGCACCCGCAGATGGCGTGGGAGCTGCAGCCAGGGTCGCAGGCGGCCCATGCGTTCTGCCTGTCGTCCGAGGGCAACCCGGAGCTGCGCCAGGTGGCCCTGCGCTGGCTCGAACGCGCACCCGCAGCCGGATGCGACGTGGGAGTACCACGCTTCGAAGCAACCGGCCAAGACGTTGCTGACGCTCATGGTCGCCGGCGGCCCGTTCGACCTCGAGGAGATGCGCGCGAGCGCAGCGTGGGACGAAATCCGGCGGCTGGTCGACGTCCGGCTCTGGCACCCGCGCTTCGCCGAGGTGCCCGAGCCCGTCCGGCAACAGGTGGCCCTCCTGTTCCTGGACCACCTGCTTGGCGAGGACGGCGTCGAGCGCTGGATCGGCGCGATCGAGCTGTTCGAGGAGCCGACCGGCGGGCGGACCCCGGCCGAGCTCAAAGCCGAGGTCGAGCGGCACGCGGCCGAGCCCAAGGGCGACGACACATGGGTCAACGGCGAGGTCACGCGGCCCGACGGAACCGTGGAACTGATCATCACCGATGCCGCACTGAAGCGGATCGACCATCCCTTCCATGACTGGTGGGTCTGGGTCCGGATGGATTGGGGTGCGGACCGCTATCCAACCGACGAGGAGGCAGAACGGCTGAATGCCGAGGAAGACAACTTCCTCGAGCGCATGGGGGATCGCGCCGTCCTGGCGGCCCGCGTGACGGTGCCGGGTAGCCGGACGTGGCATTTCGTGAGTGAGGACTTCGAGAAGATGCGCCCTGCGATCGACGGCTGGGCGGAGTGGCTGCCGGACACGCTGTCGCCTGGGCTCCCGCAACGCCGGCTCAAGATCGACGGCGGTCTGGACACGACCTGGCAGTTCCTGCGGGACCTGGGCATTCGGTGATCGAGGCCCTGTTCTGGGGCGGTCTGGGCGCGTCCGCGCTCCTCGTCGGCGCAGTCGTGGCGTTCCTCGCCGACGTCCCGAAGCGCATCCAGGGCCTCATCCTGGCCTTTGGGGCGGGAACGCTGTTCGGCGCAGTGGCGTACGAGCTGTTCGAGGAAGCCGTCCGGATCTCGGTCGGCGGCATCGACGTCGCGATCGGGTTCGGGCTCGGGGCCACAGTCTTCTACCTCGGCAGCCTCGGCATCGACCGACTGTCGCCAGAGCAAGCCGAGGGGATGATCTCGAAGCGCGACCCGCGCACGAGCGGCCTCGCGCTCGTGCTCGGCGCAGTGCTCGACGGGATCCCCGAATCGGTCGTCCTCGGGCTGTCGCTGCTCGGCGGCCAGGGGGTCGGCATCGCCGTCCTTGCGGCGGTCTTCATCTCGAACATCCCCGAAGGCCTGTCCGCGAGCGCAGACCTCGCCGCTGCGGGCCTCAAACGGCCGCGCATCCTCGGGCTGTGGGTCCTGGTGGTCGTGGTGAGCGCGCTTGCCGCCGCGTTCGGGTTCGGCGTGCTCGGGAAGATGGGGCCCCACGTGGTCGTGCTCCTGGACTCGTTCGCGGCCGGCGCCATCCTCGCGATGCTCGCCGAGTCGATGATCCCCGAGGCCTACGAGCAGGGCGGCCGGGCGGTCGGGCTCGCGACGACGTTCGGGTTCGCGATCGCGGCAGCGCTGTCGTTCCAGACATGACCGTCGACTGGCGCGACGTCGTCGAGCGGTTCGGGATGAAGGCCCATCCCGAGGGCGGCTGGTACGTCGAGACGTGGCGGGCGCCGGCTGGCCCGGACGGCCAGCGCCCGGTCGCGAGCGCGATCCTGTTCCTCCTGCCGGCCGGCGAGGCGTCCCACTGGCACCGGGTCGACGCCGACGAGCTGTGGCAGTACTCGGCGGGCGATCCGCTGGAGCTGCGCATTGCGCCGGCGGACGGCGGGCCGGTGGCGAGGCACCGGCTCGGCCCGGACGTCACGGCCGGCGACGAGGTCCAGGTCGTCGTGCCGGCCGGCGCATGGCAGGCGGCGCGGCCGCTGGGCGCGTGGACGCTCGTGGGCTGCGTCGTCGCCCCGGCGTTCTCGTTCGACGGGTTCGAGCTCGCGCCGGAGGGCTGGGAGCCGCCCAAGTGACCAGACCGGGACTGACGATTTAGACCCGATCCCCCGGCGCCGTACTCATAGTGGGTGAAGCGTCCCGCCCAGGGGCGCGAAGAGGGAGCCGGATGGATGGACCTGGCGCTTGTCGAAGCAGCACGGTCCGGGGACGAGGAGGCGTTTGCCTCCATCGCCCGCGGCTCGGCTGACCGGCTGTTCGCCGTCGCGCATCGGATCCTGCGTGACGTCGGGCGCGCCGAGGACGCCGTCCAGCAAACGCTCGTCACGGCGTGGCGGGAGCTTCCCGCGCTCCGCGACATCGAGCGCTTTGAGGCATGGATTCACCGAATCCTGGTCCACACCTGCTACGCCGAGGCGAAACGCGCTTCGAAGTGGTCCGCCAACGTCGTGGCCCTGCCCCTGGACGGGCCCGCGACGCCGGACACCACCCTGAGCATCGTGACGCGCGACTCGTTGGATCGAGGGTTCCGCCGGCTTCCGACGGAGCAACGCGCGGCCTTCGTGCTGCATCACTACCTCGGCTGGTCGGTCGGGGAGATCGCCGAGAACCTCGGTGTCCCGACCGAAACGATCAGGTCGAGGCTCCGCTACGCAACTTCCACCCTCCGGGCGGCACTCGAAGCCGATGCCCGGACGATCAGCACCAGTTCCCGGGAGCGGATGGCATGAACGAGAACGAATTCGATCGAACCGCCCGAGCCTGGCTCGAGGACGGCCCGACCCGAATGTCCGACCGCGCCGTGCTGTCCGCCCTCGAGGAGATCCACACGACTCGACAGCGCCGTGCCTGGTGGCCGGCGCGGAGGGCAACTCCTGTGAACATCTTCGTGCGAGCGGCCATTGCCGCGGTCCTCGTGGTCGGCGTCGGCCTCGTGGCCATCAACGTCCTTCCGCGCGGATCGGACGGATCGGCCGTCGGCGGCCAACCATCGCAAGCCCGTCTCCGAGCGCTTGCGGCGCCGCCTTCCCCGGCCCAGTCGGCGGCGGTCCTTCCCGAACTGACGCAGACCTTCGTCTCGCCGACCAACGGCTTCTCGATCGGCTACTCCGACGACGCCGCGATCGAGCCGGCGACGGCGGTCTCGAATCAGAACGTCGCGCAGGAGACAACGCGGAATTCGATTTCATTCGATAGCGACACGTTCGGCGTCTTCCGGGGCATGTCCACGGAGCCTCCCGGATGGGGTTTCGATCGATGATTGGGTCGACCAGTCCGTTGTCAGCGACGGGGCTGCTGCGGTGCACCTCGCAACGAGCAACCCGAGATCACCATCGATGGGCAACCGGGGCGGATCTGGGAGGGTTGTCCCGGCGAGATCGAGGCGACCGTCGTCGTCGGCCAGCGCCTGTATCTCTTCACCCTCGCCAGTGACGCCAGTAACGACAGGGAGATCTTCGACGCCTACGCGTCCACGATCGATCTGCGCCCGGAGGAAGCGGCGAGCCCGGCGCCGTAGTGATCGAATAGGCGTTCACGCCTCGCCCCCGGATCAGACTTCTTTCCGCGATGACACTTCCCGGCATCTTTGATGCCGGGAAGTTGCATTCAGAAGAGACAGCGTTTCCGCGCGTGCTCAGGCCGCGCGGGCTCAGGAGTCAACCCGCGCCTTCGCGCATCCCCCACGGCGAGCCGTACTCGGTGAGCAGATCGAGGAACGGCACGGCGTCGAACGCCTCCGGCCCGAGGACGCCGGTGCCGGTCCACGTCCCCGAAGCCAGCAGCTCGAGCGCGACGACCGGGTTGATCGCCGTCTGCCAGACGACGGCCTGGGACCCGTCGAGGGCCATGGTCGTCTCGTTGTCGACGACGTGGTAGAGGTAGACCTCGCGCCGCCGGCCGTCCTTCGTGCCCGTCACCCACACGCCGGCGCAGGTCTTGCCGCGCATCCGGTCGCCGAGCGTTGCCGGATCCGGGAGCGCGGCGGCCACCACGTCCCGTGGCGCGACCTCGACCCCGCCGACCCGGAGCTTGTCGGTCCGGTCGAGGCCGAGCATGTGCAGCGTCTTCAGCACGCCGATGAACTCGTCGCCGAGCCCGTACTTGAAGGTCACCCGCCGGGCGTTCACCCAGCGCGGGATCAGCAGGACCTCCTCGTGCTCGACGTTCACGCACTCGACCGGCCCGATCCCCTCCGGGAAGTCGAACGTCTCGGGCTCCGAGAACGGCGGCGTGGTGTACCAGCCCCGCTCGCGCTCCCAGACGACGGGCGGGTTGAGGCATTCCTCGATCGTCGTCCAGATCGAGAACGACGGCGCGAAGTCGTATCCGTCGACCACGAGGTTGGCGCCGTCGCGCACGCCGATCTCGTCGATCTCGTCGAACAGGTGGTCGGCGGCATAGCGCGCGAAAACGTCGGACAGCCCGGGTTCGACGCCGATCCCGACGAGGGCCAGGCGGCCGGCCGCCTCCCAGTCGGTCGCCATGGCGAACTGCTCGTCGCCGAGCTTGACGCCGGTCCGCTCGTACGGCGCGGCGGGGTCGGGCCGCGACAGCGACATCGCCATATCGAGGTAGTTCGGCCCCGGCGGCGAACGCGCCCTCGAAGATCGGCATGACGAAGCGCGGATCGACCGCGTTCAGGACGTGGGTGCTGCCGTGCTCGCGGGCCAGTGCCGCGACGGCCGCCGCATCCGAGGCGTCCACCCGGGCCGCCACGAAGCGGGGGTCGCCGTCGAGGCGGGCGATGGCACGTTCCGCGCGCGCGGGGTCGTAGTCGGCCACGACGACCTGCTCGTAGAACGAGCGGCGCGCCGCGATCGGGACGACGGCGCTGCCGACGCCTCCGGCGCCGACGACGAGGATGCGCATCGCGCTCAACGCGCGCTCAACCCGGCGGGAATCGCCATTCGATCGGTCCCGTGAAACAGTGGCCGAGGGCCTTGCACGCCCCGTAGGACAGGTCGAACTGGCGCGAGCCGACGTACGGGCCGCGATCGATGACGGGGACCGTCACGACCTTGCCGTTGTAGCGGAACTGGACCTTCGTGCCGCACGGCAGCGTGCGATGGGCGACGCCGACGAGGGTCTTCGTCAGGGTCTGGCCGCAGGCGGTGCCGTTGCCGTAGAGGCCGGCGCCATACCAGCTGATCTCGGGATCGCGCTTCCACGTGTTCTTGACGATCTTCACGATCGAGCCGCCCTTGGCCTTGGGCTGGGCAGCGTCAACCCGCCCGGTCGGGGCTTCGGTTCGCTTGGCCGGCTCGATGAGCTTCGAGCGTCCGTCCAGGGCTCCCGCGGAGCGGCTCCCCGGATCGAGGGGCTGAATCGTCGTTACCGGTCCCTGGACTGCTGCCGCGACCTCGACTTGCGCGAAGAGGTCGGGATCGGTCTCGAGCGCGATGCTTGGGTTTCGCGACCCGACCGGTCCGGGGACGGCGACCGCGGCGATCGTGGCGGTGAGCGCCACGAGCGCGACGACTCTGGGATGTCGCACGTCGGGGCGGATGATACGGGACTTCGACGGGAAGCGCCCGGGGGCGTCCTGCTGGACGGCGCCGGTCGTGCCAGACTCGGGCCGTGCCCACGCTCCGAATCGCGCTCGATGGACCGCTCGATCTCGCCCGCACGCTCGCTCCGCTCCGGCGCGGCTACGGCGACCCAACGATGCGGCTCGCGGACCGCCGCTGCTGGCGAGCGACGCGCACCGCGGACGGTCCCGCGACCGTCGTTATCGACGTCCAGGGCGACACCGTGTCCGCGGAGGCCTGGGGCCCCGGCGCCGACCGTGCCCTCGCCGCCGTTCCCGGGCTGGTCGGGCTCCACGACGACCGCACCGGCTTCCGGCCGCTGCATCCCGTGATCGCCGAGCTCGATCGTCGCTTCCGGGGCGCGCGCATCGGGCGGAGTGGCGCGGTGCTCGAGTCGCTGGTCCCGGGGATCCTCGAACAGAAGGTGACCGGCGAGGAGGCACGGCGGGCGTTCCGAGGCCTGGTCCGTGCCTTCGGCGAGCCGGCGCCGGGCCCCGAGGCGTTCAACCTGCGCCTGCCGCCGGCGCCCGAACGGCTGGCCGCGCTCCCCTACTACGGCTACCACGCGTTCGGCGTGGAACGCAGGCGGGCCGAGGTCATCCGACGGGTCGCGGCCCGGGCCGACTGGTTCGAGGCGACCGTCGACCTGCCCCTCGACGAGGCGTACGCGCGACTGACAGCGCTGCCGGGCCTCGGACCGTGGACTGCCGCTGAAGTCGCGGTCCGTGCGCTGGGCGATGCCGACGCCGTGAGCGTCGGCGATTACCACCTCCCGAACCTGGTCGGCTCAGTGCTCGCGGGGGAACGCGGCGGCGATGACGCCCGGATGCTCGAGCTGCTCGAGCCCTACCGCCCGCACCGCGCACGGGTGATCCGCCTGGTCGAGTCGGCCGGCAGCGCGTTATGGGGCGCGCGGCGCGGGCCGCGCATGGCCACGCGCCGGATCGAGTCGATATGAGCCGGCCAGCGCGACGTGACCGGAGCGCCCGGGCAGCCGAGCGCGCAGCCGCCGCCGACGCGGTGATCTGGTCGGGACCGCCGACCGAAGCGGGTCCCCGACTCGACCGCCTGCGCTCCATGTTCGCTTCCGGCGAGCCGATCCTCGCGGACGGGGCGATGGGCACGATGCTGTTCGCCGCCGGGCTCTCGTCTGGCGACCCCCCGGAGGTCTGGAACCTCGCCCACCCGGACGTCGTGCGCGGCGTGCACCGCGGCTACCTCGACGCCGGTTCGCGGATCCTCCTCACGAACACGTTCGGGGCCAATCGTCTCCGGCTCGCCCTCCATCGCCTCGATGACCGTGTCGAGCAGCTCAATCGGACCGCCGCGATCCTGCTCCGCGCGGAGGTGACCGCCGCGGGCGTGGAGGCGCTGGTAGCCGGCGACATCGGGCCGAGCGGGGAGATCATGGCGCCCCTCGGGACGCTCGAACGCGAGGCCGCAATCGACGTGTTCGCGGAGCAGGCCGGAGCCCTCGCGGCGGGTGGCGCGGACCTGTTCTGGATCGAGACGATGTCCGACCTGTCCGAGATGGCGGCAGCGATCGCCGGCGCGCGGCGCGCCTCGCCGGAGACCCCGGTCGTGGCGACGATGACGTTCGACACGCGCGGCCACACGATGATGGGCGTCACGCCGGAGGACGCGGCTCGCGCCCTCAGCGCGCTCGGTGTCGATGCGATCGGCGGCAACTGCGGGAACGGCCCCGACGAGCTCTTGCCGGTCATCGAGCGGATGCGTGCGGTCGTCCCCGATCTGCCGCTCGTCGCCAAGCCGAACATCGGGATCCCGGTGTTCGTGGGGGCGCGTGCCGAGTACCGCACGCCGCCCGAGACGATGGCGACCGAGGCAATCTCGTTGCGAGCGCGCGGCGCGACGGTGATCGGCGCGTGCTGCGGCAGCACGCCGGCTCATCTCGAGGCGATGGCCGGGGCGCTCCGGGTCAGCGCCAAGGCCTGACGAAGCCGCGAAGCCGGCCAGTCCATGCGGACCGGCCGGCCGGGCGGCGCTGGCGGCGGGGGGTCAACCGTCAGCGCGGGCGAATGTTCTGGTTGCGACGGAACAGGTTCGACGGGTCGTAGCGGCGCTTGACGTCGACGAGGCGCTCGTACGTGCCGCCGGGGTACGCATCGCGGACGCGGGCATCGCCCTCGTCCTCGAGGAAGTTCGAGTAGACGCCGCTCGCCTTCGGGGCGATGGCAGCGAAGTAGCGATTGGCCCAGGCGTCGGCCTCGGCTCGGTCCTCGCCGTGGGCCGCGTGCATCGACAGCATCACGGTCGCGCCACGGTGGGCGAATGCGGTGGCTTCGGCCGGGACGTCGGCCACCGCGCCGCCGAGGACGCGGATCTGCGTGAAGTCCATGCCGTGGCCCGGGGCCGCGGCCATCTCGCGCAGGATGGTGTCGACCGCCTCGTCGTCGAGCGTGTCGAGGAACGCCGAGCGCATCGTCCCGGCGCCGGGCTTCGAACCCTCGGCGGTGAACTGGTAGATGGCGGGGTACGGCATCGGCGCGGCGAGCTCGCCGAGCGGGGTCGCGAGACGGCGGAACGGCTCGAGCGCCGCCTGGCCGGCTTCGGGATTGCCGTCGAAGACGAACATCACGATGACCGCCGGCTTGAAGTGGTGCTCGGGAGCGAGGAACGGCAGCGGCGGTGCCGCGTTGAGCACGAACGTGATCGTCGACAGCTCGCGGGGGGCCGCCGCTGCGACGGGGACAAGTCCGCGCAGGACGTCGGCCGTCGGCGGGAGCAGGACCGCCCCGCCGAGGATCATGTCGACCGGATACAGACGGTACTGGAAGCGGGTGACGACGCCGAAGTTGCCGCCGCCGCCGCGAACCGCCCAGAACAGGTCGGGGTGCTCGCTCTCGCTGGCGATCAGCTGGCGCCCGTCGGCAGTCACGATCTCGACCGCGATCAGCGCATCGATCGTGAGGCCGTGCTTTCGGACGAGCCAGCCAACGCCGCCACCCAGCGTGAGGCCGGCGATGCCGACGGAGCCGGTGTCGCCGAACGGTGTCGCCAGGCCATGCGCGGCGGCCGCCTCGGTGAACTCGATCGCGGTGAGGCCGGGCTGTGCCCAGGCAACCCGCGCATCGGGGTCGATGTGCAGGCCGCGCATGTCGGCGAGGTCGAGGACGATGCCGCCGTCGACGGTGCCGTGGCCCGCGAGGCTGTGGCCGCCGCCGCGGACCGCGAGCTCGAGCTCGTTGTCGCGGGCGAACGTGACGGTCCGTGCAACGTCGCGAGCGTCGGCCGCGCGGATGATCGCGAAGGGTCGTGCGTCCACTGCCGCTTGGTGCACCTGGCGGGAGGACTCATATTCGTCGTCCCCCGGCAGGATCATGCGGCCGGTCAGGCAGCCGGCGAGCGAGTCGAGATCCATCGGCTCGTCGATGAGAGGGCTGCGCAGGATCCTGGCTTCCAAAGTGTTGTGCTCCTCGTGGGGGTTGGCGAGGCTGGGGTTTGCGTTTCATCGAACCTACGTCGCAGCCGCTGCTTCGACAGTCGGCGTCAGGCCGATGCGTGGCGCCGATGTCCGTCGCGGGCGGCATGGACATCCGTCCAGCGCCCAGGCTCTCAGGACTCCCTCAGAAACCGGCGAGACGATCAGGGCACTCGCGGTCGAACGACCGCCACCGATCGGCGCATCGCAGCACGGAGGTCCACGCCTTGACCACACTCGAAGGGGTCCCGGCAGCCGGGTCACCGCGCCGCCCCCGCGCACCGCGAGCGCCGCGCTGGCGGGTTGCAACGATGGCGGGCGCTGCGCTCGTCCTCGTCGGCGGTGCCGCCATCGCGATGGCCGCCTCGCCGGAACCCTCCACGGCACCAAATCCTGACGCAACGGCCCAGCCGAACGGCGGCGGACGGCTGTTCCCGCCGCTGTTGCGCGGGCTCGGGCTGGGCGACGGGTTTGCCGGCGATGCCGGACGCCACGGCGGGTTCGCTGCGGGCAACATCACGATCACGGCGATCAACGGCTCGTCGGTCTCGCTCGAGACCGTCGATGGCTGGTCGCGCACGATCAGCGTTACCGACCAGACGACGACGATCACCAAGGACGGCGAGCAGATCGCCCTGACCGATCTCCAGGTCGGCGACAAGATCCGCTTCCGGCAAACCGTCGACGACGCCGGGAACTACACGGTCACGGCGATCGCCGTCGTGCTGCCGTCGGTTCTCGGCCAGGCCACGGCCGTCGACAGCGACAGCATCACGCTGTCGCAGCCCGACGGGACGAGCGTCACCGTCCATGTCAACGGCTCGACCAAGTTCACGGTTGGCGGCGAGACCGGCAAGTCTGTGGCGGACGTCGAGGTCGGCATGATCGTCGGCGCGAGCGGCGAGCAGAATGCCGACGGGTCGCTGAACGCATCGAAGGTCCGCGCCGGCACGATCTGGGACGGCCTCGGCCGAGGGCTGGGGCGCGGCCACGGACCGGGGAAGTGGGGCACACCCGACGACGCGGCCCCGTCCGGGGCGCCCGAGAACTCCTCCACCAACGCGGGCTGATCCCGCCTATCACCGAACACTCCCGGCGTCGAGATCTCCTCCCCTCGACGTCATGCGCTCTGGGGGGCGCACCAACGCCCGGGCCCTCAAGGGTCCGGGCGTTTCGGTGTCCCGGCGTGGTCGGGCGGCACCGGGCCGCGGCAGCCGGGCCGCAGCCGCCCAGAGTGGCCAATATTCACCCCCCGACTGAACGTCCGCCCGGACGCTCGGGACCCCCGAGTTATCGGCCAGGTATCCAGGACGGCAGGGTTCTGGCTACCAAGTCGAACACTTTGGGCCTCGCCCACGGTCGGGTTTCTGACTTTCAATCACCGGGGCCAGGTTTTGGCCCGACCTCAATGGGCCGGCGCCGAGGCCGGACCGCAGCAGCCCAGGGAGTGGCCAGATATTCGCCCCCGTACGTGAAAGTCCG
>CAVRKH010000020.1:0-103044 GCA_963721655.1 uncultured Chloroflexia bacterium | reverse complement strand
CGTGCGCGTCGACGACGTGGTAGTCGTCGAGGATCAGCACGAGGTCGTTCTCCAGAGCGCTGAGCTCGTTGAGCAGCGTGGCAACGACCGCTGCGATTGGTCCCTTGGGTTGACTCCAGGAGCGAGAGCGCAGTCGCGCCGACCTCGGGCACCACCGTCCGCAGGGCAGCGATAAAGTAGGGCCAGAAGGACGAGGCCTGGTTGTCGCTCTGGTCGAGCGAGAGCCACGCCGTGGGCCGTTCATTCGCCCGGAGAGGCTGCCAGCCATTCGGCCAGCAGGGTGGTCTTGCCGAAGCCGGCGGGCGCGGAGACCAGGGTCAGCTTCGACTCGCTGCCACGGCTCAGGCGCTCGCTCAGTCTCGGACGTGTCACCAGACCGCGTCGAACCTTTGGGATGTAGAGCTTGGTCTCGAGCAGCGGACTTGGCATAACCATCTGACCACCGACGATACGGGTGCCGGGCGTCGACGGGTAGGTGCCCAAATTGCCAAGGCGCTGCGACGAGGCGTCTACTGACGTAGTCATTGGCTCCCGAGGCGTAGCACCCGAGGCGAATAAGACCCCGCCGCTCCCCCCCACGCTCATGGCGATGTCGACGGGCGTGCATTCCAGCGTCACCAGCGTCAGACGCGACGCTCGCCGGCGGTGCGGCGGGTGAGGCTGTGCACTGTCTGCGGCGTGCTGACGAGTGGCACCGGCGGTCGCTGCACCACCCACGCACGCCAGTCCAACCGCAGCCGACACAACGCCCTGTACAGCACGCGTGCCTGGCAGCGGCTCAGCGCCCGTGTGCTCCGCGCTTGGCGCGGTGAGCACGGCGACTGGTGTCCGGGCTACGGCCGCCCCGCCCATCCCGCCTCCGACCTGACCGTCGATCACATCGTGCCGCTCGCCGTCGGCGGTGCCCCGTTCGACGTCGCCAACACCGCCGTCCTGTGCCGCTCGTGCAACTCGACGAAGGGTGCGTCGACCGACCGGGGTGGGGTAGCCCATGTGGCGACGCCGATGCCCGCAGACCGAAGTACCTCACGACGCTGTCGACCTCGGCGATGGACCGCGGCTCGCGGATCCACGGCAACATCGAGTCGATCCTGCGGCGCGAGCCGTTCACGCCCGACCCGCGCGACGCGGACGCGGTCGCCGGGGCCCGGGCCTGGCTGAACCAGCAGGCGAGGGAGCACGGCCTGCGGCCGATCGAGGTCGAGGCGTTCCTGATCAACGAGACCCTCGGCTACGGCGGCACGCTCGACCTGATCGCCGAGCTCGACGGCGAGATCTGGCTGCTCGACTGGAAGACCGGGAAGTCGGTCGCCTGGCCGGACGGCCGGGTGTACGCCGACCACCGGCTCCAGCTGGCGGCCTACGCCAACGCCGGGTTCATCGCCCGGATCGGCGACCCCGAGCGGCACCCGCTGCCGGCGGTCACCCGGTTCGGCATCGTCCACGTCACCGATGGTGGCACGCGGCTGTACGAGGCCGACGTCACCGAGCGCGACTGGATCGCCTTCCGCGCCTGCCTGAACCTGTGGGACTGGCAGAAGAACGGCGGCAAGGCGGCGTGACCACGATCCTCGCCATCGACCCTGGCTCCGCGCAGTCGGCCTGGCTCCGCTTCGATGGCGACCGGCCCGAGGGGTTCGGGATCACCGCGAACGACGTGCTCGTCACGGCCCTGCGGACGGGCGGCCTGCCCGACGCCGTGGTCATCGAGAAGGTCGAGTCCTACGGGATGGCCGTCGGCGCCGAGGTGTTCGACACGGTGTGGTGGGCGGGCCGGTTCGCCGAAGCTGCCCATCGGGTCCCGGTCGTCATGCTCCCGCGGCGGGCCGTGAAGCTCGCCCTGTGCGGCGACTCGCGGGCGAAGGACGCCAACATCCGCCAGGCGCTCATCGACCGCTTCGGCGGGTCGGCGGCGATCGGCCGCAAGGCGGCACCGGGCCCGCTGTACGGGATCAGCCGCGACGTCTGGTCGGCCCTCGCGATCGCGGTCACGTACGCGCTGCAGCGCGCGAGCTGACGAGGCGCTGACCGAGCAGGTGCAGCGACCGCTGGAGCGTGATCCGCTCGTGGCCGCCCTCGCTCGCTACGTCGAGGCGCTCCATCGCCGCTACCCCGACGGTCCGGACCAGATGCGTCGTGAACGCTTGGCTTCGGGGCCCGACAGCGCGAATGTCATCGCCATGGACGCGAAGCGCGAGGTCGGGGCGGCGTGAAGGAACCCCGCACGATGAAGCGCCTGCCCCGCTCGCTCGACGACATCCGGGGCCTGCGGGTCGCCCGCTGGATCCGTGAGTCCACGGCCGGCCAGTACGACCGCTACGGCCCGGCGAGCCAGCGCGAGCAGCAGGACCGCTTCATCGAGCGCCACGGCCTCGTCGACACCGGGCTCGTCTTCCAGGTCGCCCACAGCGGCACCACCGTCTGGCGCTCGGCGACGATGACCGAGATGCTCGACGAGGCGCGCGGACGGGGCGTTCGACCTGCTCCTCGCCGGGTACTCCGACCGCTGGCAGCGCAACCTGCGGCGGACGCTCGAGCTCCTCGAGGACGGGCTGCACCCGGCCGGCGTCGCGCTCGTCATGTGCGACCGGCGGATCCTGTCGTCGGACCCGCACGACTGGGACGAGCTGATCTCGGAGGCGGCCGGGGCGGAGAAGTACAGCCGGCGGCTCTCGGAGCGGATCACCGACGGCTACGCCGCCAAGTTCGACCGCCGCGACGACCCGGGCGGCCACGCCGGCCTCGGCTTCCGGCGCTCCGCGGAGCCGCCGCACACCCTCGAGGTCGACCCCGACACGATCGGCATCGTCGTCGCCCTGTTCGAGCGCTACGCCCTGGGCAACGTGAGCGCGAAGGACCTCGCCGAGGAGACCGGGCTCGCCGAGAGCAGGATCCGGATGATCCTCATGAACCCGCTCTACAACGGCTGGATCCGCCGCCACCGGCGGAGCCGCGCCGAGACGCGCAAGCCCGCACCGTGGCGCGGCGACCCGCCGGTCTCCGACGAGCTGTGGGCGCGGGTCGAGGACGTGCGCCGGTCGAAGACCCGCGGCGGCGGGCCGAGGCGCGCCGATCGGGTCGACCTCCTCAAGGGCCTCCTCGAGTGCGTCTGCGGACGGCGGCGTCCGGAGCGACGGCACGTTCGCCGACGGCCGCCACCGCAAGCTCCACGCGAACCCGTGCCCGGAGTGGGGCACGCGGGCCCGCCTCGGCGACGAGACGTGGGAGGAGCCGATCCTGGCGCAGCTCGAAGGGATCGAGCTCGACGACGCGACCATGGCCGCCGTCGTCGCCAGCCTCGGCTCGGGGCCGCGTCCGGTCGCGATCGATCGAGCGCGGATCGACCGCCAGATCCGCGACCTCGCGCTGGAGCACGCCGCGGGCCGCCTCGAGGACGAGGTCTACCTCGAGCGGCTGCACGAGCTCCGGGACGCCAAGGACAACCTCGAGCGCACGAGCGCCGACGGGATCTCGGCCGAGCGTGCTGTCGCGTGGCTCCGGGCGCTGTCAGCGACGTGGAGGGCGGCCGAGGTTCCCGCGGAGAAGGCCGACCTGCTCCACGCCATCTACGATCGGATCACCGTCGCAGGGAGGAGGATCGTGTCCGTCAGGCTCACGCCGTCGGCCTACGCCCACGGATTCGCGCTCGCGCTGCCCGAAAAGGTTGCACTGGCGCGCCCGACAGGATTCGAACCTGCGACCTTCGGCTCCGGAGGCCGACGCTCTATCCACTGAGCTACAGGCGCGCGGACCCGAATGATACCGCCGAGCGTCGGCACACCTTCGGCTTCTGGTTTGACGCTCTACCTGGAGCCACGACCACGCTCAGGGTCGTCGCAACAGCGCTCGTTGAGCGTAAGACTCGGGCGGACTTGTCACGCCGTCGATCCATCGGCCACGACCGTGAAGCGGTTCACCGTTACCCCTGCATGTTCGATTCGCGGCAGGACGGCAGACCGGTGTCTCGTCAGCGTTCGAAGTGGATCGACTCCACCATCTGCCGGATCTCGGCCTTCACAGCCTTCTTGGGGACGTCGAGATCAAGGTCGCCCCCGACGGCGCGAACCGATCATCAGGAGAACGCCGTCGACGTCGAGGATCCAGACGTCTTGGTAGTCGGACAGGGACAGTCGACATCATCCTCCTCGCCCGGCGAGTACTCGAGGTGCTTCCCGCGGTAGCCATCGACCGTCACGTCTGTCGTTCCTCCGTGATCATCGTTCATCGGCAGACCAGCGACATAGGTCACGAAATCGTCGAAGCTGGACCCGAGGGGCGGCTCGATCGTGTCGTCGCAGGAGCCCTCCTCGAGCGGGTCGTCGATCACATCGAACCGTAACGCGGGCGCAATCCGCGTCGAGCGCCTCATCCCCTAAGTCTCGCGGCAAGGTCTCCACATGTGACGCGTTTCAACTCGCCTTTCTGCCAAATCGATGACCCGAGCTCGTCGAACTCATGGTCCAGCCTTCGGGGACGGTCATCGAGAGATGCGGGAATGGATCCCCGAGCAGGAACGTGCCTCCCGGCCTCGCACCGCGAGTCGCGACGAGCCAGCCGGTGTCAGGGGCATAGTCGGTCGCCACGACCCGGCCATTCACGATCACGGACGCCCACGTGTAGAAGGGCATGTCCAGCTCGAAGCCCCACCGGCCGATCCTTGTCCGGCGGTTTCCATGGCGCCGCCAAACACGAAGTCGGCATCCGATCCGCTCTCGGACTACTCGGTCTTGAAGTCGGCGCCGAGCCAACCTCCGCATCCCGGACCACCCATGCCCGCCGGCATCCGTCCGACCGGTGTGCAGATCCGTCCGCCACCATCGGCTTGGGCGGATCACCCGACGCCTCGGCGGTGCCGAACAGGAACGTTGTCGATGCCGTATCGCCAGTCGGGCACGCCGTCGCGATCGTCATCGGTGACGACGCCATACGCGATCCACTGCTCGGTGGGATCCACGACGCGGCTGGCTCGAGTCGAGCTTGAGGTGCACCTCGCTGGTGTCGGCCATCACCCCGCGGATGTCGACGCAGGGAAACGCAGTCGGATCCGTTGTCGCCCGATGGGATCGAGGTAGCGTGAGGGGCATCGGTTGGATGCTCCCGCCTCCAGCGGGCTCGGGGCGGACCGGCGCGGGCCAGTCCTCCTTCAGACTCTCCGGGGTCCAGGCCAGTGGACCGATCGGCTCGCTCGGGTCTCCCGGCGGAACCGCGCAGTCGCTCGTGTTTGGACGCACGGTGGGCGTCGGAGTGGGCGAGGGCTCGGGCGGCGGCGTAGCCTCCGCTTCCTCAGTGTCGGACAGTCCGAGATGCCGGGCATGAGCTCGTTCGGGAGATCCCGCGCGCAGATGTATGCGCTGTACTCGTCCTCCGACATGCGGGCGACGCCCTCCGGCGGTTCGAACAGCGCTGCCGGCTGCTCGCCGAACGCGATCTCGGTGACCTCGGTGGACTCGACCGGGATGGGCTGACCAGCGTCATCGACCGCCGGCCCCTGGGTGCGCAGGATGAGCCGGGTCTCGATGTCGATCCAGAGGTCGCCCCCGCCACACGCGACATGGTGCGTGGGGCGCCCCGCGACGTATTCGAGACCGACGTATCGCCAGCCCGCTGCCGCGGTGCCGTTGCCGACCTCACTCGAGTCGCGCTCCATCTCGCAGCCCGGCCCTTCGCCGGGGCACTGAGGACCGTTCGGAGGAACACCCGCGGGTCCTCGCCGATCGCCTCGTGCCCTTGTTCGACCCAGACCGCCTCGGACTCGACGCTCGCCATCCCGCTGATGCGGTGGTTGGGGCTGAGGATCCTGTAGCTGGAGGGCTCCGTCGCATCGGCGGACGTGAACTGATCGAATCGGACCGCGCCCGACCGATCGACATAGATGCGGCCCTTGGTCGAGTCGCTGTCGTGCCAGGTCAGGGCGACCGGCGGCAGCTGGGGCAGCCGCTCGTAGCTCGAGAGGACGAACGCCGGGAGGTCGGCCGGCGGCTCCAGGCTCAATTTGTCGATCGGGTCCCGCTCCAACGAGGCGCAACGCCCCGACCGCCGCGGCACTCGCGAGCGCCAGCGCGACAAGCAGCGCTGCCGCGATGAGCAGGCTTCGACGGCGGGTGATCGGGTCGGCTTCGCTGAGGGCCCCGAGGAACGAAGGCAGCGCCCGCAGCTGGGTGGTGGTCTCCGCCGCCTCGAAGACACGCTCGCGCAGGCCGGGGGCAGCCGCCTCGGGCAGGTGGGCGCGGAGGGCCTGGGAGATCTGGGCGTCGGTCAAGGGTCGGGCGTTCATGCCTCGGCCTCCATCGCCTTCTCGAGCGCGCGCCGTGCAGCGTGCAATCGCCACTTGGCGGTTCCAACGGGGATCCCCAGCGATCGGGCGATCTCGGCGACCGGTCGCTCCTCAACGTGGTGGAGGACGAGGATCACCCGATCCTGCGGCCGCAACCGGTCGAAGGCCCGCCCGATCGCGTCGTTGTCGACGAACTCGTCCATCGCGGTGCGGGCCCGTGGGTCCTGCCGCGGTTCGGGCTGCGGGGTTTCGTCGTCCGGGTAGGCGGGACGCACGGACACCTCCCGCAGTCGGACACGATGCCGGCGCGCCTTCAACGCGGCGTTCGCGACGATCCGGTTGAGCCAGCCGTCGAAGGCCGCCGTATCGCGCAGGCGGGGAAGCTGCCGCCAGGCGGACACGAGCGCGTCCTGGGTCGCGTCGGCGGCGTCGGCGTCGTTGGACGAGGATCGACCACGCGAGCCGGTAGCAGCGATCGATCCGGCTATCGACGAGGACCTCGAAGGCCGCCGCGTCGCCGGTGCGGGCGCGCCGAACGAGCGCGTCGTCGGCCGACGTCACCCCGTTCGCTGCCCTCGTCACCGCATCCACATCGCCCTCGTCTTGTCGATCGTAGGCGCTCGCTTGGTCGTGAGATCGCCGGTCGATCGCTCCTGTCGGGTGTCCAGATCCCGCCGGGGGGGCGATGGTTGGGTCGCGCGAGAAACTTGCCTCCGCCAAGCCCCAGACGTGCGGACGGCATCTGATACCCGCTTCGTGACCGGGACCACGAGGTCTAGAGCGACTTCGGCAGTTCGAGCTCCAACTCGAGGACCTTCGCCACTCCGGGCAGGACGAGCGCGCGAAAGGCGTGGTCGACCTGCTCGGCAGGCAGGTGATCGTTCTCCTCGCGCATCCACCAATCCATGAACCCGATGAACGTCCCCACGAGGAAGCGGACGACGGTCTGGAGCCTGAACGCGTCGAGCTTCCGGGTCACCTTGAGTCGCGACAGCTCCGCCTCCGTGAGCTCCTCGAGTCGCCGCGTCGTCTCGCGGCGGGCAAGTGACCCGCTCTGGCCTCCGGCGACGGCCTTGAACAGCCGCTTGCCGGAACCGAAGTGTCGAAACAGGGCGAGCGTCCAGCCGAAGGCGGGATCGTCGGCCTTCCAGCTGGTCGGGTCGAGGCCGGGCATCTCCAGGTCGGCGAGGATTGCCATCAGGAGATCGTCCTTGTCGACGAAGTGGGCGTAGAAGGTCGAACGCCCGACATCCGCGCGATCGATCACGTCCTGGACCGTCACCGACTCGTAGCCCTTCTCGAGGATCAGGTCGGTCAGGGCCTCCTTCAGTGCCTTCCGCGTCTTGCCGACGCGTCGATCGGGCCTGCGTCCGACGTCGTCGCGTCCGATCGCCACCGCGGGTCACCTGCTTCCTGAACATCTGCCTGCCCGGCGTTCGTCAACGAACAACCAGCAGCTGGTTGTTGGTTGATTGCGACCCACTATACCGCACACAGTGTCCGACAACGCATACGGTGGCAGGAAACGGATGGAGTGATCCGGAGAGCCCGAAGAGGACATCTACGAATGGGAACGATCGTCGTCAGTGACAACGTCTCGCTCGACGGAGTCTTCCAGGACCCGGCCGGCGACGAAGGCTTCGCGCGTGGTGGTTGGGTCGGCCTGATCAAGGACCGCCCGGAGCTCGCCAGGCTCGCGCTCGACGAGGCCCTGGGCGCCGAGGCCATGCTGATGGGTCGGCGGACCTACGAATGGTTCGCCGCCCGATGGCCGTCGCGGAGCGGCCCGCTGGCAGACCGGTTGAACAGCATGCCCAAGTACGTCGTGTCCTCGACCCTCGTCGATCCCGACTGGAACAACGCGACGGTCGTCAGGGGCGAGCTGCTGAGCGAGGTCTCGAAGCTGAAAGCGGAACTCACCGGGGAGATCGTCGTCCCGGCCAGCTCCGGGATCGTGCGCACGCTGATGAAGCACGGTCTCGTCGACGAGCTGCGGCTGAAGATCTTTCCGGTCGTGCTCGGCGCCGGAGAGCGACTGTTCGGCGAGACCGATGGCAAGAAGCGGCTTGCGCCTCGTCGACGTCCGGACGCTCGACGGAGACACGACGTACCTCATCTACGAGGGAGTCCAGGGCAATCGATTGGAGACACGATGACGAGGCACAACATCGGAACACGTGACGAATGGGTCGCAGCGCGCGAGCGACTGCTCGTACGAGAAAAGGAGCACACCCGGCTCGGCGACGAGATCGCCCGCCAGCGACGCGAGCTGCCGTGGGTGAGGTTGGAGAAGGAGTACCGCCTCGACACGGACGACGGCGAGAAGGCCATCAGCGAGTTGTTCGACGGTCGATCGCAGCTGCTCGTCTACCACTTCATGTTCGGCCCGAGCTACGAGGTCGGTTGCCCGGTCAATTCGTCGATCGCTGACAGCATCGACGGCGTGCTCCCGCACCTGCACGCGCGTGACGTGACGTTCCTGCTGGTCTCGCAGGCACCGCTGGACAAGTTGCAGGCCTACAAGCGTCGGATGGGCTGGCGTCTTCCGTGGGCCTCAGCTGCGCCGAGCGACTTCAACTTCGACCTTGGCTTCTCGTATACCGAGGAACAAGCGCGGGAGGCCGTGGCCCAGCTGAGGCCGACCGGGCTCGCGACGGGGTCCGAAACGGGGACCGGGCTGCCGCCGATCGTCGAGCAGAACGCGAGCTCGAGCGGCACGGACGTCGTCGGTTACCTCACCGAGAGCCCTGGCTTCAGCGCGTTCGTCCTCGAGGACGGCGCCGTCTACCACGCGTACTCGACGACGTGGCGCGGACTGGAATTTCTCATGGGCTACTACCCGATCCTCGACCATGCACCAAAGGGCCGCGACGAGGGTGAGGCGTGGCAGCTCTGGATCCGCCGACACGACGAGTACCCGGCCGGTGGACGCAGTCTTTGGAGCTGACTGCCGCTGAACATCGGTAGGTGTCAGGCCCCGTTGGCGACCCGTGCGTCGGCCGTCGGCGACGCTGGGCTGCCTGAGACCTGTGCGATCTCACGCCAGTGCTCGCCGCGCATGATCACCAGCAGAATCCAGCCGATCGGGATCGGCGCGAGCCACTGCACCGCGCGGAAGATCACGATCGCGGCCGTGATCTCGTCGGTCAGGCCCGAGCCTGCGACCGCTGAGAGGAAGCCGATGTAGGCCACCTCGGCGACGCCGACGGCGCCTGGCGTGATCGGGACCAGCGACACGAGCGCGACCGCCGCCATTGCCGCCAGGACGACCGACGGCGGCAGGATGTCCGGGGTGACGCCGACCGACCAGAGCGCGACCTCGAGGACGACGAACCAGGCGAGCCGCGCGGCGACCGCGGCGGCGAACCCGGCGCGCCCATGGAGCGAGAGCGTGTCCTTCGACCGTTCGCGGACGTCCATCACGCCCTGCGCGATGCCGCTTGGCGGCGTTCGTCGGAAGAGTCGCCAGAGGCGCGTTGCGACCCGCTGCAGCCAGTTGCCGAATCGACGAGCGAGGGACTCGGATCGGACGAGGCCAGTGAGGAGCCCGAAACTCAGGATCAGAACGACCACGCTGATGAGCGTCATCCAGATCACCGCCGGACGGGTCACGTGGCCCGTGACGACGACCCCGATCGTGGCGATCACCGGCAGGACGAGCGTCGACAGCGTCTCGAAGAACGCAGCGAAGGCGATCCCTGCCGTGGCCGTATCGGCCGGGATCTCCCACTGGCGGTAGAGGACGAACCGTGTCGCGATGTCGGTCGGCCCGGGGATCGTGCTGACGACAGCCCGGGCCGCGAGATCCGCTCCGACGGCCCGTGGCCAGCTCAGGGCCGGGATCAGGATGCGGGTCGGTGCAGCGTTCGCGACATAGGCGATCACGGTCGCGACCACGAGGACCGCCAGCTGCGTCGTGGAGAGGGACGACAGCGCCGCGCGCACGGCGTCGTAGTCCACGACCCGCGGCAGGATTCCGACGAACACGATGAGCGCGATCGCGATCAGCAGCACGATCCGGGTCATGATCGAGCGCCGGCTCGGCCGCGTCCCGGTCGCGGGCGACTGCCCGTCTGCCGTGGACGGCTGGGTCGCTCCCGTCGGCGTCGAGCGCGTGGCCTCGGATCCCGCCATCACGATTACCTCACCAGCCGGTCGAGTCACGATGCGCTTCGTCAGCGGATCAAGCAAGAGGCCGGGCCCGGGCGGCGCCCGAGCCCGGCCTCACGCTCAGCCGTTAGACGAGCGCTGCCGCCTTCTCGTCCGCGGTGATGCGGGCGTCGATGGCGTCCAGGATCGCGACCCTGGCGTTCTCGACGGCCCAGTCGGCGTAGTCGATCGCCGCGTAGGCGTCCGCTTCGGCCCAGTCCGCGTCGGACGCGGCGAAGTCCGCGTCCACCTGGTCTGACGCGCCGCTGCGCCTTGGCCTTGAGCGCGTCGAGGCGGGCCTTCGCGTCGGAACGCGTCTGCTCCCACGACGACTGCGCCTTGTCGGCAGCCGCGCTCGCCTCCTGCCGTACGTGCTGCTCGAGGTCGTACGGGGTGGACGGCCCCTCGCGAGCGAGCAGACCCAAGACCAGGTAGGACGTTGGCGTAAGCCGCTCGGTTGACATACTACGGATCGTACCATACACTACGAAGTATCCCGTTCCGTCCACACCGACCAGTCGCCGGGGAAATTCACACCCGGTGGGCGCCGATGAGGTGCCCTCGTCCTGGACCCGCGACGGCGGCGCGGACACAGCAACGGTGGTTCACCATGACCACAGACAGCCAGCGCACTGCCGAGCGAATCCCGCTCGAAGTTTTGAATGCCGGTAACTTCGGCCTCCTCGACGAGCTCCTCACGCCCGACTTCGTCGATCACTTTCCTCGGCCGGGCATGCCGTCCACGCGTGAAGGCTTGAAGCAGACCCTGCACGCCCTCAAGACTGCGTTCCCGGATCTCCGCTACTCGATCGATGACGCGATCGTGTGCGGCGACCAGGTTGTCCATCGCCTGTCGGCGACCGGGACAATGAAGGGCGACTTCATGGGCATTCCGCCCACGGGCAAGCGAGCCTCCTGGATGGAGATCCATATCGGACGCGGCGAAGTCAACGGGCGCCAGACCGAGCACTGGGGTCTCGCCGATCAGCTGGGCATGCTCGTCCAGCTGGGTATCGTCCCGGCTCCGACAAGAGCCCCCGTCACCGTCTAGTCGTCACTGACGACCTGACCGGAGGCCCCGACGACAAACCGCCGAGGCCTTCGTGCGTCCAACTTGCTGTTTGAAGGCGGCTGCGTTCCCGCGCAAGTTGGCTATTGACAATAGCCATGAAGGCTATATAGTATAGCCACCTTCATCGAACGCAAGGGAGAACCGCCATGACGGCAACGACCATGACCCTGCCGGCCACCACGCAACCGTCCGCAACCGCCCCGGGGTACGGCATGACCACAGGCGCCGTGCGGACCTGGCTTCGCCTGGAGGGGCTCGCCGCATTCGGCGATCGGCCTGGCGCTGTTTGGCGCCGGCGGGGGCAACTGGCTGCTCCTCGTCCCGCTGCTCCTGCTGCCGGACGTCTCCGCTGCCGGCTACCTCGCCGGCCCGCGGATCGGCACGTTCACGTACAACCTGGTTCACAACTGGGTGCCCGGGATCGTGACGCTGGGGATCGGGCTCTGGCTCGCATCACCGACGATCATGCTGGCGGCTGCCATTCTCATCGCCCACGTCGGGATGGACCGAGCGGTCGGCTACGGTCTCAAGTTGCCGACCTCGTTCCATGACACGCATCTCGGCCGGATGGGGCGGACGCGGGCGTGAGTCCAGCCCGGGCTCGCACGTCGCTACGACGACATCGTGGCCGCCGGTCGAGAGCTCCTCGAGGCCGGCGGCCTCGACGCGGTCACGATGCTCGCCGTCGCCGAGCGCGTCGGCGTTCGAGCCCCGTCCCTGTACAAGCGGTTCGCCGATCGGGGGGCGCTCATCGCTGCGATCGGAGGCGCGGCGCTCAAGGACCTCGCTGGCGAGCTCGAGCCCTTGACCGGCGATCCGGATCCCGGCGCGGGCTCTCGTCCGGATCGCGGCAGCGTTTCGAGCGTTCGCGCAGCGGAACCCGCGCGCGTACGAGCTCCTCTTCATGAACCTGCCGCCAGGATCTCGCCCGCCCGCCGAGCTGACTGCCGCGGCGTCCGAGCCCCTCCTGCGCGTCACCGAGCGGCTCGTCGGATCGGAGCGTGCGCTCGAGGCCGCACGTCTCGTGACGGCGTTTGCGCACGGCTTCGTGTCGATGGAGCTCACTGGTGCATTTCGCCTCGGGCGGTGACGTCGACGAGGCCTATCGGTACGGAGTCGGTGTCCTCGTCGACGCCTTGAAGGAGTCCGGCTAGATCACGATCTCGTCGGAGGCGTCCGGGCGGGCACCCACCGAGACGGGCTCGCCTTCCATCTCCTCGACGGATTCGCCGGGGCGCGTGCGCGTGCGGCGCATGTTGATCTCGATCACGTCGTGGGCCAGGAAGAGCTCGAGCGCCCAGTCGAGCGCGACGCGGAGGCGCCGCTCGAAGGTGGGGAGCTGGAGCAGGTAGTACGACCGCCACATGAACCAGGCGATGAAGCCGGACACCTTGATGCCGCGGACCTCGCCCACCCCCCGGAACCGGCCGAGCGACACGAGCATGCCCTGCTGGCTGTAGTCGAACGGGGTGGGTAGCCGTCCGTCCAGCACCGCCAGGACGTTGCGCGCCGCATGCGGACCCTCGCGGACCGCGTGCTGGGCCGTCGCGGGCGACGGCCGGCCCGTCCCCGGATCGATGATCGACGCGCAGTCACCCAGCGCCCAGACCCGTTCGAGCCCGGGCACGGCGAACGTCGCGTCCGGGAGAATCCAGCCTCGCGAGTCGAGCGCGCCATCGACACCTGCAAAACCGGCCAGGGCCGGGTTCGGTGCGTTGCCGACCGTGCTGATCACCGTCGCCGTGGCGATGACCTTGCCATCGTCGAGCTCCACCCGGTCGGGCTCGACGCGGGTCAGGCGTCGACCGAGGACCAGCCGGACTCCTGCGCGAACCAGCTTCTTCGTCGCGTATCGGCTGAGGCGATCGCCAAACTCCGGCAGGACGTAGGGCCGGCTGTGGACGAGCACGACATTCGGTTTCGGGAGGCTGGCAAACGTCCGATGCGCGGTGCGCAGCAGGTCCTCGAGCTCGGCGGCAACTTCGACGCCGGTCGAGCCGCCGCCCACGACGACGAACGTGAGGAGCGCGTCGCGCCGAGCCGAGTCGGGCTCGTTGGCCGCTTCTTCGAGCTGGGCCAGGGCCCGGTTGCGAAGGTAGAAGGCGTCGCCGAGGGTCCGCACGCCGATCGCGTGCTCGGCCATACCGGGCACCGCTCGGAAGTCGGTAATGCTTCCGAGCGCGACCACGAGCGCGTCGTACGCGACGCTGAAGACCTCACCGCTCTGCCTGCGCCGGACCGAGACGCTCTTGTGGATGGGGTCGATCTCGTCGACGTAGCCGACCTCGACGTCGACCCCGTGCAGCAACCGCCGCAGCGGCACGACCACGTGCGTGGTCTCGATCGTGCCCGAGATGATGTCGGCGAGAAGCGGCTGGAAGACGAAGTAGTTGTCGCGGTTGATCAGGGTGACCGAGACACCGTCGTCCTGCGGGCCGGCGGCCAGTCGGTGATCCCGACGCAACTGCTTCGACAGTTCCCGGGCGGTCGACACGCCGGCGAAGCCGCCGCCGAGGATCAGGATGCGCTCGCCCATCTCGGGCCTAGGATGCCACCGATCCGGACCGGGTCGGCGTCAGCCTCGTTTGCTCGCCGTTTCGAGGCCGTCGAGGATCAGCTCCAGGCCATACGCGAACTCGTCCCCGTAGTCGTAGCCCGGCTGCATGACGTGTTCGCTGAGGAACTCGACGAGGTTCGGGTACTCGTTCACGGGAAATGGCTCGAGCATGCTCTGTGCCACGTCGGCAACCTGCTCGGCCGTTTCGAACGGCAGATTCATCTTCGTCAAGGCGAAGCCATAGATGTAGCTGTCCAGGAGCGAATACGCATGGGCGGCCATGCCGACATCGAAGCCGGCAGCGCGAAGCCGCCCGATCACCGCGTCGTGGTGGCGCAGGTTCGCGGGACCAGGACTTCGGCGCGACTCCATCAGACCGATCGCCCAGCGGTGGCGCGCCAGAACGTCCCGGAGCGAGACGGCCCGCTGGCGCATGGCAGTCTTCCAGTCGGCCCCGCCGGACGGCAGACCGATCTCGCTGAAGATCACGTCGATCATCGCGTCGATGAGGTCGTCCTTGCTGGCGACATGGCGGTACAGCGCCATTGGCGCCACCTCGAGCTCCTCCGCGAGCGTCCGCATCGAGAGCGCCTCGAGTCCGCCCTGATCCGCGCGACGGATGGCGGTCCGAAGGACCCGTTCCCGGCTCAGGCGGTGCGGCGGTCGGGTCTTCGGCAGAGCGCGTGTGGCCATGTGCTCGGTTCCTCCCTCTTGACAGCGTACGGTGTACGCTCTAGCGTGTACAGTCTACACGGATGAGCGTACGCTGTATCGACAACACGGTAGGGGGAGGTCCGATGAAGGCCATCGTTCAAGACAAGTATGGGTCGGCCGACGTGCTCCGGTTGGCAGAGGTTGGGCAAGCCCGAGGTCGGCGACGGCGACGTCCTGGTCCGTGTCGATGCCGCGTCCGTCCATGTCGGCGACTGGATTCTCATGACCGGCTCGCCGTTCGTCATGCGCCTGGCGACGGGTCTGCGAACGCCGAAGAATCGTGTCCCGGGGACCGATGTCGCCGGGACGGTCGAGGCAGTCGGCAGGGACGTGCAGCGACTTCGACCGGGCGACGAGGTCTTCGGTTGGTGTGCAGGCGCCTTTGCCGAGTACGCGATTGCCGGCGAGGAACAGTTCGTCAAGAAGCCGGTCAACCTCACGAGCGAACAGGCTGCCGCCGTCGGCGTGTCGGCGTCGACCGCGCTCCAGCTCCTGCGCGACGACGGCAAGGTTCAGCCCGGCCAGAAGGTCCTGATCAACGGCGCATCGGGCGGCGTCGGAACCTTCGCCGTGCAGATCGCCAAGGCCATGGGTGCCACCGTGACCGGCGTATCCAGTACGAAGAACGTGGACCTGCTCCGCTCGATCGGTGCCGACCACGTCATTGACTACACGCGCGAGGACTTCACAAGCGCCGCGGAACGGTACGACTTGATCCTCGACAACGTCGGCAACCACTCGATGGCACGGACCAGGCGGGCGCTCACCCCGGGCGGGACGCTGATCTCGAACGGCGGCGGGCATGCCGACGGCAAGCTCGGCCGCACGGTGCGGGCGATGCTCACGTCCATGTTCGTGCGCCAGCAGGCCAAGCCAACCGTCAAGACGCAGAACCACGACGACCTGGTCGCGCTCAAGGCCCTCGTGGAAGCCGGCAAGGTCACGCCCGTGATCGATAGCACCTACCCGCTGGCCAACACTCCGGAGGCGATCGATCGTGTCGCAACCGGCCACGCTCGAGGAACCATCGTGGTCACGGTGTCACAGCCTTCCTCAGTGCCGCTCACCTCGGAGAACACGATCAAGGAGCCGATCGCCGTTCCGGTTCCGGTCTGAGCGGCCGCGGAATGGCCACGCCATTCCGGTCACTCCGCCGCGAAACCCTTCATTCGCCAACACATTGAAAAAGGGGACCACCATGACCAAGTCCACAGTCACCAAGCTCTTCATCGGCGGCACGCTGGCCGCAATCGCGGGCGCCATCCTGGCCGTTCTGGCCTTCGGGATCGCCTATGCAGGCGACATGTTCGTCATGAATGGTGACCAACTCGTGGGGGTCAGCGGAGGCGCGCTCGCCTGGTCCCTGATCGGGGTCGGCATCCTGGGCGCCGTCACCGCCATGGGCGGCGCCATCGCCGGGCTGGTGTCCTGGATCGGCGCACTCTTGAACACCTGGCAGCGCGACAGCAAGGGCTGGTTCGTCAGCTTGCTCCTGCTGGGCATCTTCAACTTCGGGTTCCTCGCGATGATCGCCTATGTCCTGGCCGGGCCGGATGGCACGGCCGAGGCGGCGGTCCGCAAGGGCCAGGCTGCACCCGAACCCACACCGGCATGACACAGGTCCCGGCCTGAATCGTGGGTGCGCCGGCCTCGTGCCGGCGCACCCCGACGACATGTTCGGGGGTCGATCATGGTCCACCAGCCACTGTCGATGACGGGCAGGACCGTCCTTGTCACGGGCGGCACGTCCGGCATCGGTAAGGCCACCGCGATCGGGCTCGCGGCACTTGGCGCCCGGCTGGTCGTCACCGGCCGGGATCTTCGGCGCGCCGAAGCGGCCGCGGACGACATTCGTGCCGCCACGAACAATCCGAACGTCATTGCGTTCGGGGCCGACATGTCATCCCAGGCGGAGGTGCGCCGCCTCGCCGCTGAGGTGCTCGACGCATGCCCGCGGCTGCACGTCCTCGTCAACAATGTCGGTGGTTTCTGGTCCGGTCGCCACGTCACCGCTGACGGCCTGGAACGCACGTTTGCCGTCAACCACCTGGCCCCGTTCCTGTTCACCGAGCTCCTGTTGGATCGGCTGAAGGCCAGCGCACCGGCGCGCGTGGTCACCGTTGCGTCCGGTGCCCAGTCACTCGGAACGATCGACTTCGACGACCTGCAGGGCGAGCGCGACTACTCCGGTGATACGGCCTACAACCAGTCGAAGCTGGCCAGCGTCATGTTCACCTACGAGCTGGCCCGCCGGCTGGAAGGCACGGCCGTGACCGCGAATGTGCTGCACCCCGGCGTGGTGAACACCGGGTTCGGCGCCGAGGATCCCTCGCGCGTCTTCAAGGTGCTCGTCCCGTTCTTCAGACCATTCATGAAGACGCCACAGCAGGGCGCCGCGACGTCGATCTACCTGGCATCCTCGCCGGAGGTCGCGGCCGTCACCGGGACGTACTTCGCGAAGGGCCGGCCTCAGCGATCCAACAAGGCGTCGTACGACGACGACGCGGCAACCCGTCTGTGGCAGGTCAGCGCGGACCTGGTCGGTCTGCCCCTCGCGAGTTAGCAGGACGTTGCGCTCGGGCGGCCCCGGGCGCGGCCCCGTCAGACGCTTGCCGGATCCGGTGCGTAGAAGTCGTTCGTATTTGCGACCCCGCGTGCGACGGCTTCGGGATCGGCGCCGGCGGCTCGGTTCGCTTCGCCCCAGGCCGCGCTGCTTTGCTTGAAGAAGTCGCGTCCTTCATCGGACACCTGCCACGCCATGGGATCACCCACCGATCCGCCTTCGAGGTGGAGCGTCAGGCCGAGCAGGCCTCCGTCCCAGCCCACACCGACGGCGCCCGGGCCGTACTCGCCCCACCTGTCCTCGGGGACGATGGCGGTGTGCTCGAGCACGAGTGTTGTCTTCTGGTCACCGGCCGGAGCGAGCCGGACCTCGACCTCCGAGATGTCGGCCGGACTGGAAATCTCGCCGTACGCCCACGTCACCTTCAGCCGGTTGGGGCGGGCGCATTCGACGATCTCGCCCCCGGCGTTGCCTTCGAACTGGTAGCGGCCACCGAGGCGGTAGTCGCCGCTGACCGGCAGGAACCAGCGGCCGATCCGCTCGGGGTCCGTCAAGGCGTCCCAGACCTCCTCGATCGGGGCGTTGTAGGTGCGCTGCATCCGAACCTGCCGTCCTTCTCCGGCCGCGATGCGGCCGCTTCGGACCTCGCGCTGGACGGCGTCAATTTCTCGAACGATGTCGATCATGGGGCGGTCTCCTTCTCAGCATCGGAGGCGGCGGCTTGGAGGCGGCGTTCGCGCTTGCCGCGGGCGAGCTCCGTCTCGAGCGAGTCGAGGCGCTGGCCCCAGAACGCACGGAAGTGCGCGAGCCAGTCGTCGAGCTCACGGAACGGCGCGGCGTCGACGGCGTAGAGCCGGCGGGTACCCTCGGGTCGGACGTTCGCGAACCCGCTGTCCCGCAGGACCTTGAGGTGCTGCGAGACGGCCGGCTGCGAGATTCCGAACTCGGCCTGGACCACCGCGGTGATGGCCCCCGAGGTCAGCTCGCCATCGGCGAGCAGCTCGAGGATCCGCCGGCGGACCGGGTCTCCGAGGACGTCGAACGCGTGCACGAGCGCAGATACTACAACGTGTGACTTATATAAGTCAACCACGAACCTGAATCCGTCATCGACCGCGCGTGGTGGCCACGTCGGCCTCGTTGCCTGCCGCGTCGGCCAGCGTCCACCACATCGGCGCAAAGTCGTCGCGGACGAGTCGACCGCCGGCTGCGAGCGCCGCTGCCACTCGGGCCTCGGCCTGGTCGTGCGGCACCCAGACCGCCACATGGATCGCGCCGCCGCCGTCCGCCCGCGGCTGTGTCCATCTGCTCGAACCAGAACGACGGGTTGCGGTCGCGCGGGTCGACCAGGTCCTCGTCCGGGCTGTCCGGTCGCGGATCGTAGCCGAGGACCGCTCGCCAGAACGGCATCACCGCCGCGGCATCCGGGGCACCGGGGATGAGCAGCGTGGTCTGCGCCGCGGACGGGTCGGCTGTCAGCCCCAGTTCCCGCGCCGTCGCCGAGATCTGCCGAGCGACCCGCACGTCACGCTCGGTCATCCCGCGGTACTCGGGTTCCTGCGTGATCAGGCGGACGGTCACGCCGTCGGGCCGCACGTCGACGCCGGCGGGTGATCGTCGATGCCCGGGAGCTTCGCGATCGCCTGGACGAACCCGGCGCCCGCTGCGAAGGATCCGGTCGGGAAGAACGTGCAGGCACCCTCGCCGACGACGCTCCAGTCCTCGGTGCCGCCTGCGTCCTCGAACTGCTGCGCCATCAGGTGATCGGTCATGCCGGAACCTCGCGAACTGCCGTAACCGTTCGGATCATGACCACGGAATCTGCCAGGCGTCGACGTCAGCACTACGCGGCAGAGAACGTCGCGCGCCGATGCGGACTCGTCTCGGTTCCGATGTCACCACGAACCGGTCCCGGTCCCGGCAGGGAACGTCATCGGTCGCTCAGCGGAAATCGCGAGGAGCTCCTCGCTGCATCGCCGCTGGGGGGAAACAGCGATGCGCACCGGAGCTCCTCGGATGTTGATCGTACAGCGGGCGAGTCGCGATGTATGCCTAGGTTTGCATAGGATCCACGCCGGGGCTCGGCGTGTGACCGGGGCCACAGCCGGGCGTCCGACGATCAAGCCTCTGATTCGCCCGGCCTGACGACCCCGGTTTCGTAGGCCAGCACCACCAGCTGGGCTCGGTCGCGCAGGTCGAGCTTCAGCAGCAGGTGCGAGACGTGCGTCTTGATCGTCGGCTCGGCGAGCACGAGGCGTTCGGCGATCTCCCGGTTCGACAACCCTTCAGCAACGAGCTTGAGGACCTCGAGCTCTCGCTCCGTCAGCTGACCGAGGACCTCCCCGGCCCCATCCGCGGGTGAGGGTAGCCGCGCAAAACGGTCGAGCAGCCGACGCGTGACGGACGGAGCGATCAACGCGTCGCCGGCGGCGACGACGCGGATGGCGGCGACGAAGTCGGCCGGCGTGACGTCCTTGAGCAGGAACCCGCTCGCACCGGCGCGAAGCGCGTCCATGACGTGCTCATCCGTGTCGAACGTCGTGAGCACGAGGATGCGCGGGCCGCGGGACTCGGCGTCCGCGCCGGCGAGTTGTCGCGTCGCCTCCACCCCGTCCATGACCGGCATCCGGATGTCCATGACGATCACGTCGGGTCGCGTCCGCGCAGCCGCGGCGATCGCCTCGCGGCCGTTGGCGGCCTCCCCGACCACCTCGATGTCCTCCTCGCCGGTCAGCACCATGCGGAAGCCGGTGCGCACCAGCTCCTGGTCGTCGACGAGCAGCACACGGATGCTCATGTGTGCGGCGCGGCCTCGATCGGCAGGCTGGCCACCACGCGAAAGCCTTCCTTCGTCGGCTCGGTGACGAGCGTCCCGCGCAGCATCGCGACTCGCTCGCGCATCCCGACCAGGCCCCGGCCCTCGTGGTCGGGTTCCACGGCATGCTGCGGCCCGGTTCCGCGCTCGTCGTCGATCGAGATCACGAGCAGGCCAGACTCGAAGCTCACGACCACCTGTGCGCGCCCGCCCTGCGCGTGCTTGAGTGAGTTGGTGAGCGCTTCCTGGACAATGCGGTACGCGGACAGCTCGAGACCAGGGTCGAGGCGTCGTCGCTCGCCCTCCACCGACAGCTCCACGGGCAGTCCGGCCAGACGAACCTGTGCCACGAGGTCGTCCAGGCGATCCAGGCCGGGCATCGGTTCCTGCGTCTCCGCCGCGCCCAGGACGCCGAGCATCCGCCGCATGTCGGTCAGCGCCAGCCGTCCGGTCGTCGCGATTGACTCGAGCGCCGACCGCGCGTCGCCCGGGCGCGTCGCGATCGCGCTCAAGCCGCCTCCAGCCTGGATGACCATCACGCTCACATGGTGGGCAACCACGTCGTGGAGCTCACGGGCGATCCGCTCGCGTTCCTCGAGTACCGCCCTGCGCGTGCGCTCCTCGCGCTCCCTGTCCACGAGGCGAGCCTGCTCCACGAGGTTGTCCGTATACAGCCGTCGAATCCGTGCCGCATCGCCGACGAGCCACGCGACGAACAGGATGAGGTCCGTCTGGATCAGGCTCTGGAGGGCGTCGGGACCAGCCTGGCCGATGAACAACACCGCCACGATCGTGGCCGTCAATGCCGTGAGTCCCAGCGATGTCGGTCGGTCGAGGCGCTCGCCGATGGTGTACGTGGCGACAAGGATGCCCAGCCCGACCTGGATCGGCGCTCCCTCCGGGATGATGGCGATGTGGACGATCGTCGCCGTGAGCACCACGAGCATCACGACCAGCGGATAGCGGCGGCGCCACACGAGGGGGAGGCTTTCGAGGAGCAGCAGGACGACCGCCGAGCCCGCCGGCGGTCGCCACGTTCGCCGATCCGCGTGAAGAAGGGCAGGAACGACAGCGCGGCCAGTCCGAGGGCGATCACCACGTCGACTGGACGGACGTCGGCGGTCCACGCGCGAAGGACTCGTGTCATGCCGGGACGATACCGCCCGCCGCCGCGCCCCAGCATCCATCCATGGGATGAGGCGCGGCACGACCCGGGTATCGCCCGAGAGGGACAGATCCATCCCTTCGGCCGTGTGCCGTTCGAGCCCTCAGGCGGACGACGTCGGCCGGGCCAGAAACGACGCTGTGCGAGGCACGTCGGTCATGGGTCCGGCGGCCGGAATAGCCCAAAGGAAACCAACAGATGCGTTCCATCGCCCAACGACACCCGCTTGCCGTCTTCCTCGCCATCGCCTACGGGGCCAGCGCGGCGATCTTCGCCGTGCCGCTGCTGTCCCTTGCCGGCATCGGGGTCATCAACCTCGATCTGCCCGGTGTTGCTCCGTTCGTCCTCCTTGACGCCTTTGCATTGGCGGGCGCCGCCTTCATCACGACGGCCCTTGCCGATGGTCGGAGCGGCGTCCGTGAGCTGCGCGGCCGGGTCTTCAACTTCCGGGTCAACCCCGGCTGGTATGCGTTCGCGATGTTGCTGCTGCCGGTCGCGGCGATGGCCACGGCGATCGTCATCGGGGGCGTCGATGTGCTCGCGGCGATCGTCGGGGATCCGGTGGCCGTTCTCGCGACCATCGTCGTCGCCTCGCTGATTGCCTTCGCGCTCGTCAACCTGTGGGAGGAGGCGGCCTGGACCGGCTTCGCCCTCGAGCGGCTCCAGCCCCGTCTGGGTCCGATCGGCGCCAGCGTCGTCACGACCTGGCTCCAGGCGCTGATCCATGTGCCGCTCGTGTTCGTGGTCGGCGGGGTGACCGTCGGCCGCGTCCCGCCCGAGCAGATCCCGTTCTACCTCGTGGCGCTGTTCGTCCTGCCGATCCCGGTCCGGATGACGCTGACGTGGCTGTACAACAGCACTGGCCGAAGCGTGCCGATCGTCGGCCTGGCCCATGCCGGGCTCGGCGTCGCGGCCGGAGTCGAACTGATCCCGGTGGTCGCCCCCGCGGTCGATCCGGCCTTGGTCTTCGCCGGCTTCGCGGTGCTTGCCGCGGTGATCCTCGTCGCGACGCGCGGCCGGCTCGGCTACGCACAACCGGAGGAGACGCCGCGCGTGAGCTCCGAGGTCGCCGATCGCCGCCTGACCACCGATCTTCGACGCGCGACATCAGCCAGGCGGCCTTCGGGCCGTCTGGCTTTTCGTCGCATCCGGCGCCAGGCGGACGGCGTACCGAGCATGGGAGGATCGGAGCCATGCCGTTTGATCTTTACGTCTGGCAGTCCCCGCGCGATGTCGACGACGCAGCGAGCCTCGGCGCTGGTGCGCGAGTGGGAGGCGGCCGGCGCCGACCCGGCGCTCGGTCCCTTCGAGCCGAGACGCGACATCGGCTGGTTCCACCGCGAGCTCGTCAACGACCGAACCGGCCTCGAGCTCGTGTCGGACGCCAATCCGAACCCGAGCACCAAACCGGCCTGGCTGTCAGGCGGCGACGACGAGCCGCCGGCGCGGCTGGTCGCGATCCGCATCACGCCGGAGGCGACCGCTGACGGTCTGGACGACGTGTTCAGCCTGGCCGCGAAGTACGACCTGGTCGTCTTCGACGCTCGGAGCGGCCGCGTCCACTTCCCGTTGAAGGAGCTGGGCGACGACGCGGATGCCACGTTTTGGCCGTCAGGCGCCGTCCAGGCAGCAGTTGCCGGCGGCTTCGGCCTCGTGATCGCGATCATCGCGTGGATCGTTGGCATCCCGATCCTGAGCGGCATCGTGATCGTGGTCGGTGGGTTCATGTTCGTGATGGCCGTGTTCACGTTCGTCCACGCGGGCCGGAAGGCGCTGCGGGAGCGGCGGTCCACAGGGAGCTCCCCACCGACGGACTAGGGAAGACACCGGGCGGAACAAAAACGCGTCGGGTGGGCCCCCAGACCCACCCGACGACGACGCGTGAGGCGTATGTGATCAGTGCCGGCTCGCGGCCGGCGCTCCGTGTCTGGGTTCAACGATCCCGCACTCGACGCAGCCCATCGCTCGGCATGCGTCGCATCGCGGCATGGACAAATGACGATGCCCGTGATCAGAGCCAGACCGAAACCACCGTCGCAGCGAGGATCAGCGCGAGCGTGAGGTTGACCGCGCGACGAACGCGATCGTCCCGGATCAGCCTGCTGATGGCGCCGCCTCCGGCGGCCCACAGCGCAGCCGTCGGGATGATCACCAGGATCATGGTGATCGTGACCAGGACCGCGCCCGAGAACGTCGGCAGGCTCGCCGGGCGAAAGGTTGTGACCGCTCCCAGCGCGAAGATCCACGCCTTCGGGTTGATGACCTGGAACGCAGCAGCCTGGCCCACGCCGAGCGGCTTCGCGATCGACCGGTCGTTCAGCGCGCCGGCGCCCGCAACCTGCCATGCCAGGTACAGGAGGTAGAGCGACCCCGCGATCTTCATGGCCAGGGCGACGCCCGGTACGCTCGTGATGATCACGCTGAGGCCGGCGGCAACCGCGAGCGTGAGTGCCCCGATCCCGACCGCCGTCCCGATCACATGGGGGAGCGTGCGGCGGAAACCGAAGGCTGCACCCGAGGCCCACAGCAGGATGTTGTTCGGTCCCGGCGTGCCGGCGCTGATGATCGAGAACCCCACGAGCGCGGCGATCTGCTCCACGGCCCGATGCTCGCGCAGAACGCTGCCGAGGGTCTTGTACGATCCTGCGATGGAGGCGTCGATCCCCACGACCGCGGTCACGGCGTGGAAACCGGCTGTTCCGGGCGTCCGGGAAGTGCTCCACGGCGACTTCGTCGAGCACGCGTATCCGCCGCATACGCATGACACGTGGACGCTGTTCGTCGTCGACGCCGGCGCAATCCGCTACGACCTCGATCGGCAGGAGCGTGGTGCCGACCCGGCGATGGTCTCGCTCCTCCCACCGTTCGTCGTCCATGACGGCCGGCCGGCAACGACGCGCGGCTACAGGACCCGGGTCATCTACCTCGAGCCCGAGGTGATCGGGCAGGCTCGCATCGGCCCCGCCGTCGACGCGCCAGTGCTTCCTGATTCGCGGCTGCGAACCGCCGTCGGCCGACTCCACGATGAGCTCGGCTGCGTCGACGAGGCGCTGGCCGCCGAGACGCACCTGGCCTTCATCACGGAGCGCATCCGCGCACTGCTGGGAGAGCGGCAGTTCCCGACCGGGCAGCCGCCCATCCCCGACCTGGCGGAGCACGCGCGCGCAATCCTCGACGCCCGCCTGTTCGAACCGGTCACGATGGCGGCCCTCGCTGCAGAGCTGGGAACGGGGCCGACCCATGTGGCGCGGGCGTTCAGCGAGGCATTCGGGATTCCGCCGCACCGCTACGTCCTGGGGCGGCGCCTCGATGTCGCCCGCGACCGGATCCTCGCCGGCCAGCCGCTGGCAGACGTGGCCGCCGAAGTCGGATTCAGCGATCAGGCCCACTTCACGCGCAGGTTCCGCCGCTTCCTCGGTACGACGCCGGGACGTTTCGCGGAGGGCGCGCGCAGCCGTCCACGCCCGGCGGACGAGCCGGTTAGTGCGCCACCCGGTAGCGGAGGTAGACGACGTTCGAGCTGAAGGTGCGGGTCTCGACGAGCTCGAGATCCACCCGGCGCTCGCGCTGCGAGAAGTACGGAATGCCACCGCCGACCAACACCGGGTAGACAATTACCCGGTACTCGTCGATCAGGTCCAACGCGGCCACCTGGTCGGCAAGCGTGGCACCACCGATCGCGATCTCGCCGTCCCCGGGTTCGGCTCGCAACCGCTCGATCTCCTCCGCGAGGCCGCCGGACGACCAGGCGGGCATTGCCCTGGACCGCCGACAACGTGGTGGAGAACACGACCTTCGGCAATGGCTTCCAGAGCGCCGCCCACTCGAGCTCGGCGTCGCCGAGCGAGGGGTCCTCGTCGGCGGTCTCCCAGTACAGCATCGTCTCGTACAGCCGTCGTCCCATGAGGTGGACGCCCACCTCCCGGATCTCGTCGATCCAGAAGCGGAAGACCTCAGGGTCGAGCGGCGTCCAGTTGAAGCCGCCGTCCGGCCCGACGATGTAGCCGTCGAGCGACATGCTCATCGAATAGGTCACGCTGCGCATCCAAGCCCTCCTGAGTGATGGGTTCGACGATACGACTGCCGGACGCCACAGGACTCATCGCGGGCTCGCCGGATCTCCCCGGAATGCCATGCCGCCGTCGCCTTCGTCGACGGCGAGCGTCGAGAGAGCCCGGCACGATGCAACGGTCTGTGGTCGTGCACTGTCCTGAGGGAAGAACGGAGGCCACATGACCCACGACGACGGCACACCTGCGCAGGACGAACAGGGCACCGACTGGATCGCACTCGGGGCGGCCCTCGTGACCGTGGTGTTGTGGGCGTCCGCCTTCGTGGGGATCCGTGCTGTTGCCACGGACCTCTCGCCGGGCTCGCTGGCCCTCGGCCGGCTCCTCGTCGGGACGATCGCGCTCGGAACGGTGGTGCTGATCAGGCGACCACGGCGCCCGAGCCGCCGGGCGCTCCCGTTCATCGTCGCCTCCGGGGTCCTGTGGTTCGCCCTCTACAACGTGGTGCTGAATGCCGGCGAGCGGTACGTCGATGCGGGTACGGCCGCGATGCTCGTCAACGTCGGCCCGATTCTCATCGCGATCCTGGGCGGACTCTTCCTCGGCGAGGGCTTCCCGCCGCGCCTGATCTATGGGTCGCTCGTCGCGTTCGCGGGCGCGACGGTCATCGGGCTCGCGACATCGTCGGGCGCGGCCGGGCCTGAGGCAGGGCTCGGAATCGTCCTCTGCCTGATCGCCGCCGTGGCGTACGCGGTCGGCGTCGTGCTCCAGAAGCCCGCCGTGCGCGACACCCCCGCACTGATGGTCACCTGGCTGGCGTGCCTTGTCGGGTCTGTCGTGCTCGTGCCGTTCGCACCCCAGCTGGTCGGCGAGCTCGGCACGGCGCCGCGCGAGTCGCTGGCGTGGCTCGTGTACCTCGGCGTGTTCCCGACGGCCATCGCGTTCACCACGTGGGCGTTCGCCCTCAATCGGACGACGGCCGGCCGCCTCGGATCGACCACCTACCTGGTCCCGGCGATTGCGATCGTGATGGGCTGGTTCGTGCTCGGGGAGATCCCGCCGGTCGCGGCGCTGGTCGGTGGTGCCATCGCCATCGGTGGCGTGGTCATTGCCCGCTCGCGGCCCGCCCGACCCGCAGCCGCACCGCTGGCGGCCCCGGCGCCACGCTGACAGCGCCGTTCCGAGACCCCAGACTCCCCATTGGGGGGATCGATGCCGCAGGCAGGGGACGGAACGATGGAAGCGGTCGGCAGACGCAAGCGAATTGGGCTGGTCGCCCACGACAACAAGAAGCGCGACCTGATCGAGTGGTCGCGCTACAACCGGATCCTGCTCGAGCGCCACGATCTCGTGGCCACGGGCACGACCGGCACGCTGCTCGAGGACGCCCTTGGGGTCGGGATCGAGAAGCTCCAGTCGGGACCGCTGGGCGGTGACCAACAGCTCGGGGCGCTGATCTCCGAAGGCGACATCGACCTGCTCGTGTTCTTCTGGGACCCACTCGAGCCCCAGCCGCACGATCCGGACGTGAGGGCGCTGTTGCGGATCGCAGTCGTCTGGAACATCCCGATCGCGTGCAACCGCGCGTCGGCCGACTTCATGATCTCGTCACCGCTGATGACGAGCGACTACGCGCGGACGGTGCCGGATTACGGGACGTACCTCAGCCGCGACCTCGAGTAGCACCGCGGTAGGAACCATGATCCTCCCCAAGGTCCGCGATCCCAGGTTCATCACCGTGCGTCGCGGCGGCAGTCTCCAGGACGACGATCACCACCTGCTCGCGGTGTGGGCGGCCGACTGCGCGCAACACGTGCTCCACCACTTCGAGCAAGCGCGGCCGGGGGACGACCGTCCGCGACGGGCGATCGACCTGGCGCGTGCCTGGGCGCGGGGTCAGATCACGTGGGCAGAGGCCCGCACGGCGGGCGGGCATGCGAACGCCGCGGCGAGAGACCTGAGCGGGGCAGCACGGCATGCTGCGTACGCTGCCGGCCAGGCCGCGGCGGTGGGCCACGTGGCGGCCCACGAGCTCGGTGCTGCGGCCTACGCGGTCAGGGCTGCCCGGGCGGCATCTCCCGAGCGTGACGATGCTGGTCGCCTGGAGTGTCGGTGGCAGCGCGACCAGCTTCCCGACGCAGATCCGGGAGCTCGTGCTCGACGACCAACGGCTCCGCAACGAGTTGTGCTGGTTCGCCTTCGATTGCTGAGCAGCTCGCCTGATGAGCGGCTCGTGGCCCCGCGGCCCGAAACAACCCGAAAAAAATAGGAGCGGCTCCCGAAGGAGCCGCTCCGTTGCTGTCCCGGTGAAAACATCCGCCGAAGCGGACGCTTCTGCCACGCGTCAAGGGCATCTATCACGTCGGCTGCACCGACTACCCTGACCCTACCTACCCATGACCTTGCCGCTGGGGCAGCCTGGCTGACTTAACAGCTCCTATATCCTACGACGCCGGTGGCAGTTTTCCAAGGGTTTTGGCGTACACCTTGATGTAAATTCCTTAACCTAGCTTGCGCCGACCCGTGAAGAGGCCCTGAGCGCCGGCGCCGGGTCAGTCCTCCGAGATCGTCACCGAGCTCATCGCGACCGGCTCGTTCGGCAGGTCCCGCCCGTCGCGCGGCGCGTTGACGATCTGGTCGACGACGTCCATTCCCTTGGTGACCTGGCCGAACAGCGTGTAGCTCTTCGGCAGCTTGCCGGTCAGGTTCTGGTGGATGATGAAGAACTGGCTGCCGTTCGTGTTCGGACCGGCATTCGCCATCGCCACGGCTCCGCGCTCGTACTCGCCCTTGACCGGTTCGTCGTCGAACTTGTAGCCGGGGCCGCCCGTGCCGACGCGCCCGCGCTCGAGCGAGGACTTCTTGCCGTACTGGCCGTCGCCGCCCTGCGCGACGAAGCCGGGGATGACGCGGTGGAAGATGACGTCGTCGTAGTAGCCCTTGTTCGCGAGATCGACGAAGTTCTGGCTGGCCTTCGGGGCGTCAGTCGTGAACAGCTCGATCTCGATGTCACCGAGCTCGGTGGCGATGGTTGCGCGGGTCATGTGGGCCTCCTGGGGCTACGGGTTGGCGACGGTGACGCGGTTCATCGTGACGGGCTGAAGGGCCGTACTCTCCTGACCGCCGGTGCTCGGTCCCGCGGCGATCGTGTCGGCGAGCTCCATGCCGGACGTGACGCGGCCGAACACCGAGTAGTCCGGTGGCAGCCCTGAATCGCCGAGCACGATGAAGAACTGGCTCCCGTTCGTGTCGACGCCATGGTTTGCCATGGCGACAATGCCGCGCTCATAGGCGACCGCCACCGGGTCATTCGGAAATTCGTAGCCTGGTCCGCCGTCCTCGGTGCTGGTTGAGGCTCCTCCCTGGATCACGAAGCCCGGGATGATGCGATGGAAGACCGAGCCATCGTAGAAGCCGCATTCGGCCAGCGCGACGAAGTTTCCAGCGGCCAGGGGACCGAGGTCGGCCTCCACGTCGAAGACGATGTTCCCCTCGTCGGTCTCGATCGTCACCTCGCGCGTCTCGCCGGCGGGCAGCGGCTGGGCCGGAGCCGTCGGACAGCTGGCAGCGGCGACCGGCGACGCAGACGCGCCCGGAGCCGCGGACTCGGCCGCGGGCGGCGTCGCTGTCCCACTGTCGGTCGACGCGCACGCCACGACCACGGCCGCCAGCGCGAGGGCGGCGATGGCCGCAGGGGCGCGGCGGATGCGGGTCGTGGTCATGCTGCGGCCTCCAGGGCTGCGGGATAGTCGATCGTTCCGGACAGGAGAGCCTCGCCAAGGATCACGCCCGCGACACCGCTGTCGCGCATGCGCCGGAGCCCGCTGACATCGCGGACCCCGCCGGCGACGAGGAAGTCCGCATCGTACGACCGAACGAGCGCGGACGTCCGCGCGGCGTCCGGTTCCGAGCCGCCATGGGTCAGCACGAAGCGGGTCACGCCGTGCCCGACCAGCTCCCCGACGAGCACCTCGAGCGTGGGTGGTGGCCCGGGCCGGCGCCATGGGAATGCTGCGAACCGTTCGGGCCGTGGGTCGAGCCCGACCGCGAGCCAGTCGCCCGCAACGGCCAGGCAGGCGAGCAGGTCGTCGGGGCGGTCGACGATCCCCATCGCCAGCACGACCCTTGTCGCGCCCGCCGCGAACGCGAGCCGGATCTGGTCGGGCCCGTCGACGCCACCGGCGAGTTGCAGCGGGACCGCCACCTTGGACGCAATCGCGCCGACCGCATCGAGGTTGCCGGGGACGCCGGTCCGGGCGCCCTCGAAGTCGACCAGGTGGACGAGCGGCGCGCCCATCGCCACGAACCGCTCGGCGATTCGCTCCGGTCGGTCGGTCGGGGCGCCGATGCCGGCCGCGGCGCCCGGCCAGTAGACGACCCGGGAGCGGCCACGTTCGAGGTCGATCGCGGGGATGACCTGCACGCCGATCAGACGCCGGCCGCCAGCAGCCGTCGGTGGAAGCTGATCGGGATGGAGCCGTTGCGCAGGAGCGTGTCGTGGAAGTCGCGCAGGCTGAAGCGGTCGCCCAGCCGCCGCCGCTCATCCTCGCGCAGGTCGAGCAGCATGGTCCGCCCGAGGAGATACGACATCGGGTAGGTGGGGCGGAACGAGTACCACTGGACCTCGGCCCGCGCATTCGGCTCCTCGAAGTTGGTGTGCTCGACGAGGAACCGTGCCGCCTCCTCCAACGAGACCTCACCGCGGTGCATGCGCACGTCGAGGATGATCCGGCACGCCCGCCAGATGGCGTCCGTGTGGAGGATCAGGCGGAAGCGCGGATCGTCGTCGAAGCCGTGCTCGCGCATCATCAGCTCGGTGTACATGCCCCAGCCCTCGACGAATTCCGGGGCATTGGCGAGCAGCCGCGTCAGCGATGGGTGGCGCGACGCCACCGTCAGCTGGAGGTGATGGCCCGGATACGCCTCGTGAATGCTGGTATTGCTGATCGATGCGTAGTTGTGCTCGCGCATGGCGCCCGCGCTCTCGCCCGGCGACGGCGTCACGACGTAGATCCCGGTCTGCTTCCGATCGAACTTCGCCGGCTCGAAGTAGGCCGCGAAGGGGATCACGTTGTGGAGGTAGACGGGCGTCTCGATCACGTCGATCGACTCGCCTTCCGGGATCGTCACGAGATCGCGGTCGATCAGGTGTTGGCGGGCTCGCATCATCGCGTCGCGGTAGGACTCGAGCGCGCCCCGGAACGTGTCGGGATGGTCGGACTTCACGAGATCGACGACCGCCGGCTCGTCGGCGTCCGGATCGATCTCACGCGCCGTCGCCGTTCGCGCGGCCTTCTCCTCGGCGAGGGTCTTCAGGCCGAGCTCCAGGATCGCGTCCGAATCGAGGCCGTCGAATGCCCGATGAGCGATGAACTCGTCCTGCAGCTCCCGTCCGACGGCCCAGTCGTCGGTGCCGTCGGCGAGCGAATCCAACACCCAGCCACGGTATTCGGCCACGGCGATCTTGGCCCCTTCGACCGCCCGCTCGAGCCGGCGTTGCTCGCGATCCCCGAGGGCGCCGTCACCGGCGACGACGATCTCGTCGAAGAACGCGGGCATCTCCGCGGCGGACGCGATCTCGACCTTCTGCCACGGCCGGACCTGCGGGACGCGGGCCCGGCTGCGCGCCTGGTCCAGGTAGGTCGGCGCGGCCTCGAGGCGGCCGGCGATCGCGGTCAGCCGTTCGGACAACGGGGCGTGGTCTCGCGACGAACAGCAGGAACAGCCCGTCACCGAGCACGTCCAGCGCCGTCGCGCGGCGTTCCCAGATCCGGATCTCCTCGGTCTCGAACGTCGACTGACGGACGTTGTGGATCTCCATCTCGCGCTCGAAGCGGGCACCCTCGGACAGCTCGTCCGGATCCAGCGACTCGATCATCGCCAGGTGCGCCTTGTCCGCCTCGACCTCGCTCAGCAGTGCCTCCACCCCGGCGTCGCCGAGTTCGTCGTCGTGTTCGTGGATGCCCATCGAGGTCGCGAGGATCGGGTTGTCACGGAGCAGGCGCTCGAAGCGGGCCTCGACGAGGTCGTACAGCGCCTCGTCGAGCCGTCCGGCCGGGCCGTCGTTTCCGGGCCGGGTCAGCTCCGGGTACACCGGTGGGCGCGAATCCGTCACGAGTTCCTCCTGGAGGGCCGGGCCTCGGCGGCGCGGCCGGCTGGTTCGGGCGGTGCCGGCGGGACGGGCCGGCGGCTCAGGCGCGAACGGCGACCGGGGGTTGAACCGGAGCGGTTTCGGCAAGAGCCGCCTCGACCGCCTCGAGCGCCGAGTCGATGTCGTCGGCGCCGATCCCGTAGTGCGTCACCGCGCGTATCTGTCCGTAGGGATACTCCACCATCAACACGTCCCGTGCGCGGAGCGCATCCAGGAATGCGGCGCGGTCGCGCTCCACCTTGAACACCACGAAGTTCGTGCGCACGCGCGCGGGATCGAGGCGCCCCGGTTCGGGCTGGGCGATCCCTCCCGGTGACACGACTCCGTCGAGCGCGGCGAGGCCCTGAGCGAGTCGTCGCGCGTTGGCGTGGTCCTCGGTCAGTCGATCGATCATGCCTTCGGAGCCGTCGCGCAGCGCAATGAGTCCGGCCGCCGCGAGGATGCCCACCTGGCGCATCCCGCCACCGACGAGCTTGCGCGCGCGACGCGCGCGCCAGATGAACGCGCGATCGCCGACGACGACGGACCCGATCGGGCAGCCGAGGCCCTTGCTCAGGCAGAACGTCACCGAGTCGGCCGGGCCGGCGAGGTCGGTGGGGCGCACGCCGAGCGCCACGACGGCGTCCCAGAAGCGCGCCCCATCGAGGTGGAGCGGGACGCCGTGGCGGTGCGCCACGTCGGCGATCGCCCGCGTGTACTCGGGGGTCAGTGGCTGGCCCATCGAATGGGCGTGCGTGTTCTCGATGGAGACCATGCCACTGATCGGCTCGTGCGGATCGGACGGATCACGGAATGCCGCCTCGACCTCGTCGAGGTCCAGCGTCCCGTCGGGGCGATCGTCGAGGCCGCGGATGCTCGTCCCGACGATCACCGCGTGGCCGGCCGCCTCGTAGCGGGTCAGGTGGTGGTCCTTGCCCGCGATCGTTTCCTGACCGCGGGCCGAGGTGGGCCAGCTGGGCGACGATATTGCCCATCGACCCCGAGGCAACGAACAGTCCGGCCTCCTTGCCGAGCAGCTCGGCGGCGCGCGCCTCGAGCGCGATGACGGTCGGGTCGTCGCCGAACACATCGTCGCCGACTTCGGCCTCGGCCATCGCGCGGCGCATGGCCGGACTGGGCTTCGTGACGGTGTCGCTGCGGAGGTCGATCATGGGCATGAAGGCCGAGTATAGGCGAGGTATTTTCCACACAATCAGAGTTGCCTCTGGTATGCTCCGCCCTCGCTGCAACGGACCCGTGGTGTAGCGGCCCAACATGCCAGCCTGTCACGCTGGAGATCGCCGGTTCGAATCCGGTCGGGTCCGCCACTCACCAGCATCTATCCACGCCCCGTCCGCCCGCCCGGACGGGGCGTCCTCTTGCCCTCTGTCACAATCCGCCCGGTGAAACGCCTCCCCGTCCTCCTCGTCGTGGGCCTCGTCGCGCTCGCGATCGCCGTTCCGGTCAGCGGCGGGCTGCTCGGCTTCGGAGCGACGCCGAGTGCCGCGCCGCCTGCGGCGAGCGACGTCGCCGCCGGATCGCCGCCCTCTGACAGCCCGGGACCCAGCGAACCACCCGCGACGTCCGAGCCGACGGACACCGCAGCACCCAGCGAACCACCTGCGACGCCGGAGCCGACGCCCGTCCTCGCCGACTTCGCGATCGTGCCGGTCGCCCAGTTCCGCTCGACGCGGACGGCGACGGACCGCGAGGAAGTGGAAGCCGTGCTGGCGGGACGGAGCACGCGCTACCAGGCGCTCGAGCTCGTCGAGGCCGACGCCGACGCGATCCTCGCCGCGCTCGAATTGGAGCCGCCCGCCGCTTCACGCCACCTCATCCTGGCCAAGGATGCGAAGACGCTCCAGCGCCACCTGGCGAAGAACCGCAAGCGACTCGGACTCCTCCGTGCGGAGCAGGTCGGGCCGGGCGTGCGCGCGCTCGCCTGGGGCAAACGGACGTTGTTCGGCGTCGACCGCATCACCGACCCCGGGGAGTGGCGGCTGACCGCGCATCTCGAGGACGCGGACGGTGACGGCCGCGACGGCTTCGATCCGTCGACGACGTGGACGATGTTCGCGGGCGGCGACGTCCTGCTGGACCGCGGCGTGCACCAGACGATCTCGATCCGCGGCAAGGGCGAGGACTTTCCGTTCGATGGGGGCTTCGCCGAGATCACCGGCCATACCTGCTGCTCCGGGTTCGGTCACCCCGTGCCCACCATGCGCCGCACCGGCGACAAGGGGGCGATGCGGGACCTGATGAAGAGCGCCGACGTGGCGATCGCGAACTTCGAGAACCCGGCCCCGAACACGTTCCACTGGCACACCAGCGGCGTGGTGTTCTCGGCGGACCGTCGCAACCTCGAGGGGCTCGTCCGCGCCGGCCTCGACTACGTGTCGATCGCCAACAACCACATCGGCGACGCCGGCCGCAACGGCGTGCTCCAGACGATCCGCAACCTCGACCGCGTCGGACTGGCCCACTCGGGGGCGGGCAAGGACCTGAAGGCTGCCCGCAAACCGGCGATCATCGAGACCAATGGGGCCAAGGTCGCGATCCTCGGCTACGACGCGATCGCCCGCTATTACCACGCTGCGAAAGGCCGAACCGGCAGCGCCCCGCTGACGCGCAAGAACGTCAAGGAGGACGTGGCCGCGGCCCGCGCGGCCGGCGCGGACATCGTGATCGTGTTCCCGCACTGGGGCGTCGAGTACAGCGCGCGGCCATTCACCGGGCAGCAGCGGCTGGCGCGCCAGATCATCGACGCCGGGGCCGACATGGTCATCGGCAACCACGCCCACTGGGCCGGGGCGATGGAGGTCTACAAGGGCAAGCCGATCTGGTACGCGCTCGGCAACTTCGTGTTCGACCAGACCTGGTCCGAGCCAACGATGGAGGGCCTCACCCTCGAGCTGACCTTCCGCGGCGACCGGCTGGTCCAGGCCAAGATGCGGCCGCACATCATCCTCGACAAGGCCCAGCCGAACTTCCTGGACGAAAAGGGTGACGGCAAGATCGTGATGGGCCAGGTGTACGACGCCTCGAAGGGCATCCTGCCCTGGTAGGCGGGGCTGGAACGGCTTCGACGGCCTCAACCCGGCCTGATGGCCAAATAGTCACCGGGTGACTGAAAGGTCGATTGCTCTCCGGATGGGCAGCCGGAAAATGGCTCACCTGCCGGCCACGCAGTTACCGGGACTGGGTTTTGGCCGTTGGGTACGAGCCGCGTCGCATTCAACCTCTGCCCCCCAGTCGCCAGCGGAGGTTTTGGCCACTGGTGGCGGGCTTGATAGCCAAATATCAGCCCGCGCGATAGGTGGCCGCGTCTGACCCTCGAAACGTGCCTGGATCGTGGCCATCCATCACCCCGGCTGATCAATGGCCACGGAGTAACCCATCCTGGCGCCCTGGTTCGGCCTTTCATTGCCTGGGCTGATATCTGGCCAACAAACCGGGATGGCCGCGGGCTAGGCGATGCCCGCGAACAGATCGTCCTCGGGGCGCGCGGTCTCGACCCGCGACTCGCGGAGGATGAACGCCTCCTTGGTCCACAGTTCGCGCCAGCCGTCGAGGCCGAACGCGACCATCGGGAAGTCGGCCGCGATCTGCGTCACGTGCTCGGCCAGGGCCGCCCACTTGCGCTCGAGTGGATCGCCAGCAGATGTCGATCCATGCGGTGATCGTCTCGTCGGGCACGAGCATCTTCGCCGCCTCGGCTTCCATCTCGGCCAGCTGCTCCGGCGTGGCGTCCTCGGGTGGCGCCCACGGGTTCGGCTGGCCAGTGCGCTCGTAGTACTCGCGCATCGCCTCGAAGAACGACGCCGGATACGCCTGCTCATAGAGCTTCGACGGCTGCCACGGCGCGACGCCGCCGTCGGCCTCGGCCGGGCCGGTTCCTCCGTGCTCGGGTGCGAGCTGCTCCGGATACCACGCCGGATCACCCGCCCGCGGGAACGCGCGGACCGCGACGTCGTGGACCCGGATGTGGTCGGGGTGGCCGTAGCCGCCGTACTCGTTGTACGTCGTCACGACATCCGGCTGGTAGCGGCGCATCAGCCACACGAGCCGGCCGGCGGCCTCGTCGAGATCGGCCCGCCAGAACGAGCGGGGATCGACGTTCCCAGCTCGGCCCATCATGTCCGAGTCGCGGTAGCCGAGGTTCTCCCACTCGGTGACACCGAGATGGCCCATGGCCCGCTCGAGCTCCACGGCGCGCAGCTCGCCCAGGCGGCGATGGTTGTCCGGCGTGTCGAGCTCGGGGACGACGATCTCGCCCAGCTCGCCACGTGTCCCGGTGACGAGGACGACCCGGCGACCCGCATCGACGGCCTTGGCCATCGTGCCGCCGCAGCCGATCGTCTCGTCGTCCGGGTGGGCATGGATCGTCATGAGGGTCGGGACGTGCGGTGCGCCGGCTTCGGTCGTCATGGGGCCGATGCTACCGCCGCGAGCGGCGGGCGGCCTGCGGGACGTCGGCGCTACGATCGGCCGTGATGCCGACCATGGACGAGGACGAGGCCGAGGACGGGACGCGCGGGCCGCTTGCCGGCCTCGTCGTTGCCGACTGCTCGACGATCCTTGCCGGCCCGCTGTGCACCATGCTCCTCGCCGACCTCGGGGCCGAGGTCGTCAAGGTGGAGCCACCCGAGGGCGACGCGACACGCACCTGGGGCCCGCCGTGGGTCGGTTCCGAGGAGGCGGGCACCCGAACCGCCGCCTACTTCCTGGCGGTGAATCGCAACAAGCGCAGCGTGCGTGTCGACCTGCGCACCGAACCCGGCAAGGACATCCTGCGGCGGCTGCTCGGGCGTGCCGACGTCGTCGTGGAGAACTTTCGGGTCGGCGGCTTTGCGCGGCTCGGGTTCGACGAGGCCGAGCTGCGCCGGATCAACCCGCGACTCGTCCACCTGGCCATCTCGGGCTACGGGACCCACGGCCCCGACGCCGAACGGCCCGGCTACGACGCCGTCGTTCAGGCGACGGGCGGGCTCATGTCGATCACCGGGGCAGCGGACCGCGACGGCGGCGAGCCGACCAAGGTCGGGGTCGCGATCAGCGACGTCGTGAGCGGGCTGTTCGGGACGATCGCCGTGCTCGCCGCGCTGCTGGAGCGCGGGGAGTCCGGTCCGGGTTCGCCCGACGGCGCCCGGCCGGGCCAGCGGATCGACGTGTCGCTCCTCGCCTCGACCCTGGCGGTGCTCGTCAACCAGGCGCAGAACGCGTTCGTCAGCGGGGCTGCCCCCGGACGGCACGGCAACGCGCACCCGAACATCGTTCCGTACGAGGCATTCGAAACCGCCGATGGACGGCTCGTCGTGGCCGTCGGGTCCGAGCGCCAGTGGGTGCGGTTCTGCGAGGCGCTGGGCGTCCCGGCGCTGGCCGCCGACCCGCGCTTCGCCTCGAACGGAGAGCGGGTCGTCAACCGCGACGTCCTGCGGCCGCTCCTTGCCGAGCGCCTGCTGACGCGGGCCAGCGCGGAGTGGCAGGCAGCGCTCGAGGCAGCCGAAGTTCCCTGCGGCCCGATCCTCGACGTCGCCGAGGCATTCGCCGCGCCGCAGGCGGAGGCCCTCGCCATGGACGTCCAGGTCGAGCACCCGGTGCTCGGAGTGCTCCACCAGGTCGGGTTCCCGTTCGCGTTCGAGCGGACGCCGCCGTCGATCCGCTCCGCGCCGCCGCTCCTCGGCGAGCACACGGACGTCGTGCTCGGCGAGCTGGGCTACGACCCAGCCGAGATTCGCGCGCTGCGGAACGACCGCGTCATCTAGGGAGCGCCAGCGAGCCGCTGACCTACAGCTCCTGGCGACCGAACGACCAGACCGACAGCGCCACGCAGGCGACGATCAGGACGACGGTCGACACGACGGGCAGGCCGAGGTTGGACCAGCCCATGTCGGCGACGGTCGCGCGTATTCGCCGCGAGCTCCGTGGCCGGCCCGAGGAGACCGCCAGGCGTCAGCTTGGTCACCGCCGGGATCGCCGAGACGATCCCGAGCGCCAGCAACGCCACGAACCCGATCCCGCCGGCAGCCAGCGTGGAGCCGGTCACGACGCTGCCGAGGAACGTGATCGTGGCGAACGCGAGCAGCCACAGCGTGACGAGGATCGCCAGCCAGACCCACCCGACGACCGGCAGCGGCTCGAACAGGAGCGCGGTGTAGATCCAGCCCGCGACCACGGCGACGAGGGTGCTCCCGCCCAGAACCACGGCGAGTGCGGCGAGCTTGGCGCCGAGGAACGCCCTCCGGCTGACCGGCTTGGTGAGGATGAACGCGGCCGTTCCCCGGTCCTTCTCCGAGGCGACCAGGCCCATCGCCAGCAGGATCGCGGTCAGCGCGCCGAACTGGGCCAGGTTCTTGACGAGCTGGTCGACCGCGTCGGCGGCCGTCGGCGTCGGGATCTCGATGACGCCGAGCTGCTCGCCACCCGCGAGCTCGATGATCTCGGGCAGGTAGCGCGCCAGCACCGGCGAGCTGAGACCGACGAACAGGAACAGGCCGGCCACCACGGGGAGGCGCAACGTGCGGATCGATTCCAGCAGCTCCTTGCGCAGCAGGACACCGAAGGCACCGCCCGGGCGTGGCGCGGCGACGGCAGTCATGCGGCGCTCATGCCGCTGATTCGGCCGATCCCCGGCCGACCAGGCGGAGGAACACGTCCTCGAGGTCGGGACGGACCCGCTCGAAGGACGCGAGCCGGACGTCGGCCGCCACGACCGCGCGCAGCAGCTCGCGCGAGGCGGCGTCTTCGTCGGTCACGCCGACGGTCATGCCCACCCCGTCGACGTCGACGCGATCCACCCACGGGACCGCCCGCAGGGCGGTCGCAAGCCGGGCCAGCCCGGCATCCTCCCCGGGTTCGGGCACCAGCCGGTAGAGGGGCAATGCGTAGCGGGCGAGCAACGCAGTCGAGGGGCGCCTCGGTGACCAGCCGGCCGTGATCGAGGATGCCCACCCGGTCGCAGATCCGCTCGATGTCGGTCAGCACGTGGGTCGAGAAGATGACCGTGGCGGTCTCGCGCAGCTCGGCGATGAGCGCGAGGACGTCGCGACGGCCCTCCGGGTCGAGCGAGCTGACCGGCTCGTCGAGGACGAGGAGCCGCGGCCGATCGACGAGTGCCTGCGCGATCCCGAGCCGCTGGCGCATCCCGCCCGAATACCCGCCGATCCGCCGGTTCGCCGCCTCGGACAGCCCGACCCGCTCGAGCACCTCGGCCGCGCGCTCGCGCGCGTCCGTCGGGCGAGCGGCCGTGCAGCCGCGCGACCATCTCGACCAGCTCGCGACCGCGCATCCAGCCGTAGTAGCGCGGGTCCTGGTCGAGCACGCCGATGCCGAGCCGGCGGTCCGGCCGTGCGGGATCGATCCGGCCGTCGTCGATGACGACCGTGCCGCGGGTCGGCCGGGCGAGTCCGACGAGCAGCCGCAGGGTCGTGGTCTTGCCGGCCCCGTTCGGCCCGAGCAGACCGAACACCGATCCGGCCGGCACATCGAGGTTCAGCCCGTCGAGCGCCAGGACGCCGTTCGCCCCGCCGTAGCGCTTCGTGAGATCGCGGATCGTGACCGGCGCGCCGCCGACTGGGCGATCGTCCATCGCGATCGTCACTCCGGCTCGCGGCCGGCGAGGAAGTACAGGATCGGGCCGATCGTCGCCACGAAGATGATGATCAGCGCCCACACGACCTTGTTGTCGCCCGTTCACCCGCCGGTTCGGCCGCGTGAGGTCGTACAGGGCGGCCACCAGCAGGACGACCTCCACGATGATCAGCGGCAGCAGGACCGCGATGAGCATGCCGTTGTCCATGGCTCCCGAGTTTCCGCCACGCATGCAAGCCGCTGCCCGTGCCAAAGGGCACGATCGTCGCGAGACGGCCGGACGAAGCGAACCTGCTAGCGTGAGCGCCGCACATGACCTTCCCCCGCGTCTTCCTGCTGCCCGCCATCCTCCTCGCCGTGCTCCTCGCGGCCTGCGACTCGACCGCGCAGACCCTGCCTCGCCTTGACGATCCGAAGGAGATCGTCGAGGAGGCGCTGCGGACCACCGCCGAGCTCGAGTTCGTGCACGCGCGCCTCGAGGCCGGCACCGACGCCGCGGGCCAATCCCAGCGCTACACGCTCGACGGCGACCTGAACCTCGCGCAACGTGAGTTCCACGCCAACGTGGACCTGGCCGGCGGCGGGGGCATGCAGCAACGTGCCGAGATCCTGCTCGTCGGCACCGACATGTTCACGCGCACGCAGGATGCCACCCTGGGCGCGGTGCGCGACGACCGCTGGCAGCGCATTCCGATCGATGCGGGCAGCGACCCGCGGAACGGCATTCCGGCCACGCCCGCGATCGCCGTTGCGCTCAAGGGACTGCTGGCCGACCCGGGGATCACCGCAAACCTCGAGGGCGTCGAGGCCTGCGGCGACCGGCAGTGCTACCACGTCACGCTGACGGTCGACCCCGAGGTCACGTGGCGGGCCGTCAACGGCGCACTCGTCGGCGCGCCACCCGGCGGGGAGCTCGGGCCGGTCGACCCGTCGGTACCCGAGATCACCTTCGACGTGCTGGTCGACGAGGCCACGCGGCGCCTGATGTCGCTGAGCACCTCGGTCGCGCTTCAAGGGCAGTCCGTCGACCTGAGCGCGACGTTGAGCGATCACGACGTCGAGTTCGACCTCGTCCCGCCGGCCCCCGATCAGGTCGTCGACATGAACGTCATCGGCGCCACCCCGGCCCCGATGGCTCCCGGCGTCATCCTCGACGAGGTGGGCAACGAGCTCGAGACGGCGCCGCCGGCGCCGTAGTCGGCCCGCGGGACCCGTGCAGCCGTGCACGCGTGCCGCTCGGAGCGGCCTCGGGCGACTGCTAGACTCGCCCCCGATCTGCCCGATCTCACCCTGGAGGCCCCTTCGATGACGGATGACCGCGAGCGCTGGGCGCTGATCCTCGGCGCCTCCAGCGGGATGGGCGAGGCCACCGCGCTCGCGCTCGCGCGCGCCGGCTACAGGATCTGTGGCATCCACCTCGACTTTCGTGCCGCCCTGCAGCACGTCGAGGAGGTCAAGGCCGGGATCGAGGCGGCCGGCAGCGAGGCCATCTACATCAACATGAACGCCGCCGACGACGAGAAGCGCGCGTCGGCGCTGGCGACGCTCCGCGAGCGGTTCGATCGCTCCGAGGCGGAGGGCAGGCACCCGTACGTGCGTGTCGTCATGCACTCGCTCGCGTTCGGCTCGCTCGTCCCGTTCATCAGCGAGGACCCCAAGGCGACAGTCGACCGCAAGAAGATGGAGATGACCCAGGACGTGATGGCCAACAGCCTCGTCTACTGGGTCCAGGACCTCTATCGCGGCGGGTTCCTCGAGCGCGGCTCGAAGGTCTACGCGATGACCTCGGAAGGCTCCGCGCGGGTCGTGCCGTCGTACGGCGTCGTGTCGTCCGCGAAGGCCGCCCTCGAATCGCATGTCCGCCAGCTCGCCATGGAGATGGCCCGACTCGACACGGGCATCGCGGTCAACGCGCTCCAGGCCGGCGTGACGGACACGCCGGCGCTGCGCAAGATCCCCGAGGCGGCGCGCATGGTCGAGATCACCCTGGCCCGCAACGCCCATGGCCGGCTGACGACGACCCAGGACGTGGCCGATGCCATCGTCACGCTGTCCTCGACCGACTCCGATTGGGTGAGCGGCAACATCATCCGCGCCGACGGCGCGGAGTTCGTCACCGGCTGACGAGGGTCCCGGCCTCGGGTTCGGGCAGCCAGTAGTCGCCGCCCGCGAGGTCCCCGGGGAGCAGCCAGCCCTCGGACGCCGCGAGCTGTGCCGCGATCGCCAGGAGCGTGTCGCTGTCGCGACGGTCGGGCTCCCGGCGGCGGATCAGGGACCACGGGTAGAGCGGCACCGGATCGACGAGCGCCCGCACGACGCCACCGGGCACCTCGACGTGGTCAACGGCCGTCAGGATCGGCACGCCCTGGCGGACGAGGTGGTAGCCCTGCTCCTCGAGTCCGATGGCCGGCACGTGTGGCGGCGTTGACCGGGCGCCAGTGAGCGCGAGGAACTGGCGCACGAGGTCCGCCCACTCGAGCGCACGCGTGTCATACGGGTTGGCATCCACCACCTCTCCGCGCAACGCGGCGAGCGGCACGGCGGGCAGCGCCGCGAGCGGGTGGTCGGCCGGGAGCAGCACGGCCAGCGGCTCCAACCGGATCAGCCGCGCGTCGAGGTCGTCGATCGGGCGCTGATCGACCCATGCAGCGCGCCCGAGGACGACGTCGAGCTCGCCGAGCCGCAGGCGCTCGAGCGCGCTGCCGACGCCACCGCCGTAGCGGCCGCGGAACTCGATGTGCGGGACATCGGCCCGCGCCCGATCGAGGATCCGGGGCCCGGTCAGCCGCCCTTCGCTGAGCTGATCCACCACCAGCGGCCGCTGGCCCGGCGCGCGGAGCTCGAGCCAGATCCGGTCGTGGAGCGCGACCAGCTCGCGAGCCGGTCCGAGCAGCCGTTCGCCGTCCGCCGTGAGCGTCACGCGGCGCGTGGTTCGTGTGAACAGCGGGCGTCCGATCCGCTGCTCCAGCTTCCGGATGTCCCGGCTCAGGGCCTGCTGCGCAACGAAGAGCCGGGTTGCCGCGGTTGTGAAGTGCAGGTCCTCGGCGACCGCGACGAAATACCGGAGCAACCGGATGTCGAGCTCGCCGCCGACCGGAGGGCTGTCCTCATTCACGCAGCTCGGATGTTAATGCCCCGACGCCAGGTGTTGGACGCGGCGGCAGTCCGCGACCAAGGTGGTGACACCACCACGAACTCAAAGGAGACATACCAATGTTCGATCCCGCAGCACTTGGAACCTTGCGCATCGGCCTCGACGCGGAGCGCTCGGAGCAGTCCGGCGCGCCTCGCCGCGGCGCACGGTCGCGGCAGGCGACGAAACGGCGCTCGTTCCGCGTTGCCGTGGCCGCGGAGTTGCGCACGCTCGCCGACCGCCTGGAGCGGCCGACCACCCAGGCAGCGCCCGGCTGAACCGGGTCCTCGCGCTCAGGCGCCGGCGGCCGCTGCCCGGCGGAACCGGCGCCTGAACCGCGTCCGCGGCGAAGCGGCGAGGATGGCCAGGAACAGCGCGGTCTGGACGAGGACGATCGTCGCCCCGCTCGCCACGTCCAGCCAGAACGACAGGTAGAGTCCCGCGACCGAGCTGGCAACGGCGAGCACGATCGCGAGGGCCATGAGGGAGCCGAAGCGGACCGTCAGCAACTGGGCGGCAGCCGCCGGCGTGACCAGCATCGCGACAACCAGGATGATCCCGACCGCCTGCAGGCTGATCACGATGGTCAGCGCGACGAGCGCGAGGAACAGGTACTCGAGCCCGTCGACGCGCAGGCCCGACGCCGCGGCGCCCCCCGGATCGAAGGTCGCGTACAGCAGCTCCTTCCAGAACACGCCGACGATCAGCAGCACGAGACCGCCGAGGGCCGTCAGCGCGATCAGGTCGCTCAGGTCGATCGACAGCAGGTAGCCGAACAGGAAGCTGAACAGGTCGGCGACGTAGCCGTCGATCGTGCTGTACAGGAACACGCCGAGCGCGAACGTCCCGGCGAACAGCACACCGATCGCGGTGTCGGCGCGGATCCGCGCCCGGCGCGTCACATAGCCGATCGCCAGCGCCGTCGCGACCGCCGCCACCGCAGCTCCCAGGTAGAACGGGATGGCCAGCAGGTACGCCGCCACGACGCCGGGGAACGACGCGTGCGCGACCGCGTCGCCGATGAACGCGATCCCGCGCAGCACGACGAACGTGCCGACCACCGCGCACACGGTGCCGACCACGACCGCCGCCAGGAGGGCGCGGACGAAGAAGTCGTAGCCGAGCGGGTCGAGGAGCGCGTCGATCATCGGCGCGAGTCCTCGTGAAAATGCGGCTCGGTGCCGGCCGCCTGGTCGTGGTGATGGGCGTCGTCGAGCACGACCGCCTGGCCGCCGAGGACCAGCAGGTGCCCGCCGTACGTCGCGGCGAGCACGTTCGGATCGAGCACGAGGCTGGCCGGGCCGTGGGCGACGATGCGGCGGTTGACGGTCGCCACCTTCTGGAAGCGCTGCGCGGCGCAGGCGAGGTCGTGCGTCGTCGCGATGACCGTCTTGCCGCGGCGCGCCTCGGCCTCGAGGAGGTCCATGAGCTCCTCCTGCGTGGTCGGGTCGACCCCGGTCACGGGCTCGTCGAGCAGGTAGAGGTCGGGGTCCGCGGCGAGCGCGCGGGCGAGGAACACGCGCCGCCGCTGGCCGCCCGACAGCTGGCCGATCTGCACGCTGCGGTGCTCGGCCATCCCGACCTGCTCGAGGGCTTTGCTGACCGCTGCCCGATCCTCCGGTCCGGGACGCCGCAGCGGCCCGAGCGCCGGATAGCGACCCATCATCACGACGTCGCCGACCGTCACCGGGAACGCCCAGTCGACGAGCTCGGCCTGGGGCACGTACGCGATCCGGCGGGCCTGCCGTCCGGGCGGTTCCCCGAGGACCTCGATCCGGCCCTCCCAGGGCTGCAGCAGCCCGGCCATCAGCTTGAGGAGCGTGCTCTTGCCGGCGCCGTTCGGACCGACGATCGCGAGGAGCGTGCCCGGTTCGACCGCCAGGTCCACGCCCTCGAGCGCCGGGCGGTGGTCGTAGCCGGCGGTGACGCCCGTGAGCCACACCGAGGCGTGCGATCGCGCGTGCTCGGGATCGGCGACGGCGCGGTCCTCGAGGGACGGCAGCTGACGCTCGTCGGGATGGCGGTGGGGATGCTCGTGCGGGTCGAACGGAGCGGTCATGGCTGGAGCGCACCAACGACGCGGTCGACGTCCCAGCGGATCATCCCCTCGTACGTGTCGGCGGGCGGGCCACCGAGGGAGTCGGTGTAGAGGTCCGTCACCACCGCGATGCCCGCTTCCTCGGCGATGGTCTGGGCGAGCTGCGGGTTGAACTGCGCCTCGCCGAACAGCGCCGTTGCGCCGGACGCCCGGATCGCGTCGATGAGATCGGCGATCTCGCCGGCGCTGGGGTCCTGCCCCGGAGCATCGATCACCGTGCCGACGATTTCGAGGCCGTACGCCTTCGCGAAGTAGGGGAACGCGTCGTGGAAGGAGACGACCGTCCGGCGCTCCGCCGGGATCGTCCCGATCTGGTCGCGCGCCCAGTCGTCCAGTACGGTCAGGCGCTCGTCGTACGACGCGGCACCGGCCTCGTACGCGCTCGCGTGCGCGGCGTCGACCGCGGCAAGCTGCTCGCCGATCCGCTTCGTGTACTCGATGGCGTTGCCGACGTCCATCCACAGGTGCGGGTTGACGGTCCCGGCGGCTCCGTCGCCTTCGAGGTACGTGACGCCCTCCAGGTCCTCGCCGAGCGCGACGATCGGCGCCTGCGAGCCGCTGTCGCGGGCAAGGTTCGCGACCCAGTCGTCGAGCCCGAGCCCGTTCGTGACGACCAGGTCGGCATCGGCGACACGCGCGATGTCGGCCGGTGTCGGATCGAACGTGTGGACCTCACCCCCGGGCGGCACGAGGCTCGAGACGTCCACGTGCGAGCCGCCGACCTGGCGGACCAGGTCGGCGAGGACGCTGGTGGTGGCCACCACGTTGATGGCATCCGGCGCGGGCGTCGGTCCCGCTCGATCCGGCCGCGACGTCGTCCGGGCCCGAGCAGCCCGCCACGACGATCCCTGCGATCAGGACGGCCGACATCCAGCGAGTGATATCGAGTCTCAGCGTTGGGCGTGGGATCCGCATGGCGCTCGCCTCGGCCCGTCAGGCGCTGTGGCGGAGCGGGGTGGGCTCGGCGGCCTGGCAGCCGGGGCACAGGCCGAAGAGCTCGAGCCGGTGCTCGTCGACCCGGTAGCCGGTCCGCCGGGCGACCTCGTTGACGACGGTCCGCAGGCCCTCATCGGCGATGTCGGCGACGCGGCCGCAGCGCGAGCAGACCACGTGATGGTGATGGAGCGGCTCGCAGACGACGTACGCATGCTCGCGCGTCGGCAGGTCGATGCGCTCGATCGCGCCCAGCTCGGCGAGCACCTCGAGGGAGCGGAAGACGGTCGCCCGTCCGAGCCCCAGCCGGCGCGCCCGCGCATGGTCGACGAGATCGGCCGCCGTGAAGTGCCCCTCGTGCTCGGCGATCAACGCGGCGACGGCGCGCCGCGGTTCGGTGAGCCGGTAGCCGGCGCGTTCGAAGGAGGCGGTGATCGTCGCGGGGTCGAGCATTGCCCGAAGGCTACCAGCCGGGCAGGTCCTTGTCGAGACTGTGTCTCAGTTATGAGGATCGTGTTCGGCTGCCGCAGGCCGGATGTCACACGCGAATCGGGCGGTCCGGCCCTCTGCGCAGAACGACCGCGATCCGATCCTGATCCCGGGCGCACTGCGCCTCGTCGTCGAGCGCCCCGCGCTCGCGTCCTTCGACAACCAGGAGCCGCCGTGTGAGCACCCAGTCAACGCCGCATCCGTCGCGCCGGGAGCGCCGCGCCATGGAGCGCCGCTCCGCCGGTCCGCGCCCGCGCCCGGGACCAATGACCGTTCGCCGATCGGTATGGCGCTCGCCGCTGGTCATCGTCACCGCGGTCGCTCTCCTGGTGACGGTCGGCGCGATCAGCGCCCTGGCCCTGACCTCGAACGGCGGCAGCGCGACGTCCCCCGTCTCCGTCGTCCAGCCACCCGCGACGGGCATCAGCCAGTACGCGGACGGCGAGGCGATCGGTCCAGCCGACGCTCCGGTCGTGCTCGAGGTCTACGCCGACTACCAGTGCCCGTGGTGCGGGAAGTTCGCGCGGGAGACGCTGCCCGGCCTCGTCCGGACGTACGTCGCCGCGGGCCAGCTCCGGATCGAGGAACGCGCGATCGCATTCCTCGGCAGGACGACGCCCGACGAGTCGCTCGACGCCGCCGCGGCAGCCGCGTGTGCTGCGCCGTCCGGCAAGTACTGGACGTTCGCCGACTACCTCGTGTGGAACCAGTCGGGCGAGAACGCGGGTGCGTTCAGTCGCGACCGCCTGGCGGCCATGGCGGAGCGGGTCGGGCTCGAACCGGACGCGTTCACGGCGTGCCTCGACGATCCCGCGGTTCGGGGCGCCATCGAGACTCGGACCGCGGAGGCGCTCGGGGCGGGGATCCAGTCCACGCCGACCTTCCTGCTCGACGGCGAGCTCGTCACGGTGACGTCGTTCGATCAGCTGGCACCGCTCATCCAGGCGAGGATCGACGCCGCGACCGCCTCGTGAGCGTCCTGACCCAGCGCGTCCCGGCGCGACCGATCCTCGGGATCCATCCCGGGCTCATCCTCGCTGCGCTCGACGTCACGGGCCTGCTGATCGCGACCTACCTCGCCGTGGTCGAAGTCGGCGGTGGCCTGCCGGAGTGCGGGCCGCTCAAGGGCTGCGCGCAGGTCGCCGCCAGCGAGTACAGCCGCATCGGCGGCGTGCCCGTCGCCGTCTACGGCGTGGTCCTGTCGCTCGTGCTGCTCACGACGTGCCATCGCCTGGTGGCGCACCGACCTCTACGGCCTGCTGCTGGCCCACTACGGTCTGTCGCTGGCCGGCGTGCTGTTCGAGGCGTACTTCCTCTACCTGCAGGTGTTCGTCATCGGCGCCGTCTGCGTGTGGTGCACGTCCTACGGGCTCTCGCTCGTGCTCCGCTTCGTGATCGCGTTCGTGATCTGGATCCGTCAACCGCCGCCGGACAGAGCGACCGGGATCGCCTGAGGTCCACGCTCGGCGGCAAACCACCGCAGCAGGCCCCCTCCTCGAGGGCCTGCGCGGTGACCGGGAGCGTCCTGGGGGTGCCGCTCCCATCAGTTGAGCGGGTCGCCGTCACCGGCCTGGAACAGGCCGAGCGCGCCTCGCCCAACGAAGTTGAACGCGTGGGTGACCATCGGGTACAGGCCGTCCTCGGCGGTCGTGAACTCGACCATCGCGCCCTGCGCCGGTGCCAGGTCAACGGCCTGCGATCCCCAGTTTCCCTTGTTGCCCTTCTGGAGCCAGACGCCCTCCTTCATGACCGTATTGAAGATCGTCCCGACGACATGGAAGGAGCTGTCGATCGACGGCCCGGCATCGAGCACGAACACGCGCACCGACTCGCCGGTGCCGACCTTGATCGGCGCGTCCTTGTACTGGTTCGCGACGCCGTTGAAGAGGACGAAGTCGGGAGCAGGGGCCGCGGCCATCGCCTTGGCGAGGTCGGCGGGCTGGCCCTGCTGGCCGAGGTACCACTCGGACTGGACGATCGCGAACTCGTTGTCGACGGGCGGGAGGCCCTCCGCCGGCTCGACGATGACCATGCCGTACATGCCGTTGGCGATGTGGTGGAGCGCCGGGTTCGTGCCGCAGTGGTACATCCAGACGCCCGCGTAGTCGGCGGTCCACTCGTAGACCTTCTCCTCGCCCGGGTTGATCGACGTCATCTCGTCGTTCCAGGCGACCTGGCTGGCGTGGAAGTCGATCGAGTGCGCGAGCTCGTTCTCGGCCGGGTTCTTCAGGTGGACGCGGATCGTGTCGCCGACCTTGACCCGGATGACGGGGCCCGGGACCGTCCCGCCGAACGTCCAGACCTTCTGGACGTAGCCCGGGGCGACGGTCATCTCCTGCTCGGTGATCACCAGGTCGATGTCGTGGACGTCGCCGTCGAGGCGCTTCGGAGCCACCGGGTCGTGGGTGACCGGTGCCGGGGCATTGGGATCGGCCGCGACGTCGGTCTCGGCCATCGGGCCGCCGTGGTCGTCCGCTGCCGGCGCATCGCTCGGGGCGGCGCCCTCGACGGTGACCGAGCCCTTCATCCCCGCCTGCTCATGGCCCGGGACGGAGCAGATGAACGTGAGTCCGTCGGCCGGCACGTCGACCTCGACCGTGGACGTCTCGCCGGCGTTGGCCTGGGCCACCTCGCCGCCGGCGAACGTGATGTCGTGGGGAATGGCGCCGGTGTTGGTCAAGGCGACCTCATAGCGGCCGGGTGCCGGGACGCTCAGCTGCGCCGGCTCGAAGCCGAGATCGAAGGCGTTGATCTCGAGCGTCCCACCGGCGGCCGCGGCGCGGGGGCCGCGGGCGGTGCCGCTTCGTGCGCCGCATGAGCGGGCGGCTGGCTCGCGGAGGCCGCATCGCCGTCAACGCTCGGGGCGTACGTCCAGGTCGGCGCGTTCTGCTGCGCTGCAGCCGGCGAGCAGCGCGGCACCAATCAGGAGCGTGACGGGGAGGAGGGATCGGGTACGCATGTGATGAGGACCTCGGTGTCAAATGAACTCGTACTAAACCAGTACGAGAATGCACCGAGGAAACGGCGTCGGGAATGTGCCATTCGGCCCTTTTTTGGTCGGACTGTTCGACGCGTGGCCTGCACGGCCACACGGTGGCCGGCGCTAGTCGGCGAGCTTCAGCTCGGCCAGGCGTGCCGTCGAGAGCCGATCGAGCATCGCGGTCCGGGCCTCGGTGAAGACGCCATGGACGGCGCAGGTGCCGTCCCTGCCGCACGGGCCGCCGCGGAGCACGCACGTCCGCTGCCCGTCGTCGGGTTCGACCGCCTGGATCACCTCGAGCAGCGAGATCGACGCCGCCGGCCGGGCGAGCCGGTAGCCGCCGGTCCGACCGAGGTGCCCCTCCACGAGCCCGGACCGGACGAGGTCGGTCATCACGCGGGGCAGGAACCGCTCCGGGATGTCCATCGCGGCGCTGATGCGGGCGACGCTCAGCCACCCGTCGCCGTTGTGGGCAGCGAGCGAGAGCATTGCCCGCACGGCATAGTCGCCGCGCCGCGTGAGCTCGAGGCGCATGGCCGCAGTATTACCCGGATCGGCCGAAAGGCCCGTCGGCCGCGCCGCCGGGGCGGTCAGCGTCCGGCCAGGACCCCGGCGTAGCCGGTCAGCTCGACGTACGCCTCGCCACCGAGCGTCGCGCCGCGGCGGGTTGCGCGGACGTCCTGCGAGCCCTCCCAGTAGATGACGCCGGTCGTCGCGCGCGTGTCGAGCTCCTGGTCGGCGACGGTCGGTTCGAGCTCGATCTCGAGGTCCTCGCCCGGAATGCTCACCCGCCAGGCGGCCGGGTACGTCGCGCCGGTTCGCGCGCTCGTCCAGTCGTCCGTGACCTCGACCGTGAAGGCGTCGGGCGGCAGGTGCCGGCTCCGCCCGTCGGCGTCGACGAGCGTGCCGTACACCAGCGGGTAGCTCCCGTCCGCGTCGCGCACGAGCGACAGCGTGAGGTCCGTGCCGTCATCGAGGTTGACCGCGAACCAGTCCCAGCCGCCGCCGCCGACCGCGATGAAGTCGCCCCACTGGTGGTCGAACCAGGCGTTGCCGTCGACGTTCAGGACCCGATCGCCCAGGGCCAGGGAGCCGGAGGCCGTCATCGCCGTGCGCGAGTAGTAGTACGAGCCGCCCGCCGGCCCGAAGTCGAGCCAGCCGTCGGTGTCGTGGAGGGCGGGCGGCTTCGTGGCGGCGAGGTCGAGCTCGAGGGTCAGACCGCCGTCGAGGCCGGCCGCCGTGGCTTCGGTGGCCGAGAGGGTTGCGGCGAGCCGGTCGCTGCCGTCCGCGCCGGCCATCGTCCAGGCCGGCTGCGTGAACGTCTCGGGTCGTTCGGGGTCCGCTCCGACGATCGCGAGATCGAAGCCGGTGGGTTCGCCCGAACCATCGACGGGCGAATGATCGACCTGCCGGCCGATCTCGGCGCGCTGGGCGTAGTGGAAGCTGTCCCCCGTCTCGTCGGTCAGCGCGAAGTGCGACGCCCAGGAAACGGGGAACGCGCCGCGTTCTGCCCGGAAGATCACGTATTCGAAGCCCCACCGGCCGCCCGCGTCGTCGCGGAGGTGGCCGGTGTAGTACCACCACTCGGTGAGCCGATCGTGCGGACCGTCGTCGCGCGGCAGCTCCACGGGGAGCGGATCCGCAACCGCGACAGGCGGTTCGGTGGACGCCGGCGCGATCGGCTGCTGGGCCGGCGGGTTGGCAAGGACGGGGCCGGAGCACGCGGCGACGGCGAGGAGCGTCGCCACCAGGAGCAGGGTCGGCGCCACCCTCATCGGAGCGCCGCCTCGATCTCGGCCTCGGAGGCCGGTAGCCGGGAGCCGACGATGCGTTCGAGGCGGGCCGGCATCCACCAGTTCCACTTGCCGAGGAGCCGCATCGTGGCCGGGACGAGCAGCGCCCGGACGACCGTCGCGTCGAGGGCGACCGCCACGGCCACGCCGATGCCGAGCGCCTTGATCAGCACGATGTCGGCGAACGCGAACGACGAGGCGACGACGACCACGATCAGCGCCGCCGACGACACGATCCGGCCGCTCCGTTCGAGCCCTCGGGCGACGGCCTCGGTGTTGTCGCCGGTCCGATCCCAGACCTCCTTCATCCGCGACAGCAGGAAGACCTCGTAGTCCATCGACAGCCCGAAGAGGACGCAGAAGAGGATCACCGGCTGGGTGGTCTCGACGAACCCGAGCGGCTCGAACCCGAGCGGGGCCGACAGGTTGCCGTCCTGGAAGATCCACACGATCGCCCCGAACGACGCCACGATCGACAGCGTGTTCATGGCCAGCGCCTTGAGCGGCAGGATCACCGAGCGCAGGAGCATGAAGAGGACGGCGTAGGTGGTGACAAGGATGAACAGCGCGGTCCTCGGGAAGTCCGCGCTGACGCGGCTGACGACGTCGTCGACGTCCGCGGCGCCGCCACCGATGAGCACGGTCATGCCGGCCGGTGGCGCCAGCGCCGAGCCGTCGCGGCGCAGCTCGGAGACGAGCGCCCGCGCCTCCGCCCGGTTCGGGCCGTACGGTGTATACAGCGTAAACGCGGTCAGGTCGTCCTTGGTCGTCGCAGCGAGCGCCGCCTGGACGAACCGGTCGCGCGGGCCGTTCGGATCGCCGTACAGCAGCTGGTACTGCTGGAGGGTCAGGCGAGGGTCGACGTCGACCAGGCCGGTCACGCGGCGGACGCGCGGATCCGCCGCGAGCCGTCGCGAGTAGTCGTACAGCTCGGCAAGGTTGTCAGGGCTCGTCGCGGCTCCGTTCGTGCGGATGGCGAGCGCGAGCGGCGCGAACTCACCTTCGCCGAACTCCCGTCGCAGGAGGTCGAACGAGGCTCGCGACGGGACGTCGGGCGGCAGGATCGACGCGTCCGGGGCGTTGAACCGGACATGCAGGAACGGGGCGCCCAGCAGGAGCAGCAGCGCGAGCGTCGGGATCAGCACGGCGACGGGGCGACGCATCACCGCACGGGCAAGCGCGGCCCAGCGGCCATCCGAGGCGCCGCCGACCGCCACCCGGCGGATCGCGAATCGATCGATCCGCGTGCCGACGATCGCGAGCAGCGCGGGCATGAGGGTCAGCGCCGCTGACACGGCCAGCCCCACGACCATCGCCCCGGCGATCCCGACCGAGCGGAGGATCATGAACTCGAAGAGGACGAGCCCGAGCAGCCCGAGCAGGACCGTCAGGCCGGAGAAGAACACCGCCCTGCCCGCCGTCGCGACCGTCGCGTGGACCGCATCCGGCACGTCCTCCGGCCGTCCGCCGCGCGCGGCCAGCTCCTCGCGGAAGCGGCTCGTCATGAGCAGCGAGTAGTCGACGCCGAGCCCAAGTCCCAGCAGGGTGGCGAGGTTGAGCACGAACACGCTCATGGGCATGAACGACGCGACCACGAAGATCGCGGCGAGGGCGACGAGCACCGCCGCCCCGCCGACCGCAAGCGGGACGCCGGCCGCCACGAGCGAGCCGAACACGAGGAGCAGGGCGATCGCCGCGAGCGGCAGCGAGATCGCCTCGCTTCGGCGCAGGTCCTCTTCCGAGACGCGCTGGACGTCGCCATAGAACGCGGGCCCGCCGGCGAGCGCCACCTCCAGCCCGGGTGCCGAGCCGAGCCGTTCCTCGAGGATCGGAACGGCATCGGGCGAGTCGTCCGGCGGCAGGTCGAGGAGCACGACGTCGTACGCGGTGTGGCCGTCGTCCGAGACCTGGCGCGGTGCGACCAGGTGCGACAGGACGCCGGCGACGTGGGGAGCGTCGGGGACGTCGCGCATCGCCTGCGCCGCGGCGAGCTTCGAAGGCCGGCGTGCCCGCTTCCAGCGTGTCGCTGTGGAAGACGACGACGAGCGCCGACGGCGGCAGCCCGAGCTCTTCTTCGAGGAGGGCCTTCGCGCGCGCCGACTCGAGGTCGTCGAGGATGAACCCACCGGCCGACAGGACGCTCGGCGCCCGTGGTGCGAACGGCAGCGCGGCGAGCAGGACGAGGGCCCACGCGCCGACGACCCACCATTTGCGGCGCACGACGAACCGGCCCAGTCGATCGAAGAGGGTCACGCCGTCAGCGTACCCGCGAGCGGCGGATCGGGCCGTTGCCTTCTGATAGCATCAGCCCGTCGATCTGACCCTCGCATCGAGGCCCGCGGTGACGCTCTTCACGATCATCTTCAGCCGGCCGATCGAGTTCGGCATCTCGATCGGGATCACCCTGGTCATGATCGTGATCTTCCTGCGCGCCGCGATGGTGGCCGAGCGCCGCGAGAACTGGGTCCGCCACATCACCGGCCCGAACGGCAAGTTCGTGTTCGGCTTCCTGTTCCTCCTGTGGGCGATCGTGTTCGGGGTCGGCCTTCAGCTCGTGCCCCACATCGGCGCGAACTCGCCGTACGGCGGCCTGGGCCTGATCGCCCTGTTCACGGGCTTCTTCATCATGATGGGCTTCCTCTGGTCGGTGATCGGGGAGTAGCCCGAGCTCGCCGGCCGTAGGCCGCCGCCGCCGTCGCTCTCGGCCGGCCCATTCCTGGCGGTTCCCTTGCGCCACAGGCACAAACCGGGTTCGCGCTTGCATCGGGTGCACATGTCGCACGACGCCGACCTCAAGTTGTCGCCGATCGTGCGTGTGGCGCACAGATCTGCGGCATTCCGAAACCAGCGGTTCCAAACATGCATCTGACACACGATTGCTGCTCGTCCGATGCCGGCCGGGCCAATCGGACAAGCGTTGTGTGCGTCTGCCGCAAGCGCGGACAGACGACGTCACGCGAGGCGTCCGCTCCTGGCAGGACCGGGTGACCTTCGGCTGGTGGACCCTCGCTGGACGGCCACGCTATGATCCCGTGAACATGCAGACTGCATAGGATTTATGCGTCTGCGTCGACCAGGACGCACGGGAGACGATCGAACGAGTGGACGCCCAGGAGATCAAGGCGGCGGTCGCGCACCAGGATGCCGCACGCGTCGCAGCGGAGACCCCGTTCGTCAACCGGCGTGACCCGGCGAAAGCGCTCGGCCCGGACGGCCGCCCGGCGGTGAGCCGGCGCGCCCCGATCTTCGAGGACGTTCCCGACGAGAAGTGGAACGACTGGCGCTGGCAGCTCAGCAACCGCGTCAACGACCTCGAGGAGATCGAGGCGATCCTCAATCTGACCGACGAGGAGCGCGCGGGCCTGTCCGCCCCCGACAAGTTCCGGGTCGACATCACGCCGTACTTCATCAGCCTGATCGATCCCGACGACCCGAACGACCCGATCCGCCGCCAGGTCATCCCGCTCGGACGCGAGCAGCAGGCGTTCACCGCGATGATGGAGGACTCGCTCGCCGAGGACCGCCACTCCCCGGTGCCCGGGCTCGTCCACCGCTACCCGGACCGCGTCCTGATGCTCGTCACCACCCAGTGCGCGAGCTACTGCCGCTACTGCACGCGGAGCCGGATCGTCGGCGACCCGACCCAGAACTTCAACCGCAAGGACCACGAGGCGCAGCTCGAGTACCTGCGCCGGACGCCGCAGGTCCGCGACGTGCTGATCTCCGGCGGTGACGGCCTGACGCTGGCCCCGAAGCTCTTCGAGTCGATCCTTCGCGGCCTGCGCGAGATCCCCCACATCGAGATCGTCCGGATCGGCTCGCGCGTGCCGGTCTTCCTGCCCCAGCGGATCGACGACGAGCTGTGCGAGATGCTCGAGAAGTACCACCCGCTGTGGATCAACCTCCACTTCAACCACGCGAACGAGATCACGCCCGAGGTCTCGCGTGCCGTCGACCGGCTGACGAAGGCCGGCCTGCCGGTGGGCAACCAGTCGGTGCTCCTGGCCGGCGTCAACGACTGCGTCAACATCCAGCGCGACCTCGTCCACAAGCTGGTCGAGAACCGGATCCGGCCCTACTACCTGTACCAGTGCGACCTGGTCGAGGGCTCCGGCCACTTCCGGACGCCGGTCGGCAAGGGGCTCGAGATCATGGAGGGCCTGCGCGGACACACCTCCGGCTACGCGGTTCCCACCTACGTGATCGACGCGCCCGGGGGCGGCGGCAAGATCCCGGTCATGCCGAACTACCTGATCAGCTACTCCGACCACAAGGTCGTGCTGCGCAACTACGAGGGCTACATCACGACCTACGAGGAGCCGCTCGAGTACAAGTCGCACGACAAGGCGAGCTGCGCGTCGTGCCAGCACACCCGCTCCGAGCCCGGCCAGTCCGGCATCCACGGCCTGCTCCAGGGCGAGCAGATGTGGATCGAGCCGAGAGGGTTCGAGGACGTCCACACCCGCGGCAACACCGAGCAGCACCGGCTGCAGGATCCGTCGAAGTGGGTGCCGTTCGGGGTTGGCGCGATCGAGGGCCAGGCGCAGCCCCCGCTGCGCGTCCTCCAGCCCGGCGAGGTGGCCGCGGAGGAAGCGACGTCAGCGTACGGGCCGGGCGAGGAGCCGCGGCCGCGCGAGGGAGAGCCGACGGCGTCCGCGCATGGAGAGCTTCTCTAGCCCCAGAGTCGGCCCCGCCCGCTTCAGCACGCAACAGTTGGCCGTCTCAATCGTCATTCCGGGGAAACCACTCGGAGGGGCCGTCGAATGCAGCTGATCCTCGATCGCATCGCGGGCTGGGAGGCGGCCGGCCTCATCGACCCGAACACGGCGTTACGCCTGCGCTCGGACGAGCAGGAGCGCGCCGAGCCTGAATTACCTGAATCCATCGACGAGAGCAAAGCCGCGGAACGCCCCGGCGGGCCGGCGGCCATCGCTCAGATCGTCGGGCCGGGGGTCACGATCGTCGAGATGTTCGCCTACCTCGGCGGTGCGTTCCTTCTCGGTGCGCTCGACCTGTTCCTGACGCGAGCGTCCGGATTCGATGCCGACGGCGGCGTTGGCCTTGCCATCGGGTACGGGGTCGTCGCGGTCGCCCTGATCGCGATCGGCCGGTTCATGGCGCACGGGGATGCCCGCGAGCGACGCGCGGCAGGTGTCCTCTTCGCGGTTGCGGTGGGCCACGTCGCGACGGCCGGCTTCGCGCTCACCACAGCGTTCAGCCTGGACTTCCAGGTCGCCGGCGTCATCGTCGCTGCCTGGGCGGCGGTCGTCGCGGTCGGCCTCCGGCTCTACCTCCCCGCGCTGACGACGCAGTTCACCCTGCTCGTGAGCCTGACCGGCCTTGCGGCCGCGCTGCTGAGCCTGATCGAGCATCTGGTCGTGCCCGAGACGGTCTTCACGGACTCCGGTGGAGTCGTCCCGAGCGGCGGGCCGAGCGCGCTGGTCATCCTCGTCGCCAGCGCGGCGTGGTGGCTTGCCTTCGCGGCCCTCCTCGGCATCTTCGGGCTGATCGAAGCCCGCAGCAGCGACGACCCGGCCACCGGTCGGCGCGCGGCAATGACCCGGCTCTGGGCCGGGATCACCGCCGTCGTCGGCCTGGCAATGGCCGTCTCGCAGTCGGCCTACGACCCGCAGACCGCCGAGTACGGACGAGTCCTGGAGCCCTGGATCGGCGATCTCGCGCTGGTCGTGCTCGCGCTGATCCTCGTCGAGCGAGCCTTCCGGCGCGGCGCGAACACGTTCGTCTACGCGGCTGCGCTGGCGCTCGTCATCGCCCTGACGGACTTCAACTTCAGCTACCTGAGCGACAGCACCGAAGTCGGGCTGCTCATCGAAGGGCTGATCCTGCTCGGCGCCGGGTTCGCGGTGAGCAAACTGCGCCAGCGGATCGGCGGCGACGAGACACCCGTGGAAAGCGCCACGCTTCCGGCACCGGCCTGACCGGCGCCCTGGCGTACGCTTCGCCGGTGGCCAAGCGCAACAAACGTCAGAGCGGCGCCCAGACGATCGGCGGGATGCTCGCGGGCTTCGACGGCCAGGTGTTCCGGACGACACCGCCGCCGCACGAGCTCGTGCGGAAAGGCGATCGCCTGCCGGCCATCCCGGCCGGCGACGGCGGCACCCTGATCGTCGACCTGCCCGACGACGACGCGCAACCGCCTGCCACCGAGCCACAGTCCGCGGGCTAGTCTCCGACCATGCGGTCCCGGTTCTTCTACGGGTGGGTCGTCGTCGCGGTCGCCGCTACCGTGGTCCTCGTGACGGCCGGCGTCCGGGCGGCGCCCGGAGCGTTCCTGCTGTCGATGACCGACGAACCCGGCTGGTCGACCGCTTCGGTGTCGTTCGCCGCCGCCGCGGGACTCGTGCTGTACGGACTCGCCGGGCCGCTGTCGGGCTCGTTGATGGGACGGCTCGGCGTCAAGCGCGTCGTGGTCGCCAGTCTCCTGGTCACCGGGGTCGCGCTGCTCGTTTCGAGCGTCGTCACCGAGATCTGGCAGCTCACGCTGTCGTTCGGCCTGCTCGCGGGCATCGGGACGGGTCTGGTCGCGAGTGTCCTCGGCCCGACCATCGCCGCGCGCTGGTTCGTCCACAACCGCGGGCTCGTCAACGGGATCTTCGGCGCCAGCAGCTCGGCGGGACAACTGGTGTTCATCCCGGTCCTCACCGTGCTCGCCATCGCCTTCGACTGGCGAGTCGCGGCGATCGTGTTGGCGGTCCTCGCGTTCATCCTCGTGGCGCCCGTCCTCCTCCTCGTCCGGAACGATCCCTCCGAGGTCGGCCAGCGACCGCTCGGCGCCCCCGATGGACCGGTCCGGCCACCACCACCCCCGGACAAGGGGGTCATGCGCCGCGCGACCCGCTCGTCCGATTTCTGGTTCCTCGCCGGGACGTTCTTCGTGTGCGGCGCGACGTCGAACGGGCTCGTCGGCCAGCACTTCATCCCGCACGCCGTCGAGCACGGCTTCACCCAGTCGGCGGCGGCATCCGCGCTCGCGGTGATGGGCGTGTTCAACTTCATCGGGACGATCGCAAGCGGCTGGCTCACCGACCGCTACGACCCGCGGAAGCTCCTGCTGATGTATTACACGTTCCGCGGGCTCAGCCTGCTGTTCCTCCCGTTCGTGCACGACACGATGACGATCGGCGTCTTCGCGATCCTGTTCGGGCTCGACTACATCGCCACCGTTCCGCCGACCGTCGCCCTGGCGGCGGACCGCTTCGGCGCCCACAACGTCGGGGTCGTGTACGGCTGGATCTTCGCCGCGCACATGCTCGGCGCGGCGATCGCGGCGTGGGTCGCCGGGGTCGTCCGCGAGAACGTCGGCGACTACGCGGTCGCGTTCGTCGCCGCGGGCTGGATCGCGATCGTCGCCGGCTTCGCCGCGCTGATGATCCGGAGGCGCGAGCCGGCTCCGGCCGCCCTGCAGGCGGCCTGACCGGTCAGTCCGCCTTGATCAGCTCCAGCGCGCGCTCGAGCTGCGCGTCCACGGTGGACGCGACTCGTGCCGGCTTGAGGTCCCGCACGTCGTCGGGGAGGGTCGGCAGCACTTCGGTCGCCCGGGCCACCGTGACATCCGGCTCGATGCCCTCGTGCCAGATCCGGCGTCCGTCGGGGGTCAGCCACTCGACGGTCCCGATGCGCAGCGCCGAACCGTCCTCGAGCGGGTACTCGCCGAGGACCGTGCCGGTGCCGAACGTCGTCGCGCCGACGACCTTCGCGCGGTCGTTGTCCTGGAGGGCGCCCGCCACGATCTCCGACGCGGACGCGCTGCCCTCGTCGACCAGGACGATCAGCGGCAGGTCGGTCCACACGCCGTCCGGCGAGACAGGGGTGGCCTTCTCCTCGCCCTGGGCGTTGCGTTCGATGTAGACGGTGCCCGAGGAAAGGAACTGGCTGGCGGTGCCGACGGCCTCGCCGACGTAGCCGCCGGGGTTGCCACGGAGATCGAGGACCAGCCGGTCGGCTCCGTCCTTGCGCATCGCCCGAAGCGCCTTCTGGACGTCCTCGGCCACGCCGTTCGAGAACTGCTCGATCCGGAGGAGGCCCGTGGTCGTACCCGGAACGATCGCCGACGACACGGCATCGATCTCGACGTCGCCGCGCACGATCTTCAGGGTCCTCGGCGTGCCGTTCTCGCCCGCACGGACCGTGAGCTCGACCGGGGTCCCGGCCTCGCCGCGGATCCGCTCGACGACGTCGCTGATCGAGCTGCCGGCGGCGGGGACGCCGTCGACCTCGAGGATGACGTCACCGGTTCGAAGGCCGGCCTTGTCGGCGGGGCTGTCGTGGAACACGGTCACCACGCGCGGCTCGTCGTTGTCCGTGCTGTCGAGCTGGACGCCGATCCCCACATACGATCCGGACAGCGCGTCGTTGCGCGAGGTGCGTTCCTCGGGTGTCATGAAGTCGGTGTGACCGGTATCGCCGACGGCGTTCGGCCAGGCCGTCGATCGCGCCGTAGGCGAGCTCGCGGTCGTCGAGCGTGTCGCGACCGACGTACTTCTCGTGGAGCAGGTCCCACGCCTCGCGGACCAGCCCGAAGTCGTCGACGCCGTCGTCGGTCGGGCCGGCCGCCGCATTCGGACTGGCAGCGGGCGCTCCCAGGCCGCCGACCACCGGCTCGAAACGTCCGACCCCGACCCCCGCGACGAAGGTGACGGCAATGAGGAGGCCGGTCGCCGGGCCGCGGAGGCGGGGCAACCGCGCGTCGCTTCGCGGGCGCAGGAGGGGGAGGGGTGGGCACGACAGGTTCTTGGGCGAGTTCGTTCGGCAGCATGGTCCGCCAAGCATGCCGGGTACGGGTTGCCCGGGGGTTGCGGCCGGATGAAGGTTCGTTCGCTCGACCTCCAAACGGCGGAGTGGTACAGTCGCTAATCCCTAGTGGTTCACTCGGAGTTGATGTGCCCGTGCCCGACACCGCCACCGGGACCATCGGCCTTGGCCCGCTGCGGCCCGCGCCGGACGGTCTGCCCGATCCGTCGATCCGCCCGCCGATCGAGGCCGAGGCCGGCGACCCGTTCACGGCCGTTCGCGTGATCGACCTGCTCGCGCGCATCGAGCGCGGCGCGGCCGACCCGCCTCGCCGACATCGCCGACCGGCTCAACGCCACGTACCTCGACTGGCTCTTCCCGGTCGAGGCGATCCTCGCCGTGGCGGTCCAGCTCCAGGCGAACTGGATGGCCGACTACCGCAACAGCTCGGGCGTCGTGCTCGAGGACGGCCCGTATGGCCCCACGCTGACACTCGAGGACTCGAGCCGCGTCGATCCGTGGATCGTGCGCCAGGCACAGCGCGAAGCCGAGTCCTGTCGCCGGCGGCTCGCCGAGTTCAGCCGCCGGGATCACCCGTCGGCCGATGGCTGAGCCGCGAACCCGACCCGTAAAGGGACGTCGCCGCTGAAAGCAAGGCGCACCGACGCTGATTTCGGACCGATGTCCCGATCCCCGACCAGGTACCCGCCACGTACCGTCCACCCGTCATCCAATTCGGAAGGAGGACCAGCCATGAGTCATCACGATTACGCGAATCCCAGCGCCCTCGTCGAAGCCGACTGGGCCCAGGAGCACCTCAGCGATCCGAACGTCCGGTTCATCGAGGTCGATGTCGACACCACCGCGTACGAGCAGAGCCACCTCCGCGGCGCGGTCGGCTGGAACTGGACGAGCCAGCTCGCCGACGGGATCCGTCGCGACATCGCGACGAAGGAGGACCTGGGCGAGCTGCTGTCGCAGAGCGGGATCGGCCCGGACACGACGATCGTCGTGTACGGCGACAACAACAACTGGTTCGCCGCCTGGGCGTACTGGCAGCTGAAGCTGTTCGGGCTGCGCGACGTGCGCATCCTCAACGGCGGCCGCAAGTACTGGCTGGACAACGGCCTGCCGGTGACGACGGACGTCCCGACCTACCAGCCGACCGGGATCCAGCTTGGCGACCCGGATTTCAGCCTTCGCGCGTTCCGCGACGACATCCTGCCGCGGGTCGGCGACTCGACCCTCGCGCTCGTCGACGTGCGCAGCCCGGCCGAGTTCAACGGCGAGGTCATTGCCCCGCCCGGCATGAGCGAGACCGCCCAGCGCGCTGGCCACATCCCCGGCGCCGCGTCGATCCCGTGGGCGCAGACCGTCCGTGAGGACGGCACCTTCAAGAGCCGCGAGGAGCTCGCCACGCTCTACGAGGGCAAGGGCATCACGGCCGACAAGGACATCATCGCCTACTGCCGGATCGGTGAGCGGTCGAGCCACTCGTGGTTCGTCCTCCACGAGCTGCTCGGCTACCAGCGCGTCCGGAACTACGACGGCAGCTGGACCGAGTACGGCAGCCTGGTCGGCGTGCCGATCGAGAACCCGGCGGCGCAGCAGGTCCCGGCGGGAGCCGCGTCCTGAGCATTCCCTCCGCCTCCTGAACCGCTCGAGCACCTCGGGTTCGGCTGGATCTACCCCGGATCCAGCGAACCCGGGTCGCTCGCGGACGTCACGCCTTGGCTGCGGCCCCCGGGCGTAGCGGGCCATCGCGTCCCTGAGCAGGTCATGGGGCAGCGCGTGCGCCGTGTGGTCGTCGCGGCCGCGCATCGTCTCGGCGGCGACGAGCGCGTTGATGACCGCCTCCTCCGTCGCCTCGATCGTGGCCATGAACAGCGGGTCGATGTAGTCGTCATCGAGCATCCGGACGGAGAGCGCCGGTCCCGTACCGCCATGCGCCGTCAGCTTGTTGCCCGTCGCGAAACAGATGAAGAGCTCGCCGCTCGTGTGGCCCCCGATCGAGCCGGCTCGCGCCAGACCGAGGCCGGCACGCTCGGCCAACCGTTCGCATTGATGCGGCAGGAGCGGCGCGTCGGTCGCGACCACGACGATGATCGATCCTGATCCCGGAGGCGGGCGCCGGTCGCCGTACCGTCCGCCCGGACTGGCGTGGCGCTTCTCCCCGTACGCGCTCGGGACGACGTCGTCATTGATGACCTCGCCGACCGGCACGCCGTCGACACGAAGCCACTCGCGATAGCCGAAGTTGGTCTGGACGAGCGCGCCGACCGTGAACCCGCCGTCGCGTTCCTCGATCACCCGCGACGCGGTCCCGATCCCGCCCTTGAACTCGAACGAGATCGCGCCGGTGCCGCCACCGACGTTGCCTTCGGCGACGGGACCGCCGGCCGCCGCGTCGAGCGCAGCGCGCACGTGTTCGGCGCGGACGTGGAAGCCGTTGATGTCGTTCATGTCGCCGTCGAAGATCTCGCCCACCACCGGCAGGAACCACCATGACTCGTCAAGACCCTCGGTCCCGAGCGACGCGGCGATCAGGGCATCGTGGACGACGCCGACGCTGTGGGTGTTGGTGAGGCCGATCGCCCCGCCAAGCTGGCCCGCCTCGCGGATCCACTCGAGCCCCGTCATCTCGCCGTTCCCGTTCAGGCTGTGTGAGCCCGCGAAGTAGCGCACGGACGGATCCGGGCCGGGCACGATCACCGTCACGCCCGTGCGGATCGGCCCCTCGCCGACCCGCAGCGGTCCCTCGCCCTCGATCAGCGTCGTGTGCCCAACCATCACGCCCGCGACGTCGGTGATGGCGTTGTTCGGTCCGGGCGTTCCGCGCCCGATGGCGATGCCCAGGTCCCTCGCTCGCATTCGGGCATCGTACCGACGGGGGCGTCGCGCCGGACGGCCGTATCATCCGCCGGTGACCCAGCACCGCGTCCGGTCCGACACGCCGGCACCCGCCCTCGTTCGAGCCCGCCGCCTCCCGGCGTCCATCGCTGCCGCACGCCCGATCGACGTCGTCGAGGCGTTCGGCGACCTGCCCGGGATCTGCCTGCTCGAAAGCGCGCGGCCGGGACGCAATGCCCGGTGGACCTACTTCACGGCGGACCCGGTGGCCGTCCTGGAGGCACCGGCGGCGGGTTCGGATCCGTTCGCCGTGGCGCGCCGCCTCGTCGCCCGGCTCGACGCGACGCCGCTCCCCGCGGAGGCCCCGCCGTTCGCCGGCGGCCTCGTGGGCTTCCTCGGCTACGACCTTGGCCACGCCTTCGAACACCTGCCGTCGATCGCGGTCGACGACCAGGAACTCCCGCCGCTCCGGCTCGCCCTCCACGACTGGGTCGTGGCGTGGGATCGTCGGTCGGGGACGGCCTGGCTCGCCGGCCGGGCGCTGGATGGCGACGAGCGCCGGCTGGCCCGCCGCCTCGACGAGGTCCATGCGCGCCTGACCGAGCCACGACGTCCCGACGTCGTCCGCGCAGCCGGAGACCGACCTCGCCGGCATCGATGGCGGCGGGCCGCTCCGCTTCGTGTCGAGCCTCGACCGAGCTGCCTATGAGGCCGGCGTCGAAGTCATTCGCGCGCGCATCGCCGCCGGCGAGATCTACCAGGCGAACCTCACCCGCCGGCTCGAGACGCCGTTCCACGGCCGGCCATGGGAACGCTACCGCCGGCTGCGGACCGGGGACCCATCGCTCTTCTCGGCGTACCTCGACCTCGGTCCGAGCCCGCTGACCGGGCGTCCCCGCGCGCTGCTGTCCGCTTCGCCCGAGCCGTTCCTCTCCGTCGACCGGGAGGGCGTCGTGACGACCGACCCGATCAAGGGCACGCGGCCGCGGGGTCGCGACCGGGCCACCGATCGGGCGCTCGCCTGCGAGCTGCTCGCCAGCGCCAAGGATCGCGCCGAGAACGTGATGATCGTCGACGTCCTGCGCAACGACCTCGGTCGCGTCTGTCGTCCGGGCAGCGTCCGGGTCCCGCGCCTGTGCCGGCTCGAACGGACGGTCGCGGTGCAGCACCTGGTGTCGACGGTGACCGGCGTCCTCGCCGACGGCAACGACGCCTTCGACCTCCTCGCCGCGTCGTTCCCGGGCGGATCCATCACCGGCGCGCCGAAGATCCGCGCGATGGAGATCCTCGAAGGCCTCGAGCCGGTGCGCCGCGGCCCGTACACGGGCGCGCTCGGCTGGATCGGCCCCGACGGCGCGATGCAGACCTCGATCCTCATCCGGACGTTGGTGGCCGACGGCCGGCGGCTCACGCTGCACGTCGGGGGCGGCATCACGTGGGGCAGCGAGCCGGCCGCGGAATGGGCCGAGACCGTCGCCAAGGCGCGCGGCCCGCTCGAGGCCGTCGGAGGCGTCGAAGTCCCCGCCTGAGCCGCGACCCTATCATCGAGCGATGCAGCCCGGACACGTGTGGGTTGACGGCGAGGTGCGACCCGGCGACGGGGCACATCTGTCCGTCTTCGATCGCGGCTTCCAGCTCGGCGACGCCGTGTTCGAGACCCTCCGCGCGCGGGCGGGCCGCGTGACCGAGCTCGACGAGCACGTCGCTCGCCTCGGGCGCTCCGCTGACGGGCTGGCGATCGAGCTGCCGGCCGACATCGCCGATCGTCTCGCGCGCGGGATCCGGGACCTGCTGGCCGCCGAGGCGCTCGACGGCCCGGACGGCGACGCTTCGATCAGGATCACGGTGTCCCGCGGTGTCTACCTCGGGCGCGGCCTGCTGCCGCCCGAGGTGCACACGACGCCGACGATCGCGATCCAGGCGTGGCCGGTGGTGCCGCCGCCGGCGGGCCATCTCGAGCAGGGCATCCACCTCGCAGCGTCATCGGTCCGCCGCGATCCGCAGAACCCACTGGCCATGCTCAAGACCACGTCCCGTGCCGACTACGTCTACGCGCGGCTCGAGGCGCGGCGCGCCGGCGCGGACGACGCGCTCTTCCTGACGATCGACGGCCTGCTGTCCGAGGCGACCAGCGCCAACATCTTCCTGGTCCGTCACGCGCCAGAACGGCGAGGCCGAGCTGGCCACGCCGGGTCTCGATTGCGCCATCCTGCCGGGCACCACGCGTTCGTGGCTGCTCGGCTGGGCGGAGCGCGTCGGCCTCCGGCCGGTCGAGGCGTGGCTGACCCCGCGCGATCTCGCCGCCGCGGAAGAGGCGTTCGTGTCGTCGAGCGTGGCCGGGATCCTGCCGGTGACGCGGTTCGACGGTCGCGACGTCGGCACCGGGCGGCCCGGACCGTGGACCCGCCGCGCCCGCGAGGACCGCGAGGCCTTCATCCGGGACGGGGTGCCGGCATGACCCGCGACGAGCTCATCGCCCGGACGCGGCAGCTGATCGACGAGGGTGAGCGGTTGGCGGCCGAACCCTCCCTCGGCGCACTGCAACTCTGGCTCCAGCTGTCCGACGACCTGCTGTCGACCGCGTGGGGGAGCATGGACCGCTACCACCTCGCGTGGCTGCTGGTCGGCAAGCCGAAGGGCACGATCCGTGGTCGCGCGATGACCGCCGAGGAGGAGGCGGCCTATGTCCGCGAGGTCGCGGAGCAGAAGACGGCCGCGTTGCGCATGAGCCTCGACGCGGTGGAGCGCCAGGGAATGCCGTTCCTCGGCGAGACCGGTGGCGTCGGACACGGCGATCAACCCGAGCGTGCCGACACGAACGCGAGTGCCGCGGCGGATGCGAGCGCCGCCCCGCCCGCCAGGCCCGAGCTGCCCCAGGACCCGTCGCTCACCGAGCGCCTCGCCGACGCGCGCCGGCAGGCCGAGGAGCACCTCGACCACGACGCGCCGCGCGCCCCGCGTCCCGAGCGCATGCAGCGGTGACGGCGGAGCGTCGCGTCCCGGCGGTCGGCGGAACGCGGACGGTCCCCGAGCCGGACGCCATCGCCCGTGACTACCTGCTGCTCGGGTTGCGCCTCGACCAGCAGGTGCCCGGGCTGATCGACGCCTACTACGGGCCGGCCTCGCTGAAAGCGCAGGTCGAGATCGAACCGAAGCGCTCGGCGGCGTCATTGCGTGAGGACGCCGCCTCGCTCCGCGCGCGCGTGGCCGACGAGATCGACGCCCCCGATCGCCGGACGTGGCTGACGGCACAGCTCGTGGCGCTCGAAGCGCAGGCGTCCGTGCTTGCCGGCGACACGCTGCCCTACGTGGATCTCGTCGCGAAGGCCTTCGACTTCGAACCGCGCCGCGTCCCGGACGAGGTGTTCGATGCCGCAGCCGCGCGGGTCGACGAGCTCCTGCCCGGCGATGGCGATCTCTCCGTCCGCCTCGAGGCCTGGGATGCCGAGCTCGAGATCCCCGCGGAGCGGTTACCGGCCGTGATCGACTGGCTGATCGAGCGATTCCGCGCTCGCTCGGCGGAGCTGTTCGGACTCCCGACGGGCGAGCGGCTTCGCGTGGGCCTCGTCCGCAACCAGCCATGGGCGGCATACAGCTGGTATGACGGCGGGCTGCATTCGAGGATCGACATCAACACCGATCTCCCCGCCCGGCTCCCCAATCTGGCACAAATCGTCGCGCACGAGACGTACCCCGGCCACCACCTCGAGCGCGCGTCGAAGGACCTCGACCTGGTCGAGCGCGGCCGGGTCGAGTCGAGCATCGTGTTGATCAATACGCCCGAGTGCCTGATCAGCGAGGGAATGGCGGACCTCGGCGTCGAGTTCGCGTTCCCGCCCGACGAGCGACCGGCTGTTCTCGAGGAGCTGTTCGACATCGCTGGTCTCGTGTGGGCGGCCGACTCGTCCCGGCGGCGCGACACGGCAGAACGCGCGGCGACCCTCATCGGGCCGCGCGAGGTGCTGCATACCTCAGGCGTGAACGCGGCGCTCATGCTCAACGCCGATGGCGCTTCGCGCGAGGAGGCCATCGACTACCTCGTCAGGGCCGGCCGCTACCCTCGGGCCTTCGCCGAGAAGCGCCTCGAGTTCCTCGTCCATCCGACCTGGAGGACGGTCGTCTTCGTCTACAGCGAAGGCGAGGCCCTTCTGCGCCGCTGGATCGACGCCGTTCCCAAGGCGGATCGCCCCGCGCGGTTTGCCCGTCTCCTCCACGAGCAGCTCACGCCCGGGGCGATCCTCGCGGACCTCCGCTCCTAGTTGGTCACGGGCCGGCCGTCGACGGCCACGGGATCGCGCCGCCGACCGAGCCAGGCGATCGCGACGCCCGCCAGTGCGACACCGAGCACGGCGAGGGTCACCACACCGAGCAGCGGGATCTCGGTGGGCGTCGCCTCGAGCACGGTCCCGGTCACGGGCTGCGTCTCGACTGCCAGTTGTTGCAGCTGGATGCCGTAGCTCCAGGTGCCGGCGCTCGGGAACGTGAATCGCGCGACGAAGTGGCCCGCGGCACCGCTCGGCTCGGCCGGTACGTCGAATGTCTCGCCGGTGATGGTGTTCGTGAGGCGAAGGGTTGGATCCTCGAAGCCGGCCGGCGTCACACCGTGCTGGAGGACCGTAAAGCCGTACTCCACGTCCTCGCCCGCGCGTGGCACGGGCGGTGCCGCGTTGTCCGCAGCGATGGTGGCCCAGCCGCCGGCCAGCGCCGCGGTCGCGCCGAGTGTCAGGAGCAGGAGCGCGGCGGCGGCCGCGCGCAGGATCCGGGTCGTCATGGTGCCCTCCATTCGAGCGTCGATGGACCAACTACACCGCGACGGCCGCGGCGGTTCCCGGGAGGGCCTCGGGAGGTCAGGCGCGCGGGTTGTCCAGGACGCGGATGAGCAGGACGCGGTCCTCGCCGTCGCCGTCGTAGTGCGGATGGGCGGGCACGCTGTAGATCGGCGTCGTCCCCGGTCCGTCATCGAGCCGGAACCCGAGGTGCCGATGGAAATCGACCGACACCCGATTGCCGGGCCACGTGATCGCATGGACCTCGCGGGCACCGGCCGCCAGCGCATCGCTGAAGAACTGCTCGTAGAGCGCACGGCCGATCCCGCGCCGCCGGTGGTTCGGACTCGTGGCGATCATGTGCGCGTACGCGACCCCGGGATGGCCGGGGCTGATGAACCCGACGAGGAACCCGACGAGCCGGCCGCCATCGTCCTCGGCGATCCACGACGTCCCGCTGAAGTGGCGGAACCACAGGCGCGGCAACAGGGCTCGCATCTTGCGGCCGCCCCACCATTCGTCCACGAGGTCGACGACCTGCGCGTGATCCGCTTCGGTCGGCCGCCGGAAATTGAGCGCGCTCACCGGGCGGCCAGCCACGCGGCGGCGATCGCGAACAGGAACTGGAGCGGGACGAGGAACTCGAACGTCTCCGCGAGGTAGTCGACCGGGCCGAGCACGCCGCCTTCGTACCGGGCGAACAGCCACAGCCCGAGCTGCCCGGCCGCGACGGCAGCGGCCGCGAGCCCGACAGCCAGCGCGCGTCGCCGCGGCGTCGCGACTGCGTCGAGCCCTCCGGCCCGGACCGCGACCGCGATCGCCCAACCGCCGAGGCCGGCGACCGCGATGAGTCCGGCCGTGATCAACAGGACCCCGCCGAGGACGGTGATCGCCGCGGCCAGGACGAGCCCCGTCAATGCACCGAAGGCGACGGCGCGCCCGAACGACCCGCCCGCTCCCGCCTGGTCCTCGGTGCTCGCCGTGGCGGCTTCGGCCGTGCTGCGATAGCGGTCCGAGGGCGGCCGCGCCAGCCGGCGCTCGCCACCGTCCTGTGGATCGGGAGCGGTTCCGCCCGGGGTCGTCATCCGGCGCATCGTACGCGCTACTCCGCGCCCACGATCCCGGCTACACTCCCGCTCGTGAGTCACCCAAGCCTCGGTCGCCCCCCGCTCGATCTGACCGCCGGCTTCCCGGACGCGGCAGACCGCCTCCGGACGTCCCGCGGGCGCATCGCCGCACGCGCGCTCGACATCGCCCTGGCGGATCGGAAGGGCATGCGCGAACGCTACGACGAGCTCGGCCTGCGCAAGCTGCTGCGCGATGCCGAGCTGCTGGTCGACCGCCTGGCCCTCTCCGTCGCCGCGAACGACCCGTCCCCCTTGCGCGAGTACGCGGTCTGGACCGACATCGTCTACCGCCGCCGGCGCGTCCCGATGGACGACCTCGTCGCGTTGTGCGAGGGGATCCGCACCGCGTCGGCGAGCGTGCTGTCGACCGCAGAGCTGGCGGCGGCGAACGAGGCGCTCGACGAGGCGATCGAGGTCTACCGCTGGACCCGCCGCCTTGCCGGTGACGCCCGCAAGAAGAACGCCTTCCTGCAGTTCCTCTACAAGGGCGGCTGAGCGTGACGATCAAGTGGGTCAAGGTGGATCCGCTCGTCATGAATGGCGAGCCGTTCTGCTACGGCTCGCGCCTGACCGTGCGCCAGCTGCTGGAGCTGCGCTCGAACGGTTACGGCTTGACGGAGCTGCTCAAGGACCATCCCGAGCTGCGCGTCGTCGGGATCGCGGCGGCCTACACGTTCGCTGCCAACCACCCCGAGCGCTACGGAGAGTTCCTCGAGGCCGATGGCTCGCTGACCGGCCCGGGCTACAGCGAGGCCGAGGCCGCCCGCCTGCCCGAGCAGTACCGGCTGCCGGGGATCGTGATCAAGCCTCGCGCGGCGGCCGCGACCTGACCCAAATCCGAGTCCGGCGCAAGGGTATCCGGCCGTTCGGTGCTACCCTCACGACATGACCGATCAGCAGACCACCACCGCCGACGCCGCGGCCGCCGCCGCGCCCTTCGACGCTGAGCGACGGGCCACCGAGCTGGCGATCCTCGACGCCCTCCGTTCGGTCGTCGACCCGGAGATCGGGATGAACGTCGTCGAGCTGGCACTGATCAAGCAGATCATCCTCGGGCCGGACTCGACCGAGATCAAGATGATCCTGACCACGCCGTTCTGCCCCTATGCCGGGTCGATGATCGCCCAGGTGAAGGAGCAGGCCGAGTCGGTCGTCGAGCACGACGTCAAGGTGACCCTGCTGGCCGAGCGCTGGGATCCGCGCGACGCCGGCCTCATGTGGTGAGCGCCCGGTGACCGACGGGTCGCAGCGCGCGAGTCCCGGCTTCGACTCGGCCGTCGCGACCGGCAAGGGCGACGACGGCACGACCGGTCTGCTCTACGGCGGGGAGCGGATCGCCAAGGACGACGCGCGCGCGGAGGCCTACGGCACGATCGACGAGGCCGTGGCCGCCCTCGGGCTCGCCCGCGCCGAGCTCGGCCTCAAGCAGCAGCTCGATGTCGTGCCGCCGGGGCTGGCCGGGATCGCCGACCTGATTCTGCGACTCCAGCGCGAGCTGTTCGTCGTCGGTGCGGAGCTCGCCACGAACCCGGCGGCGTGGGACCGCCTCCAGGACGGCACGACGCGGGTCTCGGCGGAGATGGTCGAGGGGATCGACGCGCTCCTGCGGGACCTCGAAGCGCACGTCGAGATGCCGCGCGAATTCATCGTCCCGGGCGAGTCGCGCACGAGCGCCGCCATCGAGTTGGCGCGGACGATCCTGCGCCGAGCGGAGCGGCGAGCCGTTGCGCTCAGCCGCGACGGGCTGGTGCCGGGACCCTATCTGCTACCGTATCTGAACCGGCTCGCCGATCTGCTCTGGGTCCTTGCAAGGGCCGTCGAACAGGCAGAGTCACGGCGAGCGCCGCCGTCCCGACCGGGGAGACGGCGCAACTCGGAGGAAAGCTAGGAACACGATGGGCCCGAACCAGAACCCCTTGGTCCCGAACCAGAATCAGTTGACACCGAACCAGAGCCCCTACGCCACGCCGTCGACGGCGTCGAAGGCGTCGACGCTCGGCGTTCGTCCGGCCGCCGAGCTTTCGACCGCGTTCCTCACCCAGGCATTTGCCTGGATGTTCGTCGGGCTGCTGCTGACCGCCGGCGTCGCCTACGTCGTCCAGAGCAACACTCGGCTGCTCGACTTTGCCGGTGAGTACACGTTCCTGATCCTCATCGCCCAGCTCGGCCTGGTGTTCGCGATCGCGGGCGCCATCAACCGGATCAGCGCCACCGCCGCGCTCGGCCTGTTCTTCGTCTATGCCGCTTCAGTCGGGTTGACGATCGGGTTGATCGTCAGCTTCTACACCACGGCCTCGGTCGCCACGGCCTTCCTGTCGGCGTCGGCGATGTTCGGTGGGGCGGCCATCTACGGCGCCGTCACCAAGCGCTCGCTGGCGGGGCTCGGCGGCATCCTGTTCATGGGCCTGATCGGGCTCATCGTCGCATCGCTCCTCAACATCTTCCTTGGCTCGCAACCAGCTGAGCTTCCTCATCTCGATCGTGGGCATCGTGATCTTCACGGCCCTCACCGCGTACGACGTGCAGCGAATCCAGAACGGCGACATCGCGGCGGGTGTTGGGTCGATGGAGAAGGCGGCGGTCATCGGCGCACTCCACCTGTACCTCGACTTCATCAACCTGTTCCTGTTCTTCCTGCGGCTCACCGGCGGCTCGCGCAACTAGCCCCGGACGCACCCGCGACACCGCGACGGCGGCCCTCCGGGGCCGCCGTTCTGGATTCCCGACGGCGAAACAGTCCGACGGCCAATGCGTCGTCAGACTCCCAGGATCGCCTTCGCGATGAGGAAATAGATCACGAGTCCGCTGGTGTCGACGATCGTCGTGATGAACGGCGCGGACAGCACGGCCGGGTCGAGGCCGAGGCGGCCCGCCAGGAGCGGCAGCAGCGAGCCGACGGTCGAGGCGAACGTACAGATCGTGGCCACGGACAGCGACACGACCGCGCCCATCGGGGTTCCGAAGAGGAGCGACACGGGTACGAACGCGATCAGGCCCAGCCCGACGCCGAGCATCAGGCCGACGCGCGCTTCGCGGCCGACCACCCGGGGCAGGTCCTCGAAACGGACCTCGCCGACGGCCAGCGCACGCACCACGGTGGTCGCCGACTGCGCCCCGGTGTTGCCGCCCGTGCCGATGAGCAGGGGGATGAACAGCGACAGCGTCACGACCGTCTCGAGCGCGAGCTGGAAGTAGTCGAGCACGCTGACCGTCAGGCTCGCCGCGACGATCAGCAGGAGCAGCCACACGATCCGCGTCCGGGCCAGGCGGAACACCGACACCGAGAGGTACGGCCGCCTGACCGGCTCCGAACCGCCGGACCGGGCGATGTCCTCGGTTTCCTCCTCCTCGAGGATCTCGATGGCGTCGTCGACCGTGACGATCCCGACGAGCCGGTTCTCGGTGTCGACGATCGGCAGCGCGAGCAGGTCGGCCTCGCCGATGAGGCGGGCCACGACCTCCTGGTCGTCGTCGACCCGCGCCGAGTAGACCTCGGTCTCGGTCTCCATCAGGTCGCCGATCCGCTGGTCGGGTTCGGCCATCACCACGTCGCGCAGCCCGATCGCACCGATCAGGTGGCGCTGGTCGTCGGTGACCGGCAGGGCGTACACGGTCTCCGCGGAGCTCCCCGCGCGACGCACCTTGTCGAGCGCCTGCTCGGCGCTCATGCCGGCGCGCAGGCTGACGTACTCCGGCGACATGATCCGGCCGGCCGTGTCCTCGGGGTAGCCGAGCAACGTGGCGGTGAGCGCCCGCTCCCACGGGCTCAGCCCGGCCAGAAGGCGGCGGGCGACCTTCGCCGGCATCTCGTCCACGAGGCGCGCCCGGTCGTCGGGGTCCATCGCCTCGAACAGCTGGACAACGCGCTCGTCCCGCAGGCTGTCGAGCAACGCCTGCTGGTCGGCCGGGTCGAGCGCCTCGAAGACCTCGATGGCGCGATCCTTCGCGAGCAGCCGGAAGGGGACGGCGCGCTGCTCGGGATCGAGGCGCGCCAGCTCCTCGGCGATCTCGACCGTGTTCATTTCGTTGAGCCGGTCGTTCAGGCGCTCGATGTCGCCGCTCTCGACGAGCTCCTCAAGGGTCGGCATGGGACAGTTCCGTCGGCAGCGGCGCCAGGCGCCGGGAGGGATGCCGCGCTCGGCGGCCCCGCGAATGATAGGCGGCGGCGTGCGGCGCGCAGCCCGGAGCGGAGCCTCAGACGCGCTGGGCGCCGTCAGCGCGTGGGCGCCGGCGCCACGTTCTGGTTTCGGCGGAACACGTTGTCGGGGTCGTATTCCCGCTTGAGCTCGGCCAGGCGGTCGTACGTCGGACCGAAGCTGTCGCGAACGAGGGACGCACCCTCCTCGAGCATGCCCGGGAAGTTCAGGTAGCTGCCGCCAGTCGCCTCGGACGCCACGGACGCGAGGACGTCGCGCGCCCAGGCGATGTTGGCGTCGTCGTCGGCCGGATGCTCCCAGTTGGCCTCGGGGCTCAGGAGGTAGCCCGGGTCGCGCGGCCCGAACGCGGTCGCCTCCGCCGGCACGGCGCTCATCAGCCCGCCGTTCAGCCACAGGTCGATCGTCGAGTGGCCCGACGGGGCGGCCTCCATCCCGCCGACCAGCGCATCGATCGCTGCGTCGCTCAGCGCCGGCATCCGCTGGGACTTCCAGTAGTAGCGATGGCCCGCCGGATAGTCGGCATCGAAGACGGTCTGGGCCTCGATGTAGGGCATCGTCCCGCTGAAGTCCACGAGCGGCGTCCCCAGCTCGCGCAGGGGTTTGAGCGCTGCCATCCCCTGGTCCGACGAGCCCGCGAACATCGCGAGGACGGCCACGAACGGAGCGCCGTGGAGCGACGGGTCGAAGGCGTCGAGCGGCGGGATGTGCCCGAGCACGGCGATCGGGCTGATGTCGCCGGCCGGGTCCGCGGCCACGACCTGTTCGTGCCCGCGCAGCACCTCGTGCGCGGCCTCGAGCGGGTAGAGGACGTTCGCGAAGGCAACTTCCGGACCCACCGGGTGGAGACGGAACTCGAAGGTCGTCACGATCCCGAAGTTCCCGCCGCCGCCACGCAGGCCCCACAGCAGCTCGGGTCGCTGGGTCGCGCTCGTCCAGACGATCCGTCCGTCGGCGAGCACGACCTCGGCACCGATCAGGTTGTCGGCGCTCAGCCCGTGCCGGCGTCGCAGCCAGCCCATGCCGCCACCGAGGGTGAGGCCACCGATCCCGGTATCGCTGACGACGCCACCCGGCGTCGCGAGTCCGAACGGCTGGGTGGCCGCGTCGAGCTGACCCCACGTGACGCCACCACCGACCGTGGCGGTGCGGCGGATCGGATCGACCTCGACCCCGTGGATCGAGCCCAGGTCGATGACGAGGCCGTCGTCGACGTTCGCCAGGCCGGCGACGTTGTGGCCGCCGCCGCGAACCGCGATCGGCAGGTCGCGCTCGCGCGCGAAGCGGATTGCCGTGGCGACGTCGACGGCCGTGCTCGGTCGGACGATCAGCGCCGGGCGGGGATCGATCATGCCGTTCCAGATGCGGCGGGCCTGGTCGAATTCGGGGTCAGCCGGCTCGGTGACGGTGCCGGTGATGAGCGCACGCAGCGCTCCGGCCGCATCGCCTGCGGTCGGTGTCATGGTCATGGTGCGGGGTTCCTTTGACGGTCTACTGCGACGGCGGCCAGCGGGATACGGACCGGCCGACCATTGAACTTCCGGCGAGTAACGCATGTGAATGGACAAACGCCAATCACAAATGTGACACGTACGCTGGCGGGCTATTCCGTGACGCTAGCGCGTCCACTGCGGGTCCCGTAACGATTGGCGGACGCTCATGCCGCAGCATGGTGGCGTGGTCACGATGGAGCAACACCACACCGGGTCAGGCGCTTCGCGCGCGGATCGCCATCGTGCCAGGTCGCGGCTCGTGTGGCTGCTTGCCGCCCTGACCCCTGCGCCGTTGATCCTGGGCATCGTGGGGGCGGCGGCGTCCGGAGACGATGCACTGGCGGATCCGATGCCCTCTGATCGTGCTCGGCGCCGAGATCGCCGGGTGCTCCCTGGTCGGCGCCCTGCTCGCGACGCGCGTGCCCGGCAACGCGATCGGGCCGTGGCTGCTCGTCGCCGGAAGCCTGACCGGTCTCGAGGTGGCGGCGGCCGTCTACTCGACGGCGGGCACGCAGGCGGTGTCGACGCCGTGGCCCGCGACATCGTGGGCGGCGCTGCTTGAGGGTGTGCTGTTCGTCTACCCGATCGTCATCGTCCTCGTGATCGTTCCGCTCATCTTTCCAACGGGTGCGCTGCTCTCCCCGCGCTGGCGGATCATCCCGGCCTTCGCCGTAGGAACGCTCATCACGAACACGATCTTGACCACGTTCTCCCCGGAGCCGGTCGGCGCCATCGACGCCCAGAGCCCGCTCGCCACGGATGCGTTCGGCGGCGTGCTCGATGCGCTCGGCGCCGCAGGAGCACTCATGGCCCTGCCGGCGATCCTCGGGGCGGCCGTATCGCTCGTGGTCCGTTGGCGGCGCGCGGGCCAGGTGGAGCGGGCCCAGCTCAAATGGCTCGTCGCCGTCGCATCCGTGGCTGCCGTCGCTCTCTCCGCCTCGATCATCGTCTCTGGCGGGCCCGTCGGCGACGCGCTGTTCGCCGTGTTCCTCGCTGCCTGCCTCGCATTGCCCGTCGCGATCGGGATCGCCGTGCTCCGCTATCGCCTGTACGAGATCGACCACATCATCAGCCGCACGATCGGGTACGCGGTCGTGACCGGGATCCTGGGCGCCGCATTCGTCGGCACGATCCTCGTGTCAGGAACGGTGCTCGCATCGTTCACGCAGAACCAGACCATCGCGGTCGCCGCGTCCACCCTCGTCGCCTTCGCCCTGTTCCAGCCCGTTCGCGGTCGTGTCCAAGCGGCCGTCGATCGCCGGTTCGACCGGGCCCGGGTGGACGGTGAGCGCACCGCCGCGGCGTTCAGCGAGCGCCTCCGGCACGACGTCGAGATCTCCACCGTTGCCGACGAGCTCCTGTCCACGATCGACGCGACGATCAAGCCCGCCGCGCGAAGCCTGTGGCTGCGCGGGGGTGGGTGAGGCCGGGCCAGCTTCGGCCGCCGCCGTCGTCCGAGCAGGTCGATTGACGCTCCAGCCCGGTGCACCGTAGACTCAATCCCGACGAAATGACTCGGAATTCGACGCTCCTCCCCACACCTCGGCCTGCCTTCCATGGAAGCGGCGCCCTCGCCTTCTCGACCAAGAGCGAGTACGGCGTCCGGCTCATGGTCCAGCTCGGCCGGCATTACGGCAGCGGCCCCGCGTCGCTCGCCGAGATCGCCGCCGAAGAGGACCTCCCGCGGGCCTACCTCGAGCAGCTCGTGACGAGCCTTCGCGACGCAGGGCTCGTGGTGAGCACGCGCGGCGCGCGCGGCGGCTACGAGCTGGCGCGACCTCCGATCGAGATCGGGCTGGGCGAGGTCCTTCGCGCCCTCGAGGGGCCGATCGCGCCGATGTTCTGCGCATCGGATGACCCCGAGCACGCCCTCATCTGCGATCGCTCGGCACGCTGCACGGTCAACCTGCTCTGGGTCCGTGTGCGCGATGCCGTGACGAACGCGGTCGATTCGATGACCCTGGCCGATCTGGTGCCGCTCCCGGGCACCGCCGGCCGTGACGACCCCCGCACTGACTGGAGCCGTGACCCCCTCGTGACCGATCAAGAACTCGTCATCCGCGGCCTGCGCGTCGCGCCAGTCGCAGACCCGACGCACGAGATCCTGCAGGGGATCGACCTCACCGTCGGCAAGGGCCAGGTCCACGCGATCATGGGCCCGAACGGTTCGGGCAAGACGACCCTCGCCTATGCGCTGATGGGCCACCCCGCCTACAAGGTGACCGGTGGCGCGGTCTCGTTCAACGGCCGCGACGTGCTCGCGCTGTCGCCGGACAAGCGCTCGCGCCTCGGGCTCTTCCTCGCCTTCCAGTACCCGACCGCGATCCCCGGCCTGAGCGTCGCGTCGTTCATCCGGAGTGCCCTCAACGCCAAGCTCCAGGGTGTCGACAAGACGACCGAGATCGACCCGACCGACCCGATGCGGGGCGGCATCTCGATGCGCGACTTCCGCAACAAGATGCGCGAGAAGATGGCCCTCCTGCGCATGGACGAAGGCTTCGCCAGCCGCTACGTCAACGAGGGCTTCTCGGGCGGCGAGAAGAAGCGCCTCGAGATGCTCCAGCTGGCCATGCTCGAACCCGAGATCGCGATCCTCGACGAGACCGATTCGGGGCTCGACATCGACGCCCTGCGGATCGTCGCCGAGGGCGTGAACGCGATGCTCAGCCCGGACATCGGCGTGCTCCTGATCACGCACTACCAGCGGCTGCTCAACTACATCACCCCCGACGTCGTGCACGTCCTCGCCGAGGGCCGGATCGTCAAGAGCGGTGGCAAGGAACTCGCCCTTCAGCTCGAAGAGGAGGGTTACGGGCCGATCCTGCGCGAGGCCGGCCTGTCGATCGACGCGCCGGACGAGGCGCTCCACGTGCCCCAGTCCCCGGACGAGGAGCCCGTCGAGGTGGGCGGCGCGGCCGGCGGCCGCGGATGACGCTCACCTCGGAGCCGGCGAAGGCGATCGATCCGCACACGCTGCGGGCCGACTTCCCGATCCTGCGCACGAAGGTCCACGGCAAGCCGCTCATCTACCTCGACTCGGCGTCCACGAGCCAGAAGCCGCAGGTCGTCATCGACGCGGTCGACGAGTTCTACCGCGAGTACAACGCCAACGTCCATCGCGGGATCTACGAGATCGGCGAGCGATCGACAGCGGCCTACGAGAAGGCACGCGCCCAGATCGCGCGGTTCATCGGCGCGCCGGACGCGCACGAGGTCATCTTCACGCGCAACGCCACCGAGGCGATCAACCTGGTTGCGTACTCGTGGGGTCGCAAGGCGATCGGCCGCGGCGACGTGATCGTGCTCACCGAGATGGAGCACCACGCGAACCTCGTTCCGTGGCAGCTCCTCGTCCAGGAGAAGGACGGCGACCTCGAGTTCATCCCGATCACCGATGACGGCGTGCTGCGCCTCGACGTGTTCGAGGTGCTGCTCAAGCTCAAGCCGAAGCTCGTCGCGTTCACCCACGTCAGCAACACGCTCGGCACGATCAACCCGGTCGAGGAGCTGACGCGCATGGCCCACGACGCCGGAGCGCTCGTGCTCATCGACGGGGCGCAGGCCGTGCCCCACGTGCCGGTTGACGTCGAGGCGATCGGGGCCGACTTCTACGCGTTCTCCGGCCACAAGATGCTCGCCCCGCTCGGCTCGGGCGCCCTGTGGGCGCGCCGCGAGCTGCTCGAGTCGATGCCGCCGTTCCTGGCGGGCGGGGAGATGATCCGCGAGGTCCATCTGCGCCGGTCGGAGTGGAACGACATCCCGTGGAAGTTCGAGGCGGGCACGCCGGACGTGGCCGCGGCCATCGGCCTGGGTGCCGCGGCGGACTACCTTCGCGGCCTCGGCATGGACTCGGTCCGCGAGCACGAGCGCGAGCTCGTCGGGTACGCGCTCGAGACGCTGCAGCGCGAGGTGCCCGGGATCGAGCTGTACGGCCCGCCCGCCGACCAGCGCGGCGGCGTCGTGCCGTTCAACCTGCCGGGGATCCATCCCCACGACGTGGCCCAGGTCCTGGACCGGTTCGGCATTGCGGTCCGTGCGGGACACCACTGCACGATGCCGCTCCACGAGCGGCTCGATCTCGCCGCCACCGCCCGGGCGAGCTTCAACGTCTACTCGACCCGCGAGGACATCGACGCGCTGGTGGCCGGACTCAAGGAAGTCCAGCGCGTCTTCGACGTCTGACGGCTAGGTTCCGGCGAGCTGCTCGACGAGCGGTGCCAGCTGGGCGAGCTCGGGCTCGTCAAACCAGCCGAGCAGATACGAGTTGATGCCCCACCGATCCCGCGCGCGGCGGAGCTTGTCGACCAGGCTCGGGATCGTGCCGATCAATGAGTACGGCGACTCGATGATGTCGTCGAGTTCGAGCTCGAGACCCGTCGTCGCGCGATAGGCATCGGCCACGCGCTGCGCTGCCGTCGCGGGCGTTCGGCGTGATCGCGATCGGCCCGACGATCCGCAGCACGCTGAGGTCGAGATCGGCAAAGCGCGGGCCGGCCTCGTCGCGCACCCAGCCGACCCGCGTGTCCATCCGTCCCGGCCACGCGTCGGGAAGGGACTCGCGGTCCTGTCGCAGATCGAGCCCGACGATGTCCCCCTCCCGGGCGGCAAGTCGAAGGACCCGTTCGCGCGTCCCGCCCACGATGAACGGCGGGTGCGGCCGCTGGACGGGCTTCGGCTGGCCGTCGAGGTCGGTGATCGTGTAGTGACGACCCGCGAAGCTGAACGGCCCGTCGGCGAACAGCCCGCGGAGGATCGCGATGGCCTCGGTCATCCGCTCGATGCGCACGCCCGGCGGGTCGAACTGCAGGCCGATCGCCTTGTACTCGGGCTCGTTCCAGCCGGCCCCGATCCCGACGTCGAGCCGGCCGTCGCTGATGACGTCGAGCGTGGCGAGATCCTGGGCGAGCACGGCTGGATGGCGCAGGTCGTTGTTCAGCACGAGCGGGCAGACGCGAAGCCGTTCGGTCGCCATCGCGGCGGCAGTGAGCATCGGGATCGCCGCGAGCTGCGGCTCGAGGTGGTCGTGGATGCAGAGATGGGTGTAGCCGGTGGACTCGGCCGTGCGGGCATGCTCGACCAACGTCGCCCGATCGACGACCCGGCGGAGTCCCGCCATCAGCTGGAACGGGCGTGGCATGGGCAGACGGTAGCCGATGCCGGCTAGGCCGCGAGCGTGTCGAACAGCTCGTACACCATCCAGGCCGGCCAGAGCAGACCCTGGAACAGCGCGAACACGTACTCCACGAGCGAATCCGCCTGCTGCCAGAAGTACACCAGCGCGCCGAGGATGCCCAGGCCGTAGATCGCCCCGCCGGATGCGGCCGCGCCCGCGTTGCCGTTGCTCATCGCCACCCACCTCGTCTCGTTTCGGATCCGCTACTCCGAGCGATGGTGGCATACGAGCGTCAGCCCGGGACGAGCGCCCTCCACGTGTCGAGCGCCCAGTGCCAGTCCTCCGGGTCGTCGAACGTGATCCGGATCACGGCCCCCGAACCGCGGACGGCCATGAACCCTTCGACGACGCCGATCTCGACGCCCGAGCTCGAGTCGGTCATCAGCCGCGCGCGGCCGAGCAGCGGGCCGGCGCGATGGGCAAGGGCCTTTGACCCGAGGTCGCCCGCGACCTGATCGATGAAATCCTGGGCGGACATCGGACCGGATGGCGAGCCCGTCGCCGTCGCGGCGAGAGTGATCGTCCGTCCGGCCCCGCCGACCCACAGCTCGTCCTCGGTCCGTACCTCGGCGAAGGAGCCCGGCACCTCGAGCACCCAGCCGGCGTGGGTCAGCACGACCTGCGTCCGCCGGTAGCCGATGAGGCCCGCTGGTGCCGGCATGGTCTTGGTGCGGTCGATCACCTGCCCGGCCATGTGGTCGTACAGCCCGCGGACACGCGCCATCTCGCGCCAGGCGTGCCACGGATAGGGCAGGCCCGGTTCGAGCGGGAAGGCCTTGCTGAGCAGCCGATGGACTTCGTCGATGAGCTCGGCCTCGCCCTGCACCGCCGGGGCGCGCCAGCGGACGTCGAGCCACATCAGGCACAGCGCCCGGTTCAGCAGGTAGCGCGCGTCGGTCGCGTCGGCCCACCAAGGGGTGACATCGACGGCGACGCGGGGATCGGCGATGGCCGCCTCGAGCCAGGCCATGTCCCGGGGACCAAGCGCCGTGGCAATCGCACCTTCGAAGGTGTACCGGGTGCCCTCCGGCAGGCCGAGTTGCGGTGCCGGTCGACCGGCCGCGGCGGCCTTGTGGGCCTTGACCAGCCGAGGTCCGAGCCACGTCAGGTATGCCTGCTCGACAATCGGCCGCTCGCCGAACGTGACGTTGAGCGGGTCGTCGCGTGACCACGAAATCGACTGCTCGAGCCCCAGTCGCTCGAGCACGCGGCCGACAAAGCGGTGGTAGCCGGGCCCTGCCGTGACGGTCTCGGCGACGACGTCGACGCGGCCGTTGTCCCACGCGAGCATGCGCAGGTCCGGCGCGGCGGGGTGGAGGGCGACGGTCAGCTGTGCCTGGTCGTCGCCCGTGGGCCGCAGGTGTGTCCGGCGGACAGCATCCGGGTATTCGACCAGCAGCCATGCCTCAACATCCGCGAGCAGCTGCTCACCGGAGGGCTGGCGCAGGATCAGCCCCCGACGAGAAGCCTGGCCCGTGGCGCGGGCGATGAGTTGGCGATCGAGCAGAGAAGCCACCGGTCGAGCGACGATAGCGGTGCGTCACCGCGCGCGGGCATGTCGCTTGGTACCCCACAGGAGGCCCAGTGGTACCGGGGTTTGGTGGCCCAGGTTCTGGCCAAATACCAGCCGTGGTGATTGAAGGTCAGGAGTTGAGCCACCAGACCGAGGCCCCGAGGGGTGACTTGGCGGCCAAATCCGCGCCACGGCGAGTATCTGGCAGGTAACTGGGCCCTCCGGGCGGCGAGGTTTCGGACTTTCACTCCGGGGGCGAATATTTGGCCAACTTCGGACCGGATCCGGCGCGCGCATGCGGCCACGAACCATATCCGACCGCAGTGGTCGGAATTCAGGAGTCGCGCTACACTCAGTGGAGCCATGGACGACCTGTATCGCGACTACATCCTCGAACACTATCGGCGGCCCCACAACTTCGGGGTCATCGACAATCCCGACGCGTCCTACGAGGGCGCCAACCCGCTGTGCGGCGACCGGATCACGCTGATGCTCGGCGTGAAGGACGGGATCGTCGACCGCGTCGCCTTCACCGGCCGCGGCTGCGCGATCAGCCAGGCCAGCGCCTCGCTGCTGACCGACGAGATCAAGGGCAAGCCGCTGGCCGAGGTGGCCGCCTTCCGCGCCGACGACCTGCTCGACCTGCTCGGGATCGAGATCAGCCCGGCCCGCCTGAAGTGCGCGATGCTCAGCCACGACAGCCTGCAGCACACGCTGACGGACCTCGGCGCGGCGGAGCAGCAGGCAACCGCATGACCACCTGCCCGCCGAACCGGATCGAGCGCCGCTGCAGGTGTAACGCGCCGGCCTGATTGCCGGCTTCCCCCGGTCGCACTGCCGACCCACCCATTCGCCCTGGTGCCATCGAAGCGCCAGCCCGTCGACCCGTTTGGAGTCCAAACCCACATGCCAAAGTCATACGGCGACCTCCTCCGCGAGGCCCGCGCGACGATCCGCGAAGTGACGCCCCAGGAAGTCGAAGCACTCCCCGCCGGTAGCGTCACGCTCGTGGACGTGCGCGAGGACTCCGAGTGGGAGCAGGGCCACCTGCCCGGGGCCGTACATATCAGCAAGAGCTACGTCGAGCAGCAGATCGAGGCCGCCGTGCCCGATCGCGATTCCGAGGTGATCCTGTACTGCGCCGGCGGCGTCCGCTCGCTGTTCGCGGCCCAGACCCTCGAGCAGATGGGCTACACGAATATCGCCTCGATGTCCGGCGGGTTCCAGCAGTGGAAGGGCGCCGGCCTGCCGTGGGAGGCGCCGACCGTCCTGACGGCCGAGCAGAAGCAGCGCTACAGCCGCCACCTGCTCATCCCCGAGGTCGGGGCCGACGGCCAGGCACGCCTCCTCGACTCCAAGGTCCTGCTCATCGGCGCAGGTGGCCTCGGCTCGCCGGCGTCGCTGTACCTCGCGGCCGCTGGCGTCGGCACGATCGGCATCGTCGACTTCGACGTGGTCGACCTGTCGAACCTCCAGCGCCAGGTCGTCCATACCACCGACCGGGTCGGGGAGCGCAAGGTCGAATCGGCGCGCAAGACGATCAACGCCCTCAACCCGGACGTGACCGTCGTCGCACACGAGGAGATGCTCGTCGCCGAGAACGTCGAGCGGATCATTCGCGGCTACGACGTGATCCTCGACGGGACCGACACCTTCGAGACCCGCTACATCCTCAACGACGCGGCGGTCGCGGCCGGTATCCCGGTCGTCCACGCGTCGGTCTTCCGGTTCGAGGGCCAGCTCACGACCTTCATCCCGTACGAGGGGCCGTGCTACCGCTGCCTCTACCCGACCCCGCCCCCGCCGGAGCTCGCTCCGGGCTGCTCCGTGGCGGGCGTGCTCGGCGTCGTGCCGGGGATCATGGGCCTGCTCCAGGCCAACGAGGTCCTCAAGGTGCTGCTCGGGCTTGGCGAGACGCTCGCCGGCCGGCTGCTCCTGTTCGACGCGCTCGAGTCGACGTTCACCGAGCTGAAGCTCCGCCGCGACCCGAACTGCCCGGTCTGCTCGACCGAGGCCGTGGAGGCACGCCGGCTGGGCCGGCCGCTGACGATGGCCGGGGCGGCGGATGCGCCCTTCCTGCTCGGCGGCTCGTTCACCGCGCTGCCGGCCGACGACACCGCCCCCGCCAAGGTCGACGCGTGAGCACGGTCTTCATCCCGACCGTGCTTCGCCCGAACGTCGGCGGCGCCAAGCGGCTCGACCTCGACGGCGACACGATCCGTGGCGTCGTCGACGAGCTGGTGACGCGCCATCCGGCCATCAAGCAGCAGCTGCTGACCGACCAGGGTGACCTGAATCGGTTCGTCAACGTGTACGTGAACGGCCAGGACGTCCGCTACCTCCAGGGTCTCGACACGCCGGTCACCCCGTCCGACGAAGTGCGGCTGCTCCCGGCGATGGCCGGGGGCTGAGCGTGGCCCTCCCGAAGCAGCTCCGGCGTGAGGCGCTGTACCCGGCGGCGCACGATCATTTCCACGCCCACGAAAGCCTGGCCCTGCACGGCGGCCGGTATGCGGACGTGCTGGAGGCGATCGGGCACACGCCACTCGTCGAGATCCCGCGGATGTCGCCCAACCCGGACGTGCGCATTCTCGCGAAGCTCGAGATGGTGAACCCGACCGGCTCGGTCAAGGATCGCGTCGCGAAGTACCTGATCGAGGACCTCGAGGAGCGCAGCCTGCTGCGCGAGGATTCGATCATCCTCGAACCGACATCGGGCAACACCGGCATCGCGCTGGCGATGATCGGCCGGCGCAAGGGCTACCGGGTCGCGCTCGTCATGCCCGACAACGTGACGAACGAGCGCCGCCAGATGGCCGCGCTGTTCGGTGCCGAGGTCATCGACTCGCCCGGGCACCTGGGGTCCAACGGCGCGATCGAGCTCGCCAAGCACCTCGTCGCGAAGGACGAGCGGTTCGTGATGCCGTACCAGTACGGCAATCCCGCCAACACCCGGGCGCACTACGAGACGACCGGCCCCGAGATCCTCGCCGACTGCCCGGAGATCGACGTGTTCGTCGCCGGGATGGGGACGTCGGGCACCCTGATGGGCGTGTCGCGCTACATGCGCGAGCGGAAGCCGGGCGTGCGAATCGTGGCCGCCGAGCCACTCCCCGGGGAGCAGGTGCAGGGACTGCGCTCGCTCGAGGAAGGCTTCATCCCCGAGATCTTCGAACCCGGCCTGCTCGATGCGAAGTACCTCGTCTCGAACCGCGATTCGATTGCGGCCCTGCGCGACCTCGTCTTCAAGGAGGGGATCTTCGGCGGTCCGTCGTGCGGGGCGGTGCTTGTGGCCGCGGCTCGCGAAGCGAAGACGATGACGTCCGGGACGGTCGTCGCGCTGCTGCCCGACGGCGGCTGGAAGTACCTCTCGGCTGGCACGTTCTCGGCGAACCTCGACGAGATGGACGAGGCGCTCGAGGGCGGCGTCAACTGGTGGTGAGGGGCGGCGGTCGCCGCCGATGACCGAGCACCCGGGGCCGAACTCGGTCGCGCTGCCGGCAGCCATCCGCGCCGCGATGATCGACCACGCCCGCGCCGAATACCCGAACGAGATGTGCGGCGTCATCGTCGGCGACCGGGACGCCGGCGGCCGGCGGCCGGGCGCTGCGCTGGGAGCCCGCCCGGAACGCCGAACCGTCGCCGATGCGCTACGTCGTCGACCCCCAGGATCTGCTCCGGCTCACGATCGAGACCGACGACGCCGACGAGGTCTTCTGGGCGATTGCCCACTCGCACGTGCGCTCCCCGGCGGTGCCCTCGCCGACGGACATCGGGGCGGCGCAGTACCCGGACGCGCTCTACGTCCTGGTCTCGCTCAGCGAGGACGAGGCCGACCCGGCGACCGGCGAGATGTCGGTGCGCGCGTGGCGGATCGTGGGTGGCGCCATCCACGAGGTGGCCGTCACCACCTGAGCGCGACGGTCGCACGGCGAGCACCCGCGTTTCGTATCCTCCGCCGCGAGGAGGGCACACCTTATGGACGACAACATCTACAGAGCCATCGTGTACACCCACATCCTGGCCGCCATGGCGTGGGTCGGCGGGGCGTTCTTCATCCAGCTGCTGGGCATCAGGACGGCGCGGTCGACGGATCCGCAGGATCTGCCCAAGCTCGGACGGCAGATCGAGTGGTTCGGGATGCGCTATTTCCTGCCGGTTTCGATCGTGACATTCGTGGCAGGCGTCATCCTCGTCAGCCAGCGCTGGCAGTTCAGCCAGCTGTGGATCTCGCTGGCGATGCTGTTCTGGCTCGTATCGGTGATCACCGGCGCGCTGTACATCGGCCCGCGTTCGAAGAAGGTCGCCGAGATGTTCGAGACCCTGGGCGCGACGGCACCCGAGGCTCGCGCGGCGTCCGCCCGACTCTTCCTGGTGTCGCGCATCGACCTTGTCCTGTTCTTCGTGATCGTCGGGCTCATGGTGTGGAAGCCAGGCGGCGCCAGCTGACATCACGTCTCGCGGCGTCGTGAGCAACCGCCGCGGGACCATCGCGGCCCTCGTCGGCGGGATCGCCGCGCTGGTCATCGGTGTCCTCGCCGCGTCGAACGAGGCGTTCCTCGAGGCGATCGTGTCGCCGCCCACGTTCGTGCGCGCGGCGCTGATCGCGCTGAGTGTCGTGGGCGGCGGCGTCCTCCTCGCGGCCGCCGCTGCGCGGATCTCCGCCGCGGGCGATTCCGACAACCCCGAGCGCGACCTGCCGGGCATGATCCGCGGCGTCCGCCTGATCTTCCTCGCGGTCGCGGCGTTCGCCGCCGCGGCCGGCTGGGCGCTCGCCCATCCGCTGCCGCTCGTCGTGGCGCTCGTCATTGCCGCGATCGACGTGATCGAAACGTCGTTCCTGCTGCTGGTCGTCGCGGTCCGCGGAGACAACTCTTGACGTCGCCCATGCCCGCGCCCCCTACGGTCGGCGCCACGCCGGAGGGGATGGAGGATCTTCTTGATGACCCGCTCCACAGCGCTTCGAACCCTGCTTGCATTCCTGGCCGGCGTCGCCTTCGTCGGCGCCGTCGTCCTCGTCGACCAGTCGTTCCAGGATCGGGCGAACGACGTACCGGACGCCGCCCGCGGTGGACCGCCGGCCGCGGAACGGGACAAGGACGAGGAGGAGAACGAGGAGAAGGAGGAGCAGGGCGAGAAGCTCGAGCGGCGACTCGAGGCGCTCGAGGCGGCCGAGCGACGCGGCGAGGTCGGTCAGGTCCGGCCCGCGGCCGCTGCAGCTGCCGCCCCGGGTTGGGCCGGCGAAACGCCCTTCGACGCGACGGCCGACGACTGGGAGCCCGCGATCGCGGCGGATCCGTCGACGCCGTGGGTGTACGCGCTCGTCACTCGCTACGGCGGGGGCAAGCCGTGCCCCGGCAACTGCCCAACGCCGTACACCGCGCTGCGGATCAGCAGCGACGGCGGCGCGACGTTCGGACCGTCGAAGCCGCTGTGCGCGTGCAAGGGCGGCGGCCAGTTCGACCCGATCATCGAGGTTGTCCCGCGGACCGGCAGCGTCTACGCGCTGTACATGAACGGCTTCAACGTGGTCTTCGTCAAGTCGACCGAGCACGGCGCGACATGGAGCGCACCGGTCAGGACGTACGGGAACGTGAGCTGGAACGACAAGCCGGTCATCGCCGTGAGCGATGACGGGCGGGATGTCTACACGACGTTCAACGGGCCGACCGGTGGCGATCCGTGGCTGGCGCAGTCGCACGACTTCGGGGCGACGTGGACGCAGACGAAGCTCGTGAACAGCGACCGCTACTTCTTCGCGTTCGACGCCGACGTCGCGCCCGACGGCACCGTCTATCTCTCGCAGTCGAGCATCCTCTACGGCGGCGGTGGCAACAAGGGCACGACGCCGACCGGGACGATCGAAGAGCACGTCTTCGTGTCCACTGACCGGGGCGGTCACTGGACGGACCGCAACGTGGCGCAGGTCCAACCAGGGCTCGCCTGCACCGCGGCCGGCTGCTCGCCCGACTTCTACCTCGGACACAACGCACTGTCGGCCGACGCCGGCGGCGCCCTGACCCTGCTGTACGACGGCGCGTCGACTGCCGGCGGGCAGCAAACCGTGGTCGCGCGGCGCTCCACCGACCAGGGCGCGACCTGGACGGCGCCGGTGACGCTCTCGAAGGCGGGCGAGATGGCCACGAGCCCGGCGGTCGAATCGCGCGCCACGGGCGACGTTCGTGCCTGGTGGATGGAGACGAACGGCGGCAACGTCGATGCCTGGAACGTGTGGTACCGCCGATCGACCGACGGCGGCCTGACGTGGGCTTCACCGGTGAAGCTGTCCGATGCCACGGCAGGTGCCGCGTACAAGACGCCGGCCGGCTTCCAGGAGCCCTACGGCGACTACGGGGAGATGGCGATCAACAGCGCCGGCAAGACCATCGCGATCTGGGGCGAAGGCGCCAGCTGGGACGGTCCCGGCGGCGTCTGGTTCAACCGGGAGCCGTAGCCGGCTCGCCGAGCGCGGCGCGCACCTGGTCCCAGGTCGGCAGCCCGGCCTGGGCGCCCGGCACGAGCGTGGACAGGGCGGCCGCGACGTTGGCCGCACCGAGCGCATCGGGCACGCTCGCGTTCGTTGCGCGGAGCAGGGCGAAGCATGCGACGAACGCGTCGCCGGCCCCGGTCGTGTCGACCGGCGTGACCGGGTAGGCCGGCGCGCGGATCACCTGGCCGGATCGGTCGACTGCGAGCGAGCCGCGTTCGCCGAGCGTCACCACGACGAGGTTCGGGCCTCGCTGGAGCAGCTCACGGGCCGCACGCTCGGGATGGTTCGCCATGCCGGACAGCACCGAGGCCTCGACCTCGTTGACGACGAGGACATCGACGAACCGGAGTAGATCGCCGGGGATCGGCCGCGCGGGTGCCGCGTTGAGGACGCGAAGGGTCTGCCCGCTCCTGGCGATCCGGAACGCGTCGTCGACCGCCTCGAGCGGGACCTCGAGCTGGGCGAGGAGCAGATCGGCGGCTTCGATGCGCGGTGACGCGGCGCGGACGACGGCCGGCGTGCACGCGCCGTTGGCGCCCGGCGTGACGACGATCGTGTTCTCGCCGCGTGCATCGAGCGTGATCGCCGCAAGTCCCGTCGGTCGCTCCGGGTCCACGCTGAGACCGGCGAGGTCGACGCCAGTAGCCGCGACGGCGCGCGCTGCGGCCCGCCCATCGTCATCGTTCCCAACCGCGCCGATGAGCGACGTCGAGGCCCCGAGGCGCGCCAGCGCGACCGCCTGGTTGGCGCCCTTGCCGCCGATCGCCCTGCTCGTGCCGCGCCCGAGCACGGTCTCGCCACGGGCCGGCAGCTGGTCAACGTGGAGGAACAGGTCGACGTTGACGCTGCCGACGACGCAGGCACGCGGGGGACGCGGTGACGGACCGTCCATCCTCACCGACGGATCATCACAGATTGTCGGGTGTGCCACCGACACCGAATGGCAATCGGAACGTGACGATTGGATGCTGTACCGGTAGCCCGGGGAGGCAGAGGATGCCCGCGTTGCCCGTCTCGCGCGGGCCCCGCGGTACGTGTCGTGCAGTGTGGCGCGCCGTCGGGATCACCTGCGCGGGACGGGCCGCCACGTCAATCGAGCAGGCGGCGGGTCGCCTCGGCGATGACGAGATCCTCTCGCGCCGTGACGCGCAGCACCGCCGGGCCGGCTCCACGGGCCGCCAGGACGGCATCCCCCTCGGCATCGCCGAGTGACGGGGACAGGCCCAGCATCCCCAGCCGGCCGACGATCCGCGCGCGGACCGGCGCCGCGTGCTCGCCGATCCCGCCCGTGAACACGAGCCCGTCGAGGCGCGGGAGCGCGGTGGCGGCCGCCGCAATCCCTTGAGCCGTGCGCCGCGCGAACAGCTCAACGGCGAGTTCCGCGTTGCCGTCGCCTGCCGCGGCGCGGTCGAGCAGTTCGCGCATGTCGGCCGAGTCCGCCACGGCGAGCAGGCCGGACGCATGCTCGAGCCCATCCCCAAGGTCGTCGATCGAGACCCCGGCGTGGAGGAGCCGCAGCAGGATTCCAGGGTCGACCGAGCCCGATCGAGTCCCCATCATGAGCCCCTCGAGCGGAGTCATGCCCATCGAGGTCGAGGCCGACCGGTTGCCGTCGACCGCGGTCACTGAGCAGCCGCTGCCGAGGTGCGCCACCACGAGCCCAAGTCGGTCAGTCGCCGCGTCGAGCAGCTCCGCGGCGCGCGTGGCGGCCCACTCGACGGATAGCCCGTGGAACCCGAAGCGGCGCAGCCCGTGGGCCGAAACCCAGGCGCTCGGCAGCGGATACATGAACTCGGCAGGTGGCAGCGTCGCGTGGAACGCGGTGTCGAAGGCGGCCGCCTCGGGCACTCCGGGGAGTGCTACCAGCGACGCCCGGATCGTCTCGACCGCGATCGGGTTGTGGAGCGGGGCGAGGTCCGCAAGCCCGTCCAGCGCATCGAGCACCTCGTCGTCGACCAGGGTCGGGGCAGTGAACCGCGTCCCGCCGTGGACCACCCGATGACCGATCGCCTCGATCGAGCCGACCGGGATGCCCTCGACCACGAGGCGCTCGAGAAGCGCTTCGAAGTCCGCCGCGCGCCCTTCGGCACGCGTCGCGTCGGCACCCCACTCGAGCGTTGTCGCGAACAGCGGATCCCGGCTGTCGCCATCGAGGACGCTCGCCTTGAGCGTGCTCGAGCCCGCGTTCAGGACGAGGACGCGCATGGGGCGGCGAACGCTGCCGTCAGTCCCGGTGCCAGCGCCAGGAGGTGATGTCCTCCGAGTCCTGGCCGTGCTCGAGGATGAACTGGCGGTGCTCCTCGATCATGAGCAGGTAGCGGTCCACCGCCCGGGCTCCCTCGTGCGTCTCGGCCCGGCCGCTGCGCCGGATCGCCTCGATCGCCAGCTGGTAGCGGCTCGCCCCGTTGCGGATCAGCATGTCGAAGGGGGTCGTCGTGATGCCCTCCTCGACGTAGCCGCGCACGTGGAAGCGGGTCGGGTTCGAGCGCGCCGAGATCAGCTGGTGGATCGCCGACGGGTAGCCGTGGAAGCTGAACACGACCGGCTTGTCGGCCGTGAACAGCGCGTTGAACGGCTCGGTCTCGAGCGCGTGCGGGTGCGATCGGCGCGATTCGAGCCGCATCAGGTCCATCACGTTGACCATCCGCAGGCGCAGGTCCGGCACATCGGCGGCCAGCAGGTCGATCGCGGCGAGGATCTCGTTCGTCGGCATCATGCCGGCAGCGGCCATCACCACGTCCGGGTCGATGCCTTCGTCGGTCGACGCCCAGCGCCAGATCGACGCGCCCGCGTCGGCATGGGCCTTGGCCTCGTCCATCGTCAGCCACTGCGGCAGTGGCTGCTTGGTGGCGATGACCAGGTTGATGTAGCCGGTCGAGCGCAGGCAGCGGGCGACGGTCTCGCTCAGCGTGTTCGCATCCGGCGGCAGCGTGATCCGCAGGACCGTGCCCTTCTTCGTGAGCAGGCTGTTGATGAAGCCCGGGTTCTGGTGCGAGTAGCCGTTGTGGTCCTGGCGCCACGCGTCCGACGTGAGCAGGATGTTGAGCGACCCGAGCGGCAGCCGCCACGGGATCTCGTTCGACACCTTGAGCCACTTGGCGTACTGCGCGATCTGCGAGTCGACGATCTGGATGAACGCCTCGTAGCACGGGAACAGGGCGTGCCGGCCGGTCTTGAGGTAGCCCTCGAGGTAGCCCTCGCAGAGATGCTCGGCGAGGACCTCCACGACGCGCCCGTCCGGCGTGAAGCGGCTGTCGGCCTCGTCGGACCAGGTGTGCGCACGCCCGGTCACCTCGAGCACCGCCCCGAGCTTGTTCGATTCGAGCTCGTCCGGGCAGAAGATCCGGAAGTTGCGGTCCTCGTCGGTGCGCTCCATCACCTCGCGCAGGTAGGCGCCGACCTGGTCGAGCGCACCGGCGTCGGTCGCGCCGGGCCGGTCGACCGGGACGGCCACGATCGACGCGTCGGGCAGGTCCATCGGCCGCCGCACCCGCCCGCCGATCGCGTCGTCGAGCATGCCGAGTCGCAGGTCACCCTTCGGCACGAACTCCAGGATGTCCGAGGCAGGGCTGCCGTCGATCTCGAACAGTTCCTCGGGCTTGTATGAGCGCAGCCACGCCTCGACGATCGCGAGGTGGGCCGGGTTCGTCTTGAGGTCGCCCGCCGGCACCTGGTGGGCGCGGAACGAGCCTTCGACCTTCTTGCCGTCGACCTCCTTCGGCCCGGTCCAGCCCTTCGGCGTCCGGAGCACGATCATCGGCCAGGCCGGTTTCAGCTCCGTGGTGCCCGAGCGAGCCTGGCCCTGGATCCGGCCGATCAGCCCCCATGCCTCGTCGAGCACGGCGGCCATCCGAGCGTCGACGCCGTCGTCGTCACCCGAGACGAGGAGCGGGGTCCAGCCGTAGCCGCGGTAGAGCGTGAGCAGCTCGTCGTCGCTCATCGTCCCGGCGATCGTGGCCGAGCTGATCTTGTAGCCGTTGACGTCGAGGATCGGGAGGACGGCGCCGCCGGTCCGCGGGTCGAGGAAGCGGTTGCTGTTCCACGAGCCGGCCGTCGGCCCGGTCTCGGCCTCGCCGTCGCCGACGATGCACGCGACGAGCAGGTCCGGGTTGTCCATCGCCGCCCCGAACGACGTCGCCAAGCGCGTAGCCGAGCTCGCCGCCCTCGTGGATCGTGCCCGGCGTGCCGGGCGTCAGGTGGCTCGGGAAGCCGCCCGGCCAGGAGAACGAGCGGACGAACCGCTCGATCCCCGCCGCGTCGCGGGTCATGTCCGGGTAGAACTCCTCGAGTGACCCGTCGAGGTAGTGGTTGGCGAGGTTCGCCGCGGCGCCGTGACCGGGACCCGTTACCAGCAGGACGCGCGCTTGGCGTTCGTTCACGAGCCGGTCGAGATGCGCGTAGACGAGGTTGATCGCGGGCGCCGCGCCCCAGTGCCCGAGCAGCCGCGGCTTGATGTCGTCGGAGGTGAGTGGGTCGCGCAGCAGCGCGTTCGACTTCAGATAGACCTGGGCAGCCGCGAGGAAGTTCGTCGCTCGCCGGTAGCGGCGCATGACCGCGAACGGGTCACCGGACTCGAGCGCCTCGCGGGCAGCCACGGCGGCGATGGAAGGCTGGACGGTCGGCGTGGTCATCGGGGCGTCTCCTGGAGGTCGCATCGTGCCCTTGTTCCGCGGCTCACCCTAGCCCATTCTGCCGTGGCCATCACAGGGCCGACCGGCACCATTCTGGAAGCGCCGTGTTAACGCTCGTTCGAGAGGGCCGCGCGGCGACCGGGCACGCATGTTCGTACCAAATTCATGAGCCACGCCTATCACCTTGGCTCGGGGCAGGCCGTGACCTCGGCGGGGCGGCCAGGCGCTCGATCAGAAGCGCATCGGTGGGAGTCGATCCCAGCCCGAGTTTCGCGCCCACCCGGGCCGGCAGCGGTGGTTCGAGATACGTCGACGCGAGCAGCGACCAGTTGGCCTCCGCAAAGATCTCCTCGGGCCTGCCATCGAGGATCACTCGGCCCTCGCGCATCACGATCACCCGCTCGAAGCAGTCGGCCACGAACCGCATGTCATGGCTGATCGCGATGACGGTCCGGCCCGCGCTGGCCATGTCGTCGACGATGCTCTCGACCCGCTGCACGCCGCGGGCATCCTGTCCGGTCGTGGGCTCGTCGAGCACAACGACGGGAGTCTTCATGGCCAGGACCGACGCAAGCGCAAGCAGTTTCCGGCGCGAGTACCCCAGGTCGTACGGCTTGGTTCGCCCATCTTCGGTCAGACCCGTGGCGGACAACGCGTCGTCGACGGCGACGCGCAGCGCCTCGTCCGTGAGCCCGGCATTGCGTGGTCCGAATTCGACCTCGGCTCGAACCGACCCGGCGAAAATCTGGCGATCCGGATCCTGGAAGACCAGGCCCACCACGGCCGCCAGCTGCGCAACGCGCAGCGAGGCAGCGTCAACGCCGTCCAGGAGCACGCGTCCTTCGGTCGGGCGGAGCAAGCCATTGAGCTGTCGGACGAGCGTGGACTTTCCCGACCCGTTTTGCCCGACGATTGCGACGCGTTCCCCATCGCCGATGGACAGCGACACCCCGTCGACTGCTCGGGTGCCGATCGGGTATACGTATACGACGTTGTCCAGTTCGATCACAGGGCTGCCGCCTCGAGCGTACTCGGGTCGATCCCTGCCGCCGTCGCGGCCCTCGCAAGTCGCACCCGCGCCGGTGGCTCAACGCCGAGCGCAACGAGATCGGGGTCATCGAAGACCTCGGCCGTGGATGCATCCCTGACGATCGTGCCGCTGTCGATCACGAGTGTTCGGGGACAGAGGCGGTCCAGGAGGTCTGTCCTGTGCTCCGCGACGAGCAGCGAGGTGCCGGTCGCCGCCAGCGCCCCGAGTGCCTCGGCGACGAGCTGCGTCCCGGCCGGGTCGAGTTGGGCTGTCGGCTCGTCGAGGATGACGTGACGAGGTCGCATCGCCAGCAGCGAGGCGATTGCCACCAGTTGCGCCTGGCCGCCTGACAGTCGTTGCGGATCGCGTCCGACCAACGCCTCGAGTCGCAGGCGCCTGATGGCCTCGCGCGTGCGGGCGACGGTCTCCGCGACCGAAAGACCGAGGTTCATCGGGCCGACGGCGATCTCCTCGAAGACAGTCGAGGCAAGACCGGACCGCTGCGTGTTCGGGTTCTGGAAGCCGATGACGACATGCTCCGCGAGTTCGTGGGTGCGCAAGCCGGTTGCCGGCGTGCCATCGAGGCGCAGCGATCCCTTCAGCTGGCCTCCAATCGAGGCGGGCGCGAGGCCGGCGGCGACAAGGCACAGGGTTGACTTGCCCGCGTCGTTCGGGCCGACCAGTCCCACGATCTCGCCGTCATCGAGGCGCAGGTCGATGTCGTGGAGGACGACTCGGGCGTAGCCCGGGTACCGGTAGCTCTCGACCGTCAGTTCGAGCATCGTCAGGGGATCGCCGGGAAGCTGCCCGAGACCCGCAGGGCGATGGCCACGACCAGTGCGGCCAACAGGAGCACCCGCGCGACAAGCTGTGTCGTGCTGTCGGGGAGGCGCCACAACAGGTGACGTCGGCCCGGCCGGCCGAACGCTCGGACCTCGAGGGCCAGACTCCGCTCCTCCACTTCGGAAAGCGAGGACAGCACCACCGGACCTGCGAGGGGCAGCACGCCTCGAAGTCGTGCGCGCACGCTGCCCTCGGTGTCGAGGCCCCGAGCTCGCTGTGCTGCGGCGATCACCTGTGCGCGTTCGAGCATCGCCGGCACGGCTTCGAGCGTCGCGAGCGCGACGAACGCAAAACGGGGCGACAGACCGCGGCGCTCGAGATCCAGCACGAAGCTGCGCGGATCGGTCGTCATGGCGAAGAGCCCGATGGACGTCGAGATGGCGAACAGCCGGACGAGCGTCTGGGCCGCGAAGTCAACGCCCTCGAGCGTCGCATCGAACGGGCCGATCACGAACAGCACGGTGTCGCCGGGACGCGTGAACACGCTGACCAGCACGACCGAGATCCCGATCGGCAGCGTCAGCAGGAACGACACGCGGACCAGCCGGCGGGCAACACCGGCGACGACGGCCGCGGGAAGGACCGCCAGGACGATGATGGCAAGCGGGCCCACGTAGCCGCCAGCGACGAACGCCCCGAGGGACTCGACGGTCGCGATGACTGCCTTGGTCAGCGGGTTGAGGCGGTGATACGGCGATGGTGTCGCTGGCGCGAGGCCGGCCAGGAATGCGGCATCCTCCGGAGCGAGCCCGGGGTTACCCGCCGAGGTCGAGGCTTCGATCCTGCTATGCCTCCACTAAGCCGACTGCCTCTTCTCCCTGCGGGAAGCGCGCAACGAATCGATGGCTGAGGGCTCCCAGGATCGCGAACACGATGAAGAAAGTCAGCGTCTTGTCGATCGGGTCGGACAACAACCCCTGCTTCAGGACGGCCGTACCGAGGTCGTCGCCCGCCTGCTGGAAGGCGGCGACAAGCAGGTCTGTGCCCGAGCCGGTTACACCGCCGAAGACAATCGCGGCGATCGGCGCACTGATGATCGCGGACACGATCCCGACGAACAAACCCGCCACGAAGACGTACGCCGCCCCCAGGTCACGTTTGATGAACAGCAGCGCGAGCAGGCCAATGAGCGAGCCGATGAGGATCAGCGCGACGAGCCACCCGAGGATCACGAAAATTGTGTCCGGCCCTGTGGCCCCCTCGGCGGGTGGAGCGAAAAAGGTCACGGCGGAGTTGCTGTAGAACGGGATGAACCCATAGATCCCGATCACAGCGACGATCACGACAACGATGGCAGCCCCCACGGCCAGCTGACGCGGCGGGGTGTTCGGCCGGCTCCGGAAGAAGCCGAGTCGCCCGAAGATCCCGGCGAGGAGTCCGATCTCGACCGCAACGATGAAGAACGGCGCGGCGTATGGCGAGTTGAACGGTGGCGGCAGCACGTAGGTCCAGAGCAGGTTGGTGAGGCCGCCGGTCACGGCACCGGCGAGCGGCCCGGCGAGGACGCCGACCAGGATCGTTCCAATCGAGTCCAGGTAGATCGGCACCTTGAGTGCGGCCGCGACGGTCTGGCCAAGGATGATGTTGATCGCGATGGCGATGGGGATCAGCACGATCGTGCGCGTGTCGAACTGGCTGGCGAGCGAGTCGAGGCGGCCTGTCTGCGCATATTCGACGACGGCGTATGCGACCAGGCCTGCCAGCAGGGCGAAAGCGAGCAGGGCGATGATCTTGTTGAACTCGACCGGGACGCCGGTATTCGGGTCGGGCGTCAAGTCAATCGGCGCAACGACATTGATGCCCACCACGAGAACGACCGCGATCGCGATCAGCCCCGCGATCACGCGGACCCAGGTCTGAGACATGGATTCCTCCAGCGCACCTCGGGCGGCTGGGGCCGCCCGACCTCCCTCCCGGTTCGGCGTCAGCTTGCCAGCTTCAGCGACCTGCTGCTAGCCCACCGACGCGCTCCACGAACCGGTCGAGGAACGTGGCCGCATCGCCGTCGACCGCGATGTCGACGTTGGGCGGCCTGCCCCACACGCGGCGCCAGTCGGTGACGGTTTCGCCCGCGGTCAGGGTGCCGGCCAGCTCCACGTCAACGGTCAGTGCCTCGGTCCGCACGAGGCTCCGGTCCAGGCTCGCCGCAACCGCGAACGGGTCGTGCACGAAGGCGCCGTAGAACCCGTCATAGCGGCTGTGGAACTCCATGTAGAAGCGCAGCGCATCGGCGAGGAAGCGAACGACCGGGTTCCCGGCGACCGAACCGTCGCGCTCGTCGGCCGCTTCGTCCGGCTGACTGCCGGCACGCTGGGCGAGCGCCGTCATGTGCTCCGGGGTGAACTTGGCCTTCTCGGTCACGTCGAGTCCGAGCGCAAGCGGGCGCGGCACGACGTCGCCGGCCGCCGACCAGGCATCGAAGCTGCGCTTGGCGGCCTCGGGATCGCAGTGGATGTTCCATTCGGTCGTGGGCGCCGTGTTGCCTGGGACCCGGTAGGCGCCGCCCATCAACACCCATCCACGGAGGAGCTTCGGCAGGTTCGGCTCGCGATCGAGCGCGATGGCCAGGTTGGTCAGCGGACCAAGCGTGACGAGGGTGACCTCGCCCGGCCTGCTCTGCGCGGTCGCGACGATCACGTCCGCGCCATGCCGCTCGGAGACCGGGCGTCGCGCCGGCGGCAACTCCGCGTAGCCGATCCCGCGCGGCCCGTGGGTCTCGGGCGTCGTCTCCAGGGCGCGGACCAGCGGGACCTCGCGCCCGAGCGCCACCTCGACGTCGTCGCGTCCGGCGAGCTCGAGCACGGCCAGCGTGTTCTCGACGACCTGCCTCGCCTCGACGTTGCCTGAGCAGCACGTCACTGCGAGCAGCTCGGCCTCTGGTGAGGCACACGCGTACAGCAACGCCAGGCTGTCGTCGATACCGGTGTCGACGTCGAGCAGGAGGGGCACACGGGGGGTCACGGCCCGGAATGCCTAGCGGATGGCGATGGTATCCTCGCGGTCGGGTGACCCACCGCGACGCACGGGTCGCCCAGGGAGGCTAGACGGCGGCCCATGCGCGTCCGACGACGGTCGATCCCGTTCCTCATCGCCGCCCTGACGATCCTCGGTCTGTTCACGAGTGCGCCGGATGCGACCGCGGCCGGCAAGAAGTCGCCGATGATCGTCGTGCTGGATCGGGATACCGACGTCGACGCGGCCGTCAAGCGCGACAAGGGCAAGCACGGTGTCAAGCCGACCAATGTCTTCAAGCATGCGGCACGCGGCTATGCCGCCGACCTGACCCCCGGCCAGGCGCGGGCCATCGAGCGCGAACGATCGGTGATGGGCGTGATCCCCGACACCGTCGTGGAGCTCGTCGCGCAGGTCACGCCTCCGGGTGTCCGCCGGGTCCGAGCCACATCGTCGCCGCTAACGCACATCAACGGCGTGGACCTGGCATCGCACCGAGTGAACGCGGATGTGGCGATCATCGATACCGGCATCCAGCCAAATCACCCGGATCTCCGTGTCGTCGGCGGCTACGACTGCACGCGGCCGGGCACGCGCAGCGAACGATCGCAGTCATCGCGCTGGCGAGACGACCACGGCCACGGAACGCACGTCGCCGGCATTGTCGGCGCCCTCGACAACACCCGAGGCGTCGTCGGCGTCGCGCCCGGCGTGCGCCTCTGGGCGGTGCGCGTGTTCACGGCGACCGGCTACAGCCGCATCTCGTGGATCGCCTGCGGCATCGACTGGGTGACGTCGAAGCGGGACCGTCAACGGGCGGCCCTCGGATCGAGGTTGCCAACATGAGCCTCCGCGACAAGGGCACCGACGACCGGAACTGTGGCTACTCGATCATCGACATCGAGCACCAGGCGATCTGCCGCTCGACCGCCCGTGGGACGCTCTACGTGGTCGCTGCCGGCAACGATTCGAACGTGGCCGGGAACTGGCGCCCGGCGTCGTACAACGAGGTCGTCACGGTGTCGGCGATGGCCGACTACGACGGCAAGCCCGGCGGACTCGCGAGCGCCCCATGTGTCGCGTTCGGTCGGCGTGACAGCGACGACACGTTCGCCGATTTCAGCAACTACGGGGGCGACGTCGACGTCGTGGCCCCCGGCGTCTGCGTCCGGTCGACGTACCGCGGCAGCACGTATGCGACGATATCCGGGACGTCCATGGCGACGCCGCACGTGGCGGGAGCCGCGGCCCTGTTCCTCGTCGCGCATCCCGGCACCCCGCCGGCCGACGTGCGCTCGGCCATTCGCGCGGCCGGGGCCTTCGACTGGCGAACCACGACCGATCGCCGACAACACGAACGATCCGTTGCTCGACGTGTCCTCGTTCGGTGGGGGTCCGGGCTTGCGACTGCGCTCGACCACGACCTCTGTCGTGTTGCGAAGCGGGACGGGCAGCGCGGCCGTGAAGCTCCGGCTGACGCGCCTCGACGGGCTTGCCGACACGCGACACTCTCCGCGGAGAGCCTGCCCGACGGCGTGACTGCGACCTTCTCACCGGCCACGTTCAGCAGGTGGCAGTTCGGCCAGACGACGCTCACGCTCCGAGCTGCTGCCGATGCTGCCGCCGGGGATACCGACATCGTGATCGTCGCGGCCGCGGGCTCCATCCGCGGGTCGCAGAAGCTCCACCTGCACATCATCGACTGACGGTATCGTCCGGTGTCGTGACGACCGACACGCACCCTGAGCCGATCCTCCCCCGGCCACGATCGGCATCCTCGGCGGCGGCCAGCTCGGCGGATGCTCGGGTTCGCGGCGCGTGCGATGGGCTACCGGATCGTCGTCCTCGACCCCGACCGTGACTGTCCCGCCGCCGCGGTCGCGGACCGGGTCGTTGTCGGGCCTACGACGACGTCGAAGCGGCGCTGCGACCTCGCGGACCAGCCGACGTCGTGACGTACGAGCTCGAGCACATCGGGCCGGATGTCGTCCGCGCGGCCCTCGAGCGGGCGCCGGTCCGCCCGGGGCTCGAGCCGCTGCGCATGACGCAGGACCGCCTCGGCCGAGCGTCGGTTCGTGGAGCGTGCCGGGATCGCGGTCGCTGCCGTGGCGCGCCGTTGCGACGACGAGAGGCCCTCGCGGCTGCCGCTGCGGACCTCGGCACGCCGCTCCGGGTCAAGGCCGCCTACGGGCGGGTACGACGGCCGCGGCCAGGTCCGCGTCGCCGGGGCCGCCGACATCGAGTCCGCGATCGGTCGCGTCGGCCGCCCCGAGGGCGGGCCGCTGCTCGCGGAGCGCGAGCTCGACTTCGAAGTGGAGCTGTCGGTGATCGTTGCGCGCGGGATCGATGGCAACCCACCATACCCGCCCGCCCGAAATCTCCATGACGCGGGGATCCTGGTCGAGTCGGTCGCGCCGGCCGACCTGCCGCCGGCGCCTGCGTCGAGGCCCCCGCGATCGCGCTCAACCTCGCCCGCGGCGATGGCCTGGTCGGCACCCTCACCGTCGAGCTCTTCCTGCTCCCGCGACGGCTCGCTCGTGGTCAACGGCTCGCGCCGCGGGTCCATAACAGCGGCCACTGGACGATCGAGGGCGCGCGACACGCCAGTTCGACCACATGTCCGCGCGATCTGCGGCCTGCCGCCTCGGCTCGACCATGCGCGCGCGCCGACCGCCATCGTCAACGTGCTCGGGACCGGCTACGCGAACGTGAAGCGCGACTGCTGGGCGTCGACGAGGCGCTCGCCGGTGCCCGGCACGCACCTCCACCTCTACGACAAGCGCGAGGTGTTCGAGCGGCGCAAGATGGGCCACGTGACCGCGTTCGCCCGACGGCGCGACGGCGCTCGCGAGGCGCACGCGCCGCCCACGCGCATCTGCGCTGGAGCTCGTGCCGCGCCGGACCCGCGTCCGACGCGGACGGTCCGAAGCTCGCTCGCGTGAGTGAGCAGCCGCGGCAGGTCCTCTCGCGACGACCGCCGCCGTCGGCGTGGTCGGAGGCGAGCCGCTCGGACTTCCCGATCCTGACGACCGCCATCACCGTCCTCGTCGAGGCTCGACGTGCCCGCCGGAGTTGCGGGTCGTCTCGGCCGACCGCACCCCCGACCACCTGTTCCGGTACGCGGAGACGGCGCCGGAGCGCGGCATCCGGGTGATCATGGCGGGAGCCGGCGGTGCAGCGCACCTGCCGGGCATGCTCGCGGCGAAGACGACGCTGCCGGTCATCGGCGTGCCGATCCCGACCCAACAGCCTGGCGGCCTCGACTCGCTGCTGAGATCGTCCAGATGCCGCGTGGGATCCCGGTCGCGACCGTCGCCATCGGCAACGCCCCGAACGCGGGCCTGCTCGCGGCCGAGATCCTCGCCCTGTCCGACGAGGAGCTCGGACGCGCCTGGCCGCATGGCGCGAGCGCCAGACGGCCAATGTGCTCGACGATCCGACCAACGCCGAACCGCTGCTACCGGACGCCGACGCGGCCGACGCGGCCGAGGTGCGGCGCTAGACGAGCTCGGTCGGAGCGAGGTCGAGCTCGATGAGCCGGCCGTCGCGCGCCACGTCGAGCCGGACGCGTCGACCGACCAGACCCCCGACGAGAAGCCGCTGCAGGTCGCCGACGCCTTCGACCGCGCGGCCGTCGAGGCCGACGATCAGGTCGCCGGCACGCACGCCGGCCGTGGCCGCGGGGCTGCGATCGAGGAGCTGCACGACCTCGAGTCCGCGGTTGCGGCCCAGCGAGCCTGCCAACGTGCCGGGCAACGCTTTCGTGCCGCCGAGACGCCGACGTACGCGCGACGAACCCGTCCATCGCGCATTAGCCGCGACGCAACGAACTCGGCGGTGCGCGATGGAATCGCGAAACAGACCCTGCGCGCCGGCAATGATCGCTGTATTGACACCGACGACATCGCCGCGCGATGTCGCGAGCGGTCCGCCGGAGTTTCCAGGGTTGAGCGCGGCATCGGTTTGGCACGACGCCGCCGCGATCAAACGACCCGACCCCGACCCGCATCGTTCGCCCGAGCGCGCTGACCACGCCAGCCGTCACCGTCGCCTGAAACCCAAGCGGGTTGCCGATGGCGACGACGAGCTGGCCGACCTTGAGCCGGCCGGCGTCGCCGAGACGAGCGGCCGTCGTATCACCCTCGGCCCGGACGACGGCAAGGTCCGAGAGCGGGTCACGGCCGATGACCCGGAACGGCTGCTCCGTTCCGTCGACGAACGCGGCGCTTCCACGATCGACGCCCGCCACGACGTGTGCCGAGGTGACGAGGTAGCCGTCGGGCGTGAGGCAACCGCCGAGCCGGAACCGGCCGCGGACCAGCCGTTTCCCTGGCGGATCTCGGAGGCTCGCGACGGACGGGATCAGCGCCTCGGCGACGGCCGAGACCGCCGCCGAGTACGCGTCGAGGACGCCGCTGTCATCGACTTCCTCTGTGACATCGAACGGAGCGCCGGGGGCAGGTTCTGCGATGGCCATCGGCTCAGGCCTCTCCGGTGGCCTCGCCACCGCCGACGCTCACGGTGCGCTCTTCCGTGCCGCGAACGACCTTGACCTCGAAGGTATCGCCCGCGTTGGCGAGCACCTCGACCAGCCCGTCGCCGTCGGTGACCGGCGAGCCCGCGACCGAGACGATGAGGTCGCCGGCCTGGATGCCGGCACGCGCGGCGGGGCTGTCGTCCTCGACGACCCGAACCAGCAGACCGTCGCGTTCCGGGAGGCCGACCGAGCGACGCAGCGACCGCCACGTGTGCTGGGGCCAGGCCGACGCCCGAGGCGGGCACGCCTCGCTCTTCGCCGGCGGCGAGGGCGTCGACGCGTGAGCGCAGCTCGTCGTCTGCGGGCAGGGCGAGGTAGAAGCCGTCGCCGAGCCGGTTGGTGTTGAGCCCGACGAGCCGTCCCTCGCGTCGACCACCGGGCTGCCGGACGAACCCGCGGGCAGCGGTGCGGTGTGCTCGAGGCTGCCCTTGATCCGCCGCCCGCGGTCCCCGGAACGCGCGCTCGGTGCCGCTGACCGTGCCGAACGACACCCGCTCGCCGCCGTTGCCGTCCGCGGCACCGCGAGACGACCTGGCCGGTCGCCGGCGGCCTCGCGCCGCACGGCGACCGCGGTGCGCCCCGCGGTGTCGACCTGGAGCACGGTGAGGTCGCCGTCGACGTCGACCGCCTTGACCGTGCCGCTCCTCGCGGCGGCCGTCGGCGAAGGTGACCTCGGTGCCTCGTCGCCCCGCAGGTTGTGGGCGTTGGTGGCGACGAGGCCGTCGCCGATCACGACGCCGCAGCCGCGTCCGCCGGCGGCCGATGCGGACCACCGAGGGTCCGGCGCGATCTGCCAGGGTTGCGATGGAGGACTGGAGCTCGTCGAGCAGGGTCATGGTGGTGCGCTGTCTCCCAGGCTGGCGAAGGGGCTGCGCGGAGGCGTCGTTTCGCTCACCGCGTGGTAACTTGTGACTTGCAGTTAGGATATGAACCGACTATCGGGAGCGCAATCCCCGATCCGCAGCGCCCGTCGCCTACCATGGCGTCGATGCCGGAAGCCCGCTCCCTATGGAACGCCTACGGATCCGCGACCGCTCGAGGCCGCCCTCGACCGGGTCGGGGACCGCTGGAGCCTGCTCATCGTCGAGTCGCTGCTCGACCGCCCGCGGCGGTTCGGGAGCTGAACGAGGCGCTGCCCGGGATTGCCCCGAACATCCTGTCCGAGCGGTTGCGCCGCCTGGAACGCGAGGGGATCGTGCGCGCAACGCCCTACCAGCAGCGGCCCGTGCGCATGGCCTACGCGCTGACGGCCGAGGCGCGCGATCTTGCGAGCGCCCTGCGCCTCCTCGCCGACTGGGGGCGCCCGCCGTACCGGCGGCGCCGAACCGATCCGCCACGAGCTGTGTGGCACGCCACTTGAAGCGCACTGGTACTGCCAGACCTGTTCGGTCGTCGTCGACGAAGCGCACGCCTCGGAGACGCGCGTCGTCTAGCCAGCCGCGCCGCGGGGGCTCGACGCCGCCCCTCGGTACACTCCCCACGTGATGGATGACGAGCGCTGGGAACCGGGCATGCCGGCTCTCGATCGACAGGCCGTGCGCCAGCCGGTCCTGCCGCCCAGCCTGCAGGGCCTCCCGCCGTACTGCTTTCTGGAGACGAAGCCGACGCCGCTCCCGCCCTACTACGTGTATCTGTCGGTCGTCGTGCTGTTCTGCGGGGTCATCGCGATCACCGCGCTCGAGCTCGGGGCGCCGCTCGGCAGCCCGCTCGTCAAGCTGTGTGCCCTGATCGGGCTGCTGCTTCTGGTCGCGACGACCGGGGATGCGACGCTCCGCATCTGGCGCTCCGCATGGGCATGGCTGCTGGTCGACCGCAACAAGGGCCTGTTCCGGTTCGCCTGGGTGGGCGCCGCGCTCGTCGGGCTCTTCGCCCTGACGCTCGGCTCGCTCATCGTGATCCTCGCGTGAGGCTGCCGCGATGACCGAGAACGGCGCATTCGAACGCGGGCGCGACGGTCGCTCCACCGACATCGACACCGGTGGCGGCACGCCCGACTGGCTGGCCTCGCACCTCCATTACTGCTCGCGCTGCGGCTCGCGTCTCAGGTTCGGCGTCGTCGACGGCGAGCACCGCGAGCCGGCTCGTCTGCGGCACCTGCGGTCACATCGTCTACGTCAACCCACGCATCGTCGTGACCGCCTTTCCCGTCACGGAGGACGGGGAGCTGGTCCTGCTCCGGCGCGGGATCGAACCGGGCTACGGCACCTGGGCACAGCCCGGCGGGTTCCTCGAAGTCGATGAAACCGTCAACCAGGGCGCGATCCGCGAG
>CAVRKH010000019.1:0-25165 GCA_963721655.1 uncultured Chloroflexia bacterium | reverse complement strand
ATTGCGCATTGCCGTTCACTCCTTCGTGTCGAGTCCGTCGGAAACAGTCATCTGGGCATGGCGAACCAAGGGTGCACCTCCGTGGGTTCGAAATGAGCGGGCCGACGATTCAGGGCCGGGCGGCGTATCACCTGCAGGAGCCGTTGGTCAAACGCGGTCGACACCCAGAGCTCGCCGTCGATCCAGTAGCTGTCCATGTACGTCGTGCCCGGAAGCGGGATCTCGTAGGCGATGGCATTGGTGCTCGGATCGATAGCCGCCATCCCGGGGCCCGACGCCGACGCCCAGACGAGCCGTCCGCCGAATGACAAGCCGAGCGATGGGCTCGGCCCGAAGCCGTCGATCGTCGCGATCACTTCGGCGGTTTCGGGATCGACCCGAACAAGCTCGAACTGCCGGTTCCCGGACCCACAGCGAATCGAACCCAAACTCGAGCTCGACCGGTCCGACGCCCGACATCGACCGTGTCGGTGACCTCTGCGGCACCGGGATCGATCCGCACCAGCGCACTACCGGCATCGCAGACGACCGCAGACGGCATCCGCGGCGAGCACGATCTGCTTGGGCTGCTCGGGGACGTCGATCGATGCGAGTTCTTCACCGGTCGCCAAGTCGACTCGGACGACGTTGCCGCTCTCGTCGAACCCCCAGACCGTGTCGCCATCCTTGGCAACCGTGAACCCCGGGATGTTGTCGAACCGCTCCTCCTCGCGTCCCGTCTGCGGGTCGACTCGCACGAGGACGAGCTCCGCGCCCTTCTGGACCCAGAGCTCGTCACCCTCCGATGAACATCCACGATCCGCCGTCGACCATGCCTGCCTGCAGACCCGTGGAAGGATCGATCCCCGTGATGCCCAGGTCGCCTGTCTGGACCCAGACTCGGGACGGCGTGGCGAGGACCTGCCAGGTGTCAGCCCCAAGGTCGACCTGGCGAACGAGATTCGGATATCGGTTCGGCGTAGTGGCTGGGGCTCGAGAGGGCGTTGGCGCCGGCACGACCACGAGGGCAGGTCGCTGTCCAACCCCAAGGGCGGCTGCCAGGCCGCCCAGGATGACCAGGGCGGCCGCGACGGCCAGCAGGCGCAGCGGTGGGCGAGTTGTCGGCTGCCGACGGAGGATCAGGCGTCGCTCCTGCCGCGTCGTCGCGAGGGTGGCGAGGATTCTCTGGGAGACCCTCTCTGCCGAGGCAGGAGCTTCTCGCGCATCGAGCCACTGCCCAACCCGAATGTCGAGATCCTGATCGCTGTTCATGCGATCACCCGTGCCTTTGGCAACTCGTCGTCGCGCTCCAACGATTCGCGCATCGCACGCGTCGCGTAGTGGAGGCGCGAACGGATCGTTCCGGTGGGAATGCCGAGGGTGCGGCCAACCTCGACGAGCGGCAGGCCAACGTGATGGTGAAGCACGATCACGGCCCGGTGATCGACCGACAGACGGCGAAATGCCCGATCGAGCCGATCGCGGTCGTCGACTTGCTGCTCACGCTCAGTGGCGTCGACCGCCAGGTCGAACGGCACAGACGAATGGACCTCCCACGGACGACGACGCACCTCGTCGCGGCACGCGTTGACGACGAGCCGATAGAGCCACGCCTCGAATCGCGCTGGCTCTCGGAGGGACGGGAGCTTGCGCCAGGCATTGATTACTGCGATGTGCGTTGCTTCCTCAGCGAGGTCCGTGTCGCCGAGGATCTGGAACGCGACGGGGAGCAGGCGCTCGACAGCTGGCGGAACGAGGGCCGCGAAGGCCTCCCGGTCGCCGTCCTGTGCTTGTCGCACCAGCTCGGTGTCCATGCAACCCTCGCGGGTCAGCCGCATCTCGGCTGTTCGACATCATGACGCGGCCACACAGCCGAAACGTTCATTTGCCCGCCGGGCGGCCGGATCTACCCCCAGCCGACGAGGTCGCGCAGGTCGATCCGGTCGTCGTGGGTGTACACGTTGAAGCCGTCGCCGCGGAGGAAGCCAACGAGCGTGACGCCCAGCCGTTCCGCGGCCGAGATCGCGAGGTCCGATGGCGCCGACACCGCGCAAAGGATCGGGATGCCGGCGACGGCCGCCTTCTGGACGATCTCGAAGCTGACGCGGCCGGAGACCATCAGGATCGTGTCGTGGAGTGGGAGCCGGCCCGCGAGCACCTGCGACCCGATCACCTTGTCGAGCGCGTTGTGTCGCCCAACGTCCTCGCGCAGCACCAGCAGCTCGCCCTCCGTTGAGAACAGCCCCGACGCGTGCAGGCCGCCGGTCTCGTCGAACGCTCGCTGGGCAGCGCGCAGCGCGTTCGGCAAGGCGAGGATCGTCGAGCGGGCGACGACCGGTGCGCCGACCGGGATCGGCTCGGCACGAAGAGCGACCTCGTCGAGCGAGGCCTTGCCGCAGATCCCGCACGACGCGGTGGCAATGAAATGGCGCTCAGCGACGCGCGAGGCGTCGAAGCCGCGCGACAGGACAACCAGCGCAGTGTCGTCTGGTTGGTTCATCGTCCCCGGATCGCCGGTCTCGACCCGGAGCACCTCCGGGCCCTCGATGAGGCCCTCCGTGCGCAGGAAGCCGACCGCAAGCTCGGCCTCGTAGCCGGGAGTGCGCATCGTCACGGCCACTGCGACCGGTTCCTGGTTCGGCCCCGCAGCCCGGATCTCGAGCGGCTCCTCGCCGACCACGCGATCGGCACGCACCTCGAGCGCGTCGCCGCGGACCGCGACGATCCGCGTCGTCGTGACATGGCGCGTTGGCGGTGGAAAGGCCTCGTCGATGCGCTCGGACATGGCCCGAGTCTAGTACCCGGCGTACCGGTCGCGGACCGGACTGATGGCGAGTCGATGCCCATTGACCGATCGGGCATACTGCCGCCGCGGGGTCGGGCCCGCAGGGACGGGAGGGATCGTGAGCGACTGGGTCTGCGGCCGCTGCAAGTCGATCAATCGAGAGCGCGCGGCCACGTGTTACAGCTGCGGCGGGATCCGCGGCGCCATCCAGCTCGAGCCGAGCGGTGCTGTGGCCACGCCAGCGTCGGCGATGGGAACGAGGGCGGTGCCGGCCGGGCCACAGGCTGCGCCATCGGGCCCGGACGCGGCGCTGACAACGGGGACCGCCGCGGTTCCGTTCGCCACGGCCACGCTCGCGAGCGGGATCCCCGTTGACGAGGTGACGGCGCCGAAGCCGGCAGAGCCGGCGACGATGGGCGACATCGCCGGCGGCGTGATCGGCGGGGCCATCGGGGCGGTCCTGGCGACGGCCCTGTGGTACGGCGTCGTCGCGATCACCAACTGGCAGGTCGGGATCGTCGCGGTCGCGGTCGGGTTCGTCGTCGGCCAGGGCGTGGTGTTCGGGGCAGGGCGGCACCCGTCGATCGCGCTCGTGCCGATCAGCGTGGCGTTCACGCTCGTCGCGCTGGTCGTCAGCGAATACCTGATCGCGCGCCACTTCCTCGGGATCGCGGCCGCCGAGATCTCGGCCGAGTTCGGCGTCTCAATTGCCGAGGTGGAGGCCAGAGTTCGCCTCGCCGATCGATTTGCTCCGGTTCTCGCTCGAGTCCGAGCCGATCACCCTGCTGTTCTGGGCGATCGCGGGCTGGGAGGCGTTCGTCATCCCGATGCGGGCAGCCACGCGCTCGAACGCCTGACGCGAAGGAGGCGTAAGGGCGTCCGTCCCAGGCCCCTCCGCAGATGCTTCCAACGAAGCGGAACGATCGCCGAATCGGCGCGGTCGGTGCGATGCTTCCGCATGAGTGGAAGCATCTGATAGGTGCCTTGAAACAGACGTCTGTTCCGGCGGCGTGCGCGTATGGCGCTGACCGACGATCAGGCCAGCTTCGTCGCCGAGGCGCGCACCGCCACGCTCGGGACGATCGCCGAGGACGGGCGCCCGCGCCTCGTCCCGATCTGCTTCGTCCTCGACGGCGATGTGCTCTACACCCCGATCGACGAGAAGCCGAAGCAAGCGACTGATCCGCGCCAACCTCGCGCGCATCCGCGACATCGAGCGGCGAGCCGACGTGACGGTGCTCATCGACCGGTGGGACGAGGACTGGCACCACCTGGCCTGGCTCCGGATCGACGGTCGGGCGAGCCTGGCCGAGGACCCCGCCGAACGGGCTCCGGCCATCGCCGCCCTCCGCGCGAAATACCCGCAGTACGCGGACCACGACCTCGAGACGCGGCCGCTGATCCGGATCGCGATCGAGCGTGTGCGGAGCTGGGGCGACCTCAGCGATCCAGGAAGATCGCGTTCCCCGTCGGGCGAAGGCAGTGGGTCGAGCTCATCGCCTGGTGATAACCGCCCGCGTTGAGCAGGGCCACGATGTCGCCCTCGGCGACCGGCGCCATCGGGTAGTCCTCGGCGAACACGTCGCTCGCCTCGTTGATGTGCCCGGCGACGGTGACGACCTCGGTCCGCGGCGCGTCGACGGCCGCCACGGGCAGGATCTCCTGCAGATAGCCGTAGATGAAGTACGCGCAGTTGAGGTTCCAGCCGAGGTCGAGCCCGACGAACGTCACGCCGCCACGCTCCTCGACCGTGACGACCTCGCCGAGCAGGATCGCGGCGTCCTTCGACAGGTAGTCGCCCGGTTCGGCCCCGACCGCGACCCCGAGCGGACCGAGGTGGCGCGCAAGGACCTCGGCATAGGCGTCGAGGTCAACGGCCGGCTCGTCGTCGCGCGCCGGCACGCCGATCCCGCCGCCGACGTTCACCTCGCCGATGGGGCAGCCGGCGGCCATCAGCCACTCGGTCGCCTCGACGGCGCGCACCAGCGCGGCCTCGAAGGCGGCGAGGCCGTCGCCGAGCCAGCCCGAACCGGCGTGGAAATGGACGGTGTCGATCGTCAGGTCGTGCTCGCGGGCGACCGCCAGCGCCTCCTCGAGTCGGTCGAGTCCGATCCCGAACTTCGTCGGCCGGCCGCTGTACTCGAGGTGCGCCCGATAGCCGGCACCGGCCCCCGGATCGATCCGCAGGCCGATGGTGCGTCCCGGCGCGCGACGGCCGTAGCGGCGGACCTGGCTGATCGCGTCGAGGTTCACGTGGATGTCGTGAGCGAGCAGCACGTCGAGATCCCGCTCGGAGACGTTCGTGCCGGTGTAGCTGATCTCGTCGGCGCGCCAGCCGCATTCGAGCGCGCGGAGGACCTCGCCCGGCGAGCACGCATCGATCCCCACTGCGTCCGGCGAACCGGGCGTGCCGAGACCCCGGAACACCTCGAGGACCTCGGGGAGCGGGTTGGCCTTCAGCGCGAACCGGAGGCGGAACGGGATGCCGGCACGGGCCGCTGCGTCCTGCAGGCGGCGCGCGTTCTCGGCATATCGCTGCGGCGGTCGTACACGAACAGCGGCGTGCCGTCCCGGCGCGCCAGGGCCTCGGCGTCCTCGCCACAGATCGTCAGGCGCCCGTCACGGGACTCGAGGCCGGGCCGCCGCCACCACGCGGGCGCGGCTTGCGTCGCGGATGCCGCCGGGAGCGCCCCCGTCACGCGGTATGCGGGTGGGCGTGGCCTCGAGGCGTCCAGCGGTCCGGACCCTCTTCGACGGGGACCCCGATGGACTCGAGCATGCGGCGGGAGGCGAGGGCGACATCGACGATCGCGGCCTCGAACGCCTCGCTGTTGCGGGCCGACGGTTCGCGGTACCCGCTGAGCTTGCGAACGAACTGGCGAGCGGCTGCTTCGATCTCTCCGGTCGTCGCGGTCGCCTCGGGACGGCGGAGAGTTTTGATGCTTCGGCACATGGACTCAGCCTACACCGGGTGCGCGGTACGGTAGCCCGAGATGTCCACCGTGCGGCCTCGACGGCGGCTTGCTGCGCCCTGCGACCGTCCTCCTGGCGGTCCTCGCTGGGCTGGCGATCGGGTTCGGCGCCGACGTCGCGCGCAGCGGCGGTGTCGGCGCGTGGCTGGCGCGCCATGGCCTGCCGCCGCCGTACTTCGCGCAGGGCCAGCGCTACGACATCGGGGAGCGGTCGCTGTACCTCGACTGCCGGGGGCGGGCAGCCCGACGGTCGTGCTCGAGGCCGGCTCGGGCTCCGACAGCGCGACCTGGAGCGCGGTCCACGACGCGATCGCCGCGACGACCCGGACGTGCGCCTACGACCGGGCGGGTCGCGGCCGGAGCGACGACCGGGAGACGCACACGCTCGCGGACGCGGTGGCGGACCTGCGGGCCCTGCTCGACGCGGCCGGCGAGGCCGGACCCTTCGTCATCGCCGGCCACTCGCTCGGCGGGTCGTACGCCCGGGTGTTCGCCGAGACCTACCGCGGACGAGGTGGTCGGGGCGCTGCTCGTCGACTCGTTCGAGCCCGACATCCAGGACGACCGCATCCACCCGCTCCTCGGCGAGCTCCAGCCCGAGTACGAGGCACAGCTCGACGGCCTGCGGGCGCACGTGTCTCGCGTGGACGGGCTCGACTGGCCGGCGAGCGAGGAGCAGCTCCGGGCGTCGTCGTTCGCGGGCATCCCGCTCGAGGTGCTCGTGGCGGCCCGCTACGAGCCGCGCCTGGATGCCGCCACGAACGAGGTGATCGCAGACGCGTGGCGCGAGGGCATGGAGTCGCTATCGCCGGGCCAGACGACCTACACGATCGTGTACGGCGCCGGCCACAACATCCACATCGAACGGCCCGACACGGTGATCGATGCCGTGCGTCGCCTCGTCGACGGCGCTCGCGACCGCTGACCGCCGGGCTATCCTCCGTTCCCATGGACCTCCCGCGGACGATCATCGAGCCGTTCCGCATCCACGCCGTCGAGCCCATCCGCATCACCACGCGCGACGAGCGCGAGGCGGCGCTCGAGGCGGCCGGCTTCAACCTGTTCGCGATCCACGCCGAGGACGTGCTCATCGACCTGCTGACCGACTCGGGCACCGGCGCGATGAGCCGCGACCAGTGGGCGGCGGTCCAGCACGGCGACGAGTCGTACGCCGGCTCGCCGTCGTGGTACGTGTTCCTCGAGGCGGTCCAGGAGCTGTTCCCGTTCCCGCACGTCATCCCGACGCACCAGGGTCGGGCCGCCGAGAAGATCCTGTTCAGCGTGCTCGGCGGGCCGGACAAGGTCATCCCCAACAACACGCACTTCGACACGACGCGCGCCAACGTCGAGTTCACCGGCGCCGAGGCCGTCGACCTCGTCATCCCCGAGGGCGGCGACCCGCAGGCGATCCACCCGTTCAAGGGGAACATGGACATCGCCCGGCTCGACGCCGCTGCTCGACCGCCAGCGGCGACCGCGTCCCGGTCGTGTTCGTCACGGTCACGAACAACTCGGGCGGCGGCCAGCCGGTCTCCCTCGAGAACCTGCGCGCGGTCCGCGCGGTGTGCGACCGCCACGGCGTCCCGCTGTTCCTCGACGCCTGCCGGTTCGCCGAGAACGCGTGGTTCATCAAGACCCGCGAGCCGGGGCAGGCCGACCGTTCGGTCACCGACATCGTCCACGACATGGCGTCCCTCGCCGACGGCATGACGATGAGCGCCAAGAAGGACGGGCTCGCCAACATCGGCGGCTGGCTCGCGATGCGCGACGCCGCGCTCGCCGAGCAGTGCCGCAACCTGCTCATCCTGACCGAGGGCTTCCCGACCTACGGCGGCCTCGCCGGCCGCGACCTCGAGGCGATCGCCCAGGGCCTGCGCGAGGTCGTCGACGAGGACTACCTGCGCTACCGCATCCGATCGACCGCCTATCTCGGCGAGGCGCTCGATGGCGGCCGGCGTCCCGGTCGTCAAGCCGTACGGCGGGCACGCGGTCTACCTCGACGCCCGCGCCCTCCTCCCGCACATCCCGCCGCTCGCAGTACCCGGGCCAGGCGCTCGCCGTCGCGCTCTACCTCGAGGGCGGCATCCGCGGCTGCGAGATCGGCACGGTCATGTTCGGGCGCCACCCGGACGGCACGCGAGACGCCGGCCGCGATGGACCTCGTGCGGCTGGCGATCCCGCGCCGCACCTACACGCAGAGCCACATCGACTACGTCATCGAAGTGGTGCACGCGGTCGCCGCGCGCGCAGCGGAGCTGCGCGGCTACCGGATCGCCGACGAGCCAGCAGCCCTGCGCCACTTCACGGCGCGGTTCGAGCCCATCAGCTAGGGGGAGAGGATGTTCCGCTTCGGTCGCAACCGGTTCGACGACCCCGGCGCCGAGTTCTGGAAGTGGTGGCCCGGCGCCCGCGATGGCATCGCAAAGGCCATCGTCACCGGGGCGTTCGACAACCGGATCGTCAACGACATCAGCAAGCACGTCCAGCGCGTGCACCCGCAGATGGCGTGGGAGCTGCAGCCCGGGACGCAGGCCGCGCACGCGTTCTGCCTGTCGTCCGAGGGCGACCCGGAGCGGCGCCAGGTGGCGCTGCGCTGGCTCGAACGCGCACCGCAACCGGATGCGACGTGGGAGTACCACGCCTCGAAGCAGCCCGCGAAGACGTTGATGACGCTGATGGTCGCCGGCGCCCGGTTCGACCTCGAGGAGATGCGCGCGAGCACGGCGTGGGACCCGGCGCGGCGGCGCCTCGATGTCCGCCTGTGGCACCCGCGCTTCGCCGAGGTGCCCCAGGACGTCCGCATCCAGGCGGCCTTCCTGTTCCTCGACCACCTGCTGGGCGAGGACGGCGTCGAGCGCTGGATCGGCGCGATCGAGCTGTTCGAGGGGCCGACGGGCGGCCGGACGCCGGCCGAGCTCAAGGCCGAGGTCGAGCGGCACGCAGCCGAGCCCGCGGGCGACGACACCTGGGTCACCGGCGAGGTCACGCGGCCCGACGGAGCGACGGACCTGATCCTCGCCGATGTCGCGCTGAAGCGGATCGACCACCCGTTCCACGACTGGTGGGTCTGGGTCCAGATGCTGTGGGGCGCGGACCGCTTTCCGACCGACGCGGAAGCGGAACAGCTGAACAAGGAAGAGGACAACTTCCTCGAGCGCATGGGGGAGCGTGCGATCCTCGCCGCCCGCGTGACCGTGCCGGGCAGCCGGACGTGGCACTTCGTGAGCGAGGACTTCGAGAAGATGCGCCCCGCGATCGACGGTTGGGCGGAGTGGCTGCCGGACTCGCTGTCGCCCGGGCTCCCCCAACGCCGGCTCAAGATCGACGGCGGTCAGGACATGACCTGGCAGTTCCAGCGGGACCTGGGCATTCGGTGATCGAGGCCCTGTTCTGGGGCGGCCTGGGCGCGTCCGCGCTCCTCGTCGGCGCCATCGTGGCGTTCCTCGCCGACGTCCCGAAGCGCATCCAGGGGCTCATCCTCGCCTTCGGGGCCGGAACGCTCTTCGGCGCGGTCGCCTACGAGCTGTTCGAGGAGGCCGTCCGGATCTCGGTCGGCGGCATCGACGTCGCGATCGGGTTCGGGCTCGGGGCGACGGTCTTCTACCTCGGCAGCCTCGGCATCGACCGACTGTCACCGGAGCAAGCCGAGGGCATGACCTCGAAGCGCGACCCGCGCACGAGCGGCCTCGCGCTCGTGCTCGGCGCGGTGCTCGACGGGATCCCCGAGTCGGTCGTCCTCGGGCTGTCGCTGCTGGGCGGCCAGGGGGTCGGCATTGCCGTCCTTGCGGCGGTCTTCATCTCGAACATCCCCGAAGGCCTGTCCGCGAGCGCCGACCTTGCCGCTGCGGGCCTCAGACGGCCGCGCATCCTCGGGCTGTGGGTCCTCGTCGTCGTGGTGAGCGCGCTTGCCGCCGCGTTCGGGTTCGGCGTGCTCGGGAAGATGGGGCCGCATGTGGTCGTGCTCCTGGACTCGTTCGCGGCCGGCGCCATCCTCGCGATGCTCGCCGAGTCGATGATCCCCGAGGCCTACGAGCAGGGCGGCCGGGCGGTCGGCCTCGCGACGACGTTCGGGTTCGCGATCGCAGCAGCGCTGTCGTTCCAGACATGACGGTCGGCTGGCGAGACGTCGTCGAGCGGTTCGGGATGACGGCCCATCCCGAGGGCGGCTGGTACGTCGAGACGTGGCGAGCCCCGGCTGGCCCCGACGGCAAGCGCCCGGTCGCGAGCGCGATCCTGTTTCTCCTGCCGGCCGGCGAGGCGTCCCACTGGCACCGGGTCGACGCCGATGAGCTGTGGCAGTACTCGGCGGGTGATCCGTTGGAGCTGCAAATCGCGCCGGCGGACCGCGGGCCGGTGGCAACGCACCGACTCGGTCCGGATGTCACCGACGGCGACGTGGTCCAGGTCATCGTCCCGGCCGGCGCATGGCAGGCGGCGCGGCCGCTGGGGGCGTGGACGCTCGTGGGCTGCGTCGTGGCCCCGGCCTTCTCGTTCGACGGGTTCGATCTGGCGCCGGAGGGCTGGGAGCCACCCGAGTGACGAGGGACTGACGATTTAGACCCGATCTCCCGGCGACGTACTCATAGTGGGTGAGGCGTCCCGCCCAGGGGCGCGAAGAGGGAGCCGGATGGATGGACCTGGCGCTTGTCGAAGCAGCGCGGTCCGGGGACGAGGAGGCGTTTGCCTCTATCGCCCGCGGCTCGGCTGACCGGCTGTTCGCCGTCGCGCATCGGATCCTGCGTGACGTCGGGCGCGCCGAGGACGCCGTCCAGCAAACGCTCGTCACGGCGTGGCGGGATCTTCCCGCGCTCCGCGACATCGAGCGCTTTGAGGCATGGATTCATCGAATCCTGGTCCACACCTGCTACGCCGAGGCCAAGAAGGCCTCGAAGTGGTCCGCCAACGTCGTTGCCCTGCCCCTGGACGGGCCCGCGACGCCGGACAGCACCCAGAGCATCGTGACGCGGGACGCGCTGGAACGCGGGTTCCGCCGGCTTCCGACGGAGCAACGGGCAGCCTTCGTGCTCCATCACTACCTCGGCTGGTCGGTCGCGGAGATCGCCGAAAACCTCGGTGTCCCGACCGAAACGATCAGGTCGAGGCTCCGTTACGCAACTTCCACCCTCCGGGCGGCACTCGATGCCGATGCCCGGACGATCAGCACCGAGTCCCGGGAGCGGATGGCATGAACGAGAACGAATTCGATCGAACCGCCCGAGCCTGGCTCGAGGACGGCCCGACCCGAATGTCCGACCGCGCCGTGCTGTCCGCCCTCGAGGAGATCCACACGACTCGACAGCGCCGTGCCTGGTGGCCGGCGCGGAGGGCAACCCCTGTGAACATCTTCGTGCGAGCGGCCATTGCCGCGGTCCTCGTGGTCGGCGTCGGCCTCGTGGCCATCAACGTCCTACCGCGCGGATCGGACGGATCGGCGTCGTCGGCGGTCAACCGAGCCCAAGCCCGTCTCCGAGCGCTTCGGCGCCGCCTTCCCCGGCCCCGTCGGCGGCGGGCATTCCCGAGCTGACGCAGACCTACGTCTCGTCGATCAACGGCTTCTCGATCGGCTATCCAGACGACTTCGAGATCCAGCCGGCGACGGAGGTCTGGGATCCTCGCGTCAACCAGGTGGACTACCCGCAGTTTGATTTCATCGTCGGCTACCTTCCGGGGCTCATCCACGGAGGTCCCGGATGGGGTGACGATCGATGATTGGGTCGACCAGTCCATTGTCCATTACGAACCCGGCAGCGTCTGCGGTGCGCCGCGCAGCGAGCAACCCGAGGTCACGATCGATGGACAACCGGGGCGGATCACGTTGGATTGCCCCGGCGAGATCGAGGCGACCGTCGTCGTCGACGGACGACTGTATCTCTTCACCCTGATCGGCGACGGTGTCACGTCAGCGACGGCACCAGGGAGATCTTCGACGCCTAGGCATCCACGATCGATCTGCGCCCTGAGGAGGCAGCGAGCCCGGCGCCGTCCTATCGAAAGGTCAAGCAAGCGGAGCCGGCCTGCGGGCCGGCTCCGCGTTTTCCCGCTGCCCTCAGACCTCGGTTTCGCGCATCCCCCACGGCGAGCCGTACTCGGTGAGCAGGTCGAGGAACGGGACGGCGTCGAACGCCTCCGGACCGAGCACGCCGGCGCCGGTCCACGTGCCCGAAGCGATCAGCTCGAGCGCAACGACCGGGTTGATCGCGGTCTGCCAGACCACGGCCTGGGAGCCGTCGAGGGCCATGGTCGTCTCGTTGTCGACCACGTGGTAGAGGTAGACCTCGCGCGGACGGCCGTCCTTCGTGCCCGTCACCCACACGCCCGCACAGGTCTTGCCGCGCATGCGGTCGCCGAGCGTCGCCGGATCCGGGAGCGCGGCGGCCACCACGTCCCGTGGCGCCACCTCGACCCCGCCGACCCGGAGCTTGGCGGTCCGGTCGAGACCGAGCATGTGCAGCGTCTTCAGGACGCCGATGAACTCGTCACCGAGGCCGTACTTGAAGGTCACCCGCCGGGCGTTTACCCAGCGCGGGATCAGCAGGACCTCCTCGTGCTCGACGTTCACGCACTCGACCGGCCCGATCCCCTCCGGGAAGTCGAACGTCTCCGGCTCGGAGAACGGCGGCGTGGTGTACCAGCCGCGATCGCGCTCCCAGACGACGGGCGGATTGAGGCATTCCTCGATCGTCGTCCAGATCGAGAACGACGGCGCGAAGTCGTAGCCGTCGACCACGAGGTTGGCCCCGTCACGCACGCCGATCTCGTCGATCTCGTCGAACAGGTGGTCGGCGGCATATCGTGCGAAGACGTCGGACAGACCGGGTTCGACGCCGATCCCGACGAGGGCCAGGTGGCCGGCCGCCTCCCAGTCGGTGGCCATGGCGAACTGGTCGTCGCCGAGCTTGACGCCGGTCCGCTCGTGCGGCGCGGCGGGGTCGGGCCGCGACAGCGACATCGCCATGTCGAGGTAGTCGGCCCCGGCAGCGAACGCGCCCTCGAAGATCGGCATGACGAAGCGCGGATCGACCGCGTTCAGGACGTGGGTGCTGCGGCGCTCGCGGGCCAGTGCCGCTACGGCCGCCGCATCCGACGCGTCCACCCGGGCGGCCACGAAGCGATTGTCGCCCTCGAGGCGGGTGATGGCACGCTCGGCGCGCGCGGGGTCGTAGTCGGCCACGACGACCTGCTCGTAGAACGAGCGGCGCGCAGCGATCGGCACGACGGCGCTACCGACGCCTCCGGCGCCGACGACGAGGATGCGCATCGCGCTCAACGCGCGCTCAGCTTGGCGGGAATCGCCATTCGATCGGTCCCGTGAAGCAGTGGCCGAGGGCACTGCACGCCCCGTAGGACAGGTCGAACTGGCGCGAGCCGACGTACGGGCCGCGATCGATGACGGGGACCGTCACGACCTTGCCGTTGTAGCGGAACTGGACCTTCGTGCCGCACGGCAGCGTGCGGTGGGCGACGCCGACGAGGGTCTTCGTCAGGGTCTGGCCGCAGGCGGTGCCGTTGCCGTAGAGGCCGGCGCCGTACCAGCTGATCTCCGGGTCGCGCTTCCACGTGTTCTTGACGATCTTCACGATCGAGCCGCCCTTGGCCTTGGGCTGGGCAGCATCAACCCGCCCGGTGGGGGCTTCGGTTCGCTTGGCCGGCTCGATGAGCTTCGAGCGTCCGTCCAGGGCTCCCGCGGAGCGGCTCCCCGGATCGAGGGGCTGAATCGTCGTTACCGGTCCCTGGACTGCTGCCGCGACCTCGACTTTCGCGAAGAGGTCGGGATCGGTCTCGAGCGCGAGGCTTGGGTTTCGCGACCCGACCGGTCCGGGGACGGCGACCGCGGCGATCGTGGCGGTGAGCGCCACGAGCGCGACGACTCTGGGATGTCGCACGTCGGGGCGGATGATACGGGACTTCGACGGGAAGCGCCCGGGGGCGTCCTGCTGGACGGCGCCGGTCGTGCCAGACTCGGGCCGTGCCCACGCTCCGAATCGCGCTCGATGGACCGCTCGATCTGGCCCGCACGCTGGCTCCGCTTCGGCGCGGCTACGGCGACCCGACGATGCGTCTCGCGGACCGCCGCTGCTGGCGCGCGACGCGCACCGCGGACGGTCCCGCCGCGGTCGTGATCGACGTCCAGGGCGATACCGTGTCCGCCGAGGCCTGGGGCCCCGGCGCCGACCGTGCCCTCGCCGCCGTCCCCGGGCTGATCGGGCTCCACGACGACCGCACCGGCTTCCGGCCGCTGCACCCCGTGATCGCAGAGCTCGATCGCCGCTTCCGGGGCGTGCGCATCGGGCGGAGCGGCGCGGTCCTCGAATCGCTGGTTCCGGGGATCCTCGAGCAGAAGGTGACCGGCGAGGAGGCACGGCGAGCGTTCCGTGGCCTGGTCCGTGCCTTCGGCGAGCCGGCGCCCGGCCCCGAGACGTTCAACCTGCGCCTGCCGCCGGCGCCCGAACGGCTGGCCGCGCTCCCCTACTACGGCTACCACGCGTTCGGCGTCGAACGCAGGCGGGCCGAGGTCATCCGACGGGTCGCGGCCCGGGCCGCCTGGTTCGAGGCGACCGTCGACCTGCCGCTCGACGAGGCCTACGCGCGATTGACGGCGCTGCCGGGCCTCGGACCGTGGACCGCGGCCGAAGTCGCGGTCCGTGCGCTGGGCGATGCCGACGCCGTGAGCGTCGGCGACTACCACCTCCCGAACCTGGTCGGCTCGGTGCTGGCGGGGGAGCACGGCGGCGATGACGCCCGCATGCTCGAGCTGCTCGAGCCCTACCGCCCCCACCGCGCGCGGGTGATCCGCCTGATCGAGTCGGCCGGCAGCGCGCTGTGGGGCGCGCGGCGCGGGCCGCGCATGGCCACGCGCCGGATCGAGTCGATATGAGCCGGCCGGCGCGACGCGCGACCGGAGCGCCCGGGGAGCCGAGCGCGCGGCCGCCGCCGACGCGGCGAGCTGGTCGGGACCGCCGACCGAACCGGGTCCCGCGCTCGACCGCCTGCGCTCCATGTTCGCCTCCGGCGAGCCGATCCTCGCCGACGGCGCGATGGGCACGATGCTGTTCGCCGCCGGGCTGTCGTCGGGCGACCCGCCGGAGGTCTGGAACCTCGCCCACCCGGACGTCGTGCGTGGCGTGCACCGCGGCTACCTCGACGCCGGATCGCGGATCCTCCTCACGAACACGTTCGGGGCCAACCGCCTCCGGCTGGCGCTGCATCGCCTCGAGGACCGTGTCGAGCAGCTCAACCGGACCGCCGCGATCCTGCTCCGCGCCGAGGTGACCGCCGCGGGCGTCGAGGCGCTCGTGGCCGGCGACATCGGGCCGAGCGGGGAGATCATGGCGCCGCTCGGGACGCTCGAACGCGAGGCCGCGATCGACGTCTTCGCGGAGCAGGCCAGGGCCCTTGCGGCCGGTGGCGCGGACCTGTTCTGGATCGAGACGATGTCCGACCTGTCCGAGATGGCGGCCGCGATCGCCGGCGCGCGGCGCGCCTCGCCCGCGACGCCGATCGTGGCGACGATGACGTTCGACACGCGCGGCCACACGATGATGGGCGTCTCGCCCGAGGACGCGGCTCGCGCCCTCAGCGCGCTCGGTGTCGATGCGATCGGCGGCAACTGCGGGAACGGCCCCGACGAGCTCCTGCCGGTGATCGAGCGAATGCGTGCGGTCGTCCCCGATCTGCCACTCGTCGCCAAGCCGAACATCGGGATCCCGGTGTTCGTCGGGGCGCGTGCCGAGTACCAGACGCCCCCCGAGACCATGGCGGCCGAGGCGCTCTCGTTGCGAGCGCGCGGCGCGACGGTGATCGGGGCGTGCTGCGGCAGCACGTCGGCGCATCTCGCGGCGATGGCCGAGGCGCTCCGGGCAGCGCCAGGACCTGACGCAAGCCGCGAAGCCGGCCAGTCCATGCGGACCGGCCGGCCGGGCGGCGCTGGCGGCGGGGGGTCAACCGTCAGCGCGGGCGAATGTTCTGGTTGCGGCGGAACAGGTTCGACGGGTCGTAGCGGCGCTTGACGTCGACCAGGCGCTCGTAGGTGCCCGCCGGATACGCATCGCGGACGCGGGCATCGCCCTCGTCCTCGAGGAAGTTCGAGTAGACGCCGCTCGCCTTCGGGGCGATCGCGGCAAAGTAGCGACTGGCCCAGGCGTCGGCCTCGGCTCGGTCCTCGCCATGGGCCGCCTGCATCGACAGCATCACGGTCGCGCCACGGTGGGCGAACGCGGTGGCATCGGCCGGGACGTCGGCCACGGCGCCGCCGAGGACGCGGATCTGGGTGAAGTCCATGCCGTGGCCCGGGGCCGCGGCCATCTCGCGCAGGATCGTGTCGACCGCCTCGTCGTCGAGCGTGTCGAGGAACGCCGAGCGCATGGTCCCAGCACTGGGCTTCGAGCCTTCGGCGGTGAACTGGTAGATGCCCGGGTACGGCATCGGTGCGGCTAGCTCGCCGAGCGGCGTCGCGAGCCGGCGGAACGGCTCGAGCGCCGCCTGGCCGGCTTCCGCATCGCCATCGAAGACGAACATCACGATGACGGCCGGCTTGAAGTGATGCTCAGGCGCGAGGAACGGCAGCGGCGGTGCCGCGTTGACGACGAACGAGATCGTCGAAAGGTCGCGTGGGGCCGCCAGTGCGACCGGGACGAGTCCGCGGAGGACGTCGGCCGTGGGCGGCAGCAGGATTGCCCCGCCGAGGATCATCCCAATCGGGAAGAGCCGGTACTGGAAGCGGGTGACGACGCCGAAGTTTCCGCCGCCGCCGCGAACCGCCCAGAACAGGTCCGGGTGCTCGGTCTCGCTGGCGATCAGCTGGCGCCCGTCGGCGGTGACGATCTCGACCGCGACAAGCGCATCGATCGTGAGGCCGTGCTTGCGGACGAGCCAGCCGACGCCGCCGCCGAGGGTCAGCCCGGCGATGCCGACGGAGCCCGTGTCACCGAACGGCGTGGCGAGGCCATGGGCGGCGGCCGCCTCGGTGAACTCGATCGCGGTCAGGCCAGGCTGCGCCCAGGCGATCCGCGCGTCGGGATCGATGTGCAGGCCGCGCATGTCGGCAAGGTCAAGCACGATGCCGCCGTCGACGGTGCCGTGGCCGGCGAGGCTGTGGCCGCCGCCACGGACGGCGAGCTCGAGCTCGTTGTCGCGGGCGAAGCAGATCGTGTTGGAGACGTCGCGCGCATCGGCGGCACGAACGATGGCGAGTGGGCGAACATCGACTGCGGCCTGGTGCACCTGGCGGGCGGCCTCGTACTCGTCGTCGCCCGGCAGGATCAGTCGACCGTTGAGGCTGCCGCCGAGCGCTTCGAGATCGAGCGGCTCGACAAGGATGGGGCGGCGGAGGATCGTGGCTTCCAAGGGTTGTGCTCCTCGTGGAGTTGGCGAGGCTGGGGGTTTGTGTTTGATCGAACCTACGTCGCAGCCGCTGCGCCGACAGTCGGCGTCAGGCCGGTCCATGGAGCGGATGTCCGTCGCGGGCGGCATGGACATCCGTCCAGCAGATCCGGTTTCTCAGGACTCCCTCAGAAACCAGCGAGACGATCGGGTCACTCGCGGTCGAACGACCGCCACCGACCGCGCAGCGCAGCACGGAGGTCCACGCCTTGACCACACTCGAAGGGGTCCCGGCAGCCGGGTCACCGCGCCGCCCCCGCGTCCCGCGAGCACCCCGCTGGCGGGTTGCGACGCTGGCTGGCGCTACGCTCGTCCTCGTCGGCGGAGCCGCCATCGCGATGGCTGCCTCGCCGGAGCCCTCCACGGCACCGAACCCCGACGCCACGGCCCAGCCGAACGGCACCCGATGGCGGACGGCTGTTCCATCCGCTGCTGCGCGGGCTCGGGCTGGGCGACGGGTTCGCCGGCGTTGCCGGCTCCGCGGCGGGTTCGCGGCGGGCAACATCACGATCACCGCGATCAACGGCTCGTCGGTCTCGCTCGAGACGGTCGACGGCTGGTCGCGCACGATCACCGTCACCGACCAGACGACGATCACCAAGGACGGCGAGGCGATCGCCCTGACCGATCTCCAGGTCGGCGACAAGATCCGCTTCCGACAGACCGTCGACGACGCCGGGAACTACACGGTCACGGCGATCGCCGTCGTGCTGCCGTCGGTCCTCGGCCAGGCCACTGCCGTCGACGGCGACAGCATCACGCTGTCTCAGCCCGACGGGACGAGCGTCACGGTCCATGTCAACGGTTCGACCACGTTCACGGTCGGCGGCGAAACCGGCAAGGCCGTGGCGGACGTCGAGGTCGGCATGATCGTCGGCGCGAGCGGCGAGCAGAACGCCGACGGGTCACTGAACGCATCGAAGGTCCGCGCCGGCACGATCTGGGACGGCCTGGGTCGAGGGCTGGGGCGCGGTCACGGACCGGGGAAGTGGGGCAACCCCGACGACGCGGCCCCGTCCGGGTCGCCCGAGAACTCCTCTACCAACGCGGGCTGATCCCGCCCATCACCGAACACTCCCGGCGTCGAGATCTCCTCCCCTCGACGTCATGCGCTCTGGGGGGCGCACCAACGCCCGGGCCCTCAGGGGTCCGGGCGTTTCGGTGTCCCGGGTGCGCGCGGCGCGCGTCGCGCCGCGGCCGGGCCGACCCATCGCCCAGTTAGTGGCCAGATATTCACCCCCTGACTGAAAGTCCGAACCCGGATGCTCCGGACCCCCGAGTCATCGGCCAGATATCCATGACGGCAGGGTTTTGGCCACCAAGTCGAGCACTTTGGGCCTCGTCCAGGCTCGGGTTTCTGACCTTCAATCACCGGGGCTAGGTTTTGGCCGCTACCTCCTTGGCCCGACGCCGCTGCCGGGTCGCGGCTGCCCAGGTAGTGGCCAGATATTCGCCCCCGTACTGAAAGTCCGACCCGGGCGCTCCAGACCGCCGAGTTGGCGGCCAGATAGCACCGGCGGGGCGGCTTTGGCCACCAAGTCAGGCCCTGGACGGTCGATCCGGGGCTTGGTCTCTGACTTCAATCACCGTGGCTGATGTTTGGCCGATACCTGCCGTGTGGCAACCGGCGCGACGACCGGGGGCCGCTAGCCCGCCGAGCCCGGCCCCGACCAGCGGCAGCACCGCCCGGAAGCGCGCCCCGCCCGACGGCCCGTTCGAGACCATGATCCGGCCGCCGTGCTGCTCGACGATCGTGCGGGCGATCGCCAGGCCGAGACCCGTCCCGCCCGACGGCGCCCCCTGCGCGCGCCAGAACCGGTCGAACACGTGGGGCATGTCGGCGTCGCGGATGCCCGGGCCGTCATCCTCGACGTCGAGCGTGGCCGCGGAGCCATCGGCCCGCACGACGACCCGGACCTCGCCGCCACGCGGCGTGTGGCGGAGCGCGTTGTCGACGAGGATCGTCACGACCTGCCGGACGCGGGCGGCGTCCGCGCGCACGACGGCCGGGGCCGGGTCCACGCTGATCCGCACGCCGCGGTCATCGGCCGCCTTCGTCAGCGACGACGCGGCCTCCGCGACGACGTCGCCGAGGTCGGTCGGCATGGGCGTGAGAGAGAGCGCCCCGGAATCGGACCGGGCGAGGAGCAACAGGTCGTCGACGAGGCCGGTCAGATGCGTCACCTCGGCATCGATGTCGTCGAGCGCCTCGGCCTGCTCGCGCAGGGGCACCTCGGGCTGGCGGCGCAGGTGCTCGACCGAGCTGCGCACGACGGTCAACGGCGTCCGCAGCTCGTGGCTCGCGTCGGCGGCGAACTCGCGCTGGCGGCGCAAGGCCCCGCGCTGCGAGGCGAGCGAATCGCGGATCGGCACGAGCGCGCGCTCCGCGTAGACCGCCCCGAACGCGAGCGCAACGAGCACGACGATCGCGCCACCGACGAGGAGCACGCGGATCATCGCGTCGAGCGTCTGCTGCTCGGTGATGCGGTCCTGGGCGATCTGCAGGTAGGCCGGCTCGCCGGTCCGCGTCTCGAGCCGGTCGGTGAGGACGCGCACGGGCACCGTCCCGTTGGCGGTCTCCACGGTTCCCGTCCTGACATCCTCGCCGCTGATCGCGGCTGCCTCGATCGACGCGAGCACGGGAAGCCCTTCGGGGGTCGCAGGTGCGGTGGGCAGAATCGGCTCGCCCTGCTCGTCGACGAGCAGGGCGATGGTTCCGGACGCGCTTCCGCCGAAGATCTGCCCCAACGACGGTCCGGGCCTGCCCGACTGGAGTTCGTGCTCGATCTCGGCATGGCGGGCCTCGAGCTGGGCCGTCCCGGCAGCCTCGAGCTGGCGCGCCACGATGGCGTACATCGCGACGCCGAGCACGAGCAGCACGACCAGCGTCGACAGCCCGCTCCACGCGATCAGCCGGAAGCGGACGCGGCGGATCAGGCGGGCGTCGGCGGCGAGGCTCGGATCAGCGGCCGCGTCCGTGGCAGCGGGAGCGGAAGGGTCAGGCACCGCGCAGACGGTACCCGACGCCGCGGACCGTCTCGATCCATGCACCCGCCGATCCGAGCTTGGTCCGGAGGTAGTGGACGTAGGCGTCGACGGCGTTCGGGGTGACCGCGACGCTGAACGGCCACGCCTGGTCGAGCAGCTGGTCGCGGCTGAGGGTCTGCCCGGCGTGGCGGAGCAGGCATTCGAGCAGCGAGAACTCGCGCGGGCTGAGGTCGACGGTTCGCCCGTCAACCGTCACCGAGCGCGCCGCCTCGTCGAGCGCGATCGGCCCGGCCACGAGGCGCGGGCTCGAGCGGCGTCGGCCGTTCCCGGAACGCCGACCGAGGGCGCGGAGCCGGGCCGCCAGCTCTTCGTACGCAAATGGCTTCACGAGATAGTCGTCGGCACCGGCATCGAGGCCGGCGACGCGATCGCCGACCGTGTCCCGCGCGGTGAGCATGATGATCGCGAGGTCCTCGTCGGCGGTCCGCAGCCGGCGAGCCACCTCGAAACCGTTGATGTCCGGCAGCCCGATGTCGAGGATGACCGCATCGATCCCGTCAGTTGCGTCGGCCAGTTCGAGCGCCGTCCCGCCGTCCTGCGCCAGCTCCACCACGTGGCGGTCGGCCTCGAGCAGCCGGCGCAAGGCCCGGCGGAGTCGTTCGTCGTCTTCGACGACCAGCAGATGCATCTCGTCCCCTAGCCCTGCGTGAACTGGAGCTGGAATTCCATCGTCCCGTTCTCGTCGATGGACAGTACGCGCATCGACTCCGGTGCCGTCATGCCGTAGTCACCGAAGGCGACCGGCAGCGATCCGACGACGGTCACCACCCCGTTCGCCAGGCGTGCCTCGAGCGGGATCTCGACCCGCTTGGTGACGCCGTGCAGGGTGAGGTCGCCGACGGCCGTCGCCTCGATCGTCGCGCCCTCGGCCGGCACGGCGTCGAGCGCGATGGGCTCGGCGAGGGTGAACGTCGCCGTCGGGTAGGAGTCGGTCTCGAGCCCCTGCCGCCCGAGCTGGCCGTCGCGCATCCCGCTGTCGCTCTGGAGCGTGGTGACGTCGGCCTCGAAGCTCGCATCGGTGATCGTCGTCCCCGCGAGCGTGATCGAACCGGTCACGTCGGGCGTGCGCCCGACTGCCGTCGAGGTGCCGATCCCGACCAGCTCCTCGGTCACGCGGTAGCCGACGAACGACCCGGAGAAGTCGTCGAACGACCCGACAGATGGGTCGACGGTCCACGTGCCGTCGAGGCCGGTAGTCGCCGCGGAAGCTGAGGCTGCAGGAGCGGCGGACTCGGCGGGAGCGGCCGTGGGTGCGTCACTCGCCGGTGCTTCGGTCGCGTCGTCGGTGGGGGCCGCGGTCGGAACGGCGCCGAGCGCGACCTCGGCAGGCGCGGGCGGCCGCAGGAACAGGTACCACGCCCCGGCCGCCGCAGCGGCGAGGATGGCCACGGCAACGACAATCAGGAATAGTCGCAGCCACGAGGGTCGGTCGGCGGATGCAGGACGCGGGGAGGACACGGAACGGACTCCGGATGGCGGCTTCGAACGCCATCATTGCAGCAAGTCCGTCTGAGAGACGCCTGAGAAATTCCTTCGAGCCGGCCTAGGGGGTCGGCGAGGTCCCAGTCGCGGCTTCGTCCTGCTGCTTGCAGTGGCCGGGCGGCCAGCAGTCACCGAACTTCTGCTGCTGCTTCGCGGCCTTGTCGGCCCAGCGTGCAGCCTTCTCCGCCGACCAGCCCGGATGGTTCTCCCCGACCACCTTCCAGCCGCCGGCCCACGGCGGCTTTCCGGGCTCCCGGATGACGGTGCCGTTCACTGTCAGGACATCGACCTCGGTCGAGCCCTCGGCGGACTCACCGGTGATCGTCACGCTCTTGCCGACGAACGGCTTGAGCGGGTGCTTGTCGCCGTAGAACCAGGGTGGTCCGGCGTCGAGCTGGTAGGTCTTGCCGCCGCTGGTGAGCTCGTAATTCGGGTCGCCGTCTTCGTCGGTTCCGGCGGTCACGGTGCCCTGTAGCGTCACGGCGTGCTCAGGGGCCTTGTCCTTGGCCTCCTTGTTGCCCTTGTCCGGCTTGCCGTTCTCCGCCGGTTCGGCGGCAGGCTCGGCGCCTTGTTCCGCGGGCGCAGCAGACTCGTCCGCCTCGTCCGTTGCTTTCGGCGCGGCGGATTGGGGTTCGGCGGACGTCGCGACAGCGGCGGAACCTCCGGGCTCCGCCGACGACGGCGTGCCGGGCGAGGCGCTCGGGTCGGCGGCCAGCGTCGGCAGCGCGACAACGGCGAGCATGACGATCAGTGTCGCGATCGCGGCCAAAGGACGTGCCCGCCTGCCGATCCGCGTGCGCATTCCGGGCCCCTCAGCGTTCGACATCTGGCGCAGCGTACGCCTCTAGTATCGCGAACGAAAGACTTGTGGTGCCACGTCGCACCACCAGTCCCGTACGATCTCCGGTATGGCACGAGCGACCAGCGCCGGCATCCTGCTCTACCGCCGCACGGGCACAGGATCGCTCGAGGTCCTGCTGGCCCATCCGGGCGGTCCGTGGTTCGCCACCAAGGACGCCGGACACTGGTCGATCCCCAAGGGCGAGGCCCACGAGGACGAGGCCCTGCTCGACGTCGCGCGCCGCGAGTTCGCCGAGGAGACGGGGCACAACGTGCCGAGTGCGCCTCCGATCGAGCTCGGCTCGATCGTGCAGAAGGGCGGCAAGCGAGTGCACGCATGGGCGGTCGAGGGTGACCTGGACCCAGCGCTCGCGCATTCGAACCTGTTCGAGACCGAATGGCCGCCGCGCTCCGGCCGCCGGGCGGAGTTTCCCGAGATCGACCGCGTGGCGTGGTTCGACCCCGACAAAGCGCGACGGGTGATCAAGCCGACCCAGATCCCCCTGCTCGAGCGGCTCGAGGAGGCCCTCGAGGGACGCGTCGGTGCAGCGGCGACCAGCGGATCTGTGCTAGACCACGAACATGGCTGAGACGCCGCAGACCCTCGAACGCCCGGCAGCGTCCGCCCCCGCATCGGCGTACCCGCGCGAATGGCTCGCGCAGCACCTGGCCGAGGAACGCCGCAGCAGCGCGCTGCTCGGTGAAGCACGCGAGGTCGTGTTCGGAGCCCAGGACGGCATCGTATCGACGCTCGCCGTCGTTGCGACGGTTGCCGGGGCGACCGGCGAGCCGTTCGCGATCATCGTGGCCGGCATCGCGGCGGCCCTTGCAGGCGTCTTCTCGATGGCTGCGGGCGAGTACATCGGCTCGAAGAGCCAGCGCGAGATCTTCGACGCCCAGGTCGAGGGCGAGCGGACCGAGGTCGAGGAGCGCCCGGGCGAATCCGAGGCCGAGGTCGCCTACATGCTCGCCGAGGAGGGGCTCGGTGATGAGGACGCCGCCCGGGTCGCCGCGATCATGGCCCGGCACCCGGAGGTGCTCCTGCGCACGATGGTGAGCCGCGAGCTCGGGATCCAGGTTGACGAGAGCCACGGCGGTCCGGTTCAGGGGGCGGTGCTCATGGGGACGGCGTTCGGGCTCGGCGCGGCCGTCCCGATCATCCCGTTCCTCGTGCTCCCGGTCGGGACGGCCCTGCCGGCCGCCATCGTTCTTGCCGGGATCGTGCTCTTTGGGATCGGCGTGGTGAAGAGCCGCCTCACGAAGCGCTCGCCGATCGCCTCAGGGGCGGAGGTCCTCGCGCTGGCGGCGCTGGCCGGGATCGTGGGCTACGCGTTCGGGACGATCCTGCCGCAGCTGCTGGGCGTGGCCGGCATCGCGGCCTGACGACGACCGCCGCGGCGATGGATCCGCGGCGCGACATCGCGATCCTGCTCGTCATGCGGGCCTTGCGGCTGGGCGCCTATGGCGGCCTGGCCGTGGTCATCGCCCTGTACCTGGTCGAGATCGGGCTCACCCCGGGTGAGGTCGGGTTGCTGCTGGCGCTGACCCTGGCGGGCGACACGCTGGTCTCGCTGCTCTTGACGACGCATGCTGACCGGATGGGGCGAGGGAGAACGCTCGTCATCGGTGCCGTCCTGATGACGCTCGGCGGCCTCGTGTTCGCCGTGACCGGTCAGTTCGCCGTCCTCCTGGCGGCCGCGATCGTCGCCGTGCTCAGCCCGACCGGTAACGAGGTCGGCCCGTTTCTTGCCGTCGAGCAGGCGGCGCTCAGCCAGGTGGTGTCCGGGAACCGGCGCACGAACGCATTCGCCTGGTACCAGCTGGTCGGGGCGATGTCTGCGGCCGTCGGTGCGCTCGCTGCGGGCGTCGTCGTCCAGGCGTTGCTCGACCGGGGAGCCGATGCGGCCGAGGCATACCGCTCCGTGATCGTGGCCTACGCCCTGATCGGTATCGCGATTGGCCTCCTCGCGCTGCTGCTCACGCGTGCCGTCGAACCCGACGCGCCGCCGGCCGACGTGTCGGTGCGGCGTCGCCTCGGGCTCCACCGGTCGCGCCGGGTCGTCGCCGAGCTCTCGGCCCTGTTCGCCCTCGACGCATTCGGTGGCGGGTTCGTCGTCCAGAGCATCGTCGCCCTGTGGTTCGGGTTGCGCTGGGAGGTGGAACCGGTGGTGCTCGGCGCGATCTTCTTCGGGGCGAACGCCCTCGCCGGTCTGTCCGGGCTCGTCGCGGCACGGCTTGCGGCCCGGTTCGGGCTGATCGAGACGATGGTTGGGACGCACTTGCCCTCGAACGTGATGCTGATCCTGGTGCCGTTCATGCCGACCCTCGAAACCGCGATCGCCCTCTTCGTCGCCCGGTTCGCGCTGAGCCAGATGGACGTCCCGACCCGCCAGTCGTACACGATGGCCGTGGTCGAACCCGACGAGCGCTCGGCGGCGGCCGGTATTTCGGGGATCGCACGGACGGCTGGCGCGGCCGCCGGGACCCTGCTGGCGGCGCCGCTCGTCGCAGCGTCGGTGCTTGGTGGCGGGCTCCCATTCGTGATCGCCGGGTCGCTCAAGACGGTCTACGACCTGACCCTGTGGCAACGGTTCCGCTCGAGGCCGCCCACTGAGGCCGGTGCGCCGCCCAACGAGGCGGGTTGACGGCCAGATAAGGGTGCCTTGGCATCCTTCCCGGG
>CAVRKH010000018.1:0-62623 GCA_963721655.1 uncultured Chloroflexia bacterium | reverse complement strand
GAACTGGAAGCCCCCGAGGGTTAAGAGCCCGCGCGCCGATTAGCCTCGCCGCGGCCCTGCTGCAGTCGCGGGACGAGCTCGGTCAGCTCCGACGCCACGTCGACCGGCCGCGCTCCCATCGACGACAACAGCTCGAAGACGCCTTCGCGATCCTCGTGGCACATCAGCACGATCACCCGCGGGCTGTCGGGCCGTGCCCCGTCAGCGGCCGGTGACGGGCCGGTGCCGTTGAGCTCGGCGCGCAACGCCGCGGTCTCGGACTCGTAGACGGGCACCGCCTCGCGCTTCACGCCGCCGGCGCTCATTCCCGCGAGGATCTCGCCGACCACCGACGTGCGGGTGCGCCCGCGGAGGTACTTGAGCGTCTCCTTGATCGCGACCCGCTGGGCCCGTTTCGCCGCGATCAGCCCGATCCCGCGGAGCGTGTCGTCGGGGCGGTCGCCGGCGGTCCCCACGATGGCCGTGATCGGGGCGGTGCGACCGGCCGCGCCGCCGGCGATCCCCTCGGCCACGTCGAGCACGGCCGAGACGCCAGCCTCGTTGTGGGCGAAGTCGACGATCACGACGCGCTGCCCGAGTCGGAACAGGTTCAGTCGCCCCGGCGAGAGCTCCGATGACGGCCGGAAGTCGACCAGCCCGCGGCGGACCTGTTCGATCGTTGCGCCCAGGCCGCGAGCGGCCCCCGCGGCGGCCATCACGTTCGCCACGTTGTGGCGGGCGATGCCCCCGATCGTGATCGGGACGCGCGCCACGTCCACGATCTTCCGCTCGGTGCGCCCCTCGAGCTCGTACAGGTCGAGGCCGTCGCGCAGGACGTAGCCGCGCCCGCCGCCGGCGACGTGGCGGCGGACGAGGGCCGTGCCGTCCGGGACCGTCGAGAACAGGGCCACCTGGCCGCGGACCCGGCGGCGCACGGCGGCCACGAGCGGGTCGTCGCCGTTGAGCACGACCCAGCCGTCGGGCTTCGTGATCCGGGCGATGACCGACTTCACCTCGGCGAGCTCGGGGAGCGTGTGGATCCCCTGGAGGTCGAGGTGGTCCGAGGAGACGTTCGTCAGGACGCTGGCGTCGTTCGATTCGTAGCCGACGCCGCGCAGCACGATCCCGCCGCGGGCCGTCTCGAGGACGCCGACCTGGACGTCGCTCCGCGCGAGGACCATCGCCGCCCCGCCGGGTCCCGTCCAGTCGCCGGCGTCGACCAGGCGCTCATCGACGAGCACGCCGTCCGAGGTCGTGGTGCCGACCTTCCGACCCGCCCGAACGAGGATGTGGGTGATCAGGCGCGTCACCGTGCTCTTGCCGTTCGTCCCGCTGATCGACACGATCGGGATCCGCCGGTCCTCGTCGCGGAGCCACGGCGGCGGCGTCGTCCGCGCCTCGGCGATCCGCGCGGACCACCGGGCGACGGCCCGTTCCTGGTGGCCGGTCAGCTGGGCGGTTCGCGAGGGCGACACGTCGCGCTCGGCGAGCGCGAGCGCCGCCTCGGCGATGGTCCGTGCCCGCTCCTCGCCCGTCCACGGGAACGTCACGATCCAGTGCCCGGGGTCCGACGAGCGGTGGACGGCGACCCCGCCGACGCCCTCGCCGTGGTCGGAGCGCAGCCGGCGGATCCACGCGACGATCGCGGCGACCGGATCGGGCCAGGCCCGCGCCGGGACCGTGGCCCCAAGGTGCACGAGCGCATGGCGGCCCGGTTGGCGCTCCCCGTAGAACGTGCGTCGCCGTCCGAGGGCCAGCTCGACCTTGACCACCGGCTCGAGCCGGTAGACGTTGGGTCCTTCGAGCAGGCGGATCTCGATCAGGCGCACGGTCCCGGCAGGATAGCAAGCGGGCTAGACTGCCCGCGATGTCCGTCACGTCCCGTCCGACCGACGCTGACCTCGCTGCCCTGCGCGCCTCCATCGAACGCGAGTTGCCGACCTTCCTCGCGGACCTCGAGCACCTGGTGAACATCGACTGCGGCAGCTACGTCCCCGCCGGGGTCGACGAGGTCGGGCGCTGGACGGGCGCGTTCCTGGAGCGTCTCGGCGCCCGCGTCGAGTACCGGCCCGATCCCGACGGACGCCTCGGCAGCACCGTGCTCGGCACCTTCGAGGGCCGGGCCGGTGGCGCACGGGTCCTGCTCATCGGTCACATGGACACCGTGTTCGAGCCGGGCACCCCGACCGCTCGACCGTTTCGCCTCGACGGCAACATCGCGACCGGTCCGGGTGTGACCGACATGAAGGCCGGGCTCCTCGCCGGGCTGTACGCGCTGCGTGCGATCGGCGAGCTGCCGTTCGAACGCCTGACGTTCGTCGCCAATCCGGACGAGGAAGTCGGGTCGCCGACGTCGACCCCCCACATCCGGGCGGCGGCCGCGGACGCCGACGTCGCGCTCGTCCTCGAGTGCGGCCGCGCCAACGGCGACATCGTGTCGTCCCGGAAGGGCATCGCCGACCAGCGGATCGTGGTCCACGGCCGCGCGGCGCACGCGGGGATCGAACCCGAGAAGGGCCGTCACGCGATCCTCGAGGCGGCGCGCATCGTGCGCGAGGCGCAGGCGCTCAACGGCCGCTGGCCGGGCGTGACGTTCAACGTGGGCACGATCCACGGCGGCACGCGACCCAATGTCGTCCCGGACCGCTGCGAGCTCGCGGTCGAAGTCCGGTCCGTCACCGGCGACGGCCTCGACGCGGCCATCGCGGCGATCCGCGAGCTCGTGGCCACGACCGAGGTCCCGGGCACGACGGCCGACGTGGCGAGCGAGTTCTCGTGGCGGCCGATGGAGAAGACCGACCGGTCGGCCCGGCTCGTCGAGCACACGAAGTCCGTCGCCGAGCGGCTCGGGTTCACCGTGAACGACGCCCCGACCGGCGGCGCGTCCGACGCGAACACGACGGCCGGCATGGGTGTCCCGTCCCTCGACGGCCTCGGACCGGTGGGCGGCAACGACCACGCCCCGTCGGAGTACCTCGAGGTCGATTCGATCGTGCCGCGCACGGCGATGCTCGCCGGTCTCCTCCTCGAGATCGCCGCGGATCCCGTCGTCCTCGAATGGCGCGGCGTCGGCCGCCCAGCGCAGATGACGGCGGCGGGTCGGCGCCGGATCTCGTCGGGCGGGCCGTGGGAGGCGACCGCGTCCTACAGTCGAGCGATCGTCGTGGGCGACACGTGCTGGGTCGCGGGCACGACCGACGCCGGCCCGGACGGCAGCGCACGCCATCCGGACAATGTCGCCGCACAGGCCGGCGCGGTCTTCGACATCATCGAGAGCGCGCTCGTGCAGGCAGGTTTCGCCTTTGCCGACATCGTGCGCATCCGGATGTTCATCACCGACATGTCCCGGGCAGGCGAGCTGATGGCGGTCCAGGCCGAGCGCTTCCGCGACATCCGACCGGCCGCCACGCTCGTCGAGGTGTCGGCCCTCATCGACCCGTCGCTCCTCGTCGAGATCGAGGCCGACGCCCAGCGCTGAATCGTCAGCTGGGCGGCAGCGCCGCGAACTCCGTCGCGCGAGCGACGACCACGATCGCGACGGCGACGACGAGCCCGAGCAGCAGGTTCTTGCGCCACACCACGATCCCGAGGCAGGCCAGCACCGCGACCCACTCGATGCCGATGTAGAAGACCGGCGGGCCGCCATCGGGCGTCCGCACCATGACCGCCACCGCCGCGAGGGCCGCGAGCACGGCCGGCCCGACGAGCTGGAGGTAGGCGATCGCGGCCTTCGGCAGTCGGTCGAACGCGGGCGCGAGCAGGCCGAGGGCGCGGGACGGGTAGGTGGCCGCGAACATGACGAAGGCGAGCGGGATGAGGTCCGTGCTCATGGCAGGCCCTCGGCGTCATCGTCGAGGCGGGTTCCCGGCATCGCGAAGCGCTCCGCGGACGCCGCTGTTCCGAGCGGGGCGCGCTCGGCCGCCAGCGAGGCCGGGATGAGCAGCCCGACCAGCGGACCGACGACGCCGCCGACGATGACACCCGTGGACGGCTCGACCGCCAACGCCGGGCTCACGAGCAGCGCCCAGCTCACCGCGATCGCGGCACCGGCGAATGCCGCGACCAGCTCCCGCCGGCCCGTGATGAGCCCGGCGGCCAGCCCGATCATCGCGGCCGGGAAGATGATGTCGATGCCGAGGAGGCTCGGGTCCGCAATCGATCCCCCGGCGTACACGCCGGCGAGCGTTGCCAGGTTCCACGGGATGAACGTCGATGCGATCGCGCCGATCCAGTAGCCGCCCTCGTCGGTTCGCCCGATCCGCCGGAAATGGCCGATGGCCAGCGCGAACGCCTCGTCGGTGAGGACGTGGGCCATCAGCGCGCGACGTGGCCGCGGCACGTCGGTCATCCACGGGCCGAGCGCCGCGGAGTAGAGGAGATGGCGCGCGTTGAGCAGGAACGTGAGCAGGGCGATCGCCGGCCAGGCGAGGCCTGCCACCACGTAGCCGATCGCCGCGAACTGGGCGGCACCCGCGAACACGATCGTGCTCATCGCCATGGCCTCGAGCGGGCTGAACCCCGCCTCGCGAGCGGATAACCCGTAGACGAACCCGAATCCGATCGCCGACGCCGCGATCCCCAGCGCCTCGACGATCAGCCGCCGGCGACTCTCCTCCGTCGACGCGGTGGGGGTTGCCGGTGCTCCGGCGTCCGGCGCGTCGGTCAGCGCAGGAACGTCTTCGCGCATACCCCGTCACACACGACGAAGAGCGCGTGCTTTTCGGCCGCGTAGCCCGCAACGTGGAGCAGCCCGCGACAGCCCGGCGTCGGGCACTTCCAGACCCACCAGCGCTCGTTGTCGTCGAGCGGCGTCGTCTCTGTGGCCAGCGTCTCGCCGAGGTCGGCACGGGCCTCGACGAGCGCCTTGACGCTCGTCGCGCGGTCCGTTTCGGTCTCGCTCGTGTAGGGGTAGCTCTGGCCGACGTTCGAGGTCACCCGGGCCTCCGCGGTTGTCAGGAAAGGACCGGTGGCGGCGTCGTGTGAGCGCAGCCTGCCACCGGCCGAACGGCAGTATCGCACACGTTCGTTGGGCCGCCTCAGCTCGCTTCGGCGTCGAACACCGCAGCGCCCGGCGGTGCCCATGACGTAGTGCTCGTCGCGCCGGAGTTGCGCGAGCGGGATCAGGGCCACGAGCAGCAGCCCGAACGTCGCGACGAACATCGCGTCGATGCCACCGATGTCGGCCGCCGCGCCGCCGATGATCGCGCCGATGATCTGGCCGATGGCGAGGAAGACCGAATAGAGACCCATGATCGCGCCGCGATCCGTGGGGTAGCGCTCGGAGACGTCGGCCAGCAGCCCGAGCGCGGCCGGTGTCGCTCCCGCCAGCACGAACAGGCCGAAGGCGGCGACGAGGCCGGCCGACAGGGCAAGCACCGGTGCGAGCCCGGCCGAATGGTTGATGACCAGCCCTGCGCCGACCAGCACGGCGCCCCCGAGGATCCCGTAGAGGATGATCGTCGTCCGCCGGAAGCGCTTGAAGCGATTTCCCCAGTACAGCAGCCCGGCGCCGAAGATGATCCCGACCACCAGTGCTCCCAGGCTGATCTGCCACGGCTCGAACCCGCCGTGCAGGAGCTGGTCGGGGTGCTCGGGGTTCGCGGCCGTCAGCTGGAAGATCGACTGGTTGAGCCACAGGCCGATCGACGCGTTGACCGCGATCCAGGTGGGTGCGAGCAACCACACGTGCGAGCTCCGCAGCAGCTCCACGTAGCGCTGCACGCCGTAGTGCTTCTCCGTGAGCGTCTGCGCCTCACCGGCCGGATCCCCCACGCCCCGCCAGTAGATGAGGAACGAGATCCCATAGACGAGCGCATTGAGCAGGAAGGCCGCCGGTCCGATCGCGGCGAAGAGGACCGGCGCGACGACGATCCCGGCCGCGAGCCCCAGCAGCGTCGCGCCCTCGAAGCGGGCTGCGGCGCGTCCGCGGAGCGCCTGGTCGTTGGCGGTCACCATCGCGATGTAGCCGAGGATCGACGGGACGCTCGCTGCGGTCGAGGCGCCTTCGAGCCAGCGCGTGCCGCCGAGCACCAGCAGGTTCGTCGTGAACGCGGTGAGGATCACCGCAACGGCACCGAAGACCGGGCCGTAGAGCATCACCTTGTGGTGGCCGATCCGATCCGACAGCGCCCCGAACACGGGCGACAGGACGAGCTCGGCCAGGTAGAACGTCGCCGCGAAGATGCCGACGACGAACGCGTCGACCGGCTGACCGCCATGCTCCGGGAGCGTCGCGAGGTAGACGGCCAGCATCGCTCCCGTGAGGCCGGTGCTGAAGCGGAGCGTGAACGTGCCGCCGATGACGGCCCACAGGGAACGATCCATGCCCGCGAAGCGTAGCGGCTTGCGGCCGCTTGCTCCCCGTATCATTCCCGCAACCGGAGGGGAGTCGGAGGAGGCGTCCATGGTCCGCGTCGCGGTCATCACCGATTCGGCGTCGGATCTCACCCCAGCCGAGGCCGCCGAGGCCGGGGTCACCGTCGTGCCGCTGATCGTGAACTTCGGTCCCGACAGCTATCGCGCCGGTGTCGAGATGTCGAACGAGGCGTTCTGGGAGCGGATGACCGCGCCGGACGCGCCGTTCCCGACGACGGCCGCGTCCAGCCCGGGCGACTTCCGCGCCGCGTACGAGGCGGCCTTCGCCGGCGGCGCCGAGGCCGTCATCTCGATCCACGTCGCCGGCACGCTGTCGGGCACGATCAAGAGCGCGCAGATCGGCCGCGAGATGCTCCCCGATCGGGAGATCCACATCGTCGACTCACAGGGCGCTTCGAAGGCGCAGGCGATCCTCGCCCGGATGGCCGTGGCGATGGCAGCGGACGGCACGGCGCCGGCCGAGATCGCGGAGTACCTGTCGCGGCGTGCGTCGGATCTCCGGATGTACGTCGCGCTCGAGACGCTCGAATACCTGAAGCGAGGGGGACGGATCAGCGGCGCCCGGGCCGCGATCGGGACGCTGCTCTCGGTCAAGCCGATCATCGCGGTCGAGGCGGGGGTGGTCGACACCGCGGATCGGGTGCGGACGCGAGCAAAGGCGCGCGAACGGCTGATCGAGATGATCACGGCGCGCCCCATCGAACGGCTCGAGATCCTCCACACGGTGACGCCCGATGTCGAGGCCTTCCGCGACGAGGTCGTGGCGCGAGCCAGCGGCAGCCTCGACCCGGCGACGGTCACGATCGGCCTCGTCGGTGCATCGGTCGGACCACATCTGGGGCCGGGCTGCCTCGGCGCGGCGGTCCTCTACGAGGCCGGATCCTAGGACTTTCGACTCGCGGACGGTTGCAGCAAGGTTGCCGTAACGTTGTCACACGGTGACAAGATCGGGCATTGAGCCCGTCGTCCCGGCTATACTCGAGCCCTTGAACGCAATCGCGCGGCGCCCCGTCCGTCTTCAGCTACCGGGCCGGGGTTCTGCGCCCGTGGGGTCGTCCGGGAGACGACCCGTTTCGACGAGGTGGCACCGGCCACCCCTGCCGGAGGTTTCCGCTCAATGACCACCGAACACGCTGCTGTCCAGATCAACCCCTGGACGGTCGCGCAACGGCAGTTCGATCTCGCCGCCGAACGACTCAACCTCGATCCCGGTCTTCGCCGCGTGCTGCGCCAGCCGCGCCGCGAGCTGATCGTCCACTTCCCGGTGAAGATGGACGACGGGAGCGTCCAGGTATTCACGGGCTACCGCGTCCAGCACAACCTGGGCCGTGGTCCGGCCAAGGGCGGGCTCCGCTACCACCAGGACGTGACGCTCGACGAGGTCAAGGCCCTCGCGATGTGGATGACCTGGAAGTGCGCCGTGGTCGGCATCCCGTACGGCGGCGGCAAGGGCGGCGTCATCGTCGATCCGAAGAAGCTCAGCCAGAAGGAGCTCGAAGGGCTGACGCGGCGGTTCGCGACCGAGATCGAGGTCCTCATCGGCCCGGAGCGCGACATCCCGGCGCCGGACGTGAACACGAACGCCCAGATCATGGCCTGGATCATGGACACCTACTCGATGCACCAGGGCCATACCGTCCCCGGCGTCGTGACCGGCAAGCCGATCAGCCTCGGCGGGTCGGAGGGACGCAACGAGGCGACGGCCCGTGGCTGCGTCTACACGATCGTCGAGGCCGCGAAGCACCTCGAGATGGATCTCAAGGGCGCGAAGGTCGCGGTCCAGGGCTTCGGCAACGCCGGCTCGATCGCGGCCCGCCTCATCTCCGACGAGGGCGCGACGGTCGTCGCCGTGTCCGACTCGACGGGCGGGATCCTCAACCCGAATGGGCTCGACATCGGCCGCGTCGTGGGCTGGAAGCAGGAGCACGGAACCGTCAGAGGCTTCCCGGGCGCGCAGGACATCACCAACGAGGAAATCCTCGAGGTCGACTGCGACGTCCTGATCCCGGCGGCCCTCGAGAACCAGATCACCGCGCCGCAACGCCGGCCGGATCAAGGCGAAGATCGTGGCCGAGGCCGCAAACGGCCCGACCACCCCGGAGGCCGACGAGATCCTCCACGCCAACGGCGTGTTCATCATCCCCGACATCCTGTGCAACGCCGGCGGCGTGACGGTCAGCTACTTCGAGTGGGTCCAGGACCTCAACCGCGACCACTGGACCGAAGAGACGGTCAACCAGAAGCTGCACGCGATCATGATCAAGGCGTTCCACGAGGTGCTCGAGCTCAGTCACCGCGAGGACGTCAACGAGCGCACCGCCGCCTACCTCCTCGCCGTCGAGCGCGTGGCCGACGCCACCTCGATGCGCGGCCTCTACCCGTAAGACCACGGCCGCGGCGGGCTTCGCCATTTGCTCGCGTGGCGAGCGTTGCAGCGAACCGTTCTCGGCGTTGCTCGCCGATAGCGAGCAGGACTGCGACGGACGTCCAGAACTGCTCGCTCGCGCGAGCAGTTCTGCGGAAATTCGACCCGCGCAGCCTCCCCAGTGCTCGCTGGGCGAGCAGCGGCGAGACGCAACCCGCGCGGTGCTATATCGCTTGACACTATATCGGTGAGCGATATAGTGCAGCCATGACCGCGGCCAGTCCGACGATCGCGATCCCCGAGGCGGAGGGGCCCTCGCTGCGCGCCCGCCTTGCCGGCCTGCTGGGCGTCGTCGGCGGCATCGTCCTGCTCCTCGCGTTCGTCATCGAGATCCCATCGTGGCTCAACGACATCCGCCTCACGCTGTTTTTCGTCGGGGCCATGGCGGTTGCCGCGGCGTGCTATCCGCCGCTTGCCGGGACAGGGCTTGGGGTAGCCCGCGTCGCCGTCGGGCTGGTGCTCGTCGCGAATGCCTGGGGGCTCGCGATGGGCGCCATCTCGGCCGCATTCTCGATCCCGGTCGGGCCGGGGACGTTCGGCGTCGTCTATTTCTGGGCCGGGCTCGCGTGGTGGCTGGCCGACGCGGTCTTCGGATTCGTCGCGCTCCGTCTCGGCGGCTGGGCGAGGCTTGGCGCGTTGGCCCTGGCCGCGGGGTCCGTCCTCGCGATCACCGGCATGGACCGGCTCGAGCTGACGACGCGCGACAACCCCACGATCTTCCTCCCGCTCTCGTTGACGGGCATCGCCCTCAACGGCGTCGGCTGGATCGTCCTCGGTCTCTGGTTGGTCTCCCGGCGCGAGCGGCCGTAGCCCGCGTCGTCAGTTCTGCCTGAGCGCCGGCATTGGCAGCGGCATGTTGAGCGTCGTGGCGCCGGCGCCCATCCCGCCCTCGCACGAGTTCGGCGGCTGCGTCGTCACGCCGCGGGTCGACGGTCGCTCGGCCGCCCAGAACATGAACCCGAGCAGGCCGGGGGTGCGCCCGCTGAGGCTCGTGTGCGGCAGCACGCGCTGGACGTAGTCGGCGGTGGCCTTGGTCACCGAGGCGCCGTAGTTGTTGCACTCGGGCCGTACCTGGGATCCCTCGGCGACGTACAGCGAGCCGGTGAACTTGGCCGGCGCGAGCGGCCCGACCGCCGGGTTGTACTGGGGCTTGCCGTCGATGTGCTCCTGCCAGCTGGCGATGGCCGTGCTGGCGCTCGGCTGGCGGGCCGGGACCATGGCGTTGGCGTAGTCGAGGACTGGCGCGTCGGTCCGCAGCCAGTCGGCGGTCGCCTTCTGGTTGATCCCGATCAGCCAGCGGTCTCCGGCGGCGGTATCGATCGTCAGCCTGGCAGCGGGGTTGGCCCCGCTCGCGTCGTAGGGGAGGACGGCCCGGTAGGCGTTGATGAACGACTGGAGACCGGTGAGGTTGGGGTTCGAGTTCTCCTCGTAGTCGATCTCGATGCCGACGCCGAGCTGCTGGGCGAGCGCCGCCGCCCGCTGCCCGAACAGGGTGGGGTTCTGCGCGAGCGCCTGGTTCCAGGCGTCCGTGTAGGTGATGCCGCCGATCGAGAGCATGACCCGGATGTTGCGGCTCTTGAAGTAGTTGACGATGTCCGCGGTCATCCCGCGCGGCACGCCGTTCAGCGTCCCGGCGTCCGTCGTCTGGTTCAGCAGCTTGAGCGGGTGGACGAAGCTCAGGATCACGAGGTTGACCGAGGGGCTGGTCGAGGGACCGGTGCCATCCCGATCGATCAGCCAGTGGTTCTTCGAGTCGAACTCGGAGACCGTTCGGGCGGTCGCCCAGGTGCAGGCGTCGTCGCTGCAGTGCCACGCGCCGAAGATCTGGATCGGCGTCGGGGTCGGCGACAAGCCCCCGCCGCCACCCCCGCCACCCGGTTTGGCAGCGACGGTGACCGAGAGCACGACGAGCGCAGCCGCCACGGCCAGCACGCGCGAACGGACGAGACGACCCGACATCGATCCCTCCATCCGGCTTCGCGAGGGGCCGCTCCACGGGCCCGGCGCGCCGGTCGGCCGACGCTACGGGCGGTGCAGTGCCATGTCAAGGCGTGACGCCAACGACCGCGACGAGACCGCTGTGCGCCGCCGCAACAGACGATTCGTTGCGGGCCTGTTCACGGTGCCGGAAGGCGACATCGGCCGCGACTGGATGGGCTCCAGGGGCTGACCCCTTCGGACCTTCTGCTAGAGTCCTCGCCATGCTCGACCACGAAGAAAAGTTCCTGTTCAAGGAGGAGATCCTCCACCTGGCGAACGCGGTCGCCGAGCCCGGCGTGCTCGACAACGTCGAGGACCTGCTGACCGACGTCATCACGAGCCCGCGCTTCGACTCCGAGGTGTTCACGCTCGAGCGCAGCCTCCAGGTCATGCTCGGTCCGCGGGCGGGGACGACGCTGGTCGGGCTGTTGACCGTGGCGCCGGAAGTGTTCGACGAGGTCGCGGAGGTCCGCATCGCCTCCGAGGTCCACGAGCGGCTGGTCGCGTGGCGCGCGCGGTTCGGGCTTGCCATCGACAACGCCCTGAACTTCCTCAACAACCCGGACGGGATCCAGGGCCACAACTTCGCGACGCAGGTCGCGCATGTCGAGGAGCGCCGCGTCCTCCAGGGCCGCCTCACGCTCGTTCGCTACAACAACGAGCCGCAGTTCTTCGTGGCCGATGCGAGCGTCTTCCTCGGGCTCGTCGCCGACATCATGGAGCGCCTCGGCCCGTACCTCGAACCGGACGCGGTCGACGCCGAGACGATGGCCCGCCTGCGCGACGCGCTGCAGCTGATCGAACGCAAGACAGCGCCCGCGCGGCTAGACCGCTGCGCGCGTGAGGCACGTCTACCTCGCCGCGACCGGGCAGAACCGCGGCAAGACGACGATCAGCCTCGGCGTCCTGGACGGCTTCCAGAAGCGCGGCCTCGCGGTCGGGTTCCTCAAGCCGGTCGGCCAGCGGACGATCATCGAGGACGGCGTCCCGGCCGACGAGGACGCGATCCTCATGCGCAGCGTGTTCGGGCTATCCGAACCGCTCGACCAGATGAGCCCCGTCCACATCCCGCGCGGCTTCACGCGCGACTACATCGAGGGCCGCGTCGTCGAGGACCTGCCCGCCCGCATCCAGGCCGCGCACGCCGGGTTCGCCGGCGACCGCGACATGGTGCTCATCGAGGGCACGGGGCATGCGGGGGTCGGCGCCGTGATCGGGCTCTCGAATGCGGTCGTGGCGCGCATGCTCGGGGCGCCCGCGATCATCGTCTCGGAGGGCGGCGTCGGCCGTCCGATCGACGAGATCGTGCTCAACGCCGCGCTCTTCGAGCGGCAGGGCGTGCGGGTCGGCGGGTGCCATCGTCAACAAGGTCAACCTGGCCGCCCGGCCGGATCTCGGGCGAATCCTCCAGAAGGGCCTCGAACGGTTCGGCATCCCGCTCCTCGGCGTCCTGCCGTACCGCCAGATCCTGTCCAACCCGACGTTGGCGATGGTGCTCGAAGGCGTCCACGGCGAGACGATCCACCCGGGCCCCGACCTCGACCAGGTGATCGGCGGCGTCGCGATCGGCGCGATGGAACCGGCGCACATGCTCGAACGCATCGGTCCCCGGTCGCTCGTGATCGTGCCCGGCGACCGCGAGGACGTGATCCTGGCGATCGCGACGGCGCATGGCATGGAGGCGCCCGCGGCGGGCACGGCGCTCGGCCTGGTGCTGACCGGCGGCTATCGACCCCGCCAGGCGGTGCTCGATGCGATCCGTCGGGCCGACCTGTTCGCCACGCTCGTCGGGTCGGACACGTACGCCGTCGCCTCCGACGTCCACGATCTGCTCGTCAAGACCCACAAGTCGGACCACGGCAAGATCAGCGAGATCAAGGACCTGGTGTGGGAGCACCTCGAGATCGACCGCGTGCTCGAGGTGGCCACCACCGCCCGGGTCTAGCAGGGTCCTCGCCGGCGGGTCGCCGCCGGCGAAATCGCCGGCGGCGGATGCGGTGTCCCCGAGGTTGGCGATCCTGGCTACGGTCGGAGCTCGACGGTCCCAACGATCGGCTCCAACGCCGCGTCACTTTCTGGGTTCCCCAAATCGGGGATGGTCCCGATGAATGCCGGGCAGCTGGGCTCGTGCGGGTCCGGGTGCTCCACGTGGATATAGGCTTTCACCGGCGATCCCCGCTGGAGGACGATCGCGATGTTGCTGCCCACCGGCGCGGAGTCGACGTATCCCTTCGTCGATTCGCTGATCGGTCCGCCGATCAGGATCAGGCCGCCGTCGGTCGTTCGGGTGCACACGAGATCGACCGTGAAGCCGCCGAGCGCCTCGCCGCCTACATCGGCATAGGTCATCGAACCCGTCACGTTCGAGCCTTCGCCGGTCGCCTCGAGTTCGATGTTTCCGCCGTGCGAGCTGAAGCTTCCAACGGCAATCGGTGCCGGACTTGGCGACGGTGTGGCGGTCGGTCCGCCAACTCCGCCCCGACCGGGGAGGACGTTGTAGCCGACGACTGCCACGACGAGCACGGCCGCGGCCGCGAGCGCGAACTTTGCATAGGTGTTCATGAATTCGAACCTCCGCGCCGGCCACAAGGAACGGCGCTGTCGGGTCGTTTCCACCTTGTCCAGCACCGCCCCCGCGACGCGGGAGACGTCCTCGTGCCGGTCTTCGTGGAGCCACGACCGGATGGCGCGGTTGACGTCCCGGTCGGAGGCGTTGAAATCGGTCATTGCGCCACCTCCCGGGTTGTCGGCTGCGCATCGGCCTTCAGGGCCGAACGCAGCTTCCCCGTCGCGTAATGCAATCTCGAGCCCACCGTCCCGACCGGCGCGCCGACGATGTCGGCCACCCGGTCGAGCGGCAGGTCCAGGTAGTGGTGCAGGACCACCACCGTTCGATGGTTCATGGAAAGGCTCCGGAAGGCGCGTTCGAGCTGATCGCGATCGACGATCGCGCTCAGGCCATCGACCGCCATCGGTTCGTCAACCGACAGCAGCCTCAGGTTCGGCGCCCAGCGGCGGGACTTCCGGCCCTCGGAATAGCAGGCGCGTACCAGGAGCCGATACGACCAGGCCTCGAAGCGGGCCGGGTCGCGGAGCTGGGGAAGGTCCTGCCAGACACTGAGCAGCGCCTGCTGCGTGGCGTCCTCGGCCAGGTCGATGTCGCTCAGGATCCGGTGCGACACGGCGAGGAACCGATCCGCGATGGCATAGACCATGTCGGCAAACGCCTCCTGGTCTCCGCCTTGTGCACGTCTCACGAGATCGGCGTCCATGCCCCTCCCCGGGGTTGCGGCGTCGGATTGGCTCCGACGCTACATCTCGTATGGGGCAGGTACGCGCCGATTTTTTCAACGGGCCGTTCAGTACAAATCGGGCGTCTGGCTTCGGAGACCGGCGCGGGCCGGGGCCGCGACCCCGCCGGTCCCGTCTCGTCAGCCGCGGGCCGGCGCTGGCCGCTCCGAGTCCTCCGGTTCAGCCCGATGGCCGCGACCAGCAGCAGCACGCCGGCTCCGATGATCGCGACCGCGATCGGCAGGTTCGCGAGCGGGTCCAGGGGCGTCGCCTTGATCGTCGCGTCGGTCGTCAGGGCCCGACCAGCGGCGGGAGCCGCCGCGGTCGCTACGGGCACCACCGGGCGCGCTGCCGCCGCCTGCGGAACGCGCTGGTCCTCCGGGAGCTCGAACAGGAGATCGGAGCGCGTGCAGGTGCCGTCGACGCACGACTCGCCGAACAGCCCCACCTCGACACGACCCACGCCACCCGACGGGATTGCGATCGTGGCCTCGTAGCGCCCCGATCCCGCCGGGCTTTCGCGGCCCATCGTCTCGGTCGACCGGCCGCCGTCCGCGGAGCTCAGGCGAATGAAGACGGGCAACCCGCTGAACGGCCAGTCTGTCCCTGCGTCCGGCATCCACGCCCGCCACGCCACGTCGATCGTGGTGCCGGGATCTGCGTCCGGGGGGATCGGCGTCTCGAGCGATGCGAGCGCGCCACCCTTGGCTGCGACCACGCCGGCCAGCGACAGGGCCAGCACGACGGCCGCCAAAGCGGCCCACAAGCGGCGATCCATCGGCTGCACCTCGCAACGTGGCCTGTTCGTCAGCCTCGGTACACCGGCGGGTGCGGCCGGGTTCCCGACGTCAGCCGAGCGGCTCGTTGTCGATCAGCCGCGTGGTCCCGAACCGGACCGCGAGCGACGCGAGCGCCGGGCCCTGCACCGTGTGGAGCTCCGCGAGGGTCGATCCGTCGGCAATCGACACGTATTCGATGGCAGCAAGCGGCTCACGATCGAGCTCGGCACGCATCGCGGCGCGGAGCGTGTCGCCCGATCGCTCGCCGGCTTCCCAGGCGGACCGGGCCGCAAGCAATGCCCGGCGGAGGACCGCCGCGGCGCGGCGTTGCTCCGGCGTGAGATGGACGTTGCGCGACGACAGCGCGAGGCCGTCCGCCTCGCGGACCGTCGGGCAGGCGAGCACCTCCGTCCCGATCGCGAGGTCGCGCGCCATCTGCCGGATCACCATCACCTGCTGGGCGTCCTTCTGGCCGAAGTAGGCGCGCTCCGCCCCGACCAGGTTGAACAGGATCGCGACGACGGTGGCGACGCCGTCGAAGTGGCCGGGTCGAGCAGCCCCCTCGAGCGGCTGGGCGACCGCCCCGACCGACACGGCCGAATCGAAGCCGGGCGGATAGATCTCCTCGACCCCGGGTGCGAACACCAGGTCGACGCCCTCGTCCGCGCACATCGCGAGATCGCGTTCCTCGTTGCGCGGGTACTTCGTGTAGTCGGCGGCCTCATTGAACTGGCGCGGGTTGACGAAGATCGTCACGACCGTCGTCGCGTTGTCGCTGCGGGCACGCCTGATCAGCTCGCGATGTCCGTCGTGCAGCCAGCCCATCGTCGGCACGAGTCCCACGGGTCGCGGCGCCGCGCGAAGCGCCTCGCGCAGCTCCGCCCGCGTCCTGACGACCTTCAAGCGGCGAGTAGCCCTACAAGTCGCGGTCGAGCGGGATGCCGCCCTGCGGGACGGCGGCCGGGAGGCGGTCCAACGCGGTCCGACCAAGCACCTCGTCGAGCGTCGCGTCGTCCATGCGGACGGTCTGCTCCGGTCCGGGGAACGTGCCCGCGGCGACCTCGTCGGCATACGCCTTCGCCGCATCCAGAATGGTCTGGCGCAGGTCGGCGTACGGCTTCGCGTGCTTCGGGTGCCAGTCGCTCCAGCCCAGCAGGTCGGTGACGACCTGGACCTGGCCGCTGCAGCCCGGGCCCGCCCCGATCCCGATCGTCGGAATGCGCAGCCGTTGGGTGATCGCGCCGGCCAGCTGCTCGGGGACGAGCTCGACGACGATGGAGAACGCGCCGGCCTCCTGGATCGCCAGCGCGTCGGCGAGGAGATTCCGGGCCCGGTCCGTGGTCTTGCCCTGGACGCGGACCTTGCCGCCGAGCGCGTGCTTGGCCTGCGGCGTCCAGCCGATGTGGCCCATGACCGGGATCCCTGCCCGGACGAGCGCTTCGACGATGCGCGCGCTGCGGACTCCGCCTTCGATCTTGACCGCCTGGGCGCCGGCCTCGCGGAGGAAGCGGCCGGCGTTCTCGACGGCCTCGGTCGGGGTCGAGTACGACAGGAACGGCATGTCGCCGACCACGAGCGCTCGGCTCGTGCCCCGCACCACGGCCGCCGTGTGGTGGAGCATGTCGGCCATCGTCACGCGGATCTCGCTGTCATAGCCGAGCAGCACCGTGCCGAGCGAGTCGCCGACGAGGATGACCGGGATGCCTGCCTCGTCGAGCAGCTTCGCGGTCGGGAAGTCGTACGCGGTCAACATCGCGAAGCGCTGGCCGTCGGCATGCAACTTGGCGATGTCCGTGACGTTCAGTCGCTGGCTGGCGGTTGGTGCGCTCATCTGGTCGGCTCTCGAACGGGCTCGGATCGCGATCCAGTCTGCGCGGCAGCATCGCGGTCGTCCAGCGCGCGTCCCACGCGGTCGAGGATGTTGTGGGCGACGTCGCGCTTCGAAAGGAGCGGCAGATCCTCGATCGTGCCGTTCGCCGCGAGCAATGTGACCCGGTTGGTGTCGGTCCCGAACCCGGAGCCGGCCTCGGCGACGTCGTTGGCGACCAGCAGATCGACGCCCTTGCGGCGCAGCTTGTCGGCGGCGCGCTCGAGGCTGCCCGTCTCGGCGGCGAACCCGACGAGCACCGGCCGCGGTTCGAGCGGGCGGCGCGTCACGGCCCCGCTGCTGTCCTCGCCCCGTGTGATGCGGGCGACCTCCGCGAGGAGGTCCGGTGTCGGCTCCAGCTCGAGCACGAGCGAGCCGCCCCGTTGGAGCTTGCGTTCCGCGGGCGTGGCCGGCCGGAAGTCGGCGACGGCGGCGGCCATGATCAGGGCGTCGTACGAGGCGCGGCCGTCGTCGCCGTCCGGCGAGGTCGCGCGGAGCAGGGCGGCGCGCAGCTCGCCGGTCGAGGAAACAGCGACGACCTGGGCGCCGGTCGGTGGCGGCACCTCGAGGTTCGCGGCGATCAGCGTGACCCGGGCGCCGCGCTCCACCGCTGCGGCTGGCAACGGCGACGCCCATCTTCCCGGTCGAGCGGTTGCCGATGAAGCGGACCGGGTCGATCGGCTCTCGCGTGCCGCCGGCCGTCACCACGATGTGGCGGCCGGTGAGGTCCTCGTCACGGGCGCCTTCGACGAGCGGTGGACGGGCCCCGGGATCCGGCACGCGGATCGGACGATCGGCGAGGAGCTCGACGATGGTGTCGACGATCGCGCCGAGATCCGCGAGCCGCCCCACGCCGGACTGACCGGACGCCAGCGCGCCTGCCTCGGGTTCGACGAACGCGTAGCCGAACCCGCGCAGCCGCTCGACGTTGGCGCGAGTCGCAGGGTGGTTCCACATCTCGCCGTCCATGGCCGGGGCGACGACGACGGGCGCCGCGGTTGCGAGACACGTGGCGGTCACCACGTCTGCGGCCAGGCCGTTGGCCATCGCGCCGAGCCAGTGGGCCGTCGCCGGCGCGACCACGATCAGGTCTGCCGAATCGGCGAGGACGATGTGCCCGATGCGGCCGTCGGGGAGCAGGTCGAGCTGGTCGGTCTCGACCGGGTGCCGGCTCAGCGCCGCGAACGACAGCGGCCCGACGAACCGCGTGGCCGATGGCGTCAGCATGGCCTGCACGTCGGCGCCCTCCGCGCGCAGGAGGCGGAGCAGCTCGACCGCCTTGTAGGCAGCGATCGAGCCGGTCACCCCGAGCCCGATGAGGCGCCCGGCCAGGCGCCCGTCTGCCGTCACGACAGCCCCAGCTTCGAGCGGTTCGCCGCCGGCGACCTCGGCATGGAGGATCGCGAGACCCTTGAGGGTCAAATCCGGGTCGATCGCGTCGACGCCGTCGACCAGTCGGGCCCAGGGCGCCGCCGAGAGGCCTCCGGTCAGGATCACCTTGATCGCGCCAGGATCCACGGCGTGGCTCTCGCCGAGCTCGCGCCGGATCCGTGCCAACAATCCGCTCGCCAGCCCGAGGTAGCCGTACACCGCCCCGGACTGCATCGCCCCGACCGTGTCCCGCCCGATCGCGCGATCGGGGACCGCGAGCTCGATTCGCGGCAGCTTCGCCGTCCTCGCCGCGAGTGCCTCGAGACCCAGCTCGAGGCCGGGCGCGATCGCCCCGCCGACGTAGGCACCGTCGCCCGCCACGCAATCGAACGTCGTCGCGGTGCCGAAGTCCACGACCACGGCCGGCGTCCCGTACAGCCGCTGGGCGGCGAGCGCATTGACCAGGCGGTCCGCCCCGACCTCCGAAGGCCGATCCACGCGGATCGCGATCGGCACGGTCCCGGCCTCGGCGACGACGAGCGACCGCTCGCGACGTGCCGCGATTGTCTCGATCCCGACCGTGAGCGACGGCACGACCGAGGCGCACGCGATCGCGCTCACGTCGGCGAACGACACGTCGTCGAGTCGAAGCAGGCCGTCGAGCAGCAGCTCCAGTTCGTCCGCGCTGGCCCGCGGCGGCGTCATCGCGCGGCGTACCGCGACCAGCGATCCGGCCTTGACCAGCCCGATCGTGACGTTCGAGTTGCCGATGTCGATCGCGAGGAGCATCGCGCGGATGATACGCGTCGGCCCATCGCGGCCGTGGCTACGGACGGCCTTCTCGATTGCCCTTGTTGCATGGGGTGCTCGTAACGACGAACGAAGAGCAGGCAAGGCCCTCCGGAGATGCCGTTCGCTGGCCGTTTCGGTCATGGGACGCACCAAACGGCCATCGAGTCGCCTCCGTGGCGCGCTGGATACCCGTTCGTTGGCCGTTACGGCCGTGGGATGCACCCAGGGCAACCGAAGGGCAACCCACATGTGCGATTCCGGCCCGTCGATGCCGGACCCGCTGCGGTACCATCCGACGCGTCCGCCCCGGGCCCCGATCTGAGGAGAGCGCTCCGTGTCGACCCCGCCGGCCAAGTTCTTCGTGAACCAGGGCGTCGTCAACAGCCGCACGGACATCCTTCACCTGCTGCGTCCGCTGCTCAAGCAGACCGTGACGTACCGCTACCTGCGCGGCCGCGACACCGTCGCCCACGGGACCGGCTGGGTCGAACGAATCGTCGTCGATTCCGACGATGTCTCGACCTACTTCACGCCCCTCGCGATCACGCTGAACATCGACTCGTTCGAGCACCTCGAGTTCGAGACGCGGCCGGACCAGCTCCTGGTCTACACGCTCGTCCAGGGCGACGAACGAGTGGTCGTCGAGTTCGCGCCGGTCGGGCCAGGCACGGACGACACATCGCCGTTCGCACCGCGCCAGCTCGAGTTCGACACCAGCGACTACGTCCAGATGGAGCTGCTCGGCCTCGACGCCCACGACGACGAATAGCCGACCAATAGCCGACGAGCAGCCTCAGACGCCGCGCTGTCCTCGGACGTACGGGATCCCGAGCGCGGCCGGGGCACCGAGGCGCTTGCGGAGCGCCTCGCGCGAGCCGATCACCAGGACGACGATCACGAGCAGGTACGGCAGCATCTCCAGGAAGAAGGTCGCGGAGCGGCCGGCCTGGAACGGGTTCGTGAACCCGAGGATGGTGTCGACGCCCTGGACGTCGAGAATGAACCGTGAGATCGCCCCGAACAGGAACGCTCCGAACGCCGCGCGGAGCGGGCTCCACTGGGCGAAGATCACGAGCCCCACGGCGATCCAGCCGCGACCCCCGACCGTCTGGTCGGAGAACCAGCCGGGCTGGATTGCCAGCGTGATGGTGGCGCCCGCCAGGCCGGCCAGCAGGCCGCCGACGAGCACGTAGGCGTAGCGCGATCGGTACACGTTGATCCCCTGGGCGTCGGCAGCGCTCGGGTTCTGGCCGACCGCGCGCAGGTGGAGTCCTGGGCGGGTCTTCTCGATCCAGAACCACGTCAGCGGCACGAGCGCGTAGCCGACGTACACGAGGACGCTCTGGTTCGTGAGGAAGATCGGTCCGAGCAGTGGCACCTCGGACAGGACCGGCACGGTCAGGCGCGGGAGCTGCGAGGTCGCGCCTGCCCCCGACAACCCCTCGCCGAGGACCCGGGCGAGCCCGGTGCCAAGGAACGTGAGGGCGAGCCCGGACACGACCTGGTCGGCGCGGAGGTGGATCGCGAACACACCGTGCAGCAGGCTCAGGACGCCCCCGGCCAGCATCGCGACGACGAGCGCGAGCCACGGGTTGCCGGTCGCCACGACGGTCGAGAACCCGGCGACCGCCCCGATCAGCATCATCCCCTCCACGCCGAGGTTCAGCACGCCGGATCGCTCGGCGAAGATCTCGCCAATCGCGGCGAACAACAGGATCGTGCCGGTCCCGACTCCGGCCGCCAGGACCAGCTGGAAGTCCATCAGGCGCGGCTCGTCGTCGGCGCCGCGGACGACGGCTGGCGGCGTTCGATTCGGATCCGGTAGCGGACCAGCGTGTCGGCCGCGATCAGCGAGAACAGGATGACGCCCTGGATCATCGCCGGCACGCCCGACGGCTGGATCTCGCGCCCCGCCAGGGTCAGCGCCCCGAACAGCACCGAGGCGATGACGACCCGGAACGGTCCGAAGTGGGCGAGGTAGGCAATGATGATCGCCGTGTAGCCGTAGCCCGGCGAGATGCGGTCCTGCAGGCGGTGGACCACGCCACCGACCTCGCTCATCCCGGCCAGCCCGGCCAGGGCGCCGGAGATGACGAACACGACGATGATCGCCCGCTTGATGTCGATGCCGGCGTACCGCGCGGCACGCGGGCTGTCGCCGATCAGGCGGATCTCGTAGCCGGCGCGCGTCCGGTTCAGCAGGAACCAGATGAGCGTCGCCGCGACGAGCCCGAAGATGAAGCCGAGGTGGATGGTCAGGCCGCCGAAGGCCGGAACGTCGGTCGCGAGGTCGGTCAGGCGCGGCAGCCACGCCTCGCGCGGGAACTGCTCGGTCTGCTGGAAGCCGCCTTCGGACCACGGGCCGAACACCCAGAACTGGACCCAGAACAAGGCGACGTAGTTGAGCATCAGCGAGACGATGATCTCGTTGACGCCGAGCCGGGCCTTCAGGACGCCCGGGATGAACCCCCAGACGCCGCCGGCGACGGCCCCGGCGACCATCATCACCGGGATCAGCACGATCGCCGGCGTTCCGGCGGGGAGGATCGGCGCCAGCACGATCGCGCTCGCACCCCAGGCACCCAGCAGGAACTGGCCTTCGGCCCCGATGTTCCAGAGGCGCATCCGGAAGGCAAGCGAGCACGCCAGGCCGGTGAGGATGAGCGGGGTCGCGTTGACCAGCGTGTCCGACAGGACGCCGACGCTGCCGAACGCGGCGTTGACGATGTGCAGATAGGCCCGCACCGGATCGCCGCCGACGAAGGCGAGGATCAGCGCGCTGATGAGGAGCGCGACGACGACCGCCCCGATCGTCGTCACCGGCGACAGCCAGCGCGGGATGGCCATGCGCGGCTCGAGGCGGATCGTCATCGATCGGCACCGCCGGCGGGTGCCGCATCGCCGGTTGCTTCCTCGCCGCCGGTCATGAGCAGCCCGATCTGCTCGATGTCCGCCGAGTCGACCGGGAACGACCCGGTGATCCGGCCCTCGTACATCACGTCGACCCGATCCGCCAGCGACATGATCTCGTCGAGCTCCTCGGTGATCAGGAGGATCGCGGCGCCGGCGGCACGGCGCGCCATGAGCAGGCGGTGGACCGACTCGATGGCTCCGACGTCCAGGCCCCGGGTCGGCTGGACGGCGATGATCAGGTCCGGCTCCGATTCGATCTCGCGGGCGAGGATCAGGCGCTGGAGATTGCCGCCCGAGAGCAGGCGCGCTTCGGTGTCGATCGACGGCGCCGCGATCGCGTAGCGCTCGCGCATGACCTCGGCGACGCCCCGGGCGCGGACCGTGTCCACCAGCCAGCCCTGCGCGATCGGCGGCGTCCGGTAGGACTTCATGATGAGGTTGTCGACCACCGACAGGTTCGGTGCGCTGCCGACGCCGGTCCGGTCCTCGGGGACGTGGGCAATGCCGTGACGGATCGCCTGTCGGGCCGAAGCATTCGCGATGTCGCGCCCGTTGATCCGGATGCGCCCCGAGCACGCCCGGAGCCCGGTGATCACCTCGGCCAGCTCGCTCTGGCCGTTGCCGGCGATGGCTGCGATCCCGACGATCTCACCGCTGCGGACCGTGAAGGACGCGCCGCGCAGCGCGGGCAGCTCGCGGTCGTTGACGGCCTCGACGTCGCTGACCTCGAGGACGGTGTCGCCGAGGCGGGGCGGTGTTCGCTCGACGGTCTCGATGACCTCGCGCCCGACCATCAGCCGGGCCAGGTCGGCGCGGGTGGACCCTGTGGGCGGCATCCCGGCGGCCGTGACCTTGCCCCGGCGCATGACGGTGATCCGGTCGGCGATCGCGAGGACCTCGCCGAGCTTGTGGCTGATGAACGCGACGCTCCGGCCGCCGGCGGTCATCGACCGGAGGGTCCGGAACAGCTCGTCGATCTCCTGCGGGGCGAGGACCGCCGTCGGCTCGTCCATGATCAGGATCCGCGCACCGCGGTAGAGCAGCTTCAGGATCTCGACGCGCTGCTGCTCACCGACCGACAGCTGCCAGATCTTGGCGCGCGGATCGACCCGCAGGCCGAACTGTTTGGCGAGCTGGCCCACCTTCGCCTCGGCCCGGCCGGTCCGCAGCAGGAACCGCGGCGAGTCCAGCCCGAGGATCACGTTCTCGGTGACGGTCTGCGACGGCACGAGCGTGAAGTGCTGATGGACCATGCCGACCCCGGCCGCGATCGCATCGCGCGGCGAGTTGAACGCGACCGGGCGACCGTCGAGCAGGATCTCGCCGCTGTCCGGACGGTACAGGCCGGCGAGGATGTTCATGAGCGTGCTCTTGCCGGCGCCGTTCTCGCCCAGCACGGCATGGACCTCGCCGACGCGCAGGTCGAGGGAGACCCCGTCGTTGGCGAGGACGCCCGGGAAGGCCTTGACGATCCCGCGAGCCTCCAGGGCGTTCGCCGATCGCGGCGTCAGCCGCGACCGGCGCGCCGGGATCGGTCACGGTCACGGAAGGGCGGTGTCGGGTCCGCCGGTGGGAGACCGGCGGACCCGCATCCTGTTACTCGAGCGCCGGCAGCTCGACGGTGATCCCGTCGGCCCACCAGTACATGCACGTCTTGCACTCGTTGCCGGGTGCGCCGGGCGGGAACTGGTCGAGGTCGGACTGCTCGAGCTTCGCGCCTTCGGCCAGGACCTCCTTGCCGGTGTTGTCGGTGATCGGTCCGGCGAACGTGTCGAACCGGGTCCACTCACCGGAAAGCATCTTGGCCAGCGTGTCACGCACCATCTGGATGTCGGCCTCCGGCAGGTCGGCGACGCCCTTGCTGAGCGTCTCGCCGTCCATGAAGCCGAGCAGGCCCATCGCCTTCGAATCGGCGTCGAAGTACTCGTAGCCGGCCTCGTACGTCCCCGCCTTGACCTTCTCGCCAATGCGGGCGTACTCGGGTCCCCAGATCCAGTAGGGAGCGGTGAGGCAGCGTTCGACCTTGCACGATGCCGGGTGGTCGTAGGTGACGCCCCACTTGCCCTTCTCCTGGGCGACGTCGGCGACGGCACCCGTGTCGGCGCCGGTGAACACGACCTGTGCTCCGGCGTCGAACAGCGACGCGGCCGCGTCCTTCTCCTTGATCGGGTCGTGCCACGTGTTGATGAAGCGGACGTCCATCGTGCATTCGGGGCAGGTCTGCTTGACGCCGAGCATGATCGCGTTGCCAAGTCGGAGCTCTTCGGGGATCGGGAAGGTGGCCATGTAGCCGATCTTGGGGTTCCCGTCGGCCTTTGCGCGCGACCCGGCCAGCATGCCGGCGAGGTACTTGAAGTCCTCCATCGCGCCGAAGAAGTTGCCGAAGTTCTTGCCATTCGACTTGTAGCCGGTCAGGTGCAGGAAGGTGGCGTCCGGGAACTCCTCGGCCACCGCGCCCATCGGGTCCATGTAGCCGAACGAGGTGCCGATGATGAAGTCGAAGCCCTTGCGCGCCAGGCTTCGGAAGGTCTGCTCGGATGCCGGCTTCGAGGACGTTCTCGACATAGGCGACGTGCGAGTCCTCGATGTTCTCGCAGAGGTAGCGCAGGCCCTCGTAGTGGGCCTGGCTCCAGCCGGCGTCGTCATGTGGTCCGATGAGGACCATCGCGACGTTGAACTTGCCCTCTTCCACGTCGGGGATCTGGAGCTCGCCCTCGGCGCCAGAGGTCCCGACGCCGGCACAGCGATCGCCGGCAGCCGCGCTGGACGAGCCAGCCGGGCGTGCTGCTGCTGGTGCACGCTCCGAGCAACAGGACTGCAACCGTCAGGAGCGAGAGACGCGCGAACGACGTTCTGGCCATGCTTCCTCCTCAGATCCGGCTCGACGGACCGATCCAGCCTCGCGTGGGTCGCGCCTCGGAAATGCCGACCCCGCCTCCGCGCTGACAAACCCGCGAGAAGAATAGCGGTCGCCGACCCCTCCAACTGGCCGCCCGCAGCAGATGGCCGTGGTCCATCGAGGCGCGGCCGATCGGAATGGCGAGGCGGTTCCTGTAGCATGGCGCGCGATGTTCGAACGAACCGCGCTGCCCGCCGGGCCGCGTGTGATCAGCGCGCGAGTTCCGGGCGCGCGCTCCGTCTCCGTTGCGGCCTATGTCCTCGCCGGCTCGCGCCTCGAAACGGCCGAGCAGGTGGGCGCTGCCCATTTCATGGAACACATCACGTTCAAGGGCACGGCCGCGTATCCGACGACGCGCTCGATCAGCGAGGCCGTCGAAGGGGCCGGCGGGTCGTTCAACGCCGCGACCGATCGCGAGTCGACCGTGTACTGGGTTCGTGTGCCGGGGCGCGAAGCGGCCCGCGGCGTCGACGTCCTCGGGGAGCTCATCGTCCGGCCGACGCTCGATGGCGACGAGATCGAGGGCGAGCGGTCGGTGATCATCGAGGAGATCCGCTCGTACCTCGATGACCCGAGCGAGTACTGCCAGACCCTGTTCCAGGGCGCGCTCTTCGGGGAGGGGCCGCTCGGGCGCGAGATCTGCGGGGACGAGGAGGGGATCCGGGCGCTCCCCGGCACGACCATCCGCGACTTCTGGCGCGTCATGTACCGGCCTGCCAACACGGTCGTCGCGATCGCGGGCGATCTCGGTCACGACGAGGCGGTCGAGCTCGTCGCGAACGCATTCGGCTCCGGCAACGGCGTCGTGCCCGGGTTCGCGGCCGCGCCCGAGCTGCCTGCCGGCCCCCGGGTGATGCTCGGCAAGCGCGACACGACCCAGGCCCAGCTGTGCATCGGCGTGCCGGCGCTCCGCCGCGATCATCCGGACAGCTGGACCCTCGCGGTCCTCAACGCGATCCTCGGCGACGGGATGAGCAGCCGCCTCTTCCTGTCGGTGCGCGAGGCGCGCGGGCTCGCGTACGACGTGTCGTCCGGGCTCGTCGACTACGCCGACGCCGGAGCGCTCGAGGTGTCGGCAGGCGTCGATCCGGACAAGCTGCCCGAGGCGATCGAGGCGATCCTCGCCGAGCTGGCACTCCTGCGCGACGAACCGGTCGGGGACGAGGAGCTGTCGAAGGCGAAGCGCTACCTCGCGGGCGGCCTCGAGCTGCGGATGGACGAGACCCGCCATGTGGCCTCGTGGATCGGTGGTCAGGAGGCGCTCCACGACCGGGTCCTCACGGTGGAGGAGGCACTTGCCGCGATCGAGGGGGTCGACGCGCCCGCGATCCGCGAGCTCGCCGAACGGCTCTTCCGCGATGAGGCGCTCCGGCTGGCGGCCGTGGCACGGCCGCGCCACCTCCGCGGCCTCGAGGCACGACTCAAGCTGCCGGCATGAGCGATCCCGCCGGCGAGCGCGATATCGATCTCGTCGTTGCCCGCCTCCATCTCAAGCTCGGGTCGCTGCAGCTGGCTCGGGCCGAACTCGAGGAGATGGCCGGTCACGGCACCCTCGACGACGAGGGCCTGGTCGATCTCGCGGAGGCGCGCTGGCGGACGGGCGACCTGACCGGCGCCGGCGACGCGGCAACCGTCGCGCTCGCCGCAGGGAACGAGGCGGTCGTCGCCCTGGTCATCTCGGCGGAGGCAACGGCAGCCGCGGGGCGCCCGGCCGAAGCCCGTCGCCTCGCCAGTCGGGCACTGGAGCTCGCCGACCTGTCGGTTTCCGACGTCTTCCTGGGCATGCCGCGCGCATCGATCTGGCCGATCGAGCCGGGTGCGCCGACCGTCGCCGAGCCGCTGTTCGGGGCAGAGGCGGCAGCGGTCGCGGCGGCAGCCGGTGACGCGGTTGCGCATCCACCCGGACTGTGGGACGACGCCCCGGGCGTCGACCTCCCGGATCCGCAGCTCGCGCTCGAAGCCGGGCGAACCGCGCTCGGCGACGGGCGCATTGGGGCGGGTGCGCTCCATCTCGCGCTTGCCCTGCGCCTCGCGCCGGCTCTCGCCCCGGCAGTGCTCGACGCGCTGGCACCATACGATGCTCCCGAGCTCGCGCTGGTCAAGGGCGATGCCTACCGGCTGGTCGGGCACGAGCGGGACGCACGGCTGGCCTTCGCCGAGGCCGCAGCATCCATCCCCGCGCCGGCGACGACCCAATCGCGCAAGGAGAGATCGTGACCGAACGGACCCTGGTCCTCGTGAAGCCCGACGGCGTCCAGCGCCTGCTGACCGGGCGCATCCTGGCCCGCTACGAGGAGCGCGGGCTCAAGATCGTCGGGCTCAAGCTGGTCCAGGTCGAGCGTGCGCTCGCCGAGCGGCATTACGCCGTCCACAGCGAGAAGCCGTTCTTCGGCGGGCTCGTCGACTTCATCACCTCGGGTCCGCTCGTGGCGCTTGCCCTCGAGGGACCGAACGCCATCGCGGTCGTCCGGGCGATCAACGGCGCGACCCGCCCGCACGAGGCGGCCCCAGGCACGATCCGCGGCGACTTCGCGCTCGAGACCGCGCAGAACATCGTCCATGCCTCGGACAGCGCCGAGACGGCCGCCTCCGAGCTCGAGCTGTGGTTCGATGCCGCGGAGCTGCACGAGTACGCGCGCGACGTCGACCGCTGGGTGCTCGCCCCCGAGGAATAGGCCCTTCGGGTCGAGGCGTCAGCGCCCGCCGGTTTCGACCGCCACGGCCTCGATCCCGGGGCCCGCGCCGGCCGCCGCTTCGGTCACGCCGAACGCCCCGGCCGATGTACCGACCGCGAGCAGGGCAAGCAGCAGCGCGAGGGCGGCCGTGCTCGCGCCGCGGTTGACGCGCACGATCGCGGCGCCCGACGTCCGGACCTGGTTCAGGTCGACCCCCGGCCACGAGGGCCGCCAGTCCTCGGCCGACGAGCCGCCGTGCGGGCGGCGGAGGCCGATCACGAGCAGCCGCACGTAATAGAGGATCGGGCCGAGCAGCGCGACGAGCAGCAGGCTGGCCCACGGCGCCCCGAAGAGCAGGCGGACGATCGTCGAGCGGGCGTCCCACGCCGCGAACCCGGGCAGGCCGACGCTTGCCACGATCACGAGCACGAGCGTCACGACGAGGGGTGGCGAGTGCCGCGCCCAGCCCCGCAGGTCGTCGAGCCGGCCGGTCCAGAACGTCGCCCGGGTCGCCGCACACCACGCAGCGAAGGCGCTGCGCGCGACGACGAATGCGAGGATCCAGACCCGGACCGGGGTCCATGCCTCGGTCCCGAGCGCCGCGAGCCCGAGGATGATGACGCCGGCGTCGCCCATGATCGAATAGCCGAGGACGTGCTCGAGGTCGTCCTGGATCCATGCGGCGAATGTTGCGAGCACGATCGTGGCCACGCCGATCCCGATGAGGAGCGCGCGTTCGGCACCGACCTCGGGGAGGACCGGTGCGACGGCACTGTCGATCCACGCGAGGGCCACCACCGCGAGCGCCGCGGGACCCCATGCGGTCAGGACCGGCAGGGTCACCTCTGGCGCCGCATCCGCCAGTCGGGCCGCCCAGAAGTGGAACGGGACCACGCCGAAGCGGATCGCGACAGCGATCGTGAAGCAGAGGTAGGCCAGGCCGAAGACCTGCGGCTGGATCGCCAGGTCACCCAGCGGGCGCGCGATCCAGGCTGCCGCTGCGATTGCGAGCGCGCCGGCGATGATCACGGCGCGGACCTCGCGGATCCCGACGGTGGCTCCGACGCGGGCACCGCTCGGGACGAGCGTGACCAGGACGCCCAGCAGGCCACCGATCGTTGCCGCCGGGACCGCGATCCGGGCATCCGGAAGGGACAGCGCAAGGGCTGCCGTGGCCAGTGTCCCGAGCATCACGGCAGGGGCGTCGCGTCGCGTCCCGGCAGCAGCCCCGACGAGCGCGAGCGCGAGGCCGGACAGGCAGCCGAGCACGAGGAAGAGGCGGAGGAAGTCGGTCGTGGCGATCGTGGCGCCGCCGATCACGATCGTTTCCCCGGGACGGATCGCCAGCGCGGCGACGAGCGAGGCAGCGAGCCCGGCGATGACGATGAACATGGCGATCGTCGGCCGGCTGCGCAGAATCAGGGCTGTGCCCGTCACGGCAATCGAGATCAGCAGGAACGGGATGAGGCTCATCGGGCCCCGTCCGCCGTCGGCACCTCCGGCGGGCGCGGCGAATCGCGTCGCGCGTCGAGCGGTCGCCGGATGCGGACCCGCCATTCCGTCGCGAGCTCGAAGCCGCCGGGCCCGTCGGACCGGGCCGCGTACCCCAGGGCCGCGACGGCGCCGCCGAGCGCCGCGACGAGGGCCGCGGTGACGAGTTGTTCGAGCTGGGACGGATTGCCGTCGAGGCCGACGCGCACGAGCAGCGCGGCCTGCAGCAGCAGGAACAGCCCGATGCCGATGCGCAGCACGTCGCGCCCGGTTGCCACGGGCACGACCGCCAGCGCGGCGAGGGCAAACCCGGCCGCCTGGCCCTCGACCGGACCGAGCGCAGGCGCTCCGAGCCCGTGGGTCCCCAGCCCGACGACGAACGCTGCTCCGGCGAGGAGCACCTCGGTCGGCCACCCGAGCCTCGAGCCTCCGGTCATCCCGCCACCGCGGACCGCGATCCACAGCAGGTAGGCCGCGAGGATGCCGCCGGCCAGGCAGGCGGCAAGGCCCAGCGGTGCGTCAAACGGGCTGCCGAGGAGTGGAGCAAAGACCAGCGTGGCGGCGAGTCCGACGACCGCGAGGCGGCCGTCGCGCGCGGAGACCGCGACCACCGCTCCGGCAACCACCACCGCCGCGACCGCCCCGAGGACGGGGTTCATCGGGCGGCGAGGGTCATGGAGCCGGGCTTTCGCTCGGGACGGGGCTTTCGCTCGGGACGGCGTCTTCGCTCGGGGCCGCGTACGTCGGTGTGGCCAGCACGCCGAACGAATCGAACGGCCAGTAGCGGAGCCACGCCCGACCGATCACCTGGTTCACCGGCACCGGCCCGAATACGCGCGAGTCGGCCGAGTCCTGGCGGTGGTCTCCCATCAGGAACAGATCGCCGTCCGGGATGACCCAGCGCTCCTGGGCGGCGTCGGTGGTCTGCACGGCGCCGTCGGACTCCGTGTAGATGTACGGCTCGTCGAGGCGCACGTCGTTGATGTAGACCCCGCCGTCGTGGATCTCGACGGTGTCGCCGCCGACGCCGATGACGCGCTTGATGAACGGCGTCCGATCCGCGCCCACCCAGTCCTCCGGCGGCGTGAAGACCACGATGTCTCCGCGCTTGTAGCTGTCGAAATGCGGCGTCAGCTTGTCGACGAGCACGTACTGCTCCTGCATGAGCGTGCGTTCCATCGAGCTCTGCTGGACCTTGTACGGCTGGGCGATGAAGTTCTGGATGACGACGAAGATGATCAGCGTGAGGGCGAGTGTCTCGACGATCTCAAGGAGACACCCGAGTTGGGGTCGTTGGCTCACAAGGTCGGCAGTATAGGGGCGCCGCCCGAAGCCCGGGATGCGGGCACGGCTGGACTGCATAACCGACCACGTCCGCGACGTTGACCCTTTTTCTGGCCGCTTGCTACACTCGCCCCGGCCTGCAAGGTTTCAGTCGCCCATGCAAACGGACCGGATCCTTCTGCGCCGTATTCCCCGGCCCTGCCGCGTCGGCCGTTTGACGCGCCCGGTCCGCCCCGACCGGCAGCCCAGCTTCGTGGAGGAACCATCCGTCCGTGGACGCTAGTGCGCTCCAGTTGCTCATCCCGATCGCGGGCATCCTCGCGATCCTGTTCGCCATCTACCTCGCACGCGACGTGCTGTCACGTGACACCGGGACCGAGGCGATGCAGGAGGTCGCCGGCACGATCTTCGAGGGTGCCGTCGCCTTCATCCGGCGCCAGTACACGACGATCTTCGTCCTGGCCATCGTCGGCGCCGTGATCATCGGCATCGTCATCACGCTGGTCGAGACGCCCGAAGTCGCGGACGTCCCCAAGCTGGCCGGCGTGCCCATCGGACTCATGACCGCCTTCGCCTTCTTCGTTGGCGCGCTGTGTTCGATGGCCTCCGGGATCATCGGCATGTTCGTCGCCGTCAGGGCCAACGTCCGGACCGCGTCCGCGGCGCGGCGCAGTCTCGTCGAGGCCGTCCAGGTCGCGATGCGCGGCGGGGCCGTCTCCGGGTTCCTCGTGGTCGCGCTTTCGCTCCTCGGCGTGTGGGGCATCTTCACGCTGTATGACACGGTCGTCGCGGACGTAACCGTGAAGGAGGCGCCGTTCCTGATCGTCGGGTTCGGCTTCGGAGCCTCGTTCGTCGCGCTGTTCGCCCAGCTCGGCGGCGGCATCTACACCAAGGCCGCCGACGTCGGGTCGGACCTCGTCGGCAAGGTCGAGAAGGGCATCCCCGAGGACGACCCGCGCAACGCGGGCGTGGTCGCGGACCTCGTTGGCGACAACGTCGGCGACTGCGCCGGCCGTGGCGCCGACCTGTTCGAATCGACGGCTGCCGAGAACATCGGCGCGATGATCCTGGGCGTCGCGGTCTACTCGATCGCCGTCGCGGCCGGGTGGCCCAATCCAGAGGCCTGGATCTTCTTCCCGCTCGTCGTCCGCGCCTTCGGGCTCCTCGCGACGATCGTGGCGATCTTCTTCGTCCGCGGCAAGGAGACCGAGGACCCGATGAACATGCTCAACCGCGGATACTGGGTGACGACCCTGCTGTCCGTCGTCGGGCTCGCCATCGTGACGTCCGTGATGATGAACACCAGCGGCGCGACCGGCGTGGGCGGCCTGCCGACCTGGACCTACTTCTTCGCCGCGGGCGTCGTCGGCCTCGCAACGAGCGTTGCCTTCGTCTATATCACCCAGTTCTACACGGCCGGTTCGTTCCGTCCGGTCCGCGAGATCGCCGAGGCGTCCAAGACCGGCCCGGCGACCAACATCATCGCCGGGACCGCGGTCGGCTTCGAGACGACGCTGGTGACGGCCGTGACCATCTCCATCGCGCTGTTCACCAGCTACTGGCTCGGCAACCAGGCCAACCTGTTGTCCGAGACCGGCGTCAACGTCGGTGGGATCTTCGGGACCGCGGTCGCGACCATGGGCATGCTCATGACCACGGCGTACATCCTGGCGATGGACACGTTCGGGCCCATCACCGACAACGCCGGCGGCATCGCAGAGTTCAGCCGCGCCGAGAAGGGCGCTCGCGAGATCACCGATCGCCTCGACGCCGTGGGCAACACGACCAAGGCCCTCACGAAGGGCTACGCGATCGCCTCCGCTTCGCTCGCCGCGTTCCTGCTGTTCTCGGCCTACATCGACAAGATCAACGTGATCCAGGGCCGGCGGATCGAGGCCAACGTCCCGGGCGCAGTGCTCCTGGACTCGGTCAACCTCGCGAACGTCAACGTGTTCATCGCGGGCCTGCTCGCGGCGATGCTCGTCTACTTCTTCAGCTCGCTCGCCATCCGCGCCGTCGGCACGACCGCCCAGACGATCATCGTCGAGGTCCGGCGCCAGTTCCGCGAGATGCCCGGGATCATGGACTACACCCAGCGCCCGGATTACGCCCGCGTCGTGGACATCACGACCAAGGCCGCGCTCCGCGAGATGATCGCGCCAGGCCTCGTCGCGGTCGCGACCCCCATCGCCATCGGCCTCGTCCTCGGGTTCGAGGCGGTCGCCGGCATGCTCATGGTCGGGACCATCTCGGGCGTCCTGCTCGCCACGGTCCTCAACAACGGCGGCGGCGCCTGGGACAACGCCAAGAAGTACATCGAATCGGGCAACCTCAAGGACGACCAGGGCAACGTGCTCGGCAAGGGATCGGAAGCCCACGCCGCGGCGGTCGTGGGCGACACGGTCGGCGATCCGTTCAAGGACACCGCCGGTCCTTCGCTCCACGTCCTCGTGAAGCTCCTTGCCACGATCTCGCTCGTGCTCGCCCCGCTTTTTATTCGCTAGGCCGGGCAGCCGGCCCGCTTCGAGATGGATACGGTCCTCCAGGCCATCGTCATGGGGATCGTGCAGGGACTCACCGAGTTCCTGCCCATCTCGAGTTCGGGGCACCTGATTCTCGTGCCCACCCTGCTGGGCTGGGACGACCCGTTCATCGATTCGCTGACGTTCTCGGTGATGCTCCACCTGGGAACGCTCGGCGCGCTGCTCGTCTACTTCTGGCGCGACTGGCTGCGCATCGTGCCGGCCGGGTTCGCCACGATCCGCGACCGCTCGTTCGCGGGTGACCCGGACCGGCGGCTCGCGTGGCTCATCGTCGCCTCGATGCTGCCCGCGATCGTTGTCGGCGTCCTGTTCGACGACTTCATCGAGACCAACGTCCGCACGGCCGGCACGGTGGCGGTCCTGCTCCTCGTCGGCGCCGCGATCCTGTGGGTGGCCGACCATGTCGGCCGCACCGACCGCCGGATCGGCGACCTGACGTTCCCGCAGGCGCTTGGGATCGGCGTTGCGCAGGCCGCAGCGCTGTTTCCCGGGGTAAGCCGCGCGGGGATCTCCATCTCGGCCGGTCGCTTCATCGGCCTGGATCGCACCGAGGCCGCGCGGTTCAGCTTCCTGATGGCTGCGCCGATCATCGCCGGGGCGGGCGCATGGGAGCTGCTCAAGATCGTCCGGGGCGGGTCGGACGTGGCGATCCAGGTCGGGCCCCTCGTCGCGGGCCTGGCAGCCGCGTTCCTCTCGGGGCTGGCCGCCATCGCGTTCCTCCTGCGCTGGCTGACGAACCATCCGCTCGACATCTTCGTGTGGTATCGGATCGTGCTGGCCGCGCTGATCATCGTCGCGCTGCTGACCGGGCGGATCTGACGTGGAGGTCATGAAGCAGCTCCGCCAGCGCGCGATCCGCGACCTGGTGGACCAGCGCCCGATCCGCACCCAACAGGAGCTGGCTGCGGCGCTTCGCGAGCGCGGTTTCAGGACGACCCAGGCGACGATTTCGCGGGACGTGGCCGAGCTCGGGTTGATCAAGGTGTTGCGCGAGGGGATCCAGGCCTACGCGCTGCCGCCGCGGCTGATCGAGGCCGAGACGTCCGGCGAGGATCGCCTGCGCAAGCTCCTCGCGGACCTGCCGGTCGAGATCCACGAGGCCGGACTCCTGCTGGTCGTCCGCACGCTGCCGGGCTCGGCGCATGCCATCGCTGCTGCTCTCGACCGGGCCCGCTGGCCGGAGGTGGTGGGCTCCATCGCGGGCGACGACACCATGTTCGTCGCGTTCCCGGACCGCGGGTCGCTGCAGCGCATCAAGCGCCGCCTGGTCCGCCTGGCGGAGGGCAGTTCGGGCTCCTGATCCGGGCCGGCCGCAACACCCGGCTCGCCGCTTTGACACTGCCCGTGTCGCGCGTTACCCTACGCAGCCGGTCGGAACTTCAGGGACGCGGAAGGTGCGTCAGCCTGGAGTTCTTTCCTTTATCCACCGACCGCTCGATCCCTCGGCGATCGACACATTCGGGGTCCGACCACCGTGAACACCAACAAGCCCACCTATCTGTCACGAGATGGCCTCGAGAAGCTCCGCGCGGAGCTCGATGAGATGACCAGCGTGAAGCGGCCCGAGGTCGCCCAGCGCATCCACGACGCGAAGGAGCACGGCGATCTCTCCGAGAACGCCGAATACGAGGATGCCAAGAACGAGCAGGCGTTCGTCGAAGGGCGGATCCAGACGCTCGAAGCGCTGATCAAGAACGCGACGATCATCGACGAGAACCATTCGACCGATCACGTCCAGATCGGCTCGACGGTCGAGGTCGAGAGCCCCGACGGCGCCGAGTCGTTCACGATCGTCGGCTCGACCGAGGCGCGCCCCAACGAGGGCCGGATCTCGAACGAGTCGCCGGTGGGCCGCGCCCTGCTCGGTCGCAAGAAGGGCGAGAAGGTCGTCGTGAAGGTGCCGGCAGGCGACTTCACCTACAAGATCGTCAGCATCTCCTAGGGCTCGCGCCGGCGGGGCCCGGCTCGCGCAAGGCTCGCCGCCCGCTACCCTTAGCGCCATGGACTGGGCCGACGAACTTGCCTCGCGCGTCAGCGGGCCGCAGGTCGTCAACGATTCGAAGACGCCCTCGGGGACGGTTCACGTCGGCAGCCTGCGCGGACCCGTGATCGTCGACACGATCGCGCGCGCCCTGCGCACGAACGGGATCGAGACGACGTACCTCTACGGCGTCGACGACATGGATCCGATGGACGCCCAGGCGCTGCTGACGCCCGACGCGATCGATCGCGAGATGGGTCGCCCGCTCGCTCACGTCCCGGACCCGGCCGGCGACTGCCACCCGAGCTACGCACGGCACTTCGCCGGGCTGTTCATCGACACGTTCGAGAAGCTCGGGATCCGACCCGACCGCTACTTCTGGATGAGCGACATCTACCCGACCGGGCAGGTGGACCCGTTCATCCGCACGGCGCTCGACCGGGCCGAGGTCGTGCGCGACATCTACGCGCGGGTCGCAAACGTCCATCACGCCGCGGGCTGGCTACCGCTGTCGGTCGTCTGCCCCAACTGCGGCAAGGTCGGCACGACGCTGGCCACCGACTGGGACGGCGAGACCGTCGCGTTCGTCTGCGGGCCTGACTACGTGACCTGGGCCAGGGGCTGCGGCACGACCGGCCGGATCTCGCCGTTCGGCGGTGCTGCGAAGCTCCCGTGGAACCTCGAGTGGGCCGTGCAGTGGTCCCTGTTCGGCGTGACCATCGAGCCGTGTGGCAAGGACCTGTCGACCGCCGGCGGGTCGCGCGACCGGTCCGACGCGATCGCGCGCGAGGTGTACGAGCGCGAACCGCCGCTCAACGTCGCGTACGAGTTCCTCAACATCGGCGGACGCAAGATGTCGACCTCGAAGGGGAGGGGAGCGGCCGCCCACACGATCGCCGAGGTCGTGCCACCGGAGCAGCTGCGCTTCCTGTTCCTGCGGCCGCGGCCGAACCAGGCGATCGAGTTCGACCCCGAGGGGACCGATGCGATCCCAAGGCTGTTGGACGAGTCCGACAAGTTCGCCGCGGCGACGGCCGGCCGCGAGGTTCGAGGCGAGCTGCCGGCCGGTTACGAGGCCACGTTCCGCTACTCGCTCGTCGATCCTGCAGCCGATGTGGCCGCGGAGGCAGCCGCCTTCCGGCCGGCCTTCTCCCACCTCGCGCTGCTCCTCCAGGTCCCGGGTGTGGACGTCGCGGCGCGGGTCGAGGCCGAGAAGGGGAGCGAGCTCGCGCCCCGTGAGCTGGAGGTCCTCGCCGAGCGTACGGCGGCTGCCCGTGCGTGGCTCGACACCTATGCCCCGGAACGCGCGATCGTGGCCGTCCAGCCGCAGCTGCCGGCTGCCGTCAACGAACTCGACGCCGCGCAGCGCCAGCTGCTCGAACGGCTCGCATCGGTCGAGGCGGGCAGCGGCGACCAGTGGCAGGCCGCGATCTTCACGACGGCGGAGAACGTCGGGCTGCCCGCCGGGCGTGCGTTCGACGCGATCTACCGCGCGTTCCTTGGCCGCACCAACGGGCCGCGTGCCGGCTGGCTCCTCGCATCGCTCGACCCGGACTTCGTCGTGACGCGCCTCCGCGAGGCCGCGATGGAAGGCGCGACGGCGTGAGCGTCGGCCTGCCACGACTCCGCGAGGAGCCCGACGTCGTCCGCAAGGGCGCCATCGACAAGGGCGAGGACCCGGCGCTCGTCGATCGGGCGCTCGGGCTGGACGCCGAGCGGCGGCGGCTGCTGGCCGAGACCGAGGCCTTCAAGGCGCAGCGCAACGACGCATCGAAGCAGATCGGCGCGGCGATCCAGAAGGGCGCCGCCGCCGACGGTCCCGAGGTGGCGGAGCTCAAGCGGACCTCGACCGAGGCCGGCGAGAAGATCAAGCAGCTCGACGCGTCCCTCGCCGAGATCGAGGCCGACCTCGACCAGCTGCTCCTGCGCATCCCGAACCCTGCCGACCCGGACGTCCCGATCGGGGGCGAGGAGGCGAACGTCACGGTCCGGACGTGGGGCGAGCAGCTCCCCGCCGAACAGCCGCGGGACGGCGAGGTCGGGGCCGACGCCCCCGAAAGCGGCGCGACCTGGCGCCGCAAGCCCCACTGGGAGATCGGCGAGGCGCTCGACATCATCGACAACCCGCGTGGCGCCAAGATCGCGGGCTCGGGCTTTCCGGTCTACAAGGGCGCCGGTTCGGCGCTCCAGCGGGCGCTCATCAACTGGTTCCTCGACGTCCATACCCGCGAGAACGGGATGACCGAGATCTGGCCGCCGGCCGTCGTCAACGCGGACTCGGCGCGCGGGACCGGGCAGATCCCCGACAAGGAAGACCAGATGTACGTCGTCACGCGCGACGACCTCTACCTGGTCCCCACCGCCGAGGTGCCGGTCACGAACCTCCATCGCGACGAGATCCTCGATGCGACGGACCTGCCGATCCACTACGCCGCGTACTCGCCCTGCTTCCGGCGTGAGGCCGGCGCCGCCGGCAAGGACACCCGCGGGATCATCCGCGTCCACCAGTTCGACAAGGTCGAGATGGTCTTCTTCGAGCGTCCGGACGAGTCGAACGGCGCGCTCGAGTGGCTGACCGAGCGGGCCGAGATCCTCCTCCAGCGGCTCGGGCTGGCCTACCGGGTACTGCTGATGAGCACAGGTGAGATGGGCTTCGTGCAGGCGAAGAAGTACGACCTCGAGGTGTGGGCGCCCGGCGTCGAGCGCTGGCTCGAGGTGAGCTCGTGCTCGAACTTCCGCGACTACCAGGCGCGCCGGATGGCCATCCGCTACCGGCCCGAGCCCGGCGCCAAGCCCGAGCTCGTCCACACGCTCAACGGATCGGGCCTCGCGCTGGCCCGCACCGTCGCCGCGATCCTCGAGACCTACCAGCGGCCGGACGGGTCGGTCACCGTGCCCGACGTGCTCCGACCCTATCTCGGACGGGATACCATCGGGCTGCCCGGCTGAGCCCAAGCGGGTTCGCAGGCGAGGAGGTCGATCATGACCGAGCCCACGCCGCCCACCGCTGAACCAACGTCGCCCACCTCAGCACCCAATCTGCCCACCGCCGAACCGACGCCGCCAGCGCCGGTGACTGCCTGGGCAGCCCCTGAGCCGACGCCCGGCCCGGCGCCCGGCGTGGAGTTCGCCGAACCCGGCGAGCGCCTCATCGCCTACATCATCGACGTCCTGATCATCGTCGGCGTCGTGATCCTGCTCTCGGTCATCGGTGCGATCTTCCTGGTGATCCTGCCGATCGTCAGCATCTTCTTCTGGGTCGCCGCAACCGCCTTCGGGTTCGTCTACTTCCCGTATTTCTGGGCGAAGGACGGCCAGACGATCGGCAACCGCCAGAGGCACATCCGCGTCGTTCGGGACGTTGACGGCGGACCGCTCTCGATGGGCACGGCGATCCTGCGCCTCGTCGGCTACTGGATCTCCGGCGCGGTCTTCTACATCGGCTACATCTGGATCCTCATCGACAAGCGGCGCCGCGGTTGGATGGATCTCATCGCGGGCACGGTCGTGGTCAAGGTCTGAGCATTCGATCCATCGCGCGGCTCGGAACGGCACTCGCGCTGCTCGCCTGGACGGTTGTCCTCGCGGGCTGCGTGCCGGGACAGGCGGAATCCTCGTCGCCGAGCGCCGCTCCGTCCGCCCCCGCCGGCTGGCAGGAGCACCCGATCGGCGACACCCCCGTGCAGCTGGCACTGCCCGATGGATGGCTGACGTTCGACCAGGCTGACCTGGCCGACCTGGGTGTGCGCCGGCAGCTCACGGCGGACTTCGCCGGCGCCGACGCGCTCTTCGCGAAGCTCGACGCGCAGGGCGATCGCGCCCCGCTCGTGTTCCTCGGCGTCGATCCGAGCGAACGCGGCACAGGCCGCTTCCCGTCGGTCGTGACCGCCATCGCAGTCGAGCCCGCGCTGCCACCACTCCTGCTCGGCATCGGTGCCGACCTCGCATCGGACGCATTCGAGAGCACATTCGAGATGGAGACCGACGTCACGCGCTCGGACATCGACACGCCGCTCGGTGAAGGCATCCGGTTGCAGTTCACGCATCGGCTGGTCGGACCGGAGGGCGGTCCGGGCTTCGCCGTCGAGCACGACGGGGCGATCGTGACGACCGGCGACGAGACATTCCTGGTCTCGAGGAACGTCGTCCCCGAGACAGCCGGGTCCGATACACCGAGCCTGGAGGAGATCCTGGCGACGCTCCGGGATGGTTCCTGAGCCACTGCTATCCTCTCCCGCGGAGAGGTGGCCGAGCGGTCGAAGGCGGCGCTCTTGAAAAGCGCAGAGTTGCAAGACTCCGTGGGTTCGAATCCCACCCTCTCCGCCAGCGACCCGTGATCGGCCCCGTTGGCTAGGCCTCGTGGTCGAGCCGGTCGAGCGGCAACGCGCTGACTCCCCTCGCGGCTGTCCGCACAGCATCCACTGCCGTTCCCCAGTCGGGCGGTTCGACCAATCGGCGCAGATCGTCCTTTCGCCGACGCACCTCCGCGACCACGAGCGGATGCTCCCAGACCCGTTGCTCCGCGTCCGGGGCTGAGATGTCGATCTCGTTCGACAGCAGGAAGGTGTCCAGACAGTTCGTCACCTGCTCTGCTGCCCAGCCTGCTGCCTTGGCATCGAGTCCGGCGGCTGCCTGGAGGGCGTACGCGACCGACGCGATGGCGTCGTCGGCGTGGGCCGGGATGGCCTCCTCCTCGGACTTGTCGCCCGGGATGAGCGCGACGCATTGCTCGAAGAGGTTTGCCGGGTCCTCTGCTGCGACCACGCCTGTCTTGGCCCCATCCCAGGCAAGGTCGAGCGTCCGCCGGATCAGTCCGTGGTCGTCGCGCCCGGAAGCCTGCACGAATGCCGCGTACGCCGGATACAGCCGCTCGGCACAGGCAGCGGCGAAGGCCGCCTGCGTTCGCTGGGGGAGCTCCTTCAAGTCCGCCTTGAGGGCGGAGTCGTAGTCCGCGAGCGGGACGACTCGACGCCCTGATGCCGAGGGTGGGTGACTTCCTTCCGAAGAGGGCGCGGAGGCGGTTCAGCACCGCCGATCATGCCTCCTTGTCGGTGTCGAGTAGCGCGAGCGTCGCGGCGCGCTTGACGACGCGGAACACCCCGCCCATACTCCCCGCCACATCACGAACAGCGGGCTGTGAACGGGACGAGTATCCGTCGCACGTCGAACCAGAGACCTGGCGGTTGGTGCGAGCCAGGACGGCGACGACGGTGAATGGACCCGGGAGCCTCCGGACCGAACGCGAAGCGGCATCCCGCAGGCGTCAGTAGGCTCCGGCGCAGAGCGCCAGCGATACCGGGCAGCGCCGATCGAGTTGCGGCCTTGAGCCGCGGACCAGTCGGTGACGCAAGTGCGGCAACGCCGAATGAGGGTGGCACCGCGGAAGGCACGGCCTTTCGTCCCGGGACGAAGGGTCGTTTCTGATTCTCGAGGCACCAACGCGATGACCACCGACCAGCCGCTCAGTCTGACCGAGGCAAAGCGCCTCGCGCCGAACACGGACACGATCCTGTTGCGCGCGACCCGCCCTGCCGACCTCGAGACGCCGATCGGTGCCTTCCTGCGCCTGGACGACGGCGGCCCGGCGTACCTCCTCGAGTCGGTCGAGGGCGGGGAGCGGCTCGGCCGATACTCCTTCCTCGGGACGGGACCGCGGCGCCTGCTCGAGGTTCGTGACGGTCTCGCCCACATCCAGACGCGCCCGCTCGACGTCCCGGCCTACCATCCCGACCTCGCGATCGAGACCGAGCCGGCGCCCGATCCGCTCGAGGCCATTCGCCGGTTCGTCCCGCGTCGCCGGATCGCGCCGACCGAGGGCATGCCGCGCTTCACCGGCGGTGGCGTCGGCGCGCTCGCCTACGACGCGGTTTCGATCTTCGAGCCGACGGTCCCGCTGCCGGAACGCGACCCGGTCGGGGCGCCGACGGCCGCGTTCTTCGAGACCGACCTGGTGATCGTGTTCGACCACCTCACCCACACGATCTCGGCGATCGCCTCGCTCCACACCGATCGCCCGGACCTGGAAGGCCGCTACCGCATCGCCGAGGCTGCGATCTACGACGCGCTCGAGCGAACGGCGCGACCCAGCGCGTCGGAGCTGAATGGGGCCACGGGCAGGGCCGGCGCGAACGGCGGGCGCCCGGTGCCGCCCGGGCTCGCGATCGAGACGAGCCTCGGGCGCGAGGCCCACATCCACGCGGTCGAGGTCGCCAAGGAGGCCATCGCGGCCGGCGAGGCGATCCAGGTCGTGCTCGCGCGGCGGCAGTCGTTCCCGCTCCCGGCCGAGGCCGCGACCGGCGCGCCGCTCGACGGGATCGCGCTCTATCGCGCGCTCCGCCGCGTCAACCCGAGCCCGTACCTGTTCTTCGTGCGGACACCCTCGTTCGAGGTCGTCGGCGCGTCACCCGAGCTGCTCCTCCAGGTCGAGGGCGACAAGATCACGACCCACCCGATCGCCGGCACGCGGCCGCGCGGCGCCGATGCGCGCGAGGACGTCCTGCTCGCCGAACAACTCCAGCGCGATCCCAAGGAGCGCGCCGAGCACGTGATGCTCGTCGACCTCGGCCGCAACGACCTCGGCCGCGTGGCACGCGCGGGCACGGTCACGGTCAGCCGCTACATGGAGGTCGAGAAGTACAGCCACGTGCTGCACCTCGTGTCGCACGTCGAGGGCCGGCTCAAGCCGGAGCTCGACGCGCTCGACGCGCTTCGGGCCGTCTTCCCGGCCGGCACGCTGTCGGGCGCCCCGAAAGTGCGCGCGATGCAGCTCATCGCAGCCGCCGAGGGCGAGCGCCGCGGCCTGTACGGCGGGGCCGTCGGCTACCTCGGCTACGACGGCAACCTCGACACGGCGATCACCATTCGCAGCGCGGTCCTCAAGGACGGCTTCGCCCACATCCATTCGGGCGGCGGGATCGTGGCCGGCAGCGTGCCCGAGCGCGAGTTCGAGGAGACCGAGCACAAGGCCGCCGCGCTGCGGCGCGCCTTCGAGCTTGCGGCAGGGATCCCGGAGGCGACGCCGCCTGCACCGGTCGGAGCAGAGCCGTGATCCTCGTCGTCGACAACTACGACAGCTTCACGTTCAACCTGGTCCAGGCGCTCCAGGCGGCGGGGGCGGACGTCCGCGTCCTGCGCAACGATGCGATCGACAAGGCCGGCGTCGAGGCGCTCGCCGACGACCCGGCCGAGGCACTCCGCGGAATCGTCATCTCGCCGGGGCCGGGCGACCCCGACGATGCGGGCGTCAGCGTCGACACGATCAAGGTCGCCGCCGAGCGCGGGATCCCGCTCCTCGGCGTGTGCCTCGGGATGCAGTCGATGGCCGCGGCCTTCGGGGCCAGGATCGTCCGCGCGCCGACGCTGGTCCACGGTGAGGCGACCGAAGTCACCCACGACGGCGCCGGGCTGCTCGAGGGCATGCCACCGGCCTTCATGGCCGCGCGCTACCACTCCCTGGCGGTCGACCCGGCAACGCTCCCGCCCGAGCTCCGGGTGACCGCGATGAGCGAGGTCGACCGGGTGGTGATGGGCATCCGCCACGTGGCGCTGCCGCTCGAAGGCGTCCAGTTCCACCCCGAATCGGTGCTCACCCCGCAGGGACCGCATCTCCTCGCCAACTTCCTCCGCCAGGCCGGCGAAGGCGAGGCCGGGCTCCTCGACGCGGCGACCGGCTCGTTCGCGACGTCCGGGCTGGCCGACGACGATGCGGCGCCGGTTCGTCCCGTGGAGGCGGCCCGATGAGCGATCTGGTTCGATCCGCCCTGGCCACGATCGTCGATGGCGGCACGCTCTCGATGGAGGACGCGCGCCTCGCGATGGGCGCCGTGATGGACGGCGAAGCGACGGCCGCGCAGCTCGCCGCGCTGCTGATGGGGCTGCGGATGCGCGGCGAGACGATCGAGGAGCTTGCCGGGTTCGCGGCCGCGATGCGCGAGCGGGTGACCCGCGTCGACGCGCCCGCGGGCACGATCGACGTCGTCGGCACCGGGGGTGACGGGAGCGGGACGCTCAACATCTCGACGACCGCCGCACTCGTCGTGGCCGCGACGGGTGTCCCGGTCGCGAAGCACGGCAACCGGGCGATCACGTCGAAGGCGGGCTCGGCCGACGTGCTCGATGCCCTCGGCGTGCGGATCGACCACGACGCCGCGTCTGCGTCGGCTTCGCTCCACGAGATCGGCTTCGCGTTCCTCTTTGCGCCGAACTTCCACCCGGCGATGAAGCACGCCGGGCCCACCCGCCGCGAGATCGGGGTGCGAACCGCGTTCAACCTGCTCGGCCCGTTGACGAACCCGGCCGGCACCGCGCGGCAGGTCATCGGCGTCGGCGACCCGGCCGCGGCGCCACGGATCGCCGAGGTCGCCCGGCTGCTCGGCACGGAGCGGACGTTCGTGGTCTACGGCGACGGCGTCGACGAGCTGCCGCTCGACGGGTCGGGTGTCCTGTACGACGTGACGCCCGACGGGATCGACCGGACCACCGTGGACCCGCTGTCGGTCGGCCTGCGTGCCGCGGCCACGGCCCGCCTGGCCGGTGGCACGCCCGACGAGAACGCACGGATCGTCGAGACGATCCTGAGCGGCGAGCCCGGCGTTCGCCGGGACGTCGTGACGCTCAACGCAGGTGCGGCGCTGCTCGTGGCCGGGGCGGTGGAGACGCTCGACGACGGCGTCCAGCGCGCGGCCCTGACGATCGACGCCGGCCTCGCGGCGGAGCTCCTCGAGCGTCTGCGCGCCGAGCGCCGGTCGGCCGAAGCACAGAAGGCGGCGGCCCACCCGAGGGAGCACCCGCGTGACCCTCGCGCCTTCGCGCCGGGCCTCGCCCGCGGCGCAGCGTGGCGTCGTGCTCGAGATCGCCGAGCGACGCCGGCGGGATGTGCTCGCTGAGGTCGAGGCGACGTCGCTCGGCGAGCAGCTCGACCGGGCGCTCGCGACGCCCCCACCTCGCCCGATCGCCGAGCGCCTGGCGCAGCCGGGGCTCCATCTCATCGCCGAGATCAAGCGTGCCTCGCCGTCCGCGGGACGGATCGCGCAGCGGGACGAGGACATCGTCGCGCGCGCACGCGCATACGAGGCCGGCGGCGCAGCCGCGATCTCCGTCCTGTGCGAGCCGCACTGGTTCGGTGGTTCGCTCGACGACCTGCGCGCCGTCCGCGCGAGCCGTGTCGATCCCGGTCCTCGCCAAGGAGTTCGTCGTCGAGGACATCCAGCTGCCGATGCTCCGGGCCGCCGGCGCCGACCTGGTACTGCTGCTCGCGGTCCTCCACCCGCCGAAGCGGCTCGCGCGGCTTGTCGAGCGGGCGCTGGAAATCGGGCTCGAGCCGCTGGTGGAGGCGCACGACGAGAAGGAGCTGCGCGCCGCGCTCGCCACGGACGCGCGGCTGATCGGCCTGAACAACCGGGACCTGCGGACCCTCGATGTCGACCCGACCCGTGCCGACCGGCTTCGGGCGCTCGTCCCGGACGACCGGCTGGTCATCGCCGAATCGGGCGTCCGCGATCCCTCGGTCGTCGCACGCTGGCGCGCCCTGGGGTTCGATGCCGCGCTCGTCGGCGAAGCGCTCATGCGATCCGCCGATCCCGTCGCGGCAGTCGGCTCGTTCGTCAGCGCAGGCCGGGCCCCTGACGATCCGGCGAACGTCGCGCGCCGACCCTTCGTCAAGATCTGCGGGGTCACCGACGCGGACGGCGTGCTGGCCGCGGTCCGTGCCGGGGCGGATGCCATCGGGCTCAACCTTGCGCCCGAATCGCCGCGCCGGCTGGCCCTCGGTGAGGCCGCCGAGCTGGCCCGGCTCGCTCGAGTCGCCGCGCCGCCAGAGCGTCGACCCGCGATCGTCGCCATCGTCGCCGACCCGGCGCCGGAGGACGTCGCGTCCCTGGTGACGGCACTCGATCCTGACGCCATCCAGTGGGCGGGCAGCGCAACCACCGCGTCGCTGGCGGCAACGACCCGACCGGCCTGGCGCGTCGTGCACATCCCGACCGAGGACGACAACGACGGTGCCGCCGCGTCGGCGCGAGCCCTCGAGACCGCCCAGACATACCTGGCCGGCGGCGCGGCGCGAGTGCTGATCGACGCTGCGTCCGCCACTGCCCGCGGCGGAACCGGCACGCGCGCTTCGGTGGCCGGGGCTGCAGCCATCGCGCGGCAGGTGCCGGCGGTCCTCGCGGGTGGCCTGGACCCCGCCAACGTCGCCGAGGCGCTGCGGACGATCCCGGCCGTCGGGGTGGACGTGGCCAGCGGCGTCGAGGCGCCGCGCGTCCCCGGGGAGCGGCCGCGCAAGGATCCGTTCCGCGTCGCCCTGTTCGTGAAGCGCGCCAGGGCCGCCCGTGACGACCGCCCGAACACTGCCTTCGGCCCGACGCCCGTCCACCCCGCGCTGCTCGAGGCGGACGCCGCCGGGCGGTGGGGGATGGAGCGCGACTTCGGCGGCCGCTACGTGCCCGAAACGCTGATGGCCGCGCTCGAGGAGCTCGAAGCGGCCTATGCGGCGCTTCGCCATGACCCGGTGTTCTGGGCGGACCTGCGCGAGCTGCTCGCCCGCTTCGCCGGGAGGCCGACGGCGCTGTATCGAGCGGACCGCCTCGCACGGGCCGTCGAGGCGCAGACCGCCCGGCTGGCACGCGACGCGGCCACACCCGAGGTTCGCCTCTACCTGAAGCGCGAGGACCTCGCGCACACGGGCGCGCACAAGATCAACAACGCGCTCGGCCAGGCGCTGCTGACCCGCCGTCTCGGCAAGACCCGGGTCATCGCCGAGACCGGCGCCGGCCAGCACGGCGTCGCCACGGCCACCGCCTGCGCGCTGCTCGAGCTGCCGTGCGTCGTGTACATGGGCGCCGAGGACATCGAGCGCCAGGGCCCGAACGTGCTCCGCATGCACGCGCTCGGCGCCGAGGTGCGCAGCGTGACGAGCGGGACGGCGACGCTCAAGGACGCGGTCAACGAGGCGATGCGCGACTGGGTCACGAACGTCGAAACGACCCACTACGTGCTCGGCTCGGCGATGGGCCCGCACCCGTACCCGACGATCGTGCGCGATCTGCAGCGGCGGATCGGCGACGAGGCGGCGGCACAGCTCCACGACGTGGAGGGTCGCCTCCCGGACCTCGCGATCGCCTGCGTCGGCGGCGGCTCGAATGCGATCGGGCTGCTGTCGCGGTTCATCGGTGAGCCGTCCGTGCGCCTCGCGGTCGCGGAGGCCGCGGGTGACGGCATCGAAACGGGACGCCACGCGGCCGCGATCCTCGGCGGTTCGACCGGCATCCTCCACGGCTCGCGCTCGCTGATGCTCCAGGATCGAGACGGCCAGGTCGTCGAGGCGCACTCCGCGTCGGCCGGCCTCGACTACCCGGGTATCGGCCCGCAGCTCGCCGCGCTCGCGGAGGCCGGGCGGCTCGAGGTGGGAGCCGCCACGGACCGCGAAGCCGTGGCCGCGATGCGCACGACAACCCGGACCGAGGGCATCCTGCCGGCGCTCGAGACCGCCCACGCGATCGCCGCGTTGCCCAAGGTGCTCGCCGGGATCGACGGTCTGCCCGGCGGGTTCGAACACGAGGTGCTCGTCCTGCTCGGGTTCTCGGGGCGCGGCGACAAGGATCTCGCTGCCCTCGAACGGTTCGCCGACGTGGAGCCATGGCCGCTGCCGTGACGATCGCGTCGCCGCCCGCGCACACCAACGACACCCAGGGTGCCCGGCGGATCGAGGCGGCCTTCAGCGCCGCGCGACGCGAGAAGCGGGCCGCGCTGATCCCGTACATCGTGGCGGGCTACCCGGACGCCGAGACCTCGTTCGAGCTCGCGGTCGCGACCATCGACGCCGGCGCCGACATCCTGGAGATCGGGCTCCCGTACTCGGACCCGCTCGCCGACGGCACCACGCTCCAGCGCGCCAGCCACGCCGCCCTGCAGGCCGGATCGACACTCGACGGGTCGTTGGCGCTGGTGCGGCGCGTCGCCCGCGCCCGGCCCGACATCCCGCTGGTGACCATGGGCTACGCGAACCAGCTCATCGGGGGTGGCGACGGCCGCGAGCGGGCCGCGCGGCTCGTCGAAGCCGGTGCAGCGGGCGTGATCGTGGCCGACATGACGCCCGACGAGGGCGCGCCGTTCGAGGCAGCCGCGGCCGATGCAGGGCTGGCCGTCGTCTACCTGGTCGCCCCGACGACGCGCCCGGAGCGCCGTGCCGCAATTGCCGCCCGCAGCGGCGGGTTCCTGTACTGCGTGTCCCTGGTCGGCGTGACCGGCGCGCGCTCGACCCTGGCGCGTCGCGTCGGCCGCCTCGTCAGGGAGGTCAAGGCCGTATCGCCGGTACCGGTGGCGGTCGGCTTCGGGGTCAGTCGCCCAGAACACGTCCGATCGATCGCGAAGGCCGGCGGCGACGGGGTCGTGGTCGCCTCGGCGCTCGTCGACGCGCTCGGCCCCGACGGCCGGGACGTCGAGCGGATGGCGCGGCTCGTCCGGTCGCTCCGCGAGGCGACCGCCGCCCCGGCCTGACGTATCCTCGCCGCGTGCCGAAGTCGAAGAAGGTGACCGTCGGCGTCGAGGTCACGCGGAAGAAGGCGTTCGCGTCCGCGCTCGAGTGGCCCGGCTGGTCGCGGGCCGGCAAGACCCCCGCGGACGCCGTCGCTGCGCTCGCCGCCTACGTTGATCGCTACGCGGCGGTCGCGAAGCGGGCGAAGCTCGATTTCCCGTTCGACGCGTCGGTGGCGTTCGACGTCGCCGAAGAGACGGACGGGAACGCCTCGACCGAGTTCGGCATCCCCGAAATCCGCTTCAAGGCCGACAGCCGGCGCACGACCACGAAGGACGGCGATCAGCTCGCGGCGATCGTCGACGCGGCCTGGACGATCTTCGACCGCGGTCGTCGCCGGGGCTCCCGCGGAGCTGCGCAAGGGTCCGCGTGGAGGCGGGCGCGACCGGGACAAGATCGTCGAGCATGTCGTCGGGGCCGATGGTGGGTACGCACGCGTGCTCGGCCTGAAAGGCACCGAGGTTGACCCGCGCGACCGGGAGGCCGTCGTCGATCTCCGGAAGCGCATGCTCGAGGCGATCCGCGGACCGTCGGACGGCTCGCCGATCGCCGGAAAGAAGTGGCCGCCACGCTACGCGGCGCGCCGGGTTGCGTGGCACGCGCTCGATCACGCGTGGGAGATCGAGGACCGCAGCGACCCGGAAAGGTAGACAAGCCGGGTAGACTGCCACGGCCCAGTCCATCAAGGAGCTGGCGTTATTGAGGTCCTGATGCGGAAGCGCAAGACGACGTACCCGGTGGCACGCACAAGCCGGCGACCAGCCGGCCCAGCTGGCGCGCCAGAGCCACAAATTCGCACGACCGTCGCTTCGATCGACCTGTCCGCCGGACAGGGCCGAGACGGCTTCACGACCGGCAGCCGCGTCCGTATCACCGGCGTCGGCCTGTACAGCGGTGAGGAAGCAACGGTCGAGTCAATTCCGGGTGGAGTCATCCCGTCCGTGCTCGTCCGAACGGACGCTGGCCGGACGCGGCGCGTTCGCACGATCGATCTCGAGCCGCTTCAGAGTCCTCCGAAGGCCGGACCGGCGCCCTCAGCCGAAGAGCGCGTCCAGGCCCCCTAGCTCGAGGGGTCGGGTCTCGGGGATCAGGCCGACGGCGGCCGCCGCCTCCCCGAGCACCGCGTCGGGAGCCAGGCCGCGGGCCCTGAGCTCGCGGACGCCGGTATCGCGGTCCGACTTCGACAGCTTCGCGCCCCCGGGCTTCCGGATCAGCGGGTGGTGGAAGAACGCGGCCGGGCGGTCACGTCCCAGGAGCCGGCCGAGCCGGATCTGGCGCGCTGTCGCATCGAGCAGGTCCTCGCCCCGAACGACGAGATCGATCTCCTGGCGCAGGTCGTCGACGACGACGCAGAACGGGTACGTCCAGTTGCCCTGGCGGTCTCGGACGAGCAGGTCGCCTTCGCGGTCGGCAGCGTCGCGTCGTGGCCCAAGCCGCAGGTCGTGCCACGACTCCTCGCCGGGTCCGAGGGCGGCGCGCAGGCCCGTTCCGCGGCCCTCCGCAACGTCGCGCTCGCGGCAGCCGCCCGGACAGCCGCTGCCCGACCACGGCCGCCCATGCCCCCGCGCCCACGCGGCGAACGTCGAGCGGGTGCAGTCGCAGGCGTAGACCAGCCCGCGATCCCGGAGGCGCGCAAGGGCCGCCTCGTACACGAACCAATCCTCCGATTGGCGAACGGGGCCGATGTCGGCGACGAACCCCAGCCAGCCGAGGTCCTCGAGCAGCGCGGCGTCGAACTCGGGCCGCGAGCGCTGCCGGTCGTGGTCCTCGATCCGCAGCACCACGCGCCGACCGGTCGCCCGGGCGAGGCCCCACACGTACAGCGCGTTCGCGACGTGGCCGAGGTGGAGGTAGCCCGTCGGGGCCGGCGCAAACCGTGTCGCGCCCGGGGGCCTGTCAGGCGGACCGTCAGGCGGACTGCTAAGCGTCGTCGGGCGCCTCCCGGCGGCGTCGGTCCTGCGCCTCGAGCGCCTTCGTCGCGGCGATCAACCGGCGGTACATCGCGAGCAGGTCGGCCTGCGGCAGTGGGCCCGGCGTTCGCCATCGTGACCCGCAGGAGCACCTCGCGCTCGCGCTCGGCGTCGGCGATCGCCCGGCGGCCCGCCGCGAGCTTGGCTCGACCAACCTCCCGCCCGAGCTCAGCGCGCTCGTTCAGCAGCCCGACGATGCGGCGATCGAGCGCGTCGATCTTCTTGCGCAGTCGACGCAGCTCGGGGGTCTCGTCGGCGTGGCGCTCAGCCATGTGCCGCCTCGGAACTGCCGGCGCCGAAACGCTCGGCGATGACATCGAGCGCGTCGAGGTAGCCGCGCGGCCCCAGGCCCACGATCGACGTGACCGCGATGTCCGACAGGTAGTTCACGTGACGGAACGGCTCGCGAGTCATCGGATCGGACAGGTGGACCTCGACGAAGGGCCGCTGGATCGCCAGCAGGGCGTCGCGCAGCGCCACGCTCGTGTGGGTCAGGCCGCCGGCGTTCACGATCGCGATGTCGAAGTCGCGGGCGTGGAGGCGGTCGATGAGGAACCCCTCGTGGTTCGACTGGAAGAAGGCGACGCCGAGCCCGAGCTCGGCGGCGTGGGTCGCAATCCGGCCGTGGATCTCGTCGAGCGTCTCGTGTCCGTAGATCTCGGGCTCGCGGGTCCCGACCAGGTTGAGGTTCGGACCCTGCAGGACGAGGACCTGGGTCACGCCGGGCTCCCCGCCGCGAGCAGCTCGCCGGCCGCCAGGCGGACGGTTTCGAGCGGCACATCCGCGCGGACCTCCACACCCGACTCGGCCGGCAACACCCAGCGCAGCTGGCCGGCGGCGTGCTTCTTGTCCGCGGCGAGATGGTCGAGCACGGTCTCGAGCGAGTAGGGGAGCGGCGTCATCGCAAGACCGAGCGCGTCGAGCACCTCGCGGATCCGGCGACTGCGATCCGGCGGCGTCACACCAATCGCCTCACCGATTGCGCACGCGGCGCGCAGCCCATACGCCACCGCCTCACCGTGGAGCAGGTCGCGATAGCCGGCCGCCGCCTCGACCGCATGCCCGATCGAATGCCCCAGGTTGAGCGTGATCCGGCCGCCCGCGCTGCCCCGTTCGCGCTCGTCAGCCGACACGATCTCGACCTTCGCCCACCCGGCTCGCTCGACGAGCTCCGCGACACGACCCGCCTCGACGGCGTCCGGATCGCCGCGGGCGATCGCTTCGCCGTCGGCCTCGAGCAACGCGAACAGCCGCTCGTCGCCGAGGACGGCCATCTTGACTGCCTCGCCGAGTGCGGCGCGCCGCTCGCGCTCGGGCAGTGTCGAGAGCAGTGCGACGTCGATGACGACGGCCGCCGGCTGATGGAACGCGCCGACCAGGTTCTTGCCCTCGGGCAGGTCGACGCCGGTCTTGCCGCCGATCGAGGAGTCGATCTGGGCGACGAGGGTCGTCGGCACGTGCACGATCGGGATCCCGCGCAGGTACGTCGCCGCGAGGAAGCCCGCGGCGTCGCCCAGCGCCCCGCCACCGATCGCCACGATCGGCTCCGACCGTTCGACGCGCAGCCGCGCCAGCTCGCGGGCCGCCTCCTCGACGACGGCGAGTCGCTTGGCGTCCTCGCCCTGCGGCAGCAGCACCCGCTCGACCGGCCAGCCCTCGGCGGCAAGCCCGTCGGCGATCGCCGACCCCGCCGCGGCCCACGCACCGGGCTCCGACACGAGGATCGCGCGCTGCGCCCCGATCCGCCGCAACGACTCCGCGGTCTCGGCGACCGCGATGCCCTCGCCGAGCACGTAGCGGCCGATCTTCGTCTCCGCGTCGAGCAGCCGCGTGGCGGCGCCGCGTGGCGCATCGACGGCCGCCTCGACGGCGTCGAGCACCCCGTGGACCTCCGGCACGCCGTTGATGCGGACCGTGGCCGCGGCGTAGAACCGCTCACGTTTGGTGGCCAGGTCACGGACGGCCGCAACCGGGTCCCGGCCGACGATCAACGGCCGCACGTTGGGCGAGCGCCGCAATCGCTGGGCGAGCACCTCCGGCCGGCCGTCGAGCCAGACCGCGAGCCGCCCGCGGTAGAGCGCCCAGCGGTTGCGTGGATCGACGACGGCCCCACCACCGGTCGCCACCACGCGGGCGACGCCGGACGACGGGTCGGGCGCGCCGAGGTCGAGGATCGCAGCGCGCTCCTGGGCACGGAAGGCGGCCTCACCTTCCTCCTCGAAGATCTCCGGGATCCGCCGCCCGGCGCGTGTCTCGATCTGCTCGTCGAGGTCGAGGAACGGGACGTGGTGGCGCTGCGCCAGGCGTCGCCCGACCACGCTCTTGCCGCTTCCGGGAAGCCCGACGAGGATGATGTCCACGGTCAGTCGTCCCCGCCCGAGCTCGCCTCATCGGTGCCGACCAGGCCGTGTCGCGGCGCGGCCCCGGGGACTGGCGTCCCGGGCGGTTCGGCGATGCGCTCGCGATAGTGCGCCAGGCTCGCGCGGACATCGTCCAGCGTGTCCCCGCCGAACTTCTCGAGCACGAAGGTCGCCAGGGTGAGCATCACCATGGCCTCCCCGACGACGCCTGCGGCCGGGACGACGCTGATGTCGCTCCGCTCGTAGTGCGCCTTCTCGACCGGTTCGCCGGAGATCAGGTCGGCCGAGGGCAACGGCTTGGCCAGCGTGGAGATCGGCTTGACCGCCCCGCGCACGACCAGCGGTTCGCCGTTCGTCACGCCACCGGTCAGGCCGCCCGCGTTGTTCGAACGGTGGACCCATCGGCCGTCCTCGGCGCGACCCTCGATCACGTCGTGGACCGCGGACCCGAAGCGGCGCGTCTGCTCGAACCCGAGGCCGAATTCGACCCCCTTCACGATGTTGATGCTCATGACCGCGGCCGCCAGCGCCGCGTCCAGCCGGCGATCCCAGTGGACGTAGCTGCCGAGCCCGATCGGCAGCCCGTGGACGACCACCTCGAACACGCCGCCGATCGTGTCGCCGTTCGAGCGCGCCTCGTCGATCCGGGCGATCATCCGTTCCTCGGCCTCCGGATCGGGGCAGCGCAGCGGCGACGCGTCGGCCTCGTCCCGGGAGCGCGTCGTGTTGGCGGGATCGACCGCCACGCCGCCGACCTCGGCGGTGAACGACCAAGCCTCGATTCCGAGCTCGCGGAGGAACGCCCGCGCCACGCCGCCGGCCGCGACCCGCGCCGCGGTCTCGCGCGCGGAGGCGCGCTCGAGCACGTTGCGCACGTCGCTGAACCCGTACTTCAGGGCGCCGGCCAGATCGGCGTGGCCGGGCCGGACGCGGGTGACCGGTGCGGCTCGCTTGTTGCCGTCGACCGCCAGCGCGGCGAGCTCGGCGGCGGCCGCCTCATCGAGCGGCTCGACCTGCATCACCTTCGTCCAGTTCTCCCAGTCGCGATTGGCGACCAGGAGGAGGATCGGCGAACCGAGCGTCACGCCATGGCGCACCCCGGCGACGATCTCGGCGCGGTCGTGCTCGATCTGCTGGCGCGCTCCGCGCCCATAGCCGCGTTGCCTCCGGGCCAGGTCGTCCTGGAGGGCATCGGCCGTGAGCGGGAGCCCGGCCGGGACGCCCTCGATCGTCACGCCCAGCGTCTGGCCGTGCGACTCGCCCGCGGTCAGGAAGCGGAAGGCAGCCATCGGCGGGCGGGACGCCTCACTCGGCGAGGGCGCCGCTCGGCTCGCCGGCCGGCTCACCCTCTGCGGAACGAAGACCGGCTGCGCGTGCCTCGGCGAGCTTCTGCTGCATCAGCTCGAGCGGTGCCGGCTGGCCCGTCCACAGCGTGAACGCGGCCGCCCCCTGGTGGAGGAGCATCAGCTCGCCATCCGATGTCACGGCACCGGCGGCCGCGGCATCGCGCAGCAACCTCGTCTTGGCATAGATCAGGTCGAGCACGAGCAGGTCGGACTGGAGGACCTCGGCCGGAACCGGGCTCTCGTCGCTGGTCAGCCCGATCGACGTCCCATTGACGAGCACCTTGGTCTTGGCCAGTTCGCGACTCGATGATCGACTCGTGCCACGGCATCGCGCGCAGCTCCATGTGGGCGGCGGTCCGCCCGAAATACTTGACCAGGCCCTCGGCGCGGTGGAGGTGCCGGTTGAACACGACCACCCGCTGGAAACCTTCGGTGATGAGGCCGTAGACGACGGCCCGGGCACCGCCGCCGGCCCCCAGCACCACCGCGTTGCGCGGCATCTTCTGCTTGCCGACGAGCTTGTCGAGCGCGACCTTGAAGCCGGCCACGTCGGTGTTGTGTCCGACGAGCCGCTTGCCCTCGCGCGTGATGGTGTTGACCGCCCCGGTGGCGTGCCCTTCCTCGGTCAGGCGGTCGACCATCGGCACGACCCGTTCCTTGTGCGGGATCGTGACGTTGGCGCCGAGGAAGTCGTCGCCGCGCAGCTCGCCGATCGCATCGGCCAGCTCGATCGGCGGCCGGTCCCACAGCTCGTAGGTCGCATCGATGCCGAGCTCGTCGAAGGCGGCCTGCTGCATCGCCCCGGACAGCGAATGGGCTACCGGATGCCCGATGAGGACGACGCGCTTCGTCATGCTCCGATCCTTTCGAGTTCGCCGAAGAACCCCGGGTAGCTGATCCCGGCCGACGCCGGTCTGCCCACCGAGGTCTCCCCGTCGGCGATGAGCCCGGCGATGGCGAATGTCATCGCCAGGCGATGGTCGTCGAGACTGTCGGTCGATGAACCGCGCAGGCGGGTGCCGCCGTGGATGTGCAGGTCGTCACCCTCGACGTCGACCCGCGCGCCGAGCGCGTCGAGGCCGGCCGCGATCCCCGCGATCCGGTCGGATTCCTTGTGGCGCAACTCTGTGGCGCCGCGGATCACGGTCGTGCCGCGGGCCTGCGTCGCGGCCAGGCACAGGATCGGGATCTCGTCGATCGCCGCCGCGACGTCCGCCGCGCTGAGCTCGATCGCCCGGAGCTCGGACGAACGGACCGTCAGGTCGGCGCGGGGCTCGCCGACGTCCTCGGCACCGGCGCTTGCCGCTCCGGCCGCCGGTCGTTCCTCGATCCGCGCGCCCATCGCTCGGAGGATGTCGATGACGGCACGTCGCGTCGGGTTGACACCGACGTCACGGAATCGTGAGCTCGGCGTCCTCGTGGATCGCGCCCGCCACCAGCCAGAAGGCAGCCGCCGACACGTCGCCGGGAACCCGCTCCTCGATCGCGCGCACCGTCCGCCCTCCTTCGACCGTCCAGGCCACCACGTCCGAACCGTCGAGCCGTTCGACGGGGATCCCCCGGGCCCGGAGCATCCGCTCCGTGTGATCCCGGGTCGCGACCGCCTCGCGAACCGTCGTCCGTCCCTCCGCCCGGAGCCCCGCGAGAAGGATCGCCGACTTGACCTGGGCACTTGGCACCGGGGTCCGGTAGTCGATCGGTCGGAGCGGGGTAGCACCGACCACGGTGAGTGGAGGGTGGGAATCGTCGTCGCGTGCCTGGAGCACCGCGCCCATCGAGCGCAGCGGTTCGATGATACGAGCCACCGGTCGGCGGCGCAATGAATCGTCCCCATCCAGGACCGCCTTCAGCGGCAGTCCGGCGATCATCCCGGCCACCAGCCGCAGGCTCGTCCCGGAGTTCCCGCAATCGAGCACCTCGGCAGGCTCGTCAAGGCCGTCGGCGCCGGGCGAGATCACCCGGTAATCGACGTTCCGGCCGTCGTCACGAACCCGCTCCACCGACGCGCCCAGCGCTTCGATGATGCCCGCGGTCGAGCGCACGTCCGCACCGTCGCTCGCGCCGTGGATCCGGCTCTCGCCCTCGGCCAGCGCAGCCATGATCAACGCCCGGTGGCTGATCGACTTGTCGCCGGGCAGGCGGACCTCACCGCGCAGCCGCGCGGCATGCCGGATCCGGGCGGCCGGGTCGGCCGCGCTGCCAGCGCCCATCGGTCAGTGCTTCGCCAGCTCGCCGCCGGCAACCGCTCCGGCGCCGGTCACGAGCGGATCTCCGTGCAGGCCCCGGACGTGCTCGTGGATCGGGACCAGCGCGGCCATCAGCTCATCGAACTCGGCGAAGTTCAGTTGCTGCTCCGCGTCCGACAGCGCCTCTTCGGGGTGCGGATGGACCTCGACCATCACCCCGTCCGCCCCGACGGCGACGCCGCCGATCGCGAGCGGCTTGACCAGCCAGCGCTTGCCGGTGGCGTGGCTCGGGTCGACGATGACCGGCAGGTGCGTGAGGTGGTGGAGCATCGGCACCGCCGAGAGATCCATCGTGTTCCGGGTGTAGGTCTCGAACGTGCGGATGCCCCGCTCGCACAGCATCACGTTCGGGTTGCCGGCCGCGACGATGTACTCGGCGGCCATGAGGCACTCCTCGATCGTTGCCCCGAACCCGCGCTTCAGCATCACCGGGCGGGCCACTCGCCCCGCGGCGTTGAGCAGCGAGTAGTTCTGCATGTTGCGTGCGCCGATCTGGAGGATGTCGGCGTACTCCGCCACGATGTCGACCTGGTTCGGCTCCATCACCTCGGTGATCACCGGGAGCCCGGTGCGATCGCGCGCTTCCGCCAGGTAGCGGAGAGCCTCGACCCCGAGCCCCTGGAAGGCATACGGACTGGTGCGCGGCTTGAACGCTCCGCCGCGCAGGATGGTCGCGCCCGCGGCCTTCACTGCGTCGGCCGTCTCCAGCAGCTGCTCCCGGCTCTCCACGGAGCACGGTCCGGCCATCATCGTGAGCGACCCGTCGCCGATCACCGCATCGAGCACGCGGATCACCGTGTCCTCGGGGTGGAACTCCCGCGAGGTGAGCTTGAACGGCCGGCTGATCGGGGTGACCGACTCGACCCCCGGGAGTGCGGCAAGGCGGCTGGCGAGCACCTGCTTCTTCGGCCCGACATCGCCGACGACCGCGATGACAACCCGCTCCGCGCCGGCGTGGTCGTATGGCGACATCCCCTCGGCCAGGATCTGGCTCTTGACGCCGAGGATCTCGGCTTCGCTGGCGCCAATGGCCATCACGACGATCATCGATTCGGTCTCCTCGTGAAGCGCGCTTCGCGCGCCTCGTCGGGCCAAAAACAAAAGAGCAGAGGATGCACCTCTGCTCCGTTAGCCCGGCACGACCCGTGCCCCGGTCTAGCGACCGGAAGCGATCATGCCGGGCCTCGGTAAAAGTAGAAGTGATTCATGCGCGTGCGCGAGACGGTACCCAGCCTCGGTCCGAGTGTCAATGCGGCCAAGCCGGGTTCCGCCTCGGCCTCGTGGTAGCATTTCGCGCGCCGCACCGACGGAGAGGTCGCATAGAGGCCTAGTGCGACGGTTTGCTAAACCGTTGAGTGGGGTAACCTGCTCCGAGGGTTCGAATCCCTCCCTCTCCGCCAAGTCCGTGGCACGCGCGCCCGTAGCTCAGTGGATAGAGCGTTAGGTTGCGGACCTAAAGGTCGCTGGTTCGAGTCCAGTCGGGCGCGCCACTTTCGCAGTCGCGTGACACGCCGTTTTGAGGGCGCCATGGTGACGGCCGAGCGACCAGCACCGCAGATGCGACTCGCGACGCCGACGGATGCCGCCGCGATCGACGCGCTCATGAAGGCGTCCACGCGCGAGCTCTTCCCCGCCTACTACACCGCCGAACAGACGGCGTCGAGCATCGTCCACATCGCGCGCGTGGACCCGATGCTGCTCGAGGACGGCACCTACTTCGTGCTCGAAGCGGATGGCGAGATCGTGGCCTGCGGTGGCTGGAGCCGCCGCGACAAGCTCTACAGCGGGTCGGCCGACCAGGAGGGCCGCGACCGGCTGCTCGATCCGGCCAGCGAAGCCGCCCACGTCCGGGCGATGTTCGTCCGCTCCGACTGGACGCGTCGCGGGCTCGGCACGCGGATCCTCGAGGCGTGCGAGGCGGCCGCCCGCGACGAAGGCTTTCGACGCCTGTCGCTGGGGGCGACCCTGCCGGGCTATCCGCTCTATGCGCGGTTCGGCTTTGTCGAGGTCGAGCGGGGGACGATCACCCTCCCGGATGGGACCGTCGTCGAGTACGTCACGATGGAGAAGCCCATCGACCCTCCGACTGATTTGACCGGCGGTCGAAGATTCGATTCACGAGAACACGCGAGGAGGACGCGCCATGAATGGGTTCATGATCTCGACCCAGGACGCACCGGGCATCGCCGCCCGCCTGTTCGAGGCGACGACCGCCCGCGGGGTCAACGTGTTCCCCGCCTACGGTCTCGCCGACGGCAACACCGGGATCATCCTCGTGGGCTCGGACGACGAGGACGGGCTGCGTGGCGCCATCGCCGACGCCGGCCTGCAGGCAACCGCTCTCGAGATGGTGACGACCGAGATCGACAATCGACCCGGGCCTGGGCGCTGAGCTCTTCCGCAAGCTGGCAGACGCCGGCGTCAACGTCCGCGCGGCGGTGCCGATCGGCATGGACGAGAACCGGGTCCAGCTCGCGCTCGCCGCCGACGACGTGGGGGCGCTGCGGGCGGCGCTCGGCGGGTAGGCGTCAGGCGTTCGCCCGCTCGAAGCGGTGGAAGCCATCCCGGTACTGGTCCCAGCTCTCGCGGGCCAGGTCGGCCACTGCGTCGTCGTTGACGAGCTCGGGCTTCGTGAGGTTGAGGCAGCTCCGACCGGTCTTCGCGCCCGGGAAGCCGTCCTTGACCGCCTCGACGAGATAGCCGCCGTCGCGCTGGCCCATGGAGTACAGCGAGATGTAGCCCTTCCGGTTGGCGATTCCGACTGAGAACCAGCGCCCGGTGCGGTCGCCCTTGCTGTTCGAGTAGTCGTACGTGCCGTAGCCGATGAGCGGCCCGCTGTAGTCGAACATCGTCACGTCCGCATCCGGGATCGCCGCCGTGATGACGTCGTGCAGATGCTGCATCTGCGAGCGGCGCGGCTCGGGCAGGCCGTCGATGTGGGCCTGTGCCGCGCGGGTGTCCCCGTCCATGAACGTCGCCTCCTCCGGGCCTCCGGCCCGCTTCGCCCCGACGGTACGGACCATCCGGTCCCGGCGCAAGCACGGCCGGTGTGCGAGCCCGGGCTCCGAGGGCCCGTGCGGCGGTCTACCATCAAGCCTCGCCGGGGCGCGCGCGTGACGGGGAGGGCCGGGAGTGGACCGTATCGGTTTCATCGGTCTGGGCACGATGGGGTCGGCGATGGCCGCCAACATCGCCCGGGCCGGCTTCCCGCTCACCGTCTGGAACCGCTCCGCCGGCAAAGCCCCGGAGCTCGCGGACCTCGGGGCGACGTTCGCGACGACGGCGGCCGAGGTCGCGGCTGCCAGCGACATCGTGGTCATCTGCGTGTCCGACACGCCGGACGTCGAGGCGGTCCTGTTCGGGCCCGACGGCGTGACCGCGGGCGCCCACGAGGGCACGCTCGTCATCGATTGCTCGACCATCGCGCCGTCCGGGAGCTGGACGTTTGCCGAACGCCTGGACGGCCTCGGGCTCGTCTTCGTCGACGCCCCCGTTTCCGGCGGGAGCGAGGGCGCCCGGAACGCGACCCTGACGATCTTCGTCGGCGGGCACGAGCGGGACGTCGAGCGGGCGAGGCCGGTGCTGACCGCGCTTGGCCGGACGATCACCCACGTCGGGCCGATCGGCGCCGGGCAGGCGGTCAAGGCGGTGAACCAGGTCATCCTGGCGGGCGCCTACCTCGGGGTTGCCGAGGGGATCGTCCTGGCCATGAAGGCGGGCCTCGACGCCCAGCAGGTCATCGAGGCGCTCGGTGGCGGCGCCGCGCAATCATGGGTGCTCGCGAACCGCAGCGGTCGGATGGTCGACAACGACTACCCGCTCGGCTTCAAGCTGGCGCTCCACCGCAAGGACCTTGGCATCGCCATCGGCCTGGCCGATCAGCTGGGCGTGAGCCTGCCGCTGGCCTCGCTGACCGCGGCGCTCGAATCGGGACTGATCGCCCAGGGTCACGGGGACGAGGACATGTCCGCCCTCGCGCGCGCGATCCGTCAACTCTCGGCCCTGGAGGGCTAGGCGCGTCCGCGCTCGAGGGGTAACCCCTCAGTCGAGCCCGACCAGCAGCATCGGGTCGCCGAGCTTCCCGTCGTGGCGCGGCCGGAAGCGGACCTCGTTGTACATCGTGGCGACGTCGACCTTTCGTGGACCGAGGGCCGGGTCGGGCAGGTGGGTATGCGCGTACTTGCCCTCCTGGATGGCCACCATCCGCCCGGTGACCCCGTCCGCGACCAGGTCCATCGCCACGTTGGCGAAGGTCGTCGCCACGAGCGAATCGATGAAGTCCGGCTCGCCGCTCCGCAGGTCGTAGGTGAGCTCCGAGGCGAGTGTCTCGATCCCGGTGCGCTGCTTGAGCTCCTCGGCCAGCGCCTCACCGACGTTCGCCTTGTGGCGATGCCCGAACGCGTCCGCGTCGCCGATGTCGGTCAACGAGGCGCCCTTCCAGATCGCGCCTTCGGCGGTGATGACGAATGCGTAGTGGCTCGGGTTGTCGCGGTGGTCCTGCGCGATGACCGAGGCCAGCGCGTCGAGGTCGTAGCGGATCTCCGGGATCACGCAGCGCGCGGAGGTGACGTACGCCGTGTACAGCGCCGAGAACCCCGCGTCACGCCCGAAGATGCGGAACACGCCGATCCGCTCGTGCGAGCCGAGCGTGGTCCGCTGGCGGTTGATCGCCTCCTTCGCTCGCGTGATCGCGGTCGAGAAGCCGATGCAGTACTCGGTTCCCTGGACGTCGTTGTCCATGGTCTTCGGGATGGCGACGAGCGGGACGCCGGCGTTGGTCAGGACCTGGGAGTAGGACAGCGTGTCGTCGCCGCCGATGGTGACGAGGACGTCGACGCCGAGCGCCTCGAGGTTCTCGAGGACCACCGGCGTGACGTCGAAGATCCCCTCCGCGATCTCCAGCGACGGCCAACGCGAACGTGGGATCGTGGAGGGCATCCCCGCGAGGCGCATCTTGCGTGGGTTCGTGCGCGACGTGTGGAGGACGGTCCCGCCGGTCCGGTCGATCGTGCGCGTGTTGGTCCGATCGAGGGAGCGGATGTAGTTCGAATCCTGCTCGGGCCCGACGGTGAGATGGGTCAGGCCCTCCCACCCGCGCCGGACGCCGACGGCCTCGTAGCCCATCTCGGTCGCGCGGTACACGACGCTCTTGATGACGGAGTTGAGACCGGGCACGTCGCCGCCGCCGGTCAGGATGGCGATCCGCTTCTGTGTCATTGCGGTGGCAATCCTACTGCGGGTGCCCGAGGCAGGAAGGTTGCCGAACGGTGACGACGGAGCGCGCGAATCCGCCCTGTATAGTCGGTCCATGAACTACGAGCTGTACATGGGGGAGGCACTCGCGGAAGCGCAACAGGCGCTGGCGCGCAACGAGCGCCCCGTGGCAGCCGTGGCAGTCGTCGACGAGGCAATGGTCGCCCGGGCGCACGACCGCGTCCGCGAGACGACCGACCCGACGGCACATGCCGTCGTCGTCGCCCTGCGAGAGGCGGCGCGCAAGCTCGGCCGCGAGCGTCTCGCCAACGCCACGATCTTCACGACCCACGAGCCATGCGCGATGTGCGTCGGAGCGCTGCTCGAGAGCGACGTCGAAGCGCTCGTCTTCGCAATGCCCAACCTGGTGGATGGAGCGGCCGGCACCGTGCTCCAGCTCGCGCAGCATCCGGCCCTTCCGCGCCGCATCAAGGTCGTCAGCGGCATCCGCCGCGATGAGGCAGAACGGCTCCTCGCCCCGACCGGGGTGCGCTGACCCGTTTGGTATCCTCTCCGGCGGAGAGGTGTCCGAGTGGTTGATGGTGCCGCTCTCGAAAAGCGGTCTGCGAAAGCAGCGTGGGTTCGAATCCCACCCTCTCCGCCAGACACACCGTTCGCCTGAACCGGCCGGCTAGCGGCCGGTTCTTGTGCGTCGGGGGAGAGGTCGCCTAGTGGACTATGGCGCCGCACTGGAAATGCGGTTCGGGGCAACCCGTCGCGGGTTCGAATCCCGCCCTCTCCGCCACTACGCGTGCGGCTGAACGCCGATCGCGGCGTTGCCGCTGCGCGCTCCGCTCACGCACGTCCGAGTGCGCTCGCGTCGCGTGCTCGACGGCGCCTTGCCTCGGCGCCCATCTCGCGCCGCGCTGACGATCCGTGGTGACACGACTTCCTGAGATCACGCCGATCGAGTTCGGGACGTTCCGGTTTCCGGATCCGGCGCTCGCCGGGCGCCGGGGCGTGGTAGTCGGGTATGCCATTCGGCATCGAGGTGGCGTGTTCCTGTTCGACACCGGGTTGGGCTTCGGAAATGCCGAGCTCGAGGAGACGTACCACCCGGAGGCACGACGCATCGAAGAGGCGCTGGCCGGCGCGGGGCTCGCGCTCGACGACGTGACCGCGTTGCGAACTGCCATCTGCACGCCGACCACGCCGGGCAGAACGCGGCGTTCCCGGGCGTTCCGATCTACGTCCAGGCCGCGGAGTGGGAGCTGGCCCACACGACCGAGCACACGGTCCTCGAGTGGATCGATTTCCCGGGTGCGACCTACGTCCCGCTCAGCGGGGACCACGAGCCGTTCGATGGCTTCCGGATCGTCGCCACGCCGGGTCACACGAGGGGTCACCAGTCGCTCGCGGTGCAGACGGATCAGCGGCCTCGTCGTCCTGGCCGGGCAGGCCGTCTACACGGTCGACGAGTGGGCGGGTGAGCCCGACGAGCTCGAGGGTCGCAGCGGGGCGCCGGATCGTGACGCCTACGACCAGTCGCTCCAGAGGCTCCGGGAGCTGGAGCCCGAGCAGGTCTACTTCGGCCACGACCGGCGGTCCTGGCAGCGGATCGGATCCTGACGAGGCTCGATCGATCCGCGGTATCCTTGGCGGGCCGTGCTAGGCGGGGAACTAGCGGTGCCCTGTACCTGCAATCCGCTCTAGCAGGGCCGAATCCCCTCCCGAGGTCATCGTTCTCGTAGGCCGCCGGACGCGCGACGTTGAGGACCGGGTCCCGCGCAGCGGCGAACCGCGAACCGTGTCAGGTCCGGAAGGAAGCAGCACTCAGCGACCATCGTCGGGTGCCGCGGAACGGCCTGGTCCGAGCCGTTCGTTCGTGTGGGCACGAGGGCGTTCTGATCGACGGAGGGTGCACGGCAATCTGCTCCCTGGATTCGCGCGCGAAGGAGGGTCGTGACGTCGCCCGTCCCACATCAGGCCCTCTACCGACGCTGGCGAGCGCAGACGTTCAGCCAGATCGTCGGCCAGGAGGCGGTCGTCGAGACCCTCCGGAACGCGGTTCGGGCTGACCGGGTCTCGCACGCGATCCTGTTCGTCGGTCCGCGTGGCACCGGCAAGACCTCCCTCGCGCGCATCGTCGCCAAGGCCGTCAACTGCACGAACCTGCAGGATGGCGATCCATGCGACGCGTGCCCGTCGTGCGTCAGCATCCGGGAAGGCCGTGCCTTCGACCTCGTCGAGATCGATGCCGCCTCGAACCGCGGCATCGATGCCGTCCGCGACCTGCGCGAGCGGATCCACTACCCGCCGTCGGACCTCAAG
>CAVRKH010000017.1:0-69294 GCA_963721655.1 uncultured Chloroflexia bacterium | reverse complement strand
GCCGGGAACCATTTGGCGGGTCGCTGCGCCATTAGCATCCGAGCGCGACCAAGCGGCCGCGCCACACTGGAGTGACCGTGGACCAGCGTGACCTCGTCAGTCGGGCGCAGCGGGGCGACAAGGATGCCTTCGCGCTGCTCGCTGGCGTGGCCGTCGCGCGGCTGGACTCGGCCGCCCGACTCATCCTCCGGGACGGCGAGCTCGCGCGGGACGCCGTCCAGGACGCGATGGTGCGGGCCTGGAAGGACCTGCCCGGGTTGCGCGACCCGGACCGGTTCGACGCCTGGCTCCATCGCCTGACCGTGAACGCCTGTCTCGACGTGGCGAGACGTCGCCGCCGCCGTTCCATCGAAGTCGAGCTCACGCCCCTGGCCATGCCGTCCGTCGGCGATTCGACGGCCGACGTTGCCGAGCGCGAGCTGGTCGACAGCGCGCTGCGCCAGCTGACGCCGGAGTGGCGCGCCGTCGTGGTCCTGCACTACTACCTCGGGATGCCGCTGCCCGACGTCGCCGTCGCGCTGCGGATCCCCCTCGGAACCGTGAAGTCCCGGCTGCACCGATCGCTGCGTGCGATGCGGGTGACGCTCGAGGACGCCGGGCTCGAACAGCCCGAAGCGGTTCCCGGAGGGCAGATCGCATGAGCGCGAACGATCGGTTCGAACGCCGCCTGCCGGTGATCCTCGACTCGCTCGCGCCGACACGCGCCCCCGAGTACTTCGACGACATCCTCGGCCAGGTCGACCGCACGCGGCAGCGACCCGGCTGGACGTTCCCCGAAAGGTGGCTCCCCGTGTCCGCTCTCACGAATCGACTGGCAGTGACGCCGCGCATCCCGATGCGTGCGGCCATCGCCGTCCTGTTGCTCATCGTCGGCCTCGTCGTCGGCGCCCTGCTCATCGCGGGCAGCCGCCAGCGCGTGCCGCCGCCATTCGGCCCTGCGGCCAACGGCCAGATCATGTTCATCGACGAAGCCGGCGCGATCCGCTCCGGCAATCCCGTCGACGGCACGTCATCGATCATCGTCGCCGGCAGCGGTAATCGACTGCCCATCATGTCGCCGGACGGCACCCGTCTCGCGTACCTGTCGGCGAACGACCTCGTCGTCACCGATCCTCAAGGTCAAGATCCGATCGTCGTCGCAACGCGACGGCCTCCTGGGCACCTCGTACCTTGGCTGGACGCCGGACAACGGTCGCGTCATCGTCGGCCTGTCGACCGGGAAGCTCGTGGCGTACGACGTCGCTGCCGGCGCCAAGCCGAGCCCGATGCTCGACTCCGCCAATGTCGGAGGCTTGCACAACGACCTCGCCGATCTGTTCCGGCCGCCGGCCGGCGACGAAGTCCTCGAGCTCGGCACCGGGCCGAGCGGCGATGGCCTCTACCGCCGGTCACTGAGTGGCGGTGAGCAGATCGCCGTGCTCACGACCGAAACAACCACTGTGCCGTTCTCGAAATCTCGTGGACCCTCAGTGGTCGCCGGACGGAAGCCAGATCGCGTTCTCGCTCCATCCGCCGGAGAACCCTGATCTCGGCCGCGCATATGTCGTGAACGTCGATGGCAGCGGCCTCCGGCGGCTCTCGAAGTTCGAACCACGAATCGCGACCGTCGACGAGGGGCACCTGGCATGGTCGCCCGACGGGACGCGGGTCGCGTTCGGCAAATGGTTGAATGACCCCAACGGCGATCCGGGCGTGCGTCCGGTGACGATCGTCGATGTGGCTACGGGCGAGGAGCACGAGGTCGGCCTCATCAACCCGAACGGCTATCAGGGCTGGGCCTGGTCACCGGACGGCAAGAGCATCCTCGAGGTGCCTGCCGCGCCGGCGGCGGGCGAGGATGCCGACCAGGTCATCGTCATCGACGCGAAGACCGGCGAGATCACGCGTCCGGGCTGGACGACCGGATCCGCGCCAACGTGGCAGCGGATGGCGCCCTAGCGTCGGTCGAGCCAGCGGTGGGGGCGGTCGCGGAGGCGCGGCAGCCCCCATTCGTCGCAGAACGCCTGCCAGCGCGCCTTCGGTGCGCCGTCCCAGCGGAGCTCGTCGGGTTGCTGCTGGGGAATGTCGACACCGTCGTCGGCGGTTCGAAGGATCGCCAGAGACCGATACAGCTGGGCTGCGTCCCACTGCTCCGAGAGGGTGGCGGCGAGTGTCACCGCTCCCCGGAGACTCGGCACGTCCCACTCGCTCCCGCGCCGCGGGATCATCTCGAGGTGCCCGTACCGTCGGAGGACGGCCGCGGCCGACTTCGCGCCCCAGCCGGGCAGGCCCGGGTAGCCGTCCGAACTGTCCCCGACGAGCGCCAGCCAGTCGGGGATCGAGGGGGGCTTGACGCCCCACTTGGTCAGCACGCCCGGCTCGTCGTACACGATCTGGCGGCGTCGGTCCCACAGCACGATCCGCTCGTCGCGCACGAGCTGCGCCATGTCCTTGTCCGGGGTGCAGACCACGATCTTGTCGACCGCTTCGTCTTCGGCCCAGCGGGTCGCGGCGGCGGCGATGGCGTCGTCCGCCTCGAACTCGACCATCGGCCACAGCACGATCCCGAGCGCCTCGACGGCGGCCTCCGCGATCGGGAACTGGTCGAGGAGGTCCGCCGGCATCCCGAACGACGACTTGTAGCCAGGGAAGAGGTCGTTGCGGAACGACTCGATGACGCGGTCCGTGGCGCACCCGACGTGCGTGGCACCTTCCTCGCGCAGCAGGTAGAGCAGCTGTTCGACGAGCCCGCTGACGCCGCTCAGGACGATCCCGTCGCGGCCGACGACCGGCGGGCGCGGCGCGTAATGCGCCCGGAACAGCTCGTAGGTCGCGTCGACGAGGTGGAGCTGCACGCTCGTCAGGATGTGGGCCCGACGACTTCGACGCCGGCCGATTGCATCTGTTCGATGGCCCGCTTGTCGTCGCCCGCGCGGAGGTTGACCGGCATGCACAGGTGGGCCAGCACGGAGGTCTCGAACCCGAGCCGTCGCGCGTCGATGGCCGTGGCGTTGACGCAGTAGTCGGTCGCAAGGCCGCACACGAAGAGTCGCGTGATGTTGCGTTCCCGGACGAGACCCTCGAGCTCGGTCGGCTTCGTTTCGCCGGTCGTCGGGTCGCGCATCGTGAAGCCCGAGTAGCCGTCCTCGCCGTTCGCCCCCTTGCGGACGATCGGCCCGTCGACGATGAGGTCCGGATGGAGCTCGGCGCCCCACGTATCGGCGACGCAGTGGACCGGCCAGATCCCGCCGTCCTTCGCGAAGTGCGGTGTCGACTCCGGGTGCCAGTCCTGGGTGTAGAAGATGCTGGCGCCCGCCTCCCTGGCCATCTCGATCTCTGTGTTGATCCTCGGAACGATCCTGGCGCCCCCGGCCACCGCCAGCCCGCCGGCGGGATCGGCGAAATCGTTCTGGACGTCCACGACGATGAGGGCCGTGGTCGGGTCATAGCGCTGCATGCGCTGAGCGTATCCGGTTCGCTCAGACGATGACGATGCCGCTCTTCTCGGGGAGCACTCCCCGCCGAAACGCGTCGAGCACCTGGCGGCTGTCGAGCGGCAGCAGACCCCGGAACTGCTCGCGATGCTGCTCGAGGAAGCGTCGGTTGGCGGTGGTGTCGGCGACCACGAGGAGCACGATGTCCACGTCACCGTCCCGGTGCTTGAGCGTCAGCCGCCGTTCGAGCGCCTGGACGTCGTGGAGTCGCGTTTCGAGCTCGCACCCGGCGCGCCTCCCGCGAAGCGCGGCGACGCCGTCCCACGCACGATGGTCGCCGGGGATCGGGATGGGCACCTCGGTGCGCCAGATGGCATCGCGCGGAAGCCGCCTGCGGAACCGTTCGCCGAGCGCGAGGTGCGCGGCATCGCGGGCGGGATCTCCATCGGGGTACGTCTTGACGCATGAGTCGCAGGCCGACCGCAGCGGCAGCCCGTCGAAGCCTGGTCGATCGTGAGTCTCGCGAATCTCACCGCGCTCGATTCGCCCGAATTGGGCGCGCGACATGCCGGCGGCTCGCCCGGCCGTCTCGCTGGCTGATGCCGCCTGCCTCGCGCTCGACTCAGCAGGTCCCGGCCGAATTCCGTCCGGATGCGCTGAGCGGCGCGACGCCCGCGGAGCTGCGTGGCCTTCCTGTGCCGGCATGGATCCAGCATCGCGCCAGCACCGACTTACCTGCGGCTCTACTGCTCGCTGGCGAGCACTACGGGCGAATGGTTCGTCAGGCTCGCTCGCCATCGGCGAGCGGGTTGGCGGCTGCGCCGTCGGATCCTGCTCGCTCATGGGCGAGCAGAAGCGGCGAACGAGGTCGTCCAGAACCGCTGCAGCGCTCGCTGGGCGAGCAGCCGACCCAGCGGCGCTCCGACGGCGCCGGACCGGGCACGCAAACGGGCCGCCGGCCCGGAGGCCGGCGGCCCGTGGAAACGTTGGAACGGACCTAGCCGATCAGCGCGGCGCGCTCGTCGACCGGGGCCTCGACTTCGATTTCGGCCGGTGTGGCGGGCGGCTCCACGTCCAGGAGATAGCCGATGCCCTGGAACGTCCGGATCCGGCCCGGCTCGCCCGGGGCCGCGCCGAGCTTGCGGCGCACGCGGGACACCCACACGCGCAGGTACTGCAGGTCGTCGCGGTACTCCGGGCCCCAGACCTTGGTCAGGAGCTCCGTGTGGAGCACGACCTTGCCCGCGTTGGCTGCCAGGTGCTGCAACAGCAGCCACTCGGTGCGGGACAGCTGGACGAGCTCCCCGCTCCGCGTGACCATGCGCCGCTCGAGGTCGATCTCCACGTCGTCGAACTTGACGACGCCGGCGCCCGGCTGCGCGCCGGACGAGCGGCGCAGGACCGCGCGGACGCGGGCGGCGAGCTCGTCGGGGTGGAACGGCTTGGCGATGTAGTCGTCGGCGCCGAGGTCGAGGCCCTTGGCCTTGTCGGCGGTCGAGCCCTTGGCGGTCAGCAGGATCACGGCGACGGGGCGTCGCTCGCGGAGCTGGCGCATGACCTCGATGCCGTCGAGGTCGGGCATCACGATGTCGAGCAGGACGATATCCGGCCGGACTTCCTCGGCCTTCAGCAGCGCCTCTTCACCGCCGTTGGCGGTGACGACGCGGAACCCCTCTTCGCCGAGGGCGATCGACACGAGCTTGGTGATCCGGGGTTCGTCATCGGCGACGAGGACCAGCGGTTGGGTGCTCACGCCTGACCTCCGTTACGGACGTCCATGGTGATGGACGACGCGCCCGACGTCATCAGGCGCGTCATCCAGGTGGTGCGAGCGATCACGAAGCAGCCGGCTCCACCGGTTCGACCGGGACTTCGATGTTCACGTCCGGGTTGTTCTCCTGGGTCGTGGTCCCGCCGCCGCTGGAGCCGGGCCCCATCGCGAAGTACCACAGCCCGGCGAGCACGATGATCACGGCGAGGATGCCGAGGATCATGCCGGCGCTCGAGCCGGAGTCCTTGACGACGACGGTGTCGTGGTCGTTGCCATCAGTCATTCGTTTGAGCCTCCTTAGGTCGACCGCCTGGGCGGCCAGTCCGCGAACGGATCGGTCGGTGCGGTCGCGGTTGCGTGCCCCATCCTTGGCGAGGCCTGGTGCCGGGCGTGGCCGGGCGACATTGCAGAACCGTTGCGTCGGCATAACAAACGGCGCCGGAGCCTTCGCCGCCGCCACCCGATGACGAGATGGGCTACGCTCATGACGTCACCCAAGCGACCCCACGCGGAGCGGTCCGTATCCCATGTACTTCGATGAGTTCAAGCACCAGCTGCCGGACATCGACCCGGACGAAACCCAGGATTGGATGGAGTCGCTCGACCAGGTCGTCGAGCAGTCCGGCGAGACGCGTGCCCGGTTTCTCGTCTACAAGCTGCTGAAGCGCGCCCGCCAGCTCCAGATCGGGCTGCCGCCGCTCACCCAGACCCGCTACATCAACACGATCAGCCCCGAGCAGGAGCCGTTCTTCCCGGGCGACGAGGAGATCGAGCGGCGGATCCGCCGGCTCATCCGCTGGAACGCTGCGGCGATGGTGCTCCGCGCGAACAGCCGTTTCTCCGGCATCGGCGGCCACCTCGCGACGTACGCCTCGGCGGCCAGCCTGTACGAGGTCGGCTTCAACCACTTCTTCCGGGGCAAGGACAACGGCCAGCCCGGCGACCAGATCTTCTACCAGGGCCACGCGGCTCCCGGGATCTACGCCCGCGCGTTCCTCGAGGGGCGGCTCAGCGAGGACCAGCTCGACCACTTCCGGCGCGAGTCGGTCCCCGGCCAGGCCGGGCTGAGCTCGTACCCGCACCCGCGGCTCATGCCGGACTTCTGGGAGTACCCGACGGTCTCGATGGGCCTCGGCCCGATCAGCTCGATCTACCAGGCCCGGTTCAACCGCTACCTCCAGAACCGCGGCATCCTCGACACGAGCGGATCGCGCGTCTGGGCGTTCGTCGGTGACGGCGAGACCGATGAGCCCGAGACGCTCGGCGCGCTCCACGTCGCGGCGCGCGAGGGCCTCGACAACCTGACCTTCGTCGTGAACTGCAACCTGCAGCGCCTCGACGGCCCGGTGCGCGGCAACGGCAAGATCATCCAGGAGCTCGAATCCGCCTTCCGCGGCGCCGGCTGGAACGTCATCAAGGTCATCTGGGCGCGCGAGTGGGACGAGCTCCTGGCCCGTGACGTCGACGGCGTCCTCGTCCAGAAGATGAACGACACGCTCGACGGCGAGTTCCAGAAGTACTCGGTCGCCGGCGGGGCGTACATCCGCGAGCACTTCTTCGGGCCGGATCCGCGCCTGCGCAAGCTCGTCGAGCACCTGTCCGACGACGACCTGGCCAAGCTGCGCCGCGGCGGGCATGACTACCGCAAGGTGTACGCCGCGTACAAGGCCGCGGTCGAGCACACCGGCGCTCCCACCGCGATCCTCGTCAAGACCGTCAAGGGCTGGACCCTCGGCCCGGGCGTCGAGGCCCGCAACATCACGCACCAGGCCAAGAAGCTGTCCGAAGCCGAGATGAAGATCTTCCGCGACCGGCTCGAGCTGCCGATCCCGGACGAGCAGATCAAGGACGCCCCGTACTACCACCCCGGCCCGAAGTCCGAGGAGGTCGAATACCTGATGGAGCGCCGGCGGGCGCTCGGCGGGCCGCTCCCGAAGCGGGTCGTCCGCTCGAAGCCGCTGCCGCCTCCGGGGCCCGAGGTCGACGCCGAGTTCGCCGGTGGGAGCCAGACACCCGTCTCGACGACGATGGTCTTCAGCCGGATCCTGCGCAACCTGATCCGCGACAAGCAGCTCGGGAAGCACATCGTGCCGATCATCCCGGACGAGGCGCGCACGTTCGGCATGGACCCCCTGTTCAAGGAGGTCGGCATCTACTCGGCGCTCGGCCAGCGCTACGAACCGGTCGACTCGGATCTCGTGCTGTCCTACCGCGAGGCGACCGACGGCCAGGTGCTCGAGGAGGGCATCACCGAGGCCGGCTCGATGGCGAGCTTCCAGGCTGCCGGGACGTCCTACTCGACGCACGGCACGCCGATGATCCCGTTCTACATCTTCTACTCGATGTTCGGGTTCCAGCGGACCGGCGACCAGATGTGGGCATTCGGGGACGCGCGCGGGCGCGGCTTCCTGATGGGCGCGACCGCCGGCCGCACGACGCTCACCGGCGAGGGCCTGCAGCACGACGACGGCCACACCCACATCCACGCCTCGACGATCCCGAACATCCGGGCGTACGACCCGGCGTTCGCGTACGAGCTTGCGGCGATCGTCCGCGACGGCGTCGAGCGCATGTACGTGAAGGGCGAGGACGTCTTCTACTACGTCACGATCCACAACGAGAACTACGTCCAGCCGCCGCTGCCCGAGGGTGACGACGTTCGGGACGGGATCCTCCGCGGGCTGTACCGCTTCGCCGCTGCGCCGGAGCGTCGGGAAGGGTGCACAGGCCGCGCGCCTGGTCGGCTCCGGTTCGATCCTCCAGCAGGTGATCGCCGCTCGGGACCTGCTTGCCGAGAAGTTCGGCGTCGCGGCCGAGATCTACAGCGCGCCGTCGTTCCAGCTGCTGCGCAAGGACGCCCTCGAGGCCGAGCGCTGGAACCGCCTCCATCCCGATGCCCGCGAGCCGCGCGTTCCGTACGTGAGCCAGGTCCTGCCGCACGAGGGCGGGCCGATCATCGCGGCGACCGACTGGCTGAAGGCGCTGCCGGACATGGTCTCGCGCTGGCTGCCGCCGTACTACGTGTCCCTCGGCACCGACGGCTTCGGCCGGAGCGACACGCGCGAGAACCTGCGTGCGCTGTTCGAGATCGACCCGCCGCAGATCGCTGCCGCGACGCTGGTCGGCCTGGTCCGCTGCGGGGCGCTCGAATCGAAGGTCGCGAGCAAGGCGATCCGCGAGCTCGGACTCGACCCCGAAAAGGTCGATCCTGTCGCCCTCTAGCCGGCGGTTCGGGCCAGGGTCCGGGGGTCGGTGTAAGGTGGCAGCCTTGCATCGCGGAACCCAGCCATGACCCGTCGCCTCCGGATTGCCCAGGTCGCTCCACCCTCGGAAACCGTGCCGCCGCACGGCTACGGTGGCACGGAGCGGATCGTTGCTGCGCTGGTCGATGAGCTGCTCGCACGCGGCCACGACGTCACGACGTTCGCCAGCGGCGATTCCACGGTCCCCGGCCGGCTCGTGCCGACGGTGGCCCGCGCCCTTCGAGCGGACGGGTACAGCGGTGACGCGTCGCCATGGTTCTACGCGACCATCCGGGCCGTCCTCGAGCGCGCCGCCGACTTCGACGTGATCCATTCGCATCTCGAATGGGCGAGCGCCGTCCTGGCCATCCAGAGCCCGACGCCGGTCCTGTCGACGTTCCATGGCCGGCTCGACCTGCCGTGGGCGGCGACCCTGCTCGAGGGCACGCCCGGCCTCATCGCCATCAGCCGCAGTCACGCCGCCACCCACCCGAACGTCCGCTGGGCCGGCATCGTCTACAACGGGCTCGACCTCGCCCGCGCACCCGCCCCGACGCACCACAACGACGAGCTCGTGTTCCTCGGGCGGGTCGCGCCGGAGAAGGGGATCCTCGATGCGATCGAGGTGGCGCGCATCACCGGGCGGACGCTGAAGGTGATCGCCAAGCGACCGGTGGTGCCCAACGAGGTCGAGTACTTCGAACAGGTCTTCGTCCCTGCGCTCAAAGCCGCCGGCTCGTTCGTCGAGGACCTGGGGGAGCTGAGCGGCCAGGATCGCGACCGGATCGTCGGTGCCAGCCACGCGATGCTCATGCCCGGGACGTGGCCCGAGCCGTTCGGACTGGCGGCCATCGAGTCGTTGGCCTGCGGCACGCCGGTCCTCGCCCGGCGAGTCGGCGCACTGCCCGAGATCATGCGCGACGGGATCGATGGCTTCTTCGGCGACGACGTCGAGCACCTCGCCTTCCTCGTCGATCGGGTCGACACGCTGGACCGCGACGCAATCCGCGCGTCGGTCATCGAGCGGTTCTCCGCAACGCGCATGACCGATGCCTACGAGGAGCTCTACGAGCGCGCCATCGCCGAGGCAGCCGAGAGCGCCGTCGTCCGCGCACCGGTGTCGGTCGGGCCCGGCTGGGAGATCCCGACGCCGGCGCCACTGCCCGGTCTGGACGAGGAGCCACAGCCGCTCCGTGAGGCCGGCGTCCGGACGGCGAAGATCGAGCCGCTGCCGCGGCGGGGTTAAGCCCGAGTCATCGACCGCCGGAGCGCGGCCCAGGAGATGAACAGGGTCACCGCCGCGATCGCCGCGAGGGCGCCGAACTCCCACAGGTAGAGCGTCGATCCGCGGAGCATCACGTCCTGCATGAGCCGGATCGCGTGGGTGACCGGCAGGAGGAACGCGATCGCCTGGACCGGCGCGTTGAACTCCTCGAGCGGGAGCACGAACCCGCTGAAGAACACCGACGCGAGCAGGATCAGCAGCGACAGCTGGACGGTCTGGCGCTCCGAATCGGAGACCACCGCCACCACGAGGCCGAGGCCGATCGAGGCCAGCAGCAGCAGGCCGACGACGGCGGCGAGCATTGCCCAGGTGCCGAGCACCGGGATGTGGAAGGCGACGATGAACAGCGTCAGGCTGATCGCCGCGATCGCCGCCCCGAGGACGCCGTACGCGAGCACCTTGCCGGCGATGATCTCCGCCGAGCTGATCGGCGCGATCCGGAACAGCTCGAGCACGCCGCTCGTCCGTTCGCGGACCAGCGACATCGCGACGAGCGTCACGCCAAGGTGCTGGAGGATCAACGCGAGGACCGCGGGACCGAAGAAGGCGACGACGCCCGGCGTGAGCGGCGCGATGTTGATCAGCTCGGTCCTGGTCGGCGAGGCGACGATCTCCGGCGGGACCTGCGCGAGCTCCTCCCCTCCGGCCGCGACCGCGTAGCCCTCGCCCTCCTCGGCGACCCGTTCGATGATCTCGCGGTTCACCTCGGTCGCCAGCAGCTGCACGACGAACGCCGCGTACGCTGCCTGCACCGGGTCGACGATGTTGACCTCGACGTCGATGACCGACTGCTCGCCGTCGCGGAAGCGCTCCTCGGCGTTCTCGGGGGCGACGATCACGACCTCGACCTGCTGGTTCGCCAGCTGCTGCTGGGCCTTCGAGCGGTCCGCGGTCACCTCGGTGACCATGAGGGCGTCGCCGGCGATCTCCGCGTAATCCGAGGGGTTCTGCGGGAGGCCCGTCTCGGGCGGCGCGACGACGACCGTGCGGAGCGGGTTGCGGTAGCCGTCGTAGCCCAGGCCGAAGATGGCCATGATGAGGAACGGGCCCAGGACCAGGCTGAACAGGGCGCCCGGGCGGCGGATCGTCTCGACGAGCTCCTTGCCGAGGAACGCGAAGAGGCGAACGGGGACGGCGATCAGGCCCTTCATCAGGCCACCGCCTCTGCGTCCGTTGGCTCACCGTGAGCCTCGCGGTCGCGTCGGACGAGCTCGGCGAAGATCTCGTCGAACGTCGGGCGGTACTCCCGGGCGCTCTCGACCTCGCCGCCGCGCTCAACGATCGCGTCCATCAGGTCCGGCGTCGCCGACCCGGCATCGTCCACGACGACCTGCACGTGGCGCGGACCGAGCTGGTTGATCGAGACGACGATCGGCAACCCGTCGAGCACCGCGCCGTCGAAGGCGTGGACCGTCTCGACATCGACGATGTCGCCGCCGATCGCCGCGCGGCGCAGCCCGTCGGGGGCGTCGTACGCCACGAGCCGTCCGTTTGCGATCAGCGCGACGTTGTCGCACAGCTCTGCCTCGCCGAGGTACTGGGTCGTGACGAGCATCGTTCGACCCTCGGAGCGGAGTCGTTGCAGCTCCTCCCAGATCCGGGTCCGGAGCAGCGGGTCGATGCCCGTGGTCGGCTCGTCGAGGAACATGAGCGCCGGCTGGTGGACCAGCGCGCAGGCAAGCTCGAGGCGACGCTGCATGCCCCCGGACAGGTTGCCGGCACGCCGGCCGCGCGCCTCCCACAGGTCGACGATCTCGAGCACCGCGCGCGTCCGTCGGTGGCGTCGGCGGAACAGCATCCCGAACAGCGATGCGACGAAGTCGACGTTCTCGCGGGCGGTCAGGTCCGGATACAGCGAGAACAGCTGCGGCATGTAGCCGATCTGCTCGCGCGTCCTGCGCCGGAAGTGGCGCGGATCCTCGCCGAGGACATGGACCGTGCCGCTCGTCGGAGCGAGGGCTCCGGTCAGCATCCGGACGGCCGTCGTCTTGCCTGCCCCCGACGGGCCGATGAGGCCGAGGATCGTCCCCTCCGGGACGGCGAAGGAGACGCCGTCCACGGCGACGAAATCGCCGAACCGCTTGGTCACGTCCTCGACGGCGACGGTGGCTGGCTGGCGCGGACTGGGGGTCGGTCACGTGGGCTCCTGGGGTAGCGGCACGGTGGCGCCCGGCGCACCGGCCGGGCTGTCCCGAGTATCGAGAGCGGGCCTTGCGCCGGTGTCGCCGCGACCCGGGCGGCATACCAAGCGCATGACGCGGGCGACGCTGCAAGCCCGCTGCGACGACCGATGGGCGCGACGGGCTCGCGCGCGGCATCCGGCGGCCCCAGGCTTCGGGCACATGCACGAACCGTCACCCGACCAGTCGTCGCGGCTCGCCGCCCGTGAGGCGGGCCTGCGCTATGCGACCGACGAGGTGCCCGGCTTCTCCCGCCGCCGGCGCGGGAAGGGCTTCAGCTACCTCGACCGGGATGGGAACGTGATCCGCGACCCCGAGGTGGTCTCGCGGATCCGCTCGATCGTGATCCCGCCCGCGTGGACCGACGTATGGATCTGCCCCTGGCCGAACGGCCACATGCAGGCGACCGGCCGCGATGCACGCGGGCGGAAGCAGCATCGCTACCACGCGGAGTACCGGGCCGCGCGCGACGAGGCGAAGTTCGGACGGCTCGTCGAGTTCGCCACCGCGCTGCCGCGGATCCGCAAGCGCGTCGACCGCGACCTCGGCCGCCCCGGCGTCCCCCGCGAGAAGGTCCTGGCGGCGGTCGTCCGGCTCCTGGAGCTCACCCTGATCCGCGTCGGCAACGACGAGTATTCGCGACTGAACCGCTCGTTCGGCCTGACGACGCTCCGCGGCCGGCACGTCAAGGTCGACGGCACACAGATCCGTTTCCGCTTTCGCGGCAAGGGCGGCGCGCCCCACGAGGTCGGCCTGCGCGATCGACGTCTCGCGGCGCTGATCCGGCGGTGCCAGGATCTGCCCGGCCAGGACCTGTTCCAGTACGCCGAGAACGGGACGGTCCACAACGTGACGAGCGACGACGTCAACGAGTACCTGCGTGAGGTCTCGGGTGGCGATTTCACCGCCAAGGACTTCCGGACCTGGGCCGGGACGGTGCTCGCCTACCGCGCGCTGTCCGAGCTGCCCGAGGCCGCCGACGAGCGGACCGCAAAACGGAATGTGGTCGAGGCGGTCAAGCGGACGGCGGGGGCCCTGCGCAACACCGCGGCTGTCTCACGCCAGGCCTACATCCATCCCGAAGTGCTCCAGGCGTACGTCGACGGCCGGCTCGAAGCCGTGGACCTCGACGACCTCCCGTCGGCGGAGAAGGCGGTGCTGGGGCTGCTCCGCGAACGACTCGACATGGACGCCGGACGGGGGCGCGCGCGGTCGCAAGGTCGCCGATAGGCCGCTCCGCCTGCGTGCCGCACGGACCGGCCCTTGCTCAGGCGACGATGCGGGTCGAAGAAAGGAGGGTCGCCATCATGACCCAGCAAGCCATCGCCCAGACGGGCAGCCCCGTGGATGACGCCACGTACAACCTGCTCCAGGCGCTCACCTCGAAGCTCGAGGCCATCGAGGCGTACGAGCAGTATCAGAGCGACGACCCGGAGAGCGTCTTCGGGCAGCTGATCGACGACGAGCGGCGTCACGCGGTGCTGCTCTACGACGCGCTGCGCCGGCAGATCTCCGGCAGCTGACCCGTACGGGACGACGCGTCCCGGACGCAATGAAGAGGCCCCGCTCGAACGAGCGGGGCCTCTTCGTGTACGCGGTTGGGTGGTTCTAGATGTGCGGCTCGTCGTCCTTGACGTCCGCGGCGTCCCGGGCATCGTCGCCAAGATTGCCGAGGTTCTTGCGCGCGTCGTCGCCGGCGTTGCCGACCTTGTCGGCGAGATCTTCCTCGCCGTCGCTCTTGCGCCAAGCCTCCTTGGTGGTCTCTTCGGCTTCGCGGTAGCCCTTCTTGACGTCGTCCATGGTCTCGACCTCCTGGTTTGGGTGGGTCGCCTGACGGCGCCCGTGACCCGAACCTAGGGCAGCGGCCCTATCGGACCGAGACGTGCAACGTCGTTCTGGCTATCAGCCCCGTTTCACCGGCGTCCGGCCGGTCTGCGAGCGATCGAGCAGCGTGAAGCCCATCGCCGCCGCGGGGATGAGGGCCAGGATGACGAGCAGCCGGTTTGCGCCGCCGAGCAGCAGCCCGAGCGCCAGCCCGACCGACAGCGTCGTGCCGGCCATCAGTGCCTCGTCGGAACCGGACTGGATCGCACGGTTTGCCTCCTCCACCGCCGCGCGTCCCGACTGGGTCGCCTCCGGCAGCTTCGAGACCGCCTGTTCGGCGACGTTGGCGACGTTGCCGGCAACGGCGCGCGCCGTCTCGGCCGGGCCGCCATTCTGCGACGCGTCGGCGGCGTCCCTGCCGCTCGATGTCTCGCCGAGTTCGTTCGATGTCGTCGTCATCACGCACACTCCCAACTTCAATAAGGTGACGGAAATGGCGACGGACGGCCCGAGGAGGGGGCTCGAGCCGTCCGTGCTTTGCGAGAGCGCCCCGTCACAAGCGCTCCCGTTGAGTTATTCGCATTGTTGTCGCCGGAACGTCCCCCAAGGGGCGGACGGGCCCCGTGACATGGTAACCGTAGAGAAGTCTGCCATTGCCCATCCTCAATTGGCAGCCACCGGACCTTGCATCCGCATAACGATCCGAGCCTCCCGCCCCGGAATCCCCCGATTCCGGCTTGGGAGTGGCTCCCGGACCCCCAGTGGTACGGGAGCCAGATCCAGTTTCGTACCGCGGGATGGCGGCCAACCCGCCACTGATCGGCGGTCGACTTGCATCCGGGTGTCAGGCGTCGCTGCGGCGCTAACGGGACGCCCACCCCCTTGAGCCCCCGGGGTGGGCGTCCCCTTGCCGGACGCGCCTGGGGGTCCGGCAGACCGTCCGTCCGGCTCCTGGATGTCGTCGGGCAGGCCGCCGCTCAGACGGCGCCGCGGCCGGTCCGCGAGCGCCCCATCAACGTGCTGACGACCATGACCACGAGGACCGCTCCGATCACCGCGGTCACGACCGACGCGGCGTCCAGCTGTCCCTGGATCGGGTCGGTTCCGAAGATCACGCCGGCCAGGAAACCGCCGACCACGGCGCCGACGATCCCGAGGACGACGTGGCCCACGACTCCGAGGCCCTCGTCGCCCTTGACGAGGAAGCCGGCCAGGTACCCGGCCACCGCGCCGAGCACGATCCACGCCACGATGTTCATCCCGCACCTCCACCCTCGGCCGCGGGGTTCGAGCCACCCACGGCGACGGGCATCCGTCAGGCTCGATGCGCCGAACTATCCCGGCCCGGCGCGTCTCCTGACCATTACGGAATGGGCCGCGTTGCATAACAACCGCCTGACAGCACGAACCGCCGGGCGGGCGCCCGGCGGTTCGATTTCGATGGGGTGAGCGGCGGTCAGGAGGCCGACGGCGCCGGCGACTCCACGGTGACCGGGCTCTCGAGCGACGGGCTGGTCAGCGACGGGCTCTCGAGGCCGTCGACGCCCGGGCTGCTGCCGCTGTCCGAGGGTGTGCAGGCCATGGCTGCAGCCGCGGCCAGGACGAGCACTGCGAGCAATCGTTTCATGATGGTGGGTCCTCCTTGGGGGTTGACGCGGCCCGACGCCGCGAACGGACGGGCGACCTCTCGTCGGTGTCGACTGGGGGCCGCTCGGGACCGTAGCCGCCGCTGCGCATCGCTGACCGTGGCTGGGACCCCGATGGGCTATCAGCCTTCTCGCAGTCGGTGCTTCCTGTCACCACAGCCGGGTGGCCGCGGCGCACGTGATACAGGACCGAAATGCCGTGCGCATCGGCCGGAATGATGGTTGGGGTCGGGCTCCGACGACACTCCGCGCAGCCGACGCTTCCGCGCCACAAGGGCGCGATGTCGGTCCTTCCGTCAGGAGGCACCATCGATGCTCGAGGAACGCGGTTCCGCGGAGTCCAGGACCGTCGTCGCGGATCGAGACGAGCACTCGATGCAGTTGATGGAGTACGGCCTCGCGATCGTGGCGGTCGTGGCGGCCGTCCTGCTCGCCGTCCTCCGCTAAGGGGAGCCGGCGCCGCGCCAGCTGGCTCGGTCAGCCGCCGTTGCCGTCAGGCGGCGGGGGCGGCGGCTTCCCTGGTTTCTCCGGCTTGTCGGGCTTGTCGGGCTTCTCCGGCTTGTCGGGCTTCTCCGGCTTGTCGGGCTTGACCGGCCTCGGACGCAGGCACGGCCCGGCAAGCGGACCGCCCCACGACGACTCGCCCGGGAGGAACGCCGTTGCGGCGTCCCAGCGGCCGATGACCCCGACCCCACGCCGGGCGCGGCGCAGCCAGTCCTCGACGTCACGGTTCCAGGCTGACGGACCGAGCTCAGCCTTGACGGGGTCGACACGCCAGCCGCCACAACTCACGGAGTAGAGCAGGCCCGCCTCGTCGACGGCGTTCTTCGCCGCCGGCTGGGTCCCGCGGACGAAGAACTCCTTGCGCGTCTCGCGGGTCCACGGACCCGGCTTCCCGCCCGACCAGGCGTCGATCGTTGCCGTCACGACCTTGCTCGGCCGCTGGAACTTGGCGATCGGCCACTTCTTCGTGTACTCCTCGACGAATGCGTGCCACAGAGGCGCTGCCGAGGTGAGCGAGATCGCCGGCCTGGCCGTCCGCGGCAGCGAATGGTCACTGTTGCCCATCCAGATGCCGACCGCGAGCCCAGGCTTGTTCTCGTCCTTCGGCGGCGCGAGGTAGCCGTAGGTCGCCAGGTCGCGGGCGTCCTGTGCCGTTCCGGTCTTGGCCGCGATCGGCCGCCGCTTGCCACCCGGGCCTTTCGTCTCGAGCACGGGTCCCCAGGCCTTGTTGACGCGGGGGTCGCTGTTGCCCTGGAGGATGTCGCTGATGAGGAACGCTGTCCCTCCCGACACGGCCTTCTCGCGATCGGGTTTGGGCGCCTTCCAGACCAGCGAGCCGTCGGGACCGCGGACCTCGAGGATCATCCGCGGCGGGACATGGACGCCACCATTGGCCAGGGTGCCAAAAGCGGACGTCAGGTCGAGCGGTGTGACCTCGACCGTGCCGAGCGCGCCGGCCAGGCCGGCCTGGAGATACCTCTTCTCGCCGCCCTGGAACTGGATGCCCATCGCCTCTGCCCGCTTGGCGACGGCCTTGCTGCCGACCCGCTCGAGCGCCCGGATCGCCGGGATGTTCAGCGATTGCTGGAGCGCCTCGCGGACCAGGACCGGCCCTCGGTCCCGTCGGTCGGCGTCGCGCGGCGCCCAGTTTCGACCCGGGTTGAACTCGGTCGTGATGTCGAGCAGCAGACTGCCCGGCGTGAGGTCCCGCTCCTCGAACGCTGTTGCGTAGATGATCGGCTTGAACGCCGAACCCGGCTGCCGGTACCCGTCGCCAGCGACGTCGTACTTGGGTTCGAAGCGCTTCGAGGCGAGATTGTCCCGGTCGTACCCGGCGCTGCCGATGTAGGCGAGCACGTCGCCGGTCCGGTAGTCGAGCGCCACGAGCGCGGCGTTGTGGAGGTCCTTGCCGCGCAGCGCACGGATCCAGCCGCGTTCGCTGCCCGGGATCTTGAGCTGCTTGAGCAGCTTGTCGCCGGAGCTGCGCTTGAGGTTCGGGGCGATGACGGCGGCAGTGATCCACCGTTGTGCCAGTTTCTGTGCCCGCCAGTCGAGCGTGGTGATGACTCGATAGCCGGCCGTCGTGAGATCGACATCCTTCCCGACGATCTCTTGCAGCTGGCGTTCGACCTGCCACGTGAAATGGCCGGCCCGGAACCGGTTGGGCTGATCGCCCGCGAGGACGACGGGTTCCTTGAGCGCGGCCTGCAGCTCGAGCGGCGTCAACTTGGTCCAGCGCGAGGTGGACAGGTTGCTCAGCACATAGTTCCGGCGCACGACCGGCGGCGAGTCAGCGGGCACGACCAGGTCGCCGGCCTTGTTCTTCTTGGCGTAGGCATACGGATCGAGCGTGCTCGGCGACTTGGGGAGCGAGGCGAGCAGCGCCGCCTGGGCCGGCGTCAGGCTGGCGAGATCCTCGATCCCGAAGTAGGCCTTTGCCGCAGCGGCGATCCCGTATGCCTTGTGCCCGTAGTAGATCTCGTTGAGGTACGCCGTGATGACGCGTTCCTTGCCGACAACGCCGGGGTACGTCTCGTTGAGGCGCATCGACTGGATGATCTCCTTGGCCTTCCGGATGTAGCGGTCGGAGCCGGGCGCCACCACGTCGTCGGGGAGCATCCGCGCGCGGACGAGCTGCTGGGTGATCGTCGATGCCCCGCGCTCACGTTCGCCGCTCGCGTTCTCCGCGATCGCGGACACGATCGCCTCGGGGTCGAAGCCGCCGTTCTCCCAGAACGTGCGGTCCTCCGCGGTGGTCGTCGCGTCGAGGACCAGCCGTGGCACGTCGTCGTAGGCGACGACGCGCCGCTCGACCGTCTGGAAGCGACCCAGCTCGACCTCGCCGTCGCGGTCGTAGAGGATCGTCGGCTGGGCGAACGTCAGCGACTCGAGCTCGGTCGGGTCGGGCAGGTCCTCGGACAGATAGGCGACGGTGGCCGTGGCGGCGAGCCCGACGACCGCGACGCCCGCGGCGCTGGCGCCGAGGACGAGGGCAAGGGCGATCGCCAGGAACGTGCCGAGGCGGTGTGGCGGCCGCTGCTTCTGGTTGCGGTGGGCCGCGCGCATCGTGACGATCCGCACCGCGTGATGCGGAGTCGGAGGCACACGAGAACGACGAACGACGGGCACCCCGCCACCTTCCCCCAGCCCGGGTCGTCACCAAACCTCTCGACCCGGAGCGGTCATTGCAGCCGCGTGACACGTAAGAGGCGAATTCTAGTCCTCGAGGGCTAATCGCCCGTCGCGACGATCCGCAGCAGCTCGCCCGAGTTCAGGTCCGTGACGTACGGCTCGCCGGCCTCGTCCTCGCCGATCGCGCTGATGCCGCGCCCGGTCTCCGCGACCAGCCGGCCGTCGAGCGGCCCGTCGTTCGTCGGATCGAGCACCCACAGGTTGCCGCTGCAGTAGTCGGAATACACGTACTGGCCCGCGAGCAGCGGCTGCGCCGTCCCGCGGTAGACGACACCACCGATCACCGAGCACCCGAAATCGTGGCTGTAGGCGGTCACCGGCGGCGTGAACGCCGGGTCGTCGCACGTATCGCCCTGGAAGCACTCGAAGCCCTCGACCCGGTTCCACCCGAAGTTCAGGCCGCCGGTCCCGGCGCGGGCCACGTCGACCTCCTCCCAGCTGCCCTGGCCGACGTCGCCGATCCACAGGTCGCCGGTCTCGCGATCGAACGACATCCGCCACGGGTTGCGCAGCCCGAGGTGCCAGATCTCGGGCAGGGCATCGGGCTGGTCCACGAACGGGTTGTCGGGTGGGATCGCGTAGGGCGTGTCGCCGGAGCCGTCGACGTCGATCCGGAGGATCTTGCCGAGGAGCGTGTCCATCCGCTGGCCGTTGTCGTGCGGGTCGCCGCCCGAGCCGCCGTCGCCGGTCGAGATGTACAGGTAGCCGTCGGGACCGAACACCAGCGCTCCGCCGTTGTGGTTCGGGTAGGGCTGCTCGATCCGGAGCAGGACGACCTCGCTGCCGCCGTCGGCACGGTCCGCGCCGGCCTCGGCCGTGAACGACGAGACGACCGTGTTGCCGTCGAGGTCCGTGTAGTTGACGAAGAAGCGCGGATCGTCCGGGAAGTCCGGATGGAAGGCCAGGCCGAGGAGCCCGCGTTCGCCGCCGGCCGTCAGGCGATCGCCGATGTCGAGGAACGGGTCGCCGAGCAACTGCCCGTCGCGCACGATCCGGATCTGGCCGCGCTGCTCCAGCACGAAGATGCGCCCGCTGCCGTCTCCGGCGTTGGTGACCGCGAGCGGCGAGACGAGCCGGTCGACCACCGGCTCGAGGGACAGGCCGATGCCCGGCGAAGCCGGGGGAGCCTCCGATGAGCGGCACCTGGGATGGCGGCACCTGGGATGGCGGCATCCGCGACGGCGTGGCCTGCGAGCCCCCGCACGCGGCAAGGACGACGAGCAGGACGGCCGTGACGGCCGCGGCAAGCGGATGACGATTGGGTGACGGCACCGCGCGATCCTACCGCGGACCGTGTCGCGAGCGCCGTACCGGCCGAATCGGCCTGCTAGGCTGCGCGGCGAGGAGGGACCACAGCGTGCTCGACCGGCTGATCTCTGGTGCGGGAGCGCTGACCGATCGCGCCGATCGGCTGGTTCGCGCCCTCACCTCGGGTCGCGGGCCTGACGTCATGGGTAACCGGCCCGGGTCGGTGCTTGTCATCGTCATCCTCATCGTCGGGTCGGTCGTCTTCGGATTGCTGGCGCTCGAGTCGACCGACAACCCGACCCCCAGGGCGATCGCCCCAGCGGACGTCGCCTCGGCCGACGACATCGGCCGCCGGGTCTACGCCACCATCGAGGGCGTCGTCGCCAACGGCTACGTCGAGACATTCTCCGACGACGATGACGACGGCATCCAGGACGCGGACGAGACCGGTGACGCCTGGTACTACTTCCTCGTCGACGAGTCGGGCAGCGGCGTCACCGTGCGCTCTACCCGTCATCCCGACGACATCTACCGATACACCGCAACCGGCGTCGTGGTTCGCGACCCCGAGTACGTGAGCGTGGACGTCGCCCAGTTCGCCCGGCTGGAGGGATCGTCCGGGATCGAGCTGGATGACACGTTCTACCTCGACGCGAGCAGCGAGCCGCCGGGCAGCCCGCAGCCGCTCGACCTGACCGCCGAGATGCCGGCACCCGGGACGGCCGTGACGATCACCGGCCCGTGCGTCGGCTGGCTCGACGTGTGCTCCGGGGACGCTGACGGCGACGGCGAGTGCGAGGCAGTCCGAGTTCGACGCGATCGATGCGTTCATCGCCGACCCGGGCAGCGGGCGGGCGATCACGGTCCTGCAGGCCGACGACCAGCCCGCGACGGTCCCGGTCCAGTTCACCGGGATGCTGCGCGACGAGGCCGCCTCGATCCGCGACGCCAAGTCGACGCGCGACCTCGACTTCGATTCGCTCGGGATCACGGTCTCGGATCGCTACCTCCTCGATGATCAGGCGACTCCCGCGAGCGCCGGGCTGTCGCTCGGTCTCGCGATCCTCGCCGGACTGCTGGCCGCGATCCTGGCGATCGGACTCGTCGGCGGATACCTCGTGTTCCGACGGTCGAAGCGACCGCTTCCATCGGGCGGCCGGACCATGGGACCGGGCGACGAGATCGCGGTCCGCGTGACCGGAGCGCTGCGCCGGGAGGGCGGCCTGATCCACGTCCGCGAGGCGAAGGGCCGGCTGCTGCGGTTCCCGCTCGAGTCGATGAGCCGGCGCGCCGCCGAGCCCGTCGCGCCCGCCGAACCCAGGCGTCAGCCGAGGAACCCCCAGCCCTCGAACCGGAGGCATCGATGCCCGAACCCGAAGCTGCGTCGGCCGAACCCGAGGCCCCCGTCCCATGGGAGGCGCCGGCGACTCCGGCGATCCCAAGCTGGTCCTCGGTCGTGGCCGCCACGCCGGCCGCCGAAGCCGCCTCGGACGCGCCTGCGTCTCCGATCGGACGTGCCGACCACCCTGATCGTCGAGCGGTTCGGCAAGCCCGAGGGCGTCGCGCTCGGGAAGGGCGAGCTCAAGCAACTGGTGTCCGGGCGCGTGATGCCGTTCCGCGGTCCGCGCCCGGCCCTCCGGGTGCAGGCCGGGACAGGCACGCTGCTACTCTCGTTCGACTCGAAGGAGGCGCGTGATCGCGCGGCAGCAGAGCTGATCGGGGAGGCAGGCTTGCTCATCCGGGACACCGGCATCGCGGCGAGTCCGGGCTGATGGACGCGTTCGAGCTCGGCGAGGTCGAGGCGATCCGGAGCGCTGCCGGGAAGCGCTACCAGGAGTTCCTGCGCGTCCCGGACCTCAGCGCCGGCCTGTACGTGCTCGAGGCCGGGGATACCGATCCGCAGCAGCCCCACCGCGAGGACGAGCTGTATCTCGTCGTCGCGGGACGGGCCACGATCACGGTCGGCGACGAGCAGCGCCCGGTCGGTCCCGGCTCACTGGTCTTCGTGGCGGCTCACGTTCCGCACACGTTCCACGACATCACCGAGCGCCTCGAGGTCCTCGTCGTGTTCGGCCCGGCGGAGTCGCTCCCGGGCGAATAGCCGGTCTACGCCGGGCGACGCGTCCCCGCCAGGTCGCCGAACTCGAGGGCCAGCTCCGCGCCACGGCCCACCTCGTCGTGACGGAAGAACACGAACACGTCGTCGCCGGCATCGAGGAACGGTCGCACCCGGTCGCGCCACGCCTCGAGCTCGGCGGTCGTGTAATCGTGGCGGCGAAGCCGCAGGTAGAGACGCTCGGCGGTGCGCCGTACCGTGGGCGGCACCTCGTCCTCCGGCATCTCCGTGATGCACAGCGCCGCGTTGGCGTCGCTGAGCGCGCGGTACGTCTCGTCGACGTCCCACGACGGCTCGCGCAGCTCGACGACCAGGGGCAGGTCTCGTGGCCACGCCCCGAGGAACCGCCGCAGCTTGTCGTCGTCGCGCTTCGCGATGTCGGGCAGCCGGAACAGGACGGCCCCGAGCCGCTCCCCGAAGGCGCGGTACGGCTCCGTGAGCCAGTCCAGCCCGCTCGTCGGGTCGCCGAAGAACCGGCCCGAACCGCTGCGCTGGGCCTTCACCACGAACCGGAAGTCGTCAGGCGTGGCCGCCAGCCACGTCGCCACCTGCTCGGGCCGCGGCTGCCGGTAGAACGTGTTGTTCAGCTCGACCGCGTCGAGCCGCGTCCCGTAGTACCGCAGCAGCTCGCCGCCGCGCACCCCGGCCGGGTAGAAGCGCGGGGACCAGGCGGGATACGCGAACCCGCTCGTGCCGACGAGCAGGCGACCGGTCACGGCTCAGCCGGCCGCGGCCGGCTCCACGGTCGGGCGGGGATCCTGCTCGGCATGCTCGGCCACGTCCACCATCGCCCGCCGGATCGCGCCGAGGTCGGCCGGGTCGACCACCTCGAAGAAGTGATGCTCGATGCCGCGCAGGTGGGTCCGCGACGCCCGCCGCAGCCGCTCGAGGCCCTTGTCGGTCAGGACCGCCTCCGCGCCGCGCGCATCGGTCACGCACTGGTCGCGGACCACGAGCCCGTCGGCAACGAGGCGGTCGATGAGGCGCGTGACGCCGCTCTTGCTGAGGATCACTCGTTCGGCGAGCGTGTTCATGCGCAGCCGCCGGTCGCTCGTCTCGGCCAGCGCGAGCAGCGCGTCGTATTCGCCGAGCGTCAGGTCGTGCTCGGCCCGCAGCTCCTCGTCGAGCCGTCGCGTGATCCGCGCGTGGGCAACCAGGAACGCGCGCCACGGCAGGAGTCGCTCGTCGCGTGGGGTGACGGGATGGAGGGGATCGGCTTCCGGCATCGGCCCGATCGTACACCGCGCCCGACTCGTTGACAACGCAACCATCCGGTGGCCGACATAATGCGCTGGGACGCGTGGACGACCGCGTCGCCCCGCTTCGGCCCCTCAAGCTGGCGGGCGTAATCTGTTTCAGCCTCTACCTGAGCCGCGCCGCTTCCTCAACCCGTCGTCGGGGCCATCGCCTTCCGGGATGGCATCGGCGCAGCCCGCTCGCCCGATCCTCCAAGCCGAAGGAACCGTCCGATGATCGACTTCGACGTCCAGGCGGTCCGCCGCCGCTTCCCGGCCCTGGCCGAGCTGCATGACGGCCGGCCGCTCGTCTTCTTCGACGGACCCGGCGGGACCCAGGTCCCGGACACCGTGATCGAGGCCGTCGCCGCCTACTACCGCGAGGCGAACGCCAATGCCGGAGGCGCTTTCCCGACCAGCGAGCGGAACGACGCGATCGCCCACGAGGCGCACCGTCGCGATGGCCGACCTGCTCGGCGCGGCCGACCCCGCGTCGATCAAGTTCGGGGCGAACATGACCACGCTGACGCTCCACGTGAGCCGGTCGATCGGTGCGACGCTGTCGCCCGGCGACGAGATCGTGGTGACGAACCTCGACCACCAGGCCAACGTCGATCCGTGGCTGTTGATGGCGAAGGATCGGGGACTGACGGTCAAGACGGTCGACATCCGGCCCGACGATCTCAGCCTGGACCTGTCGTCGCTCGACGACGCCCTCGGACCGCGCACGAAGCTCGTCGCGGTCGGCTGGGCATCGAATGCGGTCGGGACGATCACCCGTGTTGCGGACATCGTCTTCCGGGCCCACAAGGTCGGCGCGCTGGCGTACATCGATGCCGTGCACTTCGCGCCGCACGCTGCGATGGACGTGCACACGATCGATGCGGATTTCGTCGTGTGCTCCGCGTACAAGTTCTTCGGGCCACACGCGGGGGTGCTGTACGGCAAGCGCGACCTGCTGGATTCGCTGCCCGCGTACAAGGTCCGTCCCGCGAACGACCGGTTCGAAACGGGCACGCCGAACTTCGAAGGGCTGGCCGGCGTAGTGGCCGCGGTCGAGTACCTCGAGTGGGTCGGCCGGACGCAAGGCGTTGCCGAGGAGGGCACCGGTCGGCGGCTGACGCTCCATACCGCGATGACGGCCATCCGGACCTACGAGATGGAGCTGTACGGCCGGCTCGTCGACGGGCTCGAGTCGATACGAGGCGTCCGCATCCACGGGATCACCGAACGCGGGCAGTTCGACCGGCGCACCCCGACGGCGGCCGTGACGATCGAGGGGGTCGCTCCGCGCGCCGCGGCCGAGGCACTCGGACGCGACGGGATCGCGACCTGGGACGGCGACTTCTACGCGACCGGGTTGATCGAGCGGCTCGGTCTCGCCAAGTCCGGTGGCGTGCTGCGCATCGGGCTCGTCCACTACAACACGGCCGAGGAGGTCGACCGGCTGCTCGAGTCCCTCGAGCGGATCGCGGCTGGCGCCGCGGCAGTCGTCTGAGCTGCCGACCTTGACTGGCGCCGCCCCCGACGTCGCGGTCATCGGCGCCGGCATCGTCGGCGTGTCGGTCGCCGAGCACCTTGCCGCGGCCGGTGCCACCGTCCGCGTCTTCGAAGCGCATGGTGTCGCGGCCGCCGCGTCCGGACGCAACTCGGGCGTCGTCCAGCACCCGTTCGACCCGGTGCTCGCAGAGCTGCACCTGGGCACACTCGAACGCTACCGGCGCCTCGCGGAGGAGGAACCGAAGCTGTTCGGGCTGCCGGCGGAACCCGCTGGCCTCCTGTTGGTCAGCCGCGATCCAGCGAAGCTGCGCGCCATGGCCGCCGAGTACGCGAAGACGCATCGCCAGTTCCGGCCGACGTTCCTCGCGCCGGGCGAAGTGACACAGCTGGAGCCGGCGATCGCCGAGGACGTGGCCGCCTGCCGCCTTGCGATCGGGTATCCGGTGGCGCCTGCGTCGGCGACCCACGCGATCGCCGCCCGCGCCCGGGAGCTGGGCGTGCGCTTCCAGATCGGCAGGCCGGCGCGATTGCGGATCAATGGCGGTCGCGTCGACGGCGTCCGGGCCGGCGACCGCTTCGAGGCCGCCGGCGCGGTCGTCGTCGCAGCGGGCCCGTGGTCCCCGGAGCTCATCGACCCGACGGGGGCGTGGCGCCCGATCAAGCCGCTGTGGGGCGTGGTCGTCGAGGTCGACCTCGCCAACCCGCCGGGCCATGTCCTCGAGGAGGTCGGCATCGACGTCGAAGGCGGGGTCCCGACCCCGCACGGTGTGAGCGGACCCGACCCCGAGTTCAGCCTCGTGACGGCGAACGGCGCCAGCTCGCTGGGTTCGACCTTCCTGACCTCCGAACCGGATCGGAACGCGATCGCGCCTCGCCTCGTCGAGCACGGCGCTCTCTATGTCCCGGCCATCGCGAAGGCCACGGTCGGTGCCTCGCGAGCCTGCGCCCGGCCGCTGTCGGTCGACGGTCGCCCGCTCATCGGTCGAGTCCCGGGGACGGAGGGCCTGTGGATCGCGGCCGGCCACGGTCCGTGGGGCGTGTCGACCGGGCCGGACAGCGGCCGGCTCCTCGCGGATCTCCTGCTCGGCCAACTGGCCGAACCGCCGGCTGCCCTCGACCCCGCGCGCTTTGGCGCTCCGCCGCGGGCCGCCTAGTAGATCTGTGGGTCGCGCAGGACGTCCATGCCCTGGCGCCAGATTTCGCGCACGTCGTCCCAGATGTCGCTCAGGGTCGCGAGGTAGGGCTGGCCGCTGACCTCTTCGACCGCCGGCCCGTCGAGCTCGACGATGTCGGCTGTGGCGGAGTCGACAGGCTCGTGATGCACGACGCGATGCGGGGCGACGTGCGTGATCCGAGCCGTGGCGGCGTAGCCGGCCATGTCCAGAGGGTACGCCCGCGGCTATCCTCGCGCCGTGACGACCGTCGATCGCGCCTTCGGTGCCCAGAGCATGACCGCGCCGCTGCGCGAGGTGCTCGTCAAGCGGCCGGGTCCGGCGTTCGGCCGGGCGTTCGACGATCCCGCCCACGGCTTCCTCCACGCATGCAACCTGCCGATCGCGCAGCGCGAGCACGACCGGTTCGTGGAGCTGCTCGCGTCGCTCGGGCCGACGGTCCACGTTCTCGACGCCGAGACCGACAACCCGGACCTCGTCTACACGTTCGACCCGCTGCTCGTCAGCGATCGCGGCGCGATCCCGCTGCGTCCCGGCAAGCCGAACCGCCTCGGCGAGCCGGAGGTCATCGAAGGCGTGGACGCTCGACCACGGGATCCCGACCGTGGGCCGGATCGAGGCACCGGGCACGATCGAGGGCGGCGACACGTTCTGGCTGCGGCCGGACCTGCTGTGCATCGGGCGGACGCTGCGGACGAACGACGACGGGGCGCGGCAGCTCGCGGAGATCGTCGGCGGCGACGTGCGCATCTTCGACGTCCCGTACTGGCGCGGCCCGGCCGAGCTGATCCACCTGCTGTCGGTGATCTCGCCGGTCGCCGACGACCTGGCGGTCGTCTACCTGCCGCTGCTCCCGGTCGGGCTGTGGGCGCTGCTCCGGGACCTCGGAGTCCGGCTGATCGAAGTGCCCGACGAGGAGTTCCCGACCCTCGGCTGCAACGTGCTCGCGGTGCGGCCGGGCGTCGTGATCGTGGCCGACGGCAACCCCCGAACCCGCGCCGCCCTCGAAGCGGCCGGCTGCGAGGTCCACGCCTATCCGGCGAGGGAGATCGGCATCAACGGCTCGGGTGGCCCGACGTGCCTGACGAGGCCGATCCTGCGCTCCAACTGACAGAGGGACGGCTCAGTGGTCGCGTAGCCGGGCGCGGCCGTTCAGATCCTCGATCTGCCGGACGCCGAGCAGCTGCATGGTTCGGACGGCCTCCTTGCGCAACAGCTCACCGGCGCGCTCGACGCCGCGCTCGCCACCGGCCATCAGCCCGTAGAGGTAGGCGCGTCCGACCAGGACGGCCCGAGCGCCCATCGCGACCGCGGCGAGCACGTCCGCGCCGTTCAGGACGCCGCCGTCGACGTAGACCTCGGCACGATCGCCGACAGCCGCCGCGATCGATGGCAACTGTTCGAGCGGCGTCGGGGCGCGGTCGAGCTGGCGGCCGCCGTGGTTCGAGATGACGATCGCGTCGGCGCCGGCGTCAACCACGGCGCACGCGTCCTCGACGGTCTGGATGCCCTTGATGACGATCGGGCCGTCCCATGCATCGCGCATCCAGGCGAAGTCCGCGATCGTGATGGTCGGATCGAAGACGCGGTTGATCAGGTCCGCGACCGTGCCGCCGGTCTCGGAGAAGACGGCGAACTGAAGCGGCTCCGTCGTGAGCTTGTCGAACCACCAGCCCGGGTGGAGCGCGATGTCGACCAGCGTCCGGAGCGACAGCGTCGGCGGGATCGTGAACCCGTTGTGGACGTCGCGCAGCCTCGCGCCCGCGACCGGGGTATCCACGGTCAGGATGAGCGTGCTGAACCCGGCCGCGCGTGCACGGCGAACGAGGTCGAGGCCGGCCTCGCGGTCGTTCCACAGGTAGAGCTGGAACCATCGATCGGTGTCCGGGGCCGCGGCCGCCACGTCCTCGGGCGACGTCGTCCCGAGCGTCGACAGCGCGTAGGGGATACCCATGCGACCCGCGACGCGGGCGACCGCCGGCTCGCCATCCGCGTGCATCAGGCGCGTGAACCCGGTCGGCGCAAAGACCAGCGGCAGGGCCGCCGGCCGGCCGAGGATCGTCGTGGAGGTGTCGACCTGCGATACGTCCTGCAGGACCCTGGGGACGAACTCGATCCGGGCGAAAGCGTCGCGCGATCGGCGCAGGCTCGTCTCCGTCTCCGCCGCCCCGTCGACGTAGTCGAACACGGCTCGGGGGACATGGCGCCGGGCCACGGACCGGAGATCCCAGATCGTCGCGGCCGAGGCGAGGCGGCGTTCGACGGGGGAGAGCCTGACCGGACCCGTGCGGAGGTACGGCCGGAGCTCGGACGGGCGGGGGAGTCGCCGACGGGTCACGGTGGCGAGGATACGGTGGCTGGGCTGCGTCCCGGTTCGTAGCGCCGCAGCGCCTGGGTCGCACGGATCCGCGCGCGGAGGGTCTCGAGATCGCCGGTGATCCACCCCGCCGCCCGCGCCTGGACGAGGACGTTGCCGAGCGCCGTGGCCTCGACCGGTCCGGCGACCACCGGGAGCTCGCACGCATTCGCGGTGAGCCTGCACAGGAGATCGTTCCGTGCCCCGCCGCCAACAAGGTGGACGGTTTCGACCCGGCGGCCCGACAGGCGCGCCGCATCGCGGACTGCGGCCGCGAAGGCGGCCGCGAGGCTGTCGAGGATGCACCGTACGAGGGCCTCACGCGTGGACGGGGCAGGCTGACCGTCCCGCTGCAGCGCCGCTCCGATCCGCGCCGGCATGTCGCCGGGTGGCAGGAACGCCGGATCGTTCGGATCGACGGTTGGACCGCCGGCCGGCAGGCGTGCCGCGCCTGCCAGCAGGCGTTCGAGGTCCGCGGGTTCGCCCGCCTCGGCCCACGTGCGCATGGATTCCTGGAGCAGCCACAGCCCCATCACGTTGCGCAGGAAGCGCACCCTGCCGTCCACGCCGCGCTCGTTTGTGAAGTTCGCCGCGCGACTGGCGTCCGTGACGACCGGCCCGTCGAGCTCGACGCCGACCAGGCCCCACGTCCCGCACGAGATGTAGGCGAAGGAATCACCAGTGGCCGGAACGCCGACAACGGCTGAGGCGGTGTCGTGCGAGCCGACATGGACGACCGGCATCGCCGTCGGCAGCCCGGTCGCTTCGGCCACATCGTCTCGAAGCGGCGCGAGCAGGTCGCCCGGGTCGGACAGCTCGGAGAACAAGCGTCGCGGGAGACCGAGCGCGTCGATGACGTCCCACGCCCACGTCGCCGACGTCGCGTCGAGCAGGCCGGTCGTGGAGGCGTTCGTGCGTTCCGCCGCGGGCCGGCCGGTCAGCCACGTGCCGACGAGATCGGGGATGAGGACCATCGTCGCTGCGGCCGCGAGCGACGCTTCGGGCTCGGCCGCGAGCTGGTAGAGCGTGTTGATCGGCAGGAACTGCAGCCCCGTCCGCGCGTAGAGGCGGTCCGGCGGCACGAGCGCGTGGACGCGCTCGACGCCACGCGCCGTCCGCTCGTCGCGGTAGTGGAACGGTTCGGCGACGAGCTCGCCGCCGGCATCGAGCAGCCCGTAATCCACGCCCCACGCGTCGACGCCGATGCCGGCCAGGTCGTCGGCCGCCGACGCGGCACGGCGGAGTCCTTCCAGGACCTCGCGCCTGAGGGTGGCGGTATCCCAGCGGAGGCCCTGAGGTGACGTGACGGGCCCGTTCGGGAAGCGGTGAACCTCGCTGAGGTCGAGCGATCGGTCGGACACCCTGCCGACGACGACGCGTCCACTGGAGGCGCCGAGGTCGACGGCCGCGACCGCGCCGCCGGTCATCGCAGGAACGCGGCAGCGACCCCGGCGTCGACCGGGACGTGGAGCCCGGTCGTCTGCGACAGGTCGCCCCCGACCAGGGCGAAGACCGCCGCGGCGACGTGCTCCGGCAGGACCTCCTTCTGGAGCAGCGTGCGCTTCGCGTAGAACTCGCCGAGCTTGTCCTCCGGGACCCCGTAGGTCCGCGCGCGATCCGCGCCCCAGCCCTTGGCGAAGATCCCGGAGCCGCGCACGACGCCGTCCGGGTTGATCCCGTTGACGCGGATGCCGTACTGGCCGAGCTCCGCGGCAAGGAGCCGGACCTGGTGTGCCTGGTCCGCCTTCGAGGCGCCGTAGGCGACGTTGTTCGGCCCCGCGAAGAAGGCGTTCTTGCTGACGATGTACACGAGGTCGCCGCCCATGCCCTGGTCGCGCATCGCCCTGGCGAACTCGCGCGACACGAGGAACGAGCCCCGCGCCATGACGTCGTGCTGGAGGTCCCAGTCGCGGACGTCCGTCTCGAACAGCGATTTCGAGATCGACAGACCGGCGTTGTTGACGACGATGTCGACGCCGCCGAAGGCGAGCAGCGACGCCTCGAGGGCGGCGGCGATCTGCGCCTCGTCGGTGACGTCGCAGGCAACGCTGACCGCGCGGTCGGTGGTGCCGATCTCGCGCGCGACCGCTTCCGCATTGCCCGCATCGATGTCGGCGACGATGACGCACGCGCCTTCGGCTGCGAGCCGGTGGGCGATGGCCCGTCCGATCCCCGAGCCGCCGCCGGTCACGAACGCGACGCGGGTCGCGAGCGGCCTGGGCTTGGGCAGGCGGGCCAGCTTGGCCTCCTCGAGTGCCCAGTATTCGATGCGGAACTTCTCCGATTCCGGGATCGGTGCGTACGTGCTGATTGCCTCGGCACCGCGCATGACGTTGATCGCGTTGACGTAGAACTCGCCGGCGACCCGGGCGGTCTGCTTGTCCGCCCCGAAGCTGAACATGCCGACGCCCGGAACGAGGACGATCGCCGGGTCGGCACCGCGCATCGGCGGCGAGTCGGGCGTCGCGTGCCGTTCGTAGTAGGCCGCGTACGCGTCGCGGTAGGCCGCGTGGAGCTCGCGGATCCGGGCCTCGAGCTCCTCGAACGGCGCCGACCCAGGGCAGGTCGACGACGAGCGGCCGCACCTTCGTTCGCAGGAAGTGGTCGGGGCACGACGTCCCGAGCTCGGCGAGCCGGGGCATCGCATCGCGAGCGACGAAGTCGAGGACGACGTCGCTGTCGGTGAAGTGGCCCACCTGCGGGCGATCCGTGGACGCCAGTCCGCGCAACAACGGGAAGAGCGCCGCGGCACGCGCCCTGCGTTCGGCTTCCGGCAGCGGCTCGTGACCCGGCACGACGGCGCCGAAGGGATCGGGTCGCCCGTGCTCGGCGATGAATTGCTCGGCGGTGCCGATGATGTCGAGCGAGTTCCGCTCGGCCTCCTCCGAGCTGGCGCCCCAGGCCGTGATGCCGTGGCCGCCGAGGATCACGCCGATCGCATCGGGCCGCTCGCGCCGGATCGCCGCGATGTCGAGGCCGAGCTGGAACCCCGGTCGTCGCCACGGGGTCCACGCGACGCGCTCGCCGAACGCCTGCCGCGTCAGCGCTTCGCCGTCCGCGGCCGTCGCGAACGCGATCCCGGCGTCGGGATGGAGGTGGTCGACATGGGCCGCGTCGACCAGTCCGTGCATCGCGGTGTCGATCGACGGCGCGGCACCGCCGCGTCCGAACAGGCAGTGATCGAACGCCGCGACCATCTCGTCTTCCTGCTCAACACCGGGGTAGACGTCGACGAGCGCTCGGAGCCGATCGAGCCGGAGCACCGCCAGGCCGGCCTCGGTGAGCGTGCCGAGATCGCCACCAGAGCCCTTGACCCACAGCAGCTCGACCGGTCGCCCGGTCACCGGATCGATGGCGCTGCCCTTGGCTGACGTGTTGCCGCCTGCGTAGTTCGTGTTCTTCGGGTCGGCCCCGAGTCGATGCGAACGCTCGAGGAGATCGGTAACGGTGTCGCCTGGCGCTCCGGTCGGCGCCGGGACGTGCGTCGTCATGGGGTCGGCGCGTCCGCTCGGGCCCGGAGGAGGAGGGCCCGAGCGGCGGCCGATGGGCGAATCAGGACGGGATTCACGTGGCGCCTCCCGGCGTCGGCACCGGATCGGACGGAGTCGCACCACGGAGCGATCGGCGAGCGAGGTATCGGCGCAGGTCGGAGATGAGATTTGGCAGCAGCACCGACAGGATCAGCAGCGCCCCGATCACGCCGGTTTGCGAATTGCCGCTCACGCCGAGCAGTGACAGCCCGTTGCGCAGGTTCAGGATCACGAGGATCGACAGGAACACGCCCAGCATCGATCCGCGTCCGCCGAAGATGCTCACGCCGCCGAACAGCACGATCGTGATGACGTCGAGCTCGAAGCCCTGGGCGATGCTCCCGCGCACCGAACCAAAGCGCCCCGCGAGCAGCAGCCCGGCGGCCGCGGCGACGAGCCCGGACATGATGAACAGGGCCGCCTTCACGCGCGACACCCGGACGCCCGAGAAGCGGGCCACAGCCGTGCTGTTCCCGACGACGTAGACCAGCCGCCCGAACCCGGTCCGGTGGAGGACCACCGCGGCAACGATCAGCAGCACGAAGAAGAACAGGACGGAGAACGGGATCGGCCCGATGACCGGTCGCTGGCCGAGCGTTTCGAACCAGTCCGGGAAGCCACCGAGCGAGCCGTCCTCGATGAGCATCAGCGCCAGGCCGCGGTAGCCGATCAGGCCGGCCAGCGTCACGGCGAGTGACGGCAGACCGACCACCGCCACCCAGAACGCGTTGTTGAGTCCGCACAGCAGGCCGACCCCCAGCGCGAGCAGCAGGGCGATCTCGGGGGCGACGCCCTGATCGATCGCCCACGCGAACAGGATCGCGGCCAAACCCATGATCGACGCCACCGACAGGTCGATCTCGCCGCCGATGATCACGAAGGCCATCACCAGCGCGACGATCGCCTTCTCGATCGAGAGCGTGAGCAGGTTGACCTGGTTCTGCGGCTGCAGGTAGCCCTGCACGCTGATCGCGTTGGCGGCGACGATCACGATCAGCAGGACCAGCAGGAGCCCTTCCCAGGTGCGCAGGAAGCGGCGCACGTCAGCCAACGACGGCCCCCTCCGCCTCACGCCGCGCCATCTCGCGGGCCCGGGCCGACTGCCAGCCGGAGCGCAGCCGGGAAAGGATCACGCTGTCGCTGGCCACGGCGAGCAGGATCAGCAGGCCGAGCAGCGCGTCGCGCGTGAACTCGGAGACGGCCTCCATCCGGGTGAGGCTCTGCGACAGGAGGTCGATCAGGAAGGCTCCGAGCACCGCCCCGCCGATCGATCCGATGCCGCCGAAGATATTGACGCCGCCGACGACCACTGCCGCAACGGCCTGCAGCTCGAGGCCCAGCCCGGCGGCCACCGTGATGTTCCCGAAGCGCGACAGGAACATGAACCCGGCGAGGCCGGCCAGGGCGCCGGACAAGGTGAACGCGAGGAACACGTCGCGCTTGACCGGCATGCCGACGAGGCTTGCGCCCTCGGGGTTCGACCCGATCGCGAACAGCCGGCGCCCGAACGGCAGGTAGCGGAGCCCGAGCTGGAACACGACCGCGATGGCCAGCGCGATCACCACCAGCGGCCGGATGTCGAGCGTGCCGATCGTCAGCAGGTTGACCCGCGGCAGGTCGACGACCCACGTCGGGAGCGAATCGGTGGTCACCGTCTTGGATCCGGACAGCTCGACGAGCAGCACCCGGAAGATCGCGAGCGTGCCGAGCGTCGTCACGATCGCCGGGACGCGGCCCCACGAAACGATGACGCCGTTGATCGAGCCGAGGACGCCGCCGAAGACGAGGCACAGCCCGATCACGAGCAGCGGCGGCAGGTCCTGGAAGTTGCCGAGCAGGGTCCCCACGCCATAGGCGATGAGGCCGACGATCGAACCCACCGACAGGTCGACGTTGCGGGTCAGGACGACGAGCGTCTGGCCCACCGCGAGGACCGCGACGATCGCGAAGCTGGCGCTGATGCGGGTGAAGGTCGTGCCGGACAGGTAGCCGTCGATCTGCGTCGCGAAGAACGCGACGAGCAGCACGATGATCACGACGAGCGATGCCTCGCGGACCTGCTCGGGCCGGATGCGAGACGTGACGAAGGCCACCGGGCTGGCGGTCATGCCGCCGTCGCTCCGGCCTCGCCCATGGCCGCGGCAAGCACGGCCTCGGCGGTCGCCTCCTCGTGGCCGAGGACCGCGGTCTGGCGGCCCTCGCGCATGACCAGCACGCGGTCGCTCATGTTGAGGACCTCGGGCAGGTCCGAACTGATCATGATCACGGCCATCCCGGCCTTCGCCAGGTCGTCGATGATCCGATGCACGTCGGCCTTCGCCCCGACGTCGATCCCGCGCGTCGGCTCGTCGAGGATGAGCACCCGCGGGTTCGTGTTGAGCCACTTTCCCAGCATCACCTTCTGCTGGTTCCCGCCCGACAGCGAACCTGCCGGGCTCTCGATCGACGCGGTGCGGATGCTCAGCCGGTCGCGGTACTCGCGCGCGGTTGCCGCCTCCTCCCCGCGCTTGAGGAGTCCGGCCGGGCCCGTGTAGCGCGACAGGGACGGCAGCGACAGGTTCGCCGCGATCGACAGCGGCAGGACGAGACCGAAGCCATGGCGGTCTTCGGTGACGTAGGCGATCCGGTGCCGCATTGCTTCGTTCGGGCTGGAGATCCGCACCGGCTTACCGTCGATCTCGATCGCGCCGCTGTCGGCCGGCGCCACGCCGAACAGCGCGAGCCCGACATCGGTGCGGTGCGCGCCGACCAGGCCGGCGAACCCGAGGACTTCGCCGGCCCGGACCGCGAAGTTGATCCCTTCGAAGACGCCCGACCGGCCCAGGTCGCGCACCTCGAGGACGACCGCTCCCGGCTCGTGGCGCGAGCGCTTGAAGAAGTCGCCGACGTCGCGCCCGACCATGTCCCGGATCGCGACGTCCCTGGCGAGCTCGCCCCGTTTGGCGGTCCGGATCCAGCGCCCGTCGCGCAGGATCGTGATCCGGTCCGCGATCTCGAAGACCTCGTCCATCCGATGCGAGATGAACAGCACGGCGACGCCGGACTGGCGGAGCGACTCGACGATCCGGAAGAGCCGCCGGGTCTCATTTGCAGACAACGACGACGTCGGCTCGTCCATGATCAGGACGCGCGCGTTGAGCGAGAGTGCCTTGGCGATCTCGACGGTCTGCTGCTCGGCCACCGTGAGGCCACGGGCCGGTTGCTCGACGTCGAGCTCGACGCCGAGCCGCTGGAAGACCGCCTTCGCGTCGCGCTGATTCTGCCCGCGGTTGACGATCCGCCCGCGGTCGCGATGGCTGATGAAGACGTTCTCGGCGACCGACAGGTCGGGGAAGACCATCGGTTCCTGGTAGATCGCGACGATCCCCAGCGCCTGCGCATCGAGGGCGCTCGCGATCGATCGCGGTTGACCGTCGACCACGATCTCGCCGGTGTCCGGCTGCTCGACGCCGGTCATCACCTTGATCAGCGTCGACTTGCCGGCCCCGTTCTCACCGATGAGGGCGTGCACCTCGCCCGGGTAGAGCGCGAGCGACGCACCGTCGAGCGCCTGGGTCGAGCCGAAGCGCCGCGAGACGCCGCGTACCTCGATGATCGGTTCGGGATCGTGCTGCTCGTCCGTCATGCCTGGAGTCCCGCCGTCGGCCGCTGCCACTGTCACAGGAACAATATGGGCGCCACGCTCGCGGGAGCGTGGCGCCCGTGCGTCGAGTGGCTGACTGCGGTCAGCCGCCGACGTTGGACTCGTCGTAGACGGTGAACGGACCCATCACGATCCGGAGCCCGTTGTCGCGGGTCGGGTCCTTCTCGATGGTGTAGGTGCCCATCCGGCCGGCCTCGAACGTCTCGCCCTCGACGCCCTGCAGGGCACCGGTCGCGAGCAGGTACGTGGCGTAGGTCGTCACGTATCCGAGGTCCTTGAACGACCAGAGAGCGAACTTCGGGGAGCAGTCAGGGACGTAGGCGGCCATCTCGGCCGGAAGCCCAAGGCCGGAGACCTTGATCTTGTCGCACAGGCCTTCGTCCTGCATGGCCTTCGCGGCGGCAGCGATGCCGACCGTCGTCGGGGCCATGATCAGCTTCAGGTCCGGATGCGAGTCCACCAGCGCGAGCGCCTGGTTGTAGGACTTCTCCGACTGGTCGTCGCCGTAGACGGTGTCGACCAGCTTCAGGGCCGCGTACTTCGGATCCTTGAGGGTCTCCTCGAGCGAGGCGATCCACGCGTTCTGGTTCGCGGCATCGGGCGTAGCCGACAGGACAGCGAACTCACCGCCGGCATCGCCGAGGATGTCGAGGGCCATGTCGGCCATGACCGTGCCCGTCTCATCGAAGTCGACCTGGGCGACGAAGAGGCTCTCGCCCTCGGCCGACGGGATCGGCGAGTCCCAGGTCACGACCTTGATCCCGCCATCCGCCGCGGTCTTCGCAGCAGGCGCGATCTGGTCGCCCGAGTTGTTCGAGATCATCAGCGCCTTGTAGCCCTGCGTCGGCGCGTTCGTGACGAACTCCACCTGGCCGCCCTGGGCGCTCGACGCCTGGTCGGGGCCGGTGTAGTCCACCTTTTCGGGGTTCTGGAGCTCGGTGTTGGCTTCCTGCGCGCCTTCGTTGGCCTGGTCGAACACCGCCACGCCCGTGAACTTGGGCAGCAGCAGCATCTTGACCGACTGGCCCGGCTCGGCAACGACGGCGCCGCCGGCAGCCGCGCTGGCAGACGCCTCAACGGAAGCCGGGGCCGATGCCGGGGCTTCGGACGCGGCAGTGGTCTCTGCGGCGGTCGGGCTCGGCGTGCTGCCACCCGACGAACACGCGGCCGCGACGAGTGCCACGACCGCCAGCAGCCCAAAGAGCCTTCGCTGGGTAGGGGACATCGACATTCTCCTCCTCATCCGGCATCGCCCACGCCGACCCTGCGGCTGTTGCGAATACTTTCGGATTGGCGCACATTAGGTTCGTTCGTGGCACGGTGTCAATACATTCGGCATCTATTCGCAACTGACCCGTTCATTGTCGCGTGACCGCGCGTTAGGATGAGCGCCGTCGGTCCTCCGGAGCCCAAGGGACGCCCAGTGTTCACCCAGGAACGGCAGCAGCAGATCCATCGGATGGTCGAGGAGCACGGCCGCGTCCTCGTCACGGAGCTGGCCGAGCGGTTCGACGTCTCGGAGCAGACGATCCGCAAGGATCTGCTCACCCTCGAGCGGTCGCACCGGCTGACCCGGACGCACGGCGGCGCGATCGCGACGGCGCCGGACCGACCCGAGCTGGCGTTCGACGTACGCCAGCGCATCGAAGCCGATGCGAAGCGGCGCATCGCAGCGACGGCCGCAGCCCTCATCCATGACGGCGAGACGATCGCGTTCGATGCCAGCACGACGGCACTCGAGGTGGCGCGCCGTCTGTGCCAGATCGGTGGCTGGCGGGAGCTGACCGTGGTGACGAACGGGATCCGGATCGCCGAGGAGCTCGCCGGGCAGGACGGGATCACGATCCTGATGCCGGGCGGCCGCATGCGCTGGGAGGCGCTGTCGGTCGTCGGTCCGTGGGGCGACGGCTTCTTCCGTCGCATCAACATCGCCCGCGCGTTCCTCGGTGCGGCCGGCTTCACGATCCAGTCGGGCCTGACCGACGCGACCGAGGAGGAGGCGCAGATCAAGCGGGCGATGGTGTCCGGAGCGATCGAGGTGACCGGCATCGTGGATCACTCCAAGTGGGGCAGGGCGATGCTCGCGACGTTCTGCCGGACCGACCGGATCGCCGGATCGTGACCGACGCGCCCGCTCCCGCGGACCTCGTCGAGGGCGTCCGTCGTGCCGGCATCGAGCTGGTGGAGGCGCCCGCATCCGATGCCGACGTGACCACCACCGGCCCGACGGAGTTCGTGGCGGCTCGGCCGTGAGCGCACCGCAGCGGATCGGGTTCACGATGCGGGTCCTGCCCGGACGCGAGGAGGAATACCGGCGTCGCCACGCGGCGGTCTGGCCGGAGCTCCTCGCCGACCTTCGCGCGGCCGGCGCTCGCAACTATTCGATCTTCCTTCGCGGAGCGGACCTGTTTGCCTACCTCGAGGTCGACGATTTCGACCGATTCACCAGCCAGATGGCCGGCAGCGACGCGAACGCACGCTGGCAGGCCGAGATGGCCGAGCTGATCGACCCGTTGACCGACCCGGCGACGGGGTTCCACACGCGCATCTCCGAGGTCTTCCACCTCGACTGATCACCTGTGGCTTTCCGGAGGAACTGACGATGAGCGCGACTCGAGCGATCCCAGCGGATCCGGCCGCACCCCAGGCCGACCGGATCCGCTGGGCGACGACCGATCTGGCCGTCGAGATCCCGTCGTGGGGGTTCGTCAACACCGGGACGCGGTTCCGGGTGTTTCCGCAGCCGGGCGTCCCGCGGGACGTGTTCGAAAAGGTCGAGGACGCGGCCACCGTCGCGCGCTACACCGGGATCGCGAAGACCGTCGCGCTGCACATCCCGTGGGACGCGGTCGACGACTACCGGGCGCTGGCCGACTTCGCAGCGGAGCGAGGAATCCGGATCGGCGGCATCAACTCGAACACGTTCCAGGACGAGGACTACAAGCTCGGGTCGCTGTGCCACCCTGACGCCGCCGTGCGCCGCAAGGCGATCGACCACATCGTCACCTGCTGCGACATCGCCCGGCAGACCGGGTCCGACATCGTCAAGGTCTGGCTGGCCGACGGCACCAACTACCCCGGCCAGGACGACTTCCGGGCGCGCCGGCGGAGGCTGATCGACGCCCTCAAGGAGGTGTACGCGGCGCTCCCCGACAACGCGCGGATGGTGCTCGAGTACAAGCTCTACGAGCCGGCCTTCTACCACACGGACGTCCAGGACTGGGGTGCGTCGCTGTCGGTCTGCCAGCACCTCGGCGAGCGCGCCCAGGTGTGCGTCGACACCGGCCACCACGCGATGGGCGTCAACATCGAGCAGATCGTCGGGATCCTCCTCCAGGAGGGTCGCCTCGGCGCGTTCGACCTGAACGACAAGAAGTACGGCGACGACGACCTGATGGTCGGCAGCATCGACCCGTACCAGCTGTTCCGGATCTTCCATGAGCTGATCGGCGCGATGCGCGACGAGACCGACGCGGTCGCCCGGACCGGCGCCGAGCGCGTCGTCTACATGCTCGATCAGTGCCACAACATCGAGCCCAAGCTTCCGGCGCTGATCCGCTCGGTCATGACGCTGCAGGAGACGATGGCCCGAGCGCTGCTCGTCGACCACGACGCGCTGCGCGACGCCCAGGCCCGGGGCGACGTGCTCGAGGCGAACCGGCTGCTGCAGGACGCCTTCCAGGCCGACGTGCGTCCGGTGCTCGCGGAGCTCCGCGCGGAGCGCGGCCTGCCGGCCGATCCCGTACCGGGCCTACCTGGACAGCGGCGAAGCCGAGGCCCGGGAGGCCGCCCGCGTCGGCGGCGTCGCGGCGAGCTGGTAGCGATGGCCCTTCCGAAGGGGGCGCTCGACGATCAGGGCCGCGATCCGAACACGGCCGTCCACCGGCTGGCGGCCGTCTACATCCCGCCGAACGCTGCCGTCGGGATCTTCGACGCATTGCACTTCACGACGACCCCCTGGCACTTCCACGACTTCTACGAGCTCGCGATCGTCAAATCCGGGGCCGCCTATCACGTCAGCGATCGCGGGATCGAGCGCGTCGAGCGCGGAACGGTGATCTTCGTTCCGCCCGGCGTCGGACACGAATACCGACTGTGCGAGGACATCCGTGTCTACAACTGTCTGTTCCGCGCGGATCTCGCGGACGGAGAGCTGATGTGGGCGTTCCGCGACGATCATCTCCGCGTCCTGTTCGACCCATTGCCGCGGCCTGGCAACAAGCGGGGCGAGGAGATCGTCAGAGTCCAGCTCGACGAGGCGGGGACGGAAACCTTTCTCGCCGCGCTCGAGCCGATCGATCGCGGAAGCCCGGACGCGCGCACTCGCGCGGGGCAGGTCGGGCACCTGTTGCTTGCCCTCGACGTGGTTGCGACAGCGGCACGTGCCGCCGGCGAGGCCGACGCGTCGCTGCCCCTCCCGTCCTCCGTCGCGACGGCGCTGGCACTCATCGAGGATGACGTCTCGTTTCCCTGGACGCTCGCGGAGCTGAGCCGGCTGACCTATGTCGGGCCAACCCACCTCGCACGCAGCTTCGCCAGGTCGCTTGGGATGCCGCCGATGCACTATCTCACGCAGATTCGCGCGGAACGCGCGGCAGTCATGCTGACGCGAACGGACGACCCGGTGGCGTCGATCGGGGCGGCGGTGGGCTGGCCCGATCCCGCGTACTTCTCGCGCCGGTTCCGCGCTGTCTTCGGGATGAGCCCGCGCGACTTTCGCCATCGCCAGCGGGCTGGCGGCATCCCCGCTCGGGTCGGACGGACGGTACTGCGGGCCTAGCGCGGCCAGCGCAAGACCGTCCAAGAACTGGTCAAGGACGGTCAAGTCGGCCGCTCGGCCCGGTTCCATGCTGGCGGCTCGAACGCGCTTGAACGCGTTCCTCGCGGTCTGCCGCCTGGCGGCATACGCGATCCGAGGAGGAGGAGCGAGCATGCGCCACTCAGCCAGGACGCCACTGGGCGTCCTCACCATCTTTGCTGCACTGGCGATCGCCGCCTGCAGCAGCGGTTTCAGCGGTGCAACCGAGCCGCCTTCGGCGGCGGCGCCGGGGTCTGAAGCGCCGGCGGCATCTGAAGCCCCGACGGCGAGCGCGGTCTCGGACGAGCCGGTGACGCTGACCTACTACGTCGACGACAACAACGTCACGCAGGCCCGACTGCAGGGCTTGACCGACGCGTACACGGCCCTCCACCCGAACGTGACGTTCGAGATCGAGACGCACCCGGGCGGCACCGACGGCGACAACCTCGTCAAGACCCGCCTGGCGACGGGCGAGATGTCGGACATCTTCTATTACAACTCCGGCTCCCTGTTCCAGGCGCTGAACCCGACCGAATCGCTGGTCGACCTGTCGGGCGAGCCGTTCATCGCGAACATGGTCGAGGCCTACCTCCCGACCGTGTCGGCAGGCGACGGCGTCTACGGGGTGCCGACCGAGGGCAGCCTCGGCGGCGGGATCCTGTACAACAACAAGATCTACAGCGATCTCGGCCTGCAGGTCCCGAAGACGTGGGAGGAGTTCGCCGCGAACAACGAGAAGATCAAGGAGGCGGGCACCGCCCCGATCTGCGCGACGTACGGTGACACGTGGACGTCGCAGCTCTTCGTGCTGGCGGACTACTACAACGTGCAGGCGGCCGTGCCCGACTTCGCCGAGAAGTACACCGCCAACGAGGCGCATTACGCGGACACGCCGGCCGCAAGGCCGGCTTCCAGCACCTGCAGGAAGCACATGAGAAGGACTGGTACCAGAAGGACTTCGCGGCCGACAAGTTCGAGCGCGGCCAGGAGCTGCTCGCCACCGGTAAATGCGCCCACTACCCGATGCTGACGCTTCGCGGTCGGCACGATCGTCGAGAACTTCCCGGACAACGCCGCCGACGTCGGCTTCTTCGCCCAGCCGGGCACGGACGCCGCCAACAACGGTGCCACGATCTGGATGCCGGCCGCGACCTACATCCCCAAGACAACCGAAGGCGCCAAGCTCGACGCAGCGAAGCAGTTCCTGGCCTACGTCGCGTCGGTCGAAGGAACCGAAGCCATGAGCGCGGCTGTTGCGCCATCGGGGCCGTACATGATCAAGGGTTCGACGCTCCCGGACGACGTCCCGGTGGCGATCAAGGACATGCAGCCGTACATCGACGCGGGCCTCGTCGCGCCGGCGCTCGAGTTCCTGTCGCCCATCAAGGGTCCGGCGCTCGAGCAGATCACCGTGGCCGTCGGCTCCGGGATCAACACCGCCGAGGAAGGCGCCGACCTGTACGACCAGGACGTGAAGAAGCAGGGGCAGCAGCTCGGCCTCCCGGGCTGGTAAGCCGGCGGCGTGGGCGTCCTCCGCACGGAGCACGACCAGGGGGTCGACCGGGTACGGTCGACCCCCGCCGCCTCGCCAGATCGGTCGCGCAGACGGCCGTCGGCGTCGGTGTCTTCCGCCGCCGGAACGTCGCCACGCTGGGCGCCTATCCCTACTGGTTCTACCTGCCCGCGCTCATCGTCTTCGGCATCATCTTCGTGGCGCCGACGGTGCTCTCGTTCTGGTACAGCCTGACCCGCTGGACGCTGTTCGACGCCGAGTTCATCGGTCTCGACAACTTCGCGCTGTTCCTCCGCGAGCCGTCCCTGACGAACGGCCTGCGGAACACGATCGTCTACGCGTTCGTGACGAGCGGCCTCAAGGTCGTGATCGGCCTGCTGCTCGCAACCCTGCTCACCTCGAGCATCCGGCTGCGGACGCTCCTGCGCGGGATCATCTTCTTCCCCGTCCTCGTCAGCACCGTCGCGGTGGGGATCACCTTCGCCGTCCTGATGCACCCATCGCGCGGCGTGATCAACGTGGCGCTCGCCGCCGTCGGCATTGACGGCCCAGGGTGGCTCACGAACCCCGACATCGCGCTGCTGTCCGTCGCGCTGGTCGACGTGTGGAAGGGCATCGGGATCGCCATGGTCATCTTCATCGCGGGGATCCTGTCGATCCCGGAGGAGTACAGCGATGCCGCCCGCCTGGAGGGCGGTGCCTGGGTGCGCTTCCGCCACATCATCATTCCGCTGAGCCGGAACGCGACGTTCACCGTGATCCTGCTGTCGTTCATCGGCGGCCTGCGCACGTTCGACCTGATCTGGACGATGACTCGCGGCGGCCCGGGCTTCTCGACCGACGTGCTGACGTCGACGATCTACAAGCAGTACCAGGCCGGGTTCTACGGCCTGGCGACGGCCGGCAACGTCATCCTGTTCATCGCCGTGACCGCGCTCGTCTACCCGCTCATGCGCTTCTTCTCGAAGCGGGAGCTCGAGCTGTGAGCGTCGTGCGATTCGTGAAGAAGTGGTGGATCGATGCGCTCGCGCTCGCGATCGTCGGGATCATCTTCGTCGTGCCGTTCGTCTTCATCGTGTTCACGGCAGCGAAGGACCAGGCCGATTCCGCCCGACTGCAGTTCACGCCGCCGACCGACTGGCTCATCGTCGACAACGTCCTCGAGGTGATCGGGTTCCGCAACAACCTCATGGTCACCGCGATGCGGAACAGCCTGATCCTGACCGTGGCCTCGGTGACGCTGATCGTGCTGTTCGCTGCGATGGTCGGGTTCGTCCTGCAGCGCCGGCGCGACCGCTTCGGCTCGGTCGTGAGCGCGCTGATGCTCGCCGGTCTGATCATCCCGCCGGCGATCGTCCCGACGATCTACGTGTTGCAGGCCCTCGGCCTGTTCAAGACGCTGCCCGGGCTGACGCTCGTGGAGGTGGCGTTCCTGCTGCCGTTCTCGGTCCTGATCTTCCGAGCCTTCGTGGCGAGCATCCCGCGCGAGCTCGATGAGGCCGCGATCATGGACGGAGCCTCGCCGTTGCGCCTGTTCTTCTCGGTGATCTTCCCGTTGCTGCGTCCGGCCGTCATCACCGTCATCGTCGTGGCCACCGTTGCCGTCTACAACGACTTCGTCAACCCGCTCTACTTCCTGCCCGGGACGGAGAACGCGACGGTCCAGCTGACGCTGTTCAACTTCCAGAGCCAGTTCAACACCCGCTGGCATCTGCTCTTCGCCGACGTGCTCTTGATCACGATCCCGCCGCTGATCGTGTTCCTGTTCTTCCAGCGCCAGATCGTGTCGGGGTCTGGCCGCAGGTGCGGTCAAGGGATGACGCTCGTCGTCCAGCGGCTCCGCTCCCAGCTCCCGGATGGCGTGCTCGCGTTCGGTGCCGAGCAGCCGCGTCTCTCCTGGCAGGTCAGCGCCTCCCATCCCGGGCTCGTGCAGCTCGGGCTACGAGATCGAGGCGTCCGAATCGCCCGGCTTCGAGACCGTGCTCGCCACGACCGACCAGCGGGACGACAGATGCGCAGATCGCGGTGCCCGCGCCAGGGGGTCCGCTGCGCAGCCGGGAGGTGCGCCACTACCGCGTCCGCGTGCGGGACGTCTCGGGCTGGTCGGGCTGGAGCGACGGGCTGCGGATCGAGGCGGGCCTCCTCGAGCCCGGCGCGTGGTCCGCTCGTGCGATCACGATCCCGGACGATCCGGGCAGCCGCGGTCAGTCGCCGTCGCCGGTGCTCCGGCGGGAGTTCGACGTGCCGGCGCCGATCGCCAGCGCCCGGCTCCACGTGACGGCCCTCGGCCTGCACCGCGTGTCCTTGAACGGTCGCCTGGTCTCGGACGACCTGCTGGCGCCGGGCTGGACGTCCTATCGCCACCGCATCCTGGCGGACACCTACGACGTGACGCGCCTGCTCACGCCAGGGCGGAACGCCATCGGCGCGGTGCTCGGTGACGGGTGGTACCGCGGGCGGCTCGGTTGGGACGCGGCGGACGACCGATGCCGCTACGGCCGGGAGCTCGGGCTGGTTGCCCAGCTCGAGATCGAGTGCGTCGACGGGACGCGCCTGGTCGTCGTGTCGGACCCGAGCTGGCGCGCGTCGACCGCCGAGATCCGCACGGCGGACCTGTACGACGGCAGCACGATCGACCTGCGCCTGGTGCAGCCCGGCTGGGACGCGCCGGGATTCGATGATTCGGGCTGGATCGCGGCGACAAGCGTCCCATTCGATCCTGGCCTGATCGAGCCGCGGTCCGCGCCGCCGGTCCGGCGGATCGCGGTCCTGCCGGTCCGGGTGTCGCCCGCCGGCGAGGGGTGCTGGCGGCTCGACGGCGGCCAGAACATCTCGGGCTGGGTCCGGCTCACGGTGCGCGGAGCGCGCGACGACCGGGTCGTCGTGCGTCATGCCGAGGTGCTCGAACCCGACGGCAGCCTGCACACCCTCGCGCTCCGCTCCGCGAAGGCGACGGACGCGTACGTCCTTGCCGGCGACGACACGGTCGTGCTCGAGCCGGCGTTCACGTTCCACGGGTTCCGCTACGCGGAGGTCGAGACGTCGGCCGACGTGCTCGACGCGCAGTTCGTCGCGATCAGCAGCGACACGCCGCCGCGCGCGTCGTTCGAGTGCTCGGACGCGGACCTGACCCGGTTTCACGAGAACGTGGTGTGGTCCCAGCGCGACAACTTCGTCTCCGATCCCGACCGACTGTCCGCAGCGCGACGAGCGACTCGGCTGGACCGGCGACGCGCAGGCGTTCGCGGCGACCGGCAGCACGCTGTTCGACTCGGCCGCGTTCTGGACGAGCTGGCTGCGCGACCTCGAGCTCGACCAGGACCCGGAACTCGGCGTCCCGTCGGTCGTGCCCGACGTGGTCCTTTCCGGCGAGCTCCGCTTCGGACGGGCGGGCTGGGCCGACGCGGCCACGATCGTGCCGTGGGCGGTCTACGAGTCGTACGGGGACCGGGCCGTGCTCGAGCGGCAATACGCGAGCATGCGCGCGTGGGTGGACTCGCTCTCACGACGCCGGGCTGCCGACGGACTGCTCGAGCCGGGGACGCAGTTCGGCGACTGGCTCGATCCCGACGCCCCGGTCGCGCGGCCGTGGGAGGCGAAGGCGGACTCGGACTACCTGGCCAACGCGTTCTTCGCGTACAGCGCCCGGCTCGTGGCTGACGCCGCGGCAGTCCTGGGAGACCGATCAGCGGCGGAGACCTATCGCGCGCTCGGCCGCGAGATGGCGGCCGCGACGTGGAGCCGCTGGTCCGAGCCACGCCCTCGAATCGCAGACCGGATGCGCGGTCGCGCTGCAGCTGGGCGTTGCGCCCGACGGCGAACGAGCGCGCGTCGCGGCCGGCGCTGGCGGCGCTGGTCCGCGCCGCCGAAGGGCGTGTCGCCACCGGGTTCCTGGGGACGCCGCTCGTGCTGCCGGCGCTCAGCGAGTTCGGGTACCTCGACGAGTGCTACCTGATGCTCCTGCGCCGCGAGTCGCCGTCGTGGCTCTACCAGGTTCGCCAGGGCGGCACGACCGTCTGGGAACGATGGGATGCGATCCGCCCGGACGGCTCGATCCACCCCGGCACGATGACGACGCCGCAGGACCTTCCCGATTCCGGCGAAGCGCACATGCTGAGCTTCAACCACTACGCCTACGGCGCCGTGGTGGACTGGGTGTACCGCCACGTGGCGGGCATCGCGCCCGACCGGGCACGCCCCGGCTACCGGCACGTGCTCCTCGCGCCGAAGCCGGGCCGCGGCATCGACTGGGCAAACGCCGCGATCGAGACGAGCTACGGGCGCGCCGCGATCGGCTGGCGCCTGGACGGCGACACTGTCGTCGTCGATGTGGAGCTGCCGTTCGGGACGACCGGCGAGTTCACCGCGCCGGCCACGGCCGCATCGACCGTGACCGTCGATGGGCGGCCCGCAGGCCCCGTCGTCCGCCTGGAGCCCGGACACCACACGGTCGTCGTGACGTCTGCCGCGGTCGCCGACCCGGCACGATCCACGCCGCGCCAACGCCCCGAAGGCGCTCCCGCATGAGGCCCTCCCGTTCGTCAACCCGCCGCCGCACGTTCCTGCCAAACGACCTCGTAGACCTGCACGGGATCCGGGAAGCCCTTCGGGCGTAGCCGGCCGCGCTTCAGGAATTCGAAGCCCTTGCCGAGCGCGAGGTCGCGGACCGTGCTCGATACGAGCACCGTGCCCGGCTCCGCGCGATCGGCGAGGCGCGCAGCGAGCTGAACGGCCGCGCCGAAGAAGTCGCTGTGTTCGGTGACCGGTTCGCCGGCGGACATCCCGATTCGAACGCGCAGCGGGTAGTCGAACTCGTCCTCGTTCGCGAACCGCCGCTGGATCTGGACCGCGCCGTCGATCGCCCCGGAGACGGACGGGAATGCAGCCATCAGCCCGTCGCCGGTGTGCTTGACCTCCGACCCGCCGTGACGACGGACCGAGTCGCGAATGATCTCGTCGTGCGTTCGGAGCAGCGCCATGGCACGGGCATCGCCAAGCTGATGGGTCAGGCTCGTCGAGCCTTCCAGGTCGGTGAACAGGATCGTTCGGAAGGCAGTCTCCACGTACGGCTCACCCAGCTCGTGCGTGACGATGCCGCCCATGAACCGCTCGACGACGCGCTGATCCACCTCGATCACCTGGTTCGGAATCGCGCCGTGCGACGCGCCGTGGAGGGACCTGACCGCGTCGGCGCTCGGGGCATTTGCCAGGCAGAACGCCGTCTGGCGGTCGTAGTCGAACCAGTAGGTGAGGAGCTGGACGCCGAACTTGTCCTGCAGCTCCATGTCCTTGAGGTGCATGTTTGCCGCGTCGGTCGCCGTCAGGCCGGTGAACTCGTGGCGATCCATGAAGAAGGGCATGACGGCCAGCATGCGGCAGGCTTCCGGGGGCTGGCAACAAGCTGACGCGCTGTCGGCGCATGCAGGTGCATCCGTACAATGCGCACATGGGTCTTGACGCGGCGACCATCCACGTCTCGCGCGACCAGAACCACCTCGTCTGGGATCCGGCCATCCCGGCGGTGGCGAGCATCGGCTCCGGCGAGGTCGTCGAGCTCGATTGCCTCGACGCGTCCTTCGGGCAGCTGAACGCCGAGTCCACCAACGAGACGCTCGCCAAGCTGGACTTCGACCGGGTCGACCAGGTCACCGGGCCGGTGGCGGTGGAGGGCGCCGAGCCGGGCGACACGCTCCAGATCGACCTGCTCGAATTCGAGCCCGCGGACTGGGGCTGGACCGCCTCCATCCCGGGCTTCGGCCTGCTGGCCGACGACTTCCCCGATCCCGTCTACAAGGTGACGCGCCTCGAGGCCGGTGCCGATCGCGTGGAGTTCTGGCCGGGCATCCGGATCCCGGTGGCGCCGTTCTGCGGCGTGATCGGCGTGGCGCCCACCACGGGACCGCTGTCGACGATCCCGCCCGACGTCCACGGCGGCAACATGGACACGCGCCACCTGGTCGCCGGTTCGACGCTGTTCCTGCCGGTCTTCCAGCCGGGCGCCCGCCTGTCCGCGGGCGACGGCCATGCGACGCAGGGCGACGGCGAGGTGTCGGGCACGGCCATCGAAACGCCGATGCGGACTCGCATGCGCCTCACCGTGCGCAAGGACCTGCACCTCGACGCGCCGGCGTTCCTTGCGGCGCCGGATCCGCACGCGGAGCTGCGCAACGGTGCGCGCTACGCGACCGACGGCATCGGGCCGGACCTGCTGATCGCGGCACGTGACGCGGTCCGGCGGATGATCGAGTGGCTCGGCCGCGAGCACGGGCTCGAGCCGGTGCAGGCCTACCTGCTGTGCAGCGTGGCGGTCGACCTGCGGATCAGCGAGATCGTGGACGTGCCGAACTTCATCGTCACGGCCTACTGCCCGCTGGGGATCTTCGAGTAGGCCGGGAACGAATGAGCCGGCCCGAAGGCCGGCTCATCGATCTCTGTGCGTTCCGTTACTCGACGTTGTCGGTTGGCGACGGCGCCTCGCCGCCGTACACATCGCCCATTCGGTCGAGCGCCTCGGGTTCCCGGGCGCGAAGCACGAAGTACAGGACGATGCCGATCAGCATCCAGATGCCCACGATCGGCGCCGTGTACTGCAGCGCGTTCGCGTACGGCGGAAGCGGGATGTCGAGGATCGGGATCGTCACGCCGCCGATCACCGCCAGCCCGGCCGGGATCATCGCCACCACACCGAGCACCGGCACGATCAGGTGCTTGATGTAATTGAACTCATCGCGTCGCTGGCGCCAGAAGTAGCCGATGCACGCCAGGTTCACCATGATGTACAGGAAGACGAAGATCAGCCCCAGCATCGTGCCCAGGAAGACGTACACGTTCAGGCCGCCGAAGCTCGCTGAGCCCTCGGGCGTCGGGAACGGGTCGTTGGCGAGGATCACCCCGAGGACGACGGCGATGATGATCGCGCTGATCGCCTGGAAGTGGACCGCATTGACCGGCGTCCGGTTCGTCGGGTGGACGGCCGCGAACCAGCCGGGCAGGAGCCTGACCCGGCCCATGGCAAACAGCGTCCGCGTCGCCGCGGTTGCACCCGAGTTCGCATTCGCCAGCGAGCTGTTGAGGATCGCGAAGACGACGAGCAGGCCACCGATGCCGGGCAGCACCTCCTCGGCCATGAAGCCCCACGGGTCGCCGCCGTTGAAGGTGTAGAACTCGGTCATCCGTTCCGGCCCGAAGTAGACCGTGGCGGCGTAGTAGTTGAACACGTAGAACGCGCCGATCAGGACCGCCGACCAGATGACCGCCCGCGGGATCGTGCGGCGCGGCTCCCTGGTTTCCTCGCCGAGCGGCGCCGCCGCCTCGAAGCCGATGAACGCGAGCAGGCAGAAGATCATCCCCTGGAAGGCCGGTCGCACGCCGTCGTCGCCGGGCAGGAACACGCTCAGCGTGTTCTGGTCCGCGTTCACGATGAGCAGCGCCGAGATCAGCAGGAAGATCGCGATCTCGATGATGCCGAGGACGATGCCCGTCCGCGTCGAGATCCCGATGCCCCGATAGATGAGCCACCAGACGACGAGCCCGCACAGGACCGCCAGCCCGAGCCAGGCGAATTCGAAGTTGATGCCGAGGTAGGTCGACAGGAAGATCGCGCCGTAGAAGCCGAAGCCTCCGAGGAGGAGCGGCATCACCAGGGGCTCGGCCAGGGCGAAGCCCCACGCGACGAGCCAGCCGAAGAACGGTCCGAGCCCGTTGCGGACGTAGGTGAACATCCCTCCGGCGGATGGCAGGTGCTTCGCGAGCTGGGCCATGGAGTACGCCGTGAACAGCACGGCGATCATCGCGAAGAGCACGGCCAGCGGCGTGATCCCGCCGGCGAACGTCGTCGCCGCGCCGATCGACAGTGCCGTCGCCACAGCGGGCGCCATGTGGGTGATCGACTGGAACAGCACCTCGGGCAACCCGATGGCGTCGCGCTCCAGCGACGGGGCCGCTTCCCCCATTGGTCGCTCGGACACGGTCATCCAGACCCTCCTCGCTCCCCCCACGGCAAGGTCGGACCCAGCAGCCTGTGCTGGGGCCAAGCCGCGGCGGAATACTAGGCGGTGGACGGCGGTTCCGGAAGACCCTGGATCGATCCACCGCAGAATCTCGAGGAGGCGTGCCGCGATGCTCACGGCCACCAAGGACCTGATGCTCCCTGCGACCGTTACCGGCTCGTGGCCTCGGCCGCGCTGGTACGACGGCGGCCTGTGGGGCCGGCCGCTCGACACGGCGCTGCTCGACGTCCGTTTCCGCGAGCAGTTCCTCGACGCGCACGCGACCGTCATCGCCGAACAGGAGCGCGCCGGGCTCGACATCCTCACGAACGGCGACTACCACCTCGACGAGGACTTCGCCGGCCGCTCGTGGCACCACTACCCGTTGCAGCGCTGGAAGGGGCTCGAGCACGAGGAGCTGCAGTACGAGCGCTCACGCGACCGGCTGCTCGAGTTCGCGCCCGGAACGCTGATGAACGAGATCGAGTCGACGTGGCGCTGGCCGCGGGTGGTCGGCAAGGTCGAGCACGACCCGCGAAATCCACTCGAGTACGCGAAGCTCTGGCGCATCGCGCAGGCCCGTTCCGGATCCGGCAAGCCGGTCAAGTTCGGGAGCTGCTCGTCGCAGGTGCTCTCGATCTTCCTCGACAGCCATACGCCCGAATACGACCTCGAGGACAAGAAGCAGCTGATCTGGGACATGGCGACGGCCATGAACACCGAGCTGCGCCAGCTCGCGGCGGCCGGCGCGAAGGTGATCCAGATCGAGGAGCCGACGATCCACTTCGTCGCGTGCTTCTACCCCGACCAGACCGAGTTGCTCGACTTCCTCGTCGATGCGTTCAACCACGAGGTCGAGGGTCTCGACGACGTCGAGCTGTGGATCCACACCTGCTGGGGCAACCCGAACATGCAGAAGGTCTACACCGGCGAGTCGTACGCCAACTCGATCGAGATCTACCTCGAGCGCCTCAAGGGCGACGTGTGGACCGTCGAGGCGACCGAGAACAACCTTGCCGAGATCGACCTGTTCAAGCCGTATCGCCGAACCGCCTCAAGAAGAAGGTCGCCGTCGGCGTCGTGAACCACCGCACGCTGCAGGCCGACATGCCGCCGGTCGTGGCCGGGCGGGTGCGGCGCGCGCTGGAGGTGATCCCGGCCGACAAGCTGATCCTGTCGACGGATTGCGGGTTCGGCCGGCAGGGCTTCAACCGAACGGTCGCGTTCTACAAGACGACCGCCATCGCGCAGGCCCGCAACATCGTCCTGAAGGAGCTCGGGCTCGAGGAGCGCTACGTTCCCGCCGCGGACCCCGCGCTGCAGACGGACGTGTTGCCCGACTTCGAGCCGCTGACGCACCTGCCGTCCCCGTGGCAGTAGCGGAGGAGGGCAGTCGTGGAGCACGACGACGCGACGCGGATGCTCAAGGCGATCGCCACGGCGTTCGACGAGCACGACCTCGACGGGATCATGGTCCACTTCGCCGACGACGCGGTCTTCGAAGGGCCGCGCGGGACGGAGCCGTGGGGTACCCGGTTCGTGGGCCGTGACGAGGTCCGCGAGGCCTTCGCCGCGCGATTCGCCGGGATCCCCGACGTCCGGTACCAGGAGGACCAGCACTTCGTCGACGGTGACCGCGGCGCATCCGAGTGGACCCTGTCGGGCACGACGACCGACGGACAGCGGATCGAAGTCCGGGGCTGCGACCTGTGGACGCTCCGCGACGGAAAGGTCGTGAAGAAGGACTCGTACTGGAAGATCCGAACGACGAGCTAGGCCGTCGCTTCCGCCGAGTGCGGTCCCCGGGGACCCATCCCGAAGAAGATCGCGATCGAACCCACGACGTCGAGCTCCACGTGCTCGAACGACGCCTCGAGGATCTCGCGGACGCCCTCCGCGGTGTCGAGGCGGTTGTCGAACGATCCGCGGCCGGTTGTACAGGTCGAGCATCCGTCGCGCTGCCCAGGAATGGTTGCCCGCGTCCCCGAGCACGGTCGATCCGAAGAACAGGCCGTCGGGGCCGAGCACCTTTGCGACGTTCCGGATCGCCGCCGACTTGCGGACCATCGGGCCCGGCAGGCAATGGAGCACCAGGTTCATCCCGACGGAGCCGAATGGACCCCTGACGGGCAGGGGCTTGAGCACGTCGGCTTCGACCGCTGTGACGTCCAGCCCGCCGAGGCGCTCCGCGGCGCGGTGCAGGACGTTGAGGTTCGGGTCGAGGATCGTGACCTCGCTGCCCTGCGGGAGTCCGGCATGCTCGAGGAAGTAGCCGGTCCCGGGCCCGACATCGAGGTGATTGGGGCGGATGTGCCAGCGGTAGTTCTCGAGCAGCCGTTCGAGCGGGCAGTGCCACACCCAGCCCGCCGAGAACTGCAGCACGAACGGGTCGTAGAACCGGAGCGCGAGCGGGGTGAAGTCGCGCTGGCCCTTGTACGCCGGATCGCTGTGATCCAGTGGCATCGCCGAAGCATGCCATCCGCCACGTTGCGACGTGCCCTAGCATCGCTCGATGCAGAAGACCGTCCATCGCTACGGCGACGACCCCTCGCAGTTCGGCGTGCTTGTACGGCGAAGGGCCGGTGGCGGTCGTCATCCACGGCGGGTTCTGGAAGGCGGAGTACGGCCTCGACCTGAACGAGGCGCTGTCCGAGGACCTTGCCGAGCGCGGGTGGGCGGCGTGGAACATCGAGTACCGGCGGCTGGGCAACGGCGGCGGCGTGCCTGAGACGCTCGACGACGTGAGCGCGGCGATCGACAAGCTTGCCGAGCTCGACCGCGTGGACCTGTCGCGGGTGGTGACGATCGGTCATTCGGCCGGCGGTCACCTGGCGGCGTGGGCGGCCACGCGCGAGTACCCGCGGGTGCCACTGACGGGGGTCGTGTCGCAGGCCGGCGTCCTCGACCTGCAGCGCGCCCGTGAGCTGCGGCTGTCGAACGGTGTCGTGGATCGCTTCCTCGACGGACAGCCGACGAGCGTGGCATCGCCGATCGAACGCCTGCCGATGGGCGTCCCGACGCTCTTGACGCACGGAGCCCTGGACGACGTCGTGCCGCTCGAGATCTCCGAGCGGTTCGCGCGCGCATCCGGCGCGACCCTGGTCGTCGAGCCGAACGAGGACCACGACGGGCACCTCGTGCCGGACAACCCGCTGTGGAAGGCCGTGATCGAATGGCTCTGACGCGCGGGGATGCCCAGCAGCTCGACGCTCGCGATCCGCTGGCGCCGTTCCGCGAGCGGTTCGTGATCGCCGACGAGCACCGGCTCTACTTCGATGGCAACTCACTGGGCCGCTTGCCGAAGGCCGCCCGCGAGCGCCTCCATCGACAGGTCGACGAGTGGGGCGAGCGGGTCGTCAGGGGCTGGCCGGACTGGATCGACGCGCCGACGCGAACCGGCGATGTGCTGGCCGAGGTGCTGGGTGCCCGGCCGGGTCAGGTGCTCGTCACCGATTCGGTCACGGTCAACCTCTTCAAGCTCGTGCACGCGCTGCTCGATGCGGACCCGTCGCTGCGGGTGCTGGCGACGGACCGCGAGAACTTCCCGACCGACCGCTACGTCCTCGAGGGGATCGCCCGTGCCCGCGGGTTGGAGCTGGTGCTCTTCGATCCCGCCGATCCGCTGTTCGGGCCGCAGCCGGACGACATCCCGGCGGGCGCACTCGTCGTCCTGTCGCACGTCGGGTATCGCTCGGGCGCCCTCGCCGACATGGCGGCCATCGACCCGCTCGCGACCGTGATCTGGGATCTCAGCCATTCCGCCGGCGTGGTGCCGATCAACCTGGACGCGCTCGGGATCCGCTACGCCGTCGGCTGCACGTACAAGTACCTCAACGCCGGCCCCGGAGCGGCGGGCTACCTGTACGTCGCCGACCCGGACAGGTTGCGATCGCCGATCCAGGGCTGGTTCGGGCAGGACGACCAGTTCGCGATGGAGCGGCCGTATTCGCCGGCGCCGGGCATCACGCGGTTCATGGCGGGGACGCCGTCGATCCTCGTGCTGGCCGCGATCGAGGAGGCGGTCCGGATCACGGCCGAGGCGGGGATCGAGGCCCTGCGCGCGAAGTCGGTCGCGCAGACCGAGTTCATCATCGCGCTGCACGACGAGTGGCTGGCACCGCTGGGGTTTGAGGTCGGTTCGCCGCGGGACGCGGCCCGGCGTGGATCACACGTCGCACTCAACCATCCCGAGGCGTGGCCGATCTGCCGCGCGCTGATCGAACGGGCAGACGTGATCCCGGACTTCCGCGGCCCGAACACGGTCCGGCTGGGTGCCGCGCCGCTCTACACGCGTTACGTCGACGTCTACGACGCGATGGCGCGCCTGCGGGACCTGGTCGAACGTGGCGTCCACCACGACGTCGACCAGACGCTGGCCCGCGTCACCTGAGCGTGCTCATGCCGCCGCCTATCTATTCGTCGTCGGCGGGTCCATAGTGGTCGCATCGGACGGAGGCACGGGAGTCCGCGGGCTCTCACCAGCGCGGCGCTCCCACACGGTCGCCAAGACCGTCGCGCGGGGCCAATGGCGAGCCCGACCATCCGTCGCCGGGCACGCACGTGCCCGTGGAGGTTCCCAGTGCCAATGTTGGCAGTCGCATTCCCGATCCTGCCCGGAAAGACCCCTGAGTGGCGCGCGTTCATGGAAGAGTTGAACGGCCCACGTCGCGAGGAGTTCGTTGAGTCCCGACGACGCGCCGGCGTCCACGAGCGCACCTTCCTGCAGTCGACCCCGATGGGCGACCTCGTGATCGTGACGCTCGAAGGCGACGATCCGGAGCGGGCGATGGGGCAAATGGCGGGCGCGACCGACGCGTTCGCCACCTGGTTCAACGAGCGGGCAACGGCGGTTCATGGCGTCGACGCCTCGGTGCCGACAACGGGGTCGCCGTCGGAGCTCGTCGTGGACACGGCCAAGGTCGCAACTCCAGTCGCCTGATCCGAGACCGCGTTTCGGAACACGCAGGGAGGCCGCTCGCTTCGGCGGGCGGCCTCCTCGTGTCTGTCAGACGCGGACGACGACCGCCTCGGTCGGGTTCGCCTTGCCCTTGAGGTCGAGCGACCGCCGCTCGAGGCCGGGATCGAGGTCGGCTGCGGTCGGCGGCCGTCGCGCTGACGAGGATCTCGCCGGTGCCGGCCACGGAAGCGAGTCGGGCGGTCGTGTTGACCGTGTCGCCGAGTGCGGTCAGGTCGGTGCGCGAGCCCGTGCCAACGGCGCCGACCCAGGCCGGCCCCGTGTGAACGCCGGCCCCCAGTGGCAGCCAGGGCCCGCCCGGATCCGTGTGTCCCGTTGCGCGGAAAAGGGCGCGGGCGGTCGCCACGGCTCGCTCCGCGTGGCGCGGGCCGCTGAGCAACGGGAAGTACATCGCCACGAGCTCGTCCCCGACGAACTTGTCGATGCTGCCGTCGTGGTCGATGACGAGGGTGGTCGCGAGCGCGTAGAAGCGGTCGAGCAGGCCTCGGAACTCGGTGGGCGACATGCGCTCCGCGATGGCCGTGGACCCGCGCACGTCGGCGAACAGGAAGCTGCACTCGATCTCGGCGCCGCCGTGGTGCTTCGCCATGAAATCGAAGCACGAGGTGCACATCATCGGGTTCTTGTCCGACGGGCGCTTGCCGATCGCCCGCATGACTGGTGCCGCAGGCCCGGCGAACGGCGCTGCGCACAGCATGCAGCGAGGCCCGTGCGGCAGGCGACGGAAGACCCGGCGGACCCTGCGCTCGTTGGAGTCGCCGCGCGTGAGGAAGTCCCGCCAGAACTCCTCGGTGGCCTGATCCGGTTCGCGGGGCCGTTCGATCATCCCGGCTCAGGGTAGGCCCGAGCGCAAGGTCGCCCGCTAGCCGGTCGGGGCAGGAAGCGCCCGGCTGGCCCGCGTCCCGAGCCCGACCGGCTGGTGGCGAGTGCGCCAGGACTCAGAGACCCAATGTGAGCAGCTCACCCGCTTCGGACGCCGAGATCGGTGCGACGACCACGGCCCGCTCGTCGTCCCGTTCCTGCTGCGGCGGCGATCTCGATGTACCGGCAGAAGGCGTTGACCAGCCGCATCTGCTCCGGCGTCCGGCAGGCGACGTGAAGGAGTTCGGGCGAGGCGACCAGAACCGCGAGTCCGCGGGCGCGTGAGATCGCGACGTTCAGGCGGTTGCCGGAGTAGAGAAACTCGAGATCGCGTGGCGCATCCTCGGGCGAGGACGTTGTCATCGAGTAGATCGCGACCGGCGCCTCGCGGCCCTGGAACTTGTCGACGGTGCCGACGTTAGGCAGGACACCCAGACGCTTCTGGGCGAGGCTCGCGATCTCGGCCACCTGGGCGTTGTAGGGGGCGACGACGAGGACGTCCGGCACATCGAGGACCCGTCGGTTGCCCTTCCGGTCCGTCCACGGCCGGCCCTTGAGCGCCTCGATCGCCGAGACGACCCACTCCGCTTCCTCGGGGGAGCGGTTCCGGCCGCCGGCATGGGGCAGGCCGACGAACCGCACGCCTTCGCCACCCACTGGTACCCCGCCGGCCAGGTCCTGGGTCGCGTTCGCGGCATCCGGCTCGAGGCGGCCCTCGTAGAACGCGTCGGATACGAAGGCGTTCACCTCGGGGTGGAGGCGGTACGTTGTCTCGAGGAACAGGCCTCGGTCCGGAGCGATCGTCCGGGTCCCGTCGAGGAGATGTCCGAGTGCCGACGCTTCAGCTCCTTCCGGGTGCGTCCCCTGGGTCACCTGGGCCAGCTGCTGCGGATCGCCGAGCAGGACGAACGAGTTCGCTGCCCCGCCGATCGAGCAGACCGTCGCGAGCGGCAATTGGCCGGCCTCGTCGACGAACAGCACCGACGCCGCACCAGCCATGTCCGGCCGGGCCCACAGCCAGCTGGTGCCGCCGATCACATCGAACGCCCCAGCCGCCAGCCCGGCCGAGAGCGCGTCGTTCGAGCCGATGCGCTCGATGTCGTCGTGGCTCGATGCGTCGTCGGGATCGTCGCAACGCTGCGCGATCCGGACGCGGACACCCGCTTCGGAGGCGGCCTCGGCGACGGCTTCGAGGAAGTTGCCGATCACTCGGTGCGACTGCGCCGTGACCCCGACCACTCGGCGTTTGGCGATGAGCTCGAGCGCCATCCGCGCGCCGGTGTACGTCTTGCCCGTCCCGGGCGGGCCCTGGATCGCGAGGACGCTGTCGTCGAGGGCTACGACGAGCCGACGCGCGGCTTCGAGCGGCGTCTCGCCTGGCCGGACGAGCGGCGCACCTTCGGGCTGCATCGTCGCTCGCGGCGGGCTTCGGAGGATCAGCTCGCGAACGGCCCGGTAGGCTCCGGGTCCGTCGAGGCCGCGCGCCAGAACGCTGTCGGCGAGCCGCCAGAGGCCGCCGCGCATCGGCTCCGGACCGTACGGCATCCCGGGAATCAACGCGAGCGGGTGCGGCAGCGCCGGGTTCCGCTTCAGGTCGACCGTGCCAAGCAGCGGGTTCAGAGCGACGATCTCGCCGGCGCCCTTCTGCGTCGCCGGGTCGACGGGTGTGTCGCCTTCGTGCAGCTTCGTCTCCTGGGTCGAAATCGAAGCGATAGCGATGAAGGCGCGACCTCTTGGTCTCGCCCAGGTCCTCGGCGAACTCGAGACCACCCAGGGCCGACGCGTCGGCTACGAGGTCGTCGATTGGCGCCTCGATCAGCCGGTAGTAATCCCACCACTGTGGCTTGGCGTCGCGCCGGTGCCAGTCGATGAGGGCGGCGAGAAGCCAGCGGCCCTGTTGCTCGTCCGTCCGCTCGGTCCGGTCGGCCGGGACGCCCTCGCGCAGCGCTTCCTCGCGAGCCCGAGTCTCTGACTGCTCGACCGTCTGCTTCTCGGTTGGTTCGGGATCGACGGGTTCCGGCCGCGGCACTACGCCGTCCGGGTAGAGCGGCGCGGCCTCGATCCGGCGGTCCTCGAGCCAGGCCTGCAGTCCCCACGTCGAGACGCAGTCGTCGCGGTTGTAGGCGGCGATCGCGTCGAGGATCGTCGGGTCGCCGGTCTCCATCCAGCGTTCGTATTCCACGACCGAGAAGCCGGCGTCGGTGATCCCGCCCTCGCGCTCGGGGAGGTAGAACTTCTCGATCTTCTTGATGGAGTAGGACTCGACCGAAGCCCGAATGCCGCTCCGGACGACGTGGTCGTAGAGGTTGACGAGTGTCCGCCCGCGGAGCAGCCGGTCAACCTCGTCCTCGCGCGTGGCGTGGCGCTGCATCAACCGCTTGAGAGCGCCGGACTCGTAGCCGCCGTAGTGGTAAACGTGCATCTGTGGATCCCGGGCGTAGCGCGCGACAACAAGATCGACGAAGGCCTCGAAGGCTGCCTTCTCGCCGGCCCGGTCGTGCGCCCAGATCGCGTGGTAGACCGGCTCGCCGCCGACGATTTCGACCCAGCCGAGGAGATACTCGAGGCCGTCGTCGAGCGCCCACGGGTCGGCCTCGATGTCGAAGAAGACGTCCAGCGGCGCGGGCTCCGGTAGCGCGGCGAGGCCCTGGCCAGGAACGTCGTCGCTCGGCGGAATCAACTCGTAGCGCAGGACGTGGTCGCCGCGGTAGCCGAGCTGGAGCGCGGCCTGGTGGCGGAGCCGCTCGAGGATCCGCGGCGGGAGCTTCGCGACCTTCGCCTCTTCGTCGAGCCCGGCCAGCTCCGCGAGCGTATCGACGCCGGCGGCAACGAGCCGGCGCCGGTTTGAGCGCGTGATGTTCGCGACAAGCGAAAGATGGTCGTCGGCACGGCGACGGTCGATGCACATCGGCCACCACGAGCAGACCCGGCAGTGGTCGACGGGCTCCGGATACGTTTCGATTGGCGCCGTGGCCTCGTCGATCCGCTTCTCGAAGCGAGCCTTCGACGCGCGGTAGTAGGCGGCGTAGTCGGCAAGTTGGTGGACGTGCGAGGAGCGGTCGCCCGTCACGACGGCGATCGTTTCCGGTGGGATGCCCTGGGACTGCTCGAGCAGGTCCGCATAAACGCACATCTGGACGATGGCTGCGGCCTTGACCCGCTTGGCCAGCTTTGTGTCGGCGATGTCGTAGCTGTACTCGCCGAGCACGGACGGCCGATCGTCGCGCCGGAGCAGGAAGTCCGGGTGGCCGCGCCAGCGGCCGTCGAAGAACGTAGCCTGGAAGATCACGTCGGTGCCCGCCCGCATCGCCTCGACGGTCTCGTCGTGGGCGGCGCGCAGCTCGGCCGGCGTGGCGGCGACGCCTCGCGTCATCTCGACGACGGTCCGGCCGGCCGCCTCGAGCTGGGCGATGTACAGGCGCTCGTGAGCGTAACCGCGCTCCTGCAGGAGCTTGAGCTGCGGGTCGTCGCGGAACGGCTTCTCGACCTCGCCGCGCGTACGCGCCAGCTCGAGCGAGACGAGGTGGTCGCACTCGAGGAAGCCGACGAGGTCCGTGGCGCTGACGATCAGCGTGCCGTCGATCAGCTGCATCGGTCACAACCATACCGGTCGGCCATGTCAGCTTGCCTGTCACGCCGCGACTACGATTCGGCCATGGTGGCGAAGCGACGTGACAGCGAGGGCAAGTTCTCTGTCGGCCCGACCTGGGAAGGCCTTGTCGAGCGACAGATCCGCGAGGCGATGGACGAGGGCGCCTTCGATGAGCTGCCCTATTCGGGAGAGCGGCTGCCGATCGAGGACGACTCGGCCGCGGGGGAGCGAGCGCTCGGGTTCCGGGTGCTGCGCAATGCTGGCGTGGCGCCGCCGTGGATCGAGGCGGACAAAGAGGTCCGCGAGCTGCTCGCCGCGCAGGACGTGCTCCTGGCGCGGGCTGCTGCCGCGCGTACGTCGCCGCTGGCTCGCGCACGGTTGCGCGGTGCGTTCGAGCGCGTCGTCGCGGAGGCGAACCGCGCGATCGAGCGGCTCAACGCAGAGGCGCCGACGGATCGGCAGCATCGGCGGCCGCTGGATCCCGAGGCGGAGCTGGCGCGGCTGGAGGCGGCGTTCCGGTCCTGACGGTGGCGGGGCGTGCACCCCATGCACGTAACGGCCAACGAACTCCTCCTCGATGGCCGTCTTGTGTCGTGGGGCGCACGAATTCGACCGATTTCGATCGTTTCGGGCTGGTTCGGGCCTCCGCACGCCCCTTCGATGGCCGTTACGGCCACCCCATGCACGGGATGTCATTGGGCACGGCTGGCACCATGTCCGCTCAGCCGTCGGCGAGGTGCTTCCGGTACTGGTAGCCGCTCACAAAATGATCTCGCCCGCGGACGTCGACAGCACCACCGCGGCGACCTCGGCGGGACCGTTGAGCACTCGAATCGGCAGCGAATGCTCGCCGAGCCATGCAGCCAGACGATCCGGACTGCCTTCCAGGACGAGCCTGGAGATCGTCGCCGGCCGAGGGTCCTCCGTCCCGGGCAGCCGTGCGCCCTCGTCCCACTCGATGAAGAACGGCAGGCACGGTTCGGCAATGGCCTCGTCGACACCGGCGCTTCGCCAGCGCAACTCCTCGCCGGACGGCGTTACCCGCGAACCGCTTCGAACCACGAGGTCGAGCCGCCCGGCGACGTCATCGAGTCCGGAGGTCCGCACCGCCCAGCCGATCGGCCGGCCTTCCGGGCTGGCACCGCCGGCGACCCACCTTCCGAAGGCACTGTCGGCCGCAACAGCCTCGTCGACGACCGCGATCAGCTCGATGTAGCAACTTCCGAGCGGCACGATCCGATTGGCCGTACCCCAGTCGCGATGTCGCCCGCCCTCCACCGATGACAGCCCGCGGCGCTCGAACTCGTGTGCGGCCGCCTCGAGATCGGTGACGGCAATCAGGACATGGTCGAGCTCCATCCTGGAGCCTCCTACGCGAACAGCGTGTCGACCGCCTCGGCGAAGACCTCGGTGTGGCGATCGACGTCCGCCTCGGTGGTCGATGGTGACATCAGGGCCATGTTGTGGAACGGCGTCATGAGGATCCGGCGGTTCATGGCCCACAGGTGGAGGAACGCTTCGAGCTCCGGGTCGCTGTTGTCCCACTGCTCGCGGCCGGTTCGCGGTGGCTCGGGCGTGAAGTGGTACTCCGCGCGGGCGCCGAGCCGGGTGACGTGCCACGGAACGTCGCGTTCGCGAATGACCGAATCAACGCCGTCGGCCCAGCGTTCGCCCAGCGGGAGCATGCGGTCGAACGCTTCGTCGGTCAGCACCTCGCCGAGCGTCGCCCGTGCGGCCGCCAGCGACAGCGCGTAGCCGGCCAGCGTCCCGCCGATCCCGCCGACGTCCGCGTCCTCGTAACTGACCGAGGCTCGGATCCGGTCGGCGACCTCGGCCGTGAACCCGTACGTCGCGATCGGGATCCCGCCACCGATCGTCTTGCCGATCACGAGCAGGTCGGGTTCGAGGCCCCAGGCCTTCGTCGCCCCGCCCGGCCCGGCGCAGATCGTGTGGGTCTCGTCGATCAACAGGAGCGTGCCGGTCCGCCGCGTCAGCTCGCGGACGGCGTCGAGGTACCCGTCGTCGGGCAGCACGATCCCGATGTTGGTGAGCGCCGGTTCGAACAGCACGACCGCGACGTCGCGATCCTCGAGTGCGCGTTCGAGCCCGTCGATGTCGTTGAACTCGACGACGCGGGTCGTCTCGGCGACGTCGACCTGCGGCCCGATCGACCCGCGGCGCGCCACCGTCCGGCCGTCGTCGTCGAGCACCGCGAACGTCTCGTCGACGGTGCCGTGGTAGCAGTAGTCGTGGACGACGACCTTCGAGCGCCCGGTCATCTGGCGGCCGAGGCGCAGTGCGAAGCGGTTCGCGTCCGTGGCCGACAGCGTGAACTGCCAGTACGGCAGCCCGAAGCGGCGCTGGAGCTCCTCGCCGACCCAGATCGCATCCTCGGTCGGGAGCATGTGGGTGATGCCGCGTCGGAGTTGCCGCTCGACCGCCGCGATCGTGGCCGCGGCGCCGTGCCCGGCCATCGCGCCCGTGTCGCCGAGGCAGAAGTCGATGTAGTCGTGGCCGTCGACGCAGCGGAACGACGCGCCCTCGGCCGTCTCGACGAACGGCGGAAACGGGCTCGCCCAACGGACCATCCAGTTCATCGGGACGCCGTCGTGGAGCGAGGCCTTCGCCCGTTCGAACAGCTCCTTCGAGCGCGGGTGCTCGGCGACGAACCGCTCGCGCTCGGCCTCGTGGAGCGATCCGAGCCTGTCGCGATCCAGGGTCTGCATGCGGTGAGCATGCGTCGGCGGGTCATGGCCCGTTCGAGGCATCTCGCGCGGTGCGACGTTCGTGCATGATGGCCGGGATGACCCCACGCTCCCTGTTCCTGGCGCTGCTGCTTCTCGCCGCGACGCTCACCGCGTGCGGTGGCGCGGCGTCCTCTCCGGCTGCCAGCGAAGCTCCCGAGCCGTCGACGGTCGTCACGCCGGCGCCCGCGAGCGAGGCGCCGCCACCGTCCGTCGCGCCGCCCAGCGAGGCGCCCCCGACCGAGGAGCCGCCGCCGGCCGATGCGGGCGGTCCGTACGCGGAAGCCCTCGTCGCGGCACTGGCCGCAGATCCGCTGGTCATGCACCTCGAGCAGGTCGCCACCGCGACGACACCGGCTCGGCGACGTGGAGGCGACGCTATCGGGCGACTTCTCCGGCAACGATCTCGACATCACGATGCATATCGCGATCCGGCACGACCGCGGTCGACATGGGCATGGTCGTCGCCGGCGACACGGCGTACGTGCGCCAGGGGGAGGGCGAGTGGACGTCGGTCCCGAAGACGGTCGCCGAGGCGCGAGCTGGCCGGCCTGCTGCAGAACATGCGCCTCGTCACCGACCCGCTCGATCTTCGCTACGTCGGGGTCGAGGAGGTCGACGGTCGAGACCTGCACCACCTGACGGCCAGCCGGACGATCCCGTATGCGCCGGCTGCGGGTGGCTCCGGTCAGTACGACGTGTTCGACATCTGGGTCGAAGAGGACGGCACGCCGGTGCTCGCGAAGACGGCGTTCTCGGCGACGGACCCGAACGGGGTCGCCGTCAGCGGCACCACGAACTTCGAATTCTCGAACGTCGGCGGGCCGATCGAGATCGTCGCGCCCGAGTAGGGGCGCCGCTCGGCTCAGTGGGGCCGGAGGACGTACCCGCAGATCGGGCAGCTGGCCGTCCCGGTGGTCGGATCGACCTCGAGGAAGCTGGCGCAGCCGTTGGTCCGGCAGTAGGGCCGGGTCGTATGCATGGTGCGGCGTCGCATGCGCCGCATCGAGCTGGCGCGTCCCACGAGGGACGCTGTGGATGTACGTGAAAGCACCTGGTTGTTGATTTCCCTTCTTTCGCGCACGGCAGCGTGTTGGGCGGCCTGCGCGGCACTTGTTGCGCTTGTCACAGCCGGTATTGGGCCGGAGCGGCGCGGATCCGGAGCTGGCGTCGGGAGCGGTCTTTCGGGTCGCTCGACCGTGTGCCCTCGCTTCGGAATGACCCAGGAATCATCACCGAGAACAGGTGTTCTGTCAAATGGCACGTCTGGCCGACGCTCCGTGGCAGTCGCAGGCGCGCCGCGTGCCCGCCGGCCTTGGTTCGCTGAACGAACCAACCAGCGAACGGTGAGGAGCACAGGGGCCATTTGGTTCGCCGAAAGAGCCAAACGGCGAACGAAGATGGTCCCCGACCGACGGACGGTTCATTGGGCGAACCGTTCAGCGGACAGCCACCGGTCCGACCGCCGGTTGGTTCATTGAACGAGCCACTTGGGCCGGAACGGCGGTCTGGGGCTCCGTCGTCCTCCCGAGTGCTCGCCCGGCGAGCACTCGGGCCGAAACGGGGGCGACTTTCAGAGAACCTTCAGAAACGGACCGTAGAACCAGCACGTGCACGTGCTCATCGTCGAGGACGATCCCCGGCTGGGTCGGCTCCTCCAGCGACTCCTGGCCGAGGAACGCCACGTCGTCGATCTCGCGGTCGGCGGTGGCGAGGCGCTCGAGCTCGTCGAGGCGGGTGGCCGCTTCGATGCCCTGATCCTCGATGTCGGCCTGCCCGACGTCGACGGGTTCGAGGTCGCCCGGCGGATGCGGGCCCGCGGCTGCCGCGTCCCGATCCTGATGCTCACGGCGCGGGACGGCGTCGCGGACCGGATCTCCGGGCTCGATGCCGGCGCCGACGACTACGTCGTCAAGCCGTTCGCCTACGAGGAGGTTTCGGCGCGGCTCCGAGCGCTCGCTCGGCGCGCGGCAGACACCACCCTCCCGGGACGACGGCGCGATCCTCGCCAGCGGGCCCATCGCGCTCGACGAAACGCGACGACGCGTCACCGTTGACGGCCGGCCCGTGGAGCTGACCCTCCGCGAGTTCTCGCTGCTCGAATGCCTGCTTCGCCACCCCGGCCACGCGCTCAGCCGCGACCAGCTGCTCGACATGGCCTGGCCGTTCGGCGTCGCCGTGACCCCGAACACGGTCGATGCCTTCATCACGTTCCTGCGCCGGAAGCTGGGTCCGCGAGGCGCCGCTCGCATCGAGACCGTCCGCGGCATCGGCTACCGGATGGTCGGCCCGTGAGCGCCCGGCCGGTGACAGACGCCGCCCTGGTCCGCCGTGTCCGCTGGCGGCTCCTCGCCTGGAGCGGCGGCTCGACGCTCGCCGTGCTGGTCCTCCTCGGCACGCTCATCTACATCGCGGTTGCCAGCAGCCTCGAGTCGGCGGCGGTCGAGCAACTCCGCCAGCGAGCCGCCATCCTCGCCCCACGGATGGACATCCTCGCTGCCGCCCCGCCGATGACGATCCAGGGCGGCCCCTCCTTCAACCAGATCGTCGTCCGTCGATCCCGGCCGGCCGGGGCTCAGCTTCGTCGGTGGGTCATCGGCCGGGACGCTGGCCTTCGTCATCGGTCCCAACGACGCCACGTTCCCGGATGTCACGCAGGTCTTCGATGCCCAGCTGCCGAACACGACCGGCGTCGCACGAGGCTCGCCTGAGCGGCGAGTCGATCGAGCTCGCGAACGTGGATGGCACCCCGGTGCGAATCCTGTCGCACCTCGTGTCGGTCGCCAACCAGCCCTTCGTCATCCAGGTCGTGGCCGACCGGATCGCCGAGGAGCGTGCGCTGGCCGTCCTCCTCACCGTCCTCGCCGTCGGCGGCCTGCTGGTCCTCGCGATCGCCCTTGGGGTTGGCTGGCTGTACGCCGAGCGTGCCCTGGTCCCGATCCGGGACGCGATGCGCCGCCAGCGCGACTTCGCCGCGGACGCGAGCCACGAGCTGCGCACCCCGCTCAGCGTCGTGAAGGGCTCGGTGGCGCATCTCCGCCGCCACCCCGACCAGCCGGTCGCCGACGTCGGCGATGCCCTCGACGACATCGAGGCGGAGACCGATCGGCTTGGCGCCCTGGTCGACGACCTGCTCCTCCTTGCGCGCTCCGATTCGGGCGCCCTCGAGCTCGCGGTCGAGCCGACCGACCTGGGCGAGGTGACGCTCGACGCGGCCGGCAGCCTTGCGCCGCTCGCGTTCGAACGCGATGTGCGCATCGAAGCCGACGCCGAGCCGCTTCCGTTCAACGGCGACCCGGGTCGGCTGCGCCAGCTGGTCCGGATCCTCATCGACAACGCGATCCGCCATGCGCCGCCGGGTTCGGTGGTCGGTGTGTCGGCGCGCGCCGACGGTGGGACCGCCCAGCTCCGGGTGGAGGACGCCGGTGCCGGGTTCCGGGACGACGACCTCCCGCGCGTGTTCGACCGCTTCTGGCGGGCTCCGGGCGAACACGCCGGCGGCACCGGTCTGGGCCTCGCGATCGCGGCCTGGATCGCCGAGCGTCACGGCGGGGCGATCGAGGCGTCGAACCGCCCGGAGGGCGGCGCCCGGCTCCAGGTTCGACTGCCGCTGGGCTGACGCCCGAAATTTCAGGCGACCTTCAGAGTCGCTCCGTAGAACGGCTCCATGCACCACCACCTCGCTTGGAGTCACCAGCCATGAATCGAATCGTTCCGTTCGCGCTCGCCCTCGTGGCGATCGCGGCGCTCGCCGCGTGCACCGGGGGGACGGCCAACCCGTCCGGCGTGGCCAGCCTCGGCAGCCAGTCGCCCGCACCGGCGTCGTCGAGCCGAGCCCGAGGCGTCGGTCGATCCCGAGGATGCGGCCCTCGCCTTCGCCCAGTGCATGCGCGAGCACGGCGTCGACATGCCCGATCCGCAGGTCGGCTCGAACGGCGAGATGTCGTTCTCGATCGGCGCCGGACCCGGCAAGCTCGACCGCTCGAAGGTCCAGGAGGCACAGGAGGCCTGCCAGGACCTGATGCCGACCGGTCTCGGCAAGCCGGGCGACATCCCCCAGGAGCAGCGCGACGCGATGCTGGCCTTCGCGCAGTGCATGCGCGAGCACGGGATCGACATGCCCGATCCACAGTTCGAGACCGGCGGCATGGTCATGATCGGCGGCCCCGGTGAGGACGGCGACGGACCGAAGTTCGATCCGCAGTCCGAGGAGTTCCAGGCGGCCGAGGACGCATGCGGCGACCTGCTCGGCGAGATGCGCCCGGGCAGCGGCACCGAGCGTCCAGCAGGACGGTGGCGCGAGCGGCCCGAGCACCGGCGTGCAGCCATGACCCGCCGCGGTTTCGTGCGGGCCGGGGTCGGGCTGGCCGTGGTTGGTGCGCTGGCAGTCGGCGTGGCATCCACGGGCATCCTCGGGGCGATGCCGGCCAGCGGCGGCGCAGGCCAGCGACGACCCTGCGGCGACGGCCGCCGACCGCACGACCGTCGCCGTGGAGCGGCGGACCCTGACGATCGAGGAGACGCTCGACGGCACGCTCGGCTACACGGGTGAGACGCAGGTCCTGAACGGGCTCGCCGGCACGCTGACCCGGCTGCCCGAGCTCGGCGCGATCCTCGAGCGCGGTGACCAGCTCTACGAGGTCAACGGCAAGCGGCGGCCCGTCCTGCTGTACGGGGCTCGGCCGGCGTGGCGGGCCTTCGATCCCGACATGTCGAACGGGGCCGACGTGAAGCAGCTCGAGGAGAACCTCAAGGCGCTCGGGTTCACGCGCAAGGGGTTCGACGTCGACCGCGAGTGGGACGGCGCGACGACCGCGGCCGTCAAGCGCTGGCAACGAGCGAACGGGATGACCGTCGACGGAACCATCGCGCCCGGCGAGGTCGTGTTCGCTCCGGGCGCGGTTCGAGTGACCGAGCTGCCGATCGACGTCGGGCTGCAGGTCGGCCCGGGCCAGGCGGTCCTGAACGGCACCAGCGACGTTCGCGTGGTGACGGTCGATCTCGAGGCCGATTCGGTCGACCTGGTCGCCGTCGGGGACGAGGTGGCGGTCGACCTGCCGGACGGATCCACCGTCAGCGGGACGGTGAGCGAGATCGGGACCGTGGCCGAGGCGGCGACCGACGAGTTCGGGAACCAGTCCGACCCGACCGTGGCGGTGACGATCTCGCTGGAGCTGCCCGAAGGCGCTGCGAGCTACGAGCAGGCGCCGGTCGACGTACGCATCACCAGCGACAGTCGCGAGGACGTGCTCGCGGTGCCGGTCAACGCGCTCGTCGCGCTGCTCGAAGGCGGATACGCGGTCGAACGCGTCGCCGACGACGGCACCAGCGCGCTCGTCGGTGTCGAACTCGGGATCTTCCAGGACGGCTGGGTCGAGGTCCGCGCCGACGGGCTGGATGCGGGCGACACCGTGGCGGTGCCGTCGTGAGCGCGGTCGTCGAACTGGCCGGGGTCACGAAGCGGTACCCCGGAACGCCGCCGGTCGAGGCCCTTCGCGGCGTCGATCTGCGGGTCGAGGAAGGGGAGCTGGCCGCGATCGTCGGACCGTCCGGCTCGGGCAAGTCGACGCTGCTCCACCTCATCGGCACGCTCGACCGCGCGACCGAAGGCACGGTGCGGATCGCCGGGCAGGACCTGGCCGGGTTGTCGGATCGGCAGCTGTCCGGCCTTCGGGCGTGGCGGATCGGGTTCGTGTTCCAGCAGTTCTTTCTGATGGAGGGCGAGACCGCGCTCGACAACGTGGCCGACGGCCTGCTCTACCGAGGGATCCCGGGACGGGCGCGCAGGGCCGCGGCGGGGGAGGCGCTCGAACGCGTCGGGCTGGCGCATCGAATGACGCACCGGCCGGGCGCCCTGTCCGGCGGCGAGCGTCAGCGCGTGGCGATCGCCCGGGCCCTCGTCGGACGCCCGGCGCTCGTGCTCGCCGACGAACCGACGGGCAACCTCGACACGGTGACGGGCGCCACGATCCTCCAGCTCCTCCGCGAGCTGCAGGCCGAGGACGGCACGACCGTCCTCGTGATCACCCACGACCGGGAGATCGCGGCCTCGCTGCCGCGCCGCATCGACATTCGCGACGGCCGCATCGAGTCGCAGGAGGTCGCGGCATGACGGCCACGGCCGCTCCCGCTTCGCGCCTCGTCGGCGGCCGGGTCGGCGTGCTCGACCTGGGCCGGATCGCGGGCCGTGGCCTCGGGGCACGCCGGCTCCGTTCGGGGCTCACCGCGCTCGGGATCGCGATCGGGATCGCGGCGATGGTGGCGGTCCTCGGCATCGCCGAGTCGAGCCGCGCGACCTTGCTGGCCGAGCTGGACCGGATCGGTTCGAACCTGCTGACGGTCGCACCCGGCCAGACGATGTTCGGCGAGGACGCCACGCTGCCGGACGAGGCCGTCGCGATGATCGGCCGGATCGGTCCGGTCGAGGGCGTGTCGGCGGTGTCGCTGACCGGCGCCACGGTCCGCCGAACCGACCGCATCCCGTCGGGGGAGACCGGCGGCATCGCGGTCCAGGGCGCGGACCCATCCCTGCTCGAGACGCTCGAAGGCAGCCTGGCGGCCGGCCGATTCATCGACGACGCGGTCGGTCGCTACCCGACGGTCGTGCTGGGGGCGCTGGCGGCGGAGCGTCTCGGGATCACGTCGCTCACGGGCCAGCCGCTCGTCTGGATCGCCGATCGGTGGTGGGCCGTCGTCGGCATCCTCGAGCCGCTGCCGCTCGCGCCGGAGATCGACCGGTCGGCGCTCGTCGGCATGGACGCGGCCCGGGAGTACCTCGACACCGAGGCCTCGCCGACCACGATCTACGTCCGCGCGGCGGACGAGCTGCTCGACGACGTCCGATCCGTGCTGCCGGCGACGTCCAACCCCGAGAGCCCCGAGGCGGTGCTGGTGAGCCGGCCGTCGGACGCGATCGAAGCGCGGGCTGCGGCCGCGACCGCATTCACGACGCTGTTCCTTGGCCTCGGCGCGGTCGCGCTGCTCGTCGGCGGACTCGGCATCGCCAACGTCATGCTCATGGCCGTCCTCGAACGGCGCAACGAGATCGGCCTGCGCCGGGCGCTGGGGGCCACGCGCGGGCACATCGTCGGCCAGTTCCTGACCGAGGCGATCCTGCTCGCGGGGGCGGGCGGGGTCGTGGGGGCGGTCCTCGGATCGGCGGTCGCGGCGGCCTATGCCACGTCGCAGGCGTGGGTCGTCGCGCTGCCGATCGCGGGCTGCGTGGCGGGCGTGTTGGGAGCCGCGGCGGTCGGAGCGATTGCCGGGCTGTACCCGGCGGTGCGGGCGGCGAACCTGGCCCCGACGGACTCGCTGCGAGCCTGAGACGTGGCGATGCTCGCCGGGCGAGCGCTCGGGCGGCTCGTTCGCCAGATTGCTCGCCGTGGCGAGCAGGAATGCGACCGCGCCTCCATTCCGCTCGCCCGGGCGAGCAGGATGGCGAACCAAGGGCTCCGCAGCCTCCAC
>CAVRKH010000016.1:0-33980 GCA_963721655.1 uncultured Chloroflexia bacterium | reverse complement strand
CGGGTGAAGCCGGTCGCCGTATCGTGCCGTATCTCCCACGCGAGCCGGCATGGTCGATCCGCAGATCGCAGTCGCTTTCCAGCTTCAGTTCGGCTGGGACAGCGGACAGGGCGATGACGATCCACATCAAGGCGGCGAGAGCTGGTCCCCACTGGCGCATCACGTCCACCTGCTGATCTTCGCCGTCGTTCGACTTGAGGCCGGGGTCAAGGCCGACGGCTGACGGCATTCGACTTGGAGCAGGACCAGAAGGGGTCTGCGGGCTGACGCCCGTCAGCCCTCTGGAAGGGACGCTTCACCGTACTCGCGGTCGGCATCGCCAAAGTCCGGCGGCTCGGGCGAAGCGGCCTAGTGAAGCGGTCGCAGGCTCGTCCGGCAGCTTTGGAGCAGATGCGCTCCACGGCTTAAGGCCCTGAACCGTCGTTCGGTAGAAGTCGATCACCTGCCTTCGCGACTCAGCAACGAACGACCGGCGACCTTGCCACGCTTCGATCCCAATTCCTGCGCGAGCGAGACTCTGAACGCGCGCGGTTCGCGATGTAGGTCTGCCGCGAACAACAGCCTGTCGGGCTTCTCTCGTGCCTCCTTAAGCGTGGCGGACACCGTCTCTCGCACGTTCGGATAACGAACCTCGATGCGAAGGTGTTCGGGAGTGTCCCTCAGCTGGCGGATGAGCCAGTTGATACGCGTCTTGGGTCGTCCTTCGCGCGGCGCGGCCACCTCGACGCTCGTCGTCAGAAGCCTCGTACGCAGATCGGCCGACACGTCGATGGCTGCTGCGGCATCCGGGATGCGGACCGAAGCCTCAAGGCGGCCGTCGTCGACGAGAGAACGAACCGACTGCTCCAGGCGGGCGGACGGGTCGAGCTTGCGAGGCCACACCGCTTCGACATTGCGACCGAGCGTCTGGCAAAGGCCAAGGGCCACGTACTGCACGAACTGCTCCCACCGGGACGCGACGTCGCGCACGCCTCGGTCCGCCATCCGCAACGTCCGCTGGCGTGCACCATCGCGGACCGCCACCCACGACTCACCCATGTCGGCGAAACCGCCCGCTCCAGCCTTTTCATGGTCGAGGTAGGCGATCAACTCACCAAGAATCCACGCTTGGTCCTCGTCGGTGACGCCGCGGTGTTCATGCTGAACGCGGGCCTCGGTCATGATCTGCCACCACGACAGATGGCGTAGGGCGACCTTCTTCGCCTTCTTTGCGTCGATCGGCACCGGGTACTCGCTCGGCGACGCGGTGATTTGGTTGCTGATGGTGAGCACGGCGTCAAAGTCGTTCGCCCTGGCGAGGTCGATGTAGCGCTCGACTTGTGCGGCCACCAGCGGTGCGCCCGCGGTTTTCAACTCAACGAGGCATACCCATCGCGTCTTACCGCGCTCGATGACGATCGCGCCGTCGGGGATGGACGTCTTCTCGTCTGCGTCATCGCCAGAATCGACGCGGCCACCGCGCGTCCGCTCCGTCGCAGGTGCAAGACGAACGGCGACCGGGGCCGTTCTATGCCCCACGACGTACTCCTGACGGGGACCATGCAGGGGTACACAATGGACGCGATCACGCCCGGTAGACGCACAAGCAGGGCTATTGCGCGTGGCTCGGACCAACTCTGGATCAGGGGGTTCCAGGTTCGAAATCCTGGCGCGCCAGCCAAATCCCCATCCTCCCGACGCGGAGCGTGTGTGTCGACCGACAACAGCGACGCCTGGCCATCGATCGAAGAACTCGAGGCACAGGAGCGCGACCTCGTCCTCGAGCGGGCTGATCTCGCATCCCTGCACGACCTCGGCCGGCTGATGTCGACGGCCGCTGCGGAGCGCGAGCTGCCCATCCTGATCCAGATCCGCGCCGGCGCCCGGCTGCGTGTACGTGGCCGCGCTCCCGGGCAGCACAGCGTCGAACGATCTCTGGGCCGCGCGCAAGGCCCGCCTCACCGAGCATTTCGAGCAGAGCTCCCTGCTGGTCAGACTGAGCCACGAACGTGACGGCCAGGACGTCCTCAGTGCGCACACGCTGTCGCCCGACCTCTACCAGGCCCACGGTGGCGCGTTCCCGCTGCGCGCACGTGGCGTGGGGGTCATCGGCTCGGTCGTGGTCTCGGGTCTGCCGCAGGTCGAGGACCACGCGTTCGTCGTGGAGCAACTGAGGCTGTTCATCGGGAAGCGCTGAACGGGTCACGCAAACCACGCGGCGATACCGTCAGATCGAACAGCTCCCCGATCCCTACGATGACGGGACCTCAGCCTGATCGTCACGCGCTGAGACCCCGAGGGCCGACACCTGCGCCTCCTGGCGTCCTACCGCGAGATCCTGCGCAACGGGCCGCTGACGAGGCTGCTCGGCGGCGAGTTCGTCAGCGCAATCGGCGACTGGATGTACATCGTCGCCCTGCTCGTCGTGATCTATCGCGAGACGGGAGATCCGGTCGTGCTCGGGCTGTTCGGGGCCGTGCGCGTGATCCCGTACATCGTCCTGTCGGTGCCTGCCGGGATCGTGGCCGACCGCTTCGACCGGCGGCTCGTGCTGCTCGTGACCGACCTCGCGCGCGCCGCGTGCATGGTCGGGATGACGTTCGTCCTCGTGACCGACGGCCCGATCGGGGCTCTGATCGGGCTCTCGATCCTCGCGGCCTGCTTCTCGACGTTCTCCTACCCTGCATTCGGCGGGTATGTCCCGAACCTGGTCAAGGACGAGCGCCAACTCGGACCGGCCAACAGCTTGTATGCCAGCCTCGATAACGTGGGCTTCGTTGTCGGCCCCGTTCTCGGCGGCATCCTGGTGGCCCTCGGTGGAACGAACCTCGCCTTCGTCTTCAACGCGCTGACCTTCCTCGTCATCGCCTGGATCCTGTGGGGCCTGCCGCCGTCCACGAACGTGGCGGCGTTGAAGTTGGACGCGGCGGCCGAGCATGCGGGCCATGAAGGTGCGGGCGATCCGAACCAGGCCGTCGTGCCGATGAACCGAGCGGCGATCGCCGGCCTGGTCGCGTTACGCGCCGTCGACTACGCGATCGTCGGCGGGATCAGCATGCTGACCGTGATCATCGCGACCGACGTCCTGACGGCCGGTGAGGCGGCGACCGGCTATCTCAACGCCGCGGTCGGGATCGGCGGCGTGACCGGCGCGATCGTGGCCGGCGCCCTCGTCCTCCGGCGCAGCCTCCGCCGACCGATGCTGCTCGGCGCTGCAGTGATGGCCGTGGGCTGCACGATCCTCGGGCTGGCCACCGAGCTCGTCGTCGCGATGGCCGCGATCGTTCTCGTGTCGGCCGGCCACCTCGTGCTCGAGGTCACCGGTGCCACGCTCCTGCAGCGGGTGACGACGGATGCCGTCCGCGGCCGCGCCGTCGGGCTGCTGTTGACGACCGACTCAGGGGCCGAGGCCGCCGGTTCGTTCATCGTGCCCCTCCTCGTCGCGGCGTTCGGGACCGCCGCGGTTCTCGGCGTGTCGGCCGTCGCGATGCTCATCGCGATCGTGGTGGGCGTGGCGCTCATCGGGCCGTCGATCACCCGCCAGCTCAACGTCCACGAGGCGACCCTCGGTCGCGTGCTCGGGCTGCCGCTGTTCGCGGGCGTATCGAACGCGGCGTCGAACGCGTCCTCGAGCAACTCGTCGAGGTGCCGATGGCGACCGGCGACGTCGTCATCCGCCAGGGCGATCCGGCCGACCGGTTCTACGTCATCGAATCCGGAACGGTGGTTGTGACCCAACAGACGCGGCCGGCGCCACCGCGAGCTGCGGCGGACGGACCGGACAAGTCTTCGGCGAGCTCGGTTGCTGTCCGGGGCGCCGCGCAGCGCCACCGTCACGGCAGCGAGCGAAGGGCTCCTCCTCGCGCTCGACGCCGATGCGTTCCTCGACCTCGTCGGTCGACGCACGGCGGTCGGCGGGCGCATGCTCGACCAGTACGACCAGATGCCGGCGGCGCCGCCGGCCTGACGGTTCGACGCAGCCGGGAACGACCCTTGGCAGCCCTCGAACCGCGGTCTATCGTCCTCCGACGTGATCACACCGCAGACCGGGATCTTCGCCCTCGGGACCGAGTCCCACGCATATCTCGAGTTCGACCTGGTGACCGGCGTCGAACCAGCCGCTGCCGTGGCCCGGGTGGCGTCCCTGCGCGAGCCGCGGACGACCATCGGCGGCGTCAACGTGGTCGCCGGTTTCCGCCCCGAGCTCTGGGCAGAGGTCGCGCCGGAGGACGCGCCACCCGGCCTGACCGGGTTCAACGAGCCGCTGACCGGCCCGACGGGATACCAGCTTCCCGCCACGCAGCACGATGTCGTCGTGTGGCTGAACGGCGCCACTTACGACGTCGTCTTCGACCTGTCACGGGCGGTGCAGCGGGACCTGCGCGGTGCGGCGGACCTCGCGAACGAGATGGTTGGCTTCTCGTACCACCACGATCTCGACCTGACCGGGTTCATCGACGGGACCGAGAACCCGACCTTGGTCGAGGCGACCACCGTGGCGCTCATCCCCGAGGGCGTTCCGGGCACGGGTGGATCGGTGCTCCTGCTCCAGCAGTGGGAGCACGATGCGACTGCCTGGGAGTCGCTCCCCGTCCCCGAGCAGGAACAGATCATGGGCCGGCTCAAGGCCGACGGCGCCGAGCTCGACCCGGCGCCCGAAGCTCCCATGTCGGCCGGACGGACCAGGAGGAGTTCGGCAAGATCTTCCGGCGGAACGTGGCCTACGGGACGCTCGCCCGCCACGGGACGATCTTCGTCGGCTTCAGCCGCGATCAGTCCATCCTGGAGGCCATGCTCGAGAGCATGATCGGACGCCGGGCGGCGGCCATCGACCGGCTCACGACCGTCACCCGAGCCTTGACCGGCGCGTACTACATGATCCCGTCGGCCGACGCACTCGCAGCCCGTGGCGAGGACCGTCGAGCCGAAGATCCCGAGGCGCCCTGACTAGCGGCGGGACCGCCGCGCGATCAGCTCCATCGTCCACTCCGTGAGCCGGCCGAGGTGCTCGTGGTAGTGCTCATTGCCGGCCTTGCGGATCCACCACGCCGCCTCGTCGTTCTGCACGGCCAGCGTCCGCCACTCGTCCAGCATGCGCGTCCTGGCGGCCTGCGCCTGGAGCCAGGCCACCTCCCACGGCTGGCCGACCATGGCCTCGAGCAGGGCCGCGTTGAGCCCGTCGATGTCGACGTCGTGGCCGTCGTACGTTCCGGCTGTGATGCGCTCGAACTGGACCTGGGCCTCGGCCAACCAGGTCCCGAGATGGGCGACGACGTCGCGGACGGTCCAGTCCGGGTCACGGTAGTAGCCGGGCTCGACGCACTCGCGGGGCGTCAGCGAGCGGACCAGTGCGAGGACCTCGTACCACCCGCGCCGCTCGGCCTCGACCTCGGCGGCATAGGGATGCCCTGCGGGAGGCACCGAGGCGGCGGTTTCGCGATCGTCCATCTCCCCCTCAGTGGAGGTGTTCCTGCCAATCGTCGGGGACCCGATCTTCGGGGCCCGGTGTCGTCTGGTCGAGCGGGTGGTGGACCGGCGCGACGAGGGCGGGGCCGTTGGTGTAGTCGTTGACCCGGTAATCCCAGAACCAGTACTCGCCGGGCTCAAAGCTCGCGACGATCGGGTGACCCACGTCGACGGCGTGATGGCTGGCGTGTTGCGACGGCGACGAGTCGCAGCAGCCGATGTGGCCGCACGCGGCACAGCGCCGAAGGTGAAACCACCAGCCGTCCGTCGCGATGCACTCGACGCAGCCGATCCCGCTCGGCGGAATGGTCGGATCGATGAAACTGGGATCGGTCATGGGCCTCGCTCCGCCCTTCGTGCTGTCGGTTCGTCAGGGTTGCCGGGGGCGACAGACCGTGCGCCCGTGCGCGTGCCGCGGGATCGCGCGTCGCGCTGCGAGTAACCACATCGGCCGATGCGGTCGCCGGAACGACGTTCGCGGGCTCGTTCGTCATGCTCGGCCGCGCGAAGGCGTGCGGCATCGAGCTCGAGCTTCGAGCTCATCGGACGGTGTCCGCGACGCTGCGCGCTCCTCGAAGCCCTGCAGGTGGAAGAACCTCGGCAGCGCCCTTCCCCCCGGCGGAACTCGTTCTGCTGCATCAGTGAACGCGCACTGCCGGTCCGGCGTCACGATCGCTCGCTGCCAGTTCGGCGTGCAGGCGTCTCTGCTCGACCAGGGTCGAGTGACCAGCTCGGAGAAACCAGCCGAATACTACACATCGAGCAGGCGACGCGCCGACGCGGCCTCGAGATAGACCGCGCGGGCACAGCGGCGTCGGCGAACGCGATTCGTCGTCGGCGTCGAGTTCGACGAGAGCCGGCGGAGATGGCAGGTTCGGAGATCGGCTGACATCGACGAGATGCGTGGTCGGGCGAGGACAGCAGCGCGCACATTGGAGCAGGGCGTCCCGGTCGGCTCGGGCAGCTGCTCGAACGCGACTCAGGACGAGTCCGCACGGTCTCCGGGATCGCGCCACCGAAGTCGGCAGGCTCGTACCCGTCCGGTGTCGAAGCCCGGGCGATCTCGAGAGCGACGATCGCGTTGCCGCCCGAGAGGGCCTCGATGCGGCGAGACCTCGTAGCGCGGAAGCGTGTATCCGAGCCGCTCGTCGATCAGCCGATCGAGGCTCGCCATCGACAGCGGCCTGAGGCGGAGACGATCAGCCGCGACCCCGATGTCGACCACTCGGACTCCGGGGTCGAGCGCCGACGGAACGCGGACGGAGGCGAGCAGACCGGCGCGCAGCGATCCGAGCCGCCGAACCGCGAACGAGACCACCCGAAAGGCTGGACGTCGAGCCACTGCAGGTCGTCGATCGCGATGACGACCGGCGATTCGCTCGACATCCTGATCGAGCAACGAATGGAAGCCGGCCGAGGCGGCAATGCTGCGAACCGTCTCGCTGGCTCTCGGTTCGACGCGCGTCAGGTGCGATCTCCAGCGCGCGACGCTGCGGACCCGGGAGCTCTCGCCGAGCAGGTCGAGGTGCTCGCCGAGCAGGTCGAGCAGACCGGCGAAGGGGAGCTCGGTCTCGGACTGGACCGTTGCGAGGTGATGCACCGTATGACCGCGTGCCAGCGCACGCGCTCGAATCTCCGCCCAAACCGTCGTTTTGCCGATCCCGGCTCGCCCTCGAGTACGAGCGTCGCCGAGCCGCCGTCGAGCGCGTCAAGGAAACGGTCGCCGGCGGCAAGATCGTCGTCGCGTACCGATCACCCCCGGCCGGCTTGCCCCGATCGACGTCACGTCTTCCTCGGGCGGCCCTGGGTCCGCAGCGATCAGAGGATCGAAGCGGCGGTCGATGAGCTCGTCGCCCTGACCTTACTCCAGGGCTGACGCGGATCCCGGGATAAACACCGTGGATTCCCGGTTATCTCGGCGAAGCCGAGCGACGTCAGCGTCTCGCCAGGACGCGCCGCAGCCCTGAAGCCGACGTGCCCAGAAGGAGGCAGGATGAAGCGACGACTACTCCCGTCACTCGGCCGTGCTGGCAGTCGCGCTGATCGCGAACGGAGCCGTGGCCGCTCCCAGCGCGGTCAGGACGACCGGCGACAGAGCGCGTGGTGCCCAACGTCATGGTCCAGTCGACGCTCCGGTTCACGCCCGGCCAGATCGGCGCGACAAGCGGCGACGAGGTCACGTGGACCGACGATGACGTCCAGGGAGCGCCGCACACCGCGACGATCGTCGAGGAGTTCCCTGAATCGACCCTCGACGCGATCTTCGCGTGCGTCCCGTGCGCAGCAGCCCTCGCTGCCCACGGCCAGTTCGGTCCGGTGGTCGACCCCGGCGATGATGGGTTCAACGCCCCGGGCGATTCCCTCCTGTTCGGCCCGGGCGGCACGATCAGCGCGGAGGTGACCGCTCCGGCGGGGACAACGCTCAAGTACCTGTGCGCCATCCATCCCTGGATGCAGGGCACGATCACCGTTCGCTAGGTCGAACGGCCCTCGAAAACGACCCAATGGCCGGCCGGTTCAAGACAGGGGGAACCGGCCGGTCTGCCTTCCAGGTCGTAGGGGCCGGGCCCTCAGGAGCGGCCGGGCAGGCGGCGACGCGCCGCGTCGCTGTAGCCATGTTCGGCGATCTCGCCGGCTCGTGCCCGGTACGCCTCGGGAGTCGGCGGAGTCCGGGCGCGGAACCCCTCGACGATCCGGTTGTACATCGAGAATGCCGCGGCAATGAGCACCGCGAGCTGCACGTCCTGATCGGATGCACCGGCATCCCGTGCCGCGGCAACATCTGCGGATGTCAGGTCGAGCGGCTCACGGCGAACGACCCGCGCGATGTGCAGGAGAGCCTGCATCTTCGGGTCGAACCCCTCCGACGAGCCGTGCTTGATCTCGTCGACCAGCGGCAGGAGCTCCACGGCCGCGGAGCGCTCGAGCAGCTCGCTCGCGAACGCCCCGTGCGAGTCCATGCAGTAGAAGCAGTCGTTCGCCGCCGACACCGCCGTCGCGAGCATCTCGCGCTGCGGCCGGCTGATCGTCGCCCCGTCGAAGTCGTCGACGAGCAACTCGTCGGCAAGGCCGCGCAGGTGGACGCCGAGGGCCGGCGTGAGCCGAAGCGCGGTCAGGATGCCGGGCACGTCCGGCAGCCCGCCGACGAGCGGCTCCTGCTGCGACCGGGCCAGGCGCTCCTCGTCGCGAGCCATGTCAGACGCCCAGCTCGCGAGACGCCATGTCGGTCCCTTCGACGCGAGCCCGGATCTTGGAGAAGGCCGTGTCGCGCGAGGTCGACGTGTCGTCGCCGAACGGCGAGAAGCCGCAGTCGTCGGTGGTACCGAGGTGCGCGGGGTCGATGAACCGCGCCGCCTCGAGGACCCGGTCGCGGACCTCCTCGGCCGTTTCGACGCGCGGATCGAGCGGGTCGATGACGCCGACGAAGATCCGGCGGCCTTCGTTCGCATGCTGCCCGAGCACCGCCAGGACGCGCGGCCGGTCCGCCTCGCTTGCAAGCTGCACATAAAACCGGCCGACCGTCGAGGTTGAACAGCGACGGCAGCAGGGCGTCGTACGGAACGTCCGCGCTGTGCGTCGAATCCTGGTCACCGCCCGGGCAGGTGTGAACCCCGACCCGCGCCCGTTGCTCCTCCGTCAGCTCGCCGAGAACCTGGTTGTTCAGGTCCACGAACGCGTTCAGCAGCTCCGCCCGACGGGTCGAGCTTCAGCGACAGGCGCGCCTCGGTGAAGTCGATCTGCACATCCGCGCCGCGATCGAGGCAACCGCGGATCTCGGCGGCGGCCTGGCCGACGAGGTCCTCGATGAACGCGTCGCGCGGGTAACCCGGCAGGCCGTCCCCCGGGTACATCAGGCTCACCGCCGAGGCGGAGATGACCGCCTGCTTGAGTTTCGCCTGCGTGTGGGGTCGCGCCCGTCGACGTACTCCCAGGCCGGCGTCGCGTAGCGGAACGGGCCGGACGTCAGGAGCGGGAGCTGGCGGGCGTGGCCGTCCGCGAACGGAATGGTCACGCCGCCCGGCGCGAGGTTCATGAGTCCGGCCACCGGGTACGTCGCGAAGCTCTGCTTGCGCTGCTCGCCGTCGGTCACGACCGGCGAACCCGTCTCCTCGAACCGGCGCAGGGTGTCTTGCACGGCGTCGTCATACAGGGTCTCGAGAGCGGCCGATCCAAGCAGTCCCTCGCCCGCTGCGCGCATGCCGTCGATCAGCGCCGGCGGGCGCGGAATACTGCCAATCGGTTCAGTGGGAAGTGTCATGTGCGTATCCTACGGGGACCGTCATGCCTCTCGACCGCTTGTTCCCGCACGACCGATGACCGCCCGCACGCTCACGCTGCGCGGCGATACCTATCCGCTCGTGCTCCCGAACATCCGCGACCCGCGGCTGCACGTCGCCGCGGTGATCATCACGATCCACGTCCTCGGCCAGGTGACCCTCGACTTCCGGGTCAGCATCCCGCAGATCCTCGCCGCGATCCTGACCTGCGCCGTGCTGGAGGTGCTGCTGACCTTCCGCTCGTCAAAGGCGTTCGTGTGGCCGGCCAGCGCAATGCTCACCGGCAGCGGCGTCGCCCTGATCCTGCGCCTCACCGGCCAGGCACCGAACGACCACTGGACCTTCGACGGGCTGGTACGTCTTCGCCACGGTCGCCGGGCTGGCGCTGCTCTCGAAGTACGTCATCCGCTACCGCGGCAACCACATCTTCAACCCGTCGAACATCGGTCTGGTCGTGGCGTTCCTCGTGCTCGGGATGACCCGCGTCGAGCCGCTCGACTTCTGGTGGGGTCCGCTCGACCTGGGGCTCGTGGCCGCGTACGCGGTGATCCTCATCGGCGGGACGCTGATCACCCGGCGCCTCAAGCTGCTGGCGCTGGCCGCCACGTTCTGGCTGGCGCTCGCCGTCGGCCTCGGCGTGCTTGCCGCGTCGGGCCACTGCATGACGGCGAACTGGGCATTCGCTCCGGTCTGCGGGGTCGATTACTGGCGGGTGATCGTGACCTCGCCCGAGGTCATGATCTTCCTGTTCTTCATGATCACCGACCCGAAGACCGTGCCGCTCGGGCAGGTCGGCCGCGTCATGTTCGGGCTGCTCGTCGCGATTGCCTGTGTGCTGCTGATGGCGCCACAGACGGACGAGTGGTGGACGAAGGTCGGGCTCCTGTCGGGGCTGGTCCTGGTGTGTGCCATCCGGCCCCTGCTCGACCGGGCGGTCCCCGAGCCGAAGTCAGCCGCAGACGACCTGCGAACGTTCGCCGTGGCACCCGGCCTTGCCGGCGCAGCGCTCGCGGTCGGCACGATCCTCCTCGTCGGTGCCGGGATCGTGCTCGCCGGCACGCCGGCGCGTGGCGTCGTCGTCCGCAATTCGGAAGCCTCGCTGGACGGAGTGCCGGTGGCGATCGACCCGGCGACGCTTCCCGAGATCACCGTGTCGGAGGACGTGACCTCGTTCGATCACGAGCTGGCGGGACCCGGAATGCAGGCCGTCCTCGTGACGCTGGCCGAGAACCTCGAGCTCGAGAACGAGGCCCTGCGACGGGGCGACGAGTCCATCCTCACCGCGGTCGATCACGGTGATCGCCTCGACGAGATGCGCGGCCGGCTCGAGACCGCGCGCGTGTCGGGCCCGGTCCTGACCCATTACCTGTTCGACTCGATCGACGTCTCGCTCCTCGTCCCGTTCGGGCAGCAGACCGGCCTGAGCCTCGGGCTGCTCGGCCGCGGCACGAAGATCGAGGAGGTCTACGACACGGCGGGCACCCTCCAGAGCCGCACCGAATCGCCCTTCGAGGAGACCTTCGCGATGCGCCGTGCGACGGGCGATCGCTGGCTCAACGTCGCGGTGCTGCCCGCTGGAGCGGAAGCGCCCTAGGACGGGCTGGGCGCCGGTGTCGATACCGGCGCCCCGGTTGCACCGTCAGTCCAGCTCCCGGAGACGGCCCGTCTCGACTTCGTAGATCAGGCCGTGGACCGGCACGTCCTTGATCCACGGGTGCTGCTTGATCCGTTCGACCTGCGCGCGCAGGTTCGTCTCGAGGTCCGGGAAGGCGTGGAAGTCGAGGTCCACGTCCGAGCCGGTCTTCGCCACGAGGTCGCGATGCACGTCGGCGTCCTGGAACGTGAGCATCCCGCAGCCGGTGTGCTCGACGACGATCACCTCCTCGGTCCCGAGGAGCTGCTGGCTGATGACGAGCGAGCGGAGCGCGTCATCGGTCGCGAGGCCGCCGGCATTTCGGATGATGTGCGCGTCGCCGGTCCGCAGGGCGAGCACGTCCTCGACCGTCAGGCGCGCGTCCATGCAGGCAAGGACCGCGAGCTTTCGGCCGGGCGGGAGGGGTAGCGCCGAGCGATCGAACTGTGCCGCGTAGCGGCGGTTCTCCTGCAGGGCACGCTCGTATTCGGTGGTGGGGGTCTGGATTGCCATCGGGGTCCTCCGTCGATCGGGATCATTGGTCGACGGCGGCGCTGCGGGCTCGGACCGGGCGCTGGCCCTGCGCGTTCAGCGACCTCGCCGCTCTGAGGTGCACGCGCACGGCAGGTCCGAAACCCGCCCTGGACACATGCAGCTACAGGCGTTGGCGATCACCGCCCGATCATGCCTGAACGCCGCTGCCGCGCACGTTGCAGATCGGAATCAGTTCGCGCAGTCCGGCGGCTCGTCGGCTCGAGCGTTGCCCCAGATCGTTTCCTCGGCGGTCACCGACAGGTGGCTCATCAAGCTGTCCTCGGTCGCCCCGTGCCAGTGGCACTCGCCGGGTTCGGCAATCACGATGTCGCCCGGCCCGAACGTTTCCTCGTGCAGGCCGTCGCCCCGCTTGGCGACAACCCGCCCGTGCCCGGTCAGGACGAACAGGACCTGGCCGCCGGGATGGTGATGCCAGTCGTTCCTGGTCCCTGGTGCAAAGTCGACGACCGTGGCGCGGTAGCCGGTCCATGGCGTCGTCGGCTCGCGCAGCCACGCCGGGCCGGTGAAGTGCGGGCCGCCCTCGCGGGCGGTCGTGTCAGTCGGTCGAACGACTCTCACAGGTGACCTCCGCTTGCTGAGCCCGGGGCGGCGAAGGATACGGTAATACCGATGGCCGTCCTCGACCTTGTCCTGGTCCTTGTCTGGGTTGGGCTCGTGTCGATCGTGCGCGGCGCCGTCCAGTACCGACGGACCGGCACGAGCCCGCTCCGGTTCCGGGACAAGCCCGGCTCTCCACAGTGGTGGTCCCGGCTGTTGTCTGCGATCGGCGTGCTCCTCGCGATCGCGGCACCGCTCGCCGAGCTCGCCGGGCTTCCGCCCTTTGCACCGCTCGACGAACCGGCTGTGCGGTTCGGCGGCGTCGTGCTGGTCGTGCTCGGGATCGTTGTGACGATCGGCTCGCAACTGGCGATGGGCGAGTCGTGGCGGGGCGACGTCGACGCGAGCATCCGCACCCCGCTCGTCACCAGCGGGCCGTTCCGACTGGTGCGCAATCCGATCTTCAGCGGGGCGGCGTTGACCGCGACCGGGCTCGCGCTGGTCGTGCCGAACGTCCTCTCGCTCGCGATGCTCGTCCTCTTCGTGGCCGGCCTCGAGATCCAGGTCCGCCTCGTCGAGGAGCCGTACCTCCTCCGCGTCCACGGCGACGCCTATCGGCGCTATGCGGCGCGGACCGGGCAATTCCTGCCGGGCGTGGGTCGCCTGCGACCCTGACGGAGGGTCCGTCACAGAACAGTCATGTTGTCGTCGTCCCGTCGACATGCGCCGCCGCGATCCTCCGCACAGGCCGGAGCAGCCGGCACGCAGCCACCATGGAGGACCCCATGCGACGGTTCATTCTCGCCACGGCAATCGGTCTGATTGCCGTTTCGACGCTCGCCGGCACCGTCAGTGCCGGCCGCACCTTCGGGGGCGTCTACGCAAACGATGCGTTCTACCGCGTCTTCGGCAACAAGGCCAACGTGCCGGATGGAACCGGAACCGACCCGCTCGCCACGTTCAACAACTCGTCGAACGCCGCGCAGCGGGGCGTGGCCCAGTTCGCGCCTGGCACGATCGGCCACCATGGCGGCCGGTGGGCCGTCTATCGCGCCACGTGGACTGCAACCGGCGATCCGTCGGAGCTAGTGACCAGCTGGTCGGAGCTGCAAGGCTATGTCGCATCCGGCGAGTTGACCCTCGAGCGCGCGCCCGCCGCGGACTTCCGCTGCCCCGTTCTCGGGGATCCCGAACCGATCGGCTGAGCCGATCCGGCACCCACGCTCGTGGCCCGTCGACGACGTCGACGGGCCGCTTTCGTGCTTGACAACTCGCAGTGGGTCTGTATTATCCCAGTAGGTTAATTAACCAAAGGGCAAAATGACCGACCAGACCGACCAACTCAGCGCGATCTTCGCGGCACTCGCCGATCCGACGCGACGGGCGATCATCGCCCGGCTTGCGGAGGGCGAGGCGACCGTCGGCGAGCTGGCGGCCCCGTTCGAGCTGAGCCTGCCGGCGATCTCGAAGCACCTCAAGGTGCTCCAGCGCTCCGGGCTCATCGAGCAGGGTCGCCAGGCGCAATGGCGCCCATGCCGGCTGAAGCCCGAGCCGCTGCGGGACGTGCAGAGTTGGCTGGATCGGTACAAGGAGTTCCTCGGCGAGCGCTTCGACCGCCTCGACGAGTACCTGCGAGAGCTACAGGACAGCGAAAAGGAGCAGCACGATGCCGGTCACGCAGCTGGGTAACGACACCACCACCGTCCTCGCCGACGGCACGGACTTCGTGATGGAGCGCGTCTTCGACGCCCCGCGCGAGCTCGTCTGGAAGGCGATCACCGAGCCTGAGCGGATCCCCCACTGGTGGGGACCGCGGGACATCCCGATGACGGTCGAGCACATGGACTTCCGGGTCGGCGGGACGTGGCGCTGGATCGCACGCGGACGAGAGGGCGACGCGCCGTTCAGCGGGGAGTACCTCGAGATCGTGCCGCTCGAGCGGATCGTCCACACCGAGATGTTCGACGTCGAGCCGTTCAACCAGGGTGACCCGGCCGTCGTGACGTTGACGCTCGAGACCGTCGAAGGCGGGACGAAACTGACCAGCCGGTCACGGTTCCCGTCGGTCGAGGCGCTCGAAGGGGCCCTGGCGACCGGCATGACCAGTGGCGCCATCGAGTCGTGGGATCGCCTCGCCGAGGAGATCGCCTCGATCTGACCGAGGCATCGCGCCAATCGGCAGACCGCCGGGCCATCAGGCCCGGCGGTTTTCCTGTCTAGATCGTCGCCGGTGCTTCCACGCGCGGGTCGCTCGTCAGGATCCCCCACCCTCCGAACACGGCCATCCCCTCGATCGTGAGGCGTGGCCCGTCCTGCGGAGCCTCGACACCGCGAGCGTCGCCGGCCCCGCCGATCCCGACCACGTTCGTGGTGACGACCCAGTCCGGTGGAACGATCACGCTGCCGCCGCCAAAGACGGCCTGCGTGTGCAGGACCGCGCCGTCCGGATGGAGCGTGGCGCCGCGCAGGTCGATCGTCCCGCCGGCGAACCAGCACTCGACACGGCCGCCGCGGAAGGCCTGGGACTCGCTCCGGAAGTCGAGCTCGTCGAAGACCGCCACGAGCTCGATCTCGTCGGCGTCCGCGTCGGGCAGCGGCGGCGCGTCGCGCTTGCGCTGCATTGCCAGCGCGGCGCTGACCGCCGTCACGCCGACAAAGGCAAACAGCGTGAGCCGCACCAGGCGGCCGAGGAAAGCCATGGTGATACCTCCTTCTTGATCGCCTGCTCAGTCTGGCGCTCCGCGGCCGGGACGCCAAGGGCCGGTTGGACGCGAGTCGCCCCAGGCCGGCGCTAGCCGACGGCGACGGTCAGCCCGGCGCGACGCGACCCGGATTGGCCCGCCGAAGCTCCCGCTGGCGGCGTCCCGGGCCTGGCGCCGGTCAGTGCCGGGCAGCAGGTGCGTGAGCACGAGCGTGCCGACGCCGGCGGCTGCGGCCTGGCGGCCGGCGTCCCGGGCGCTGGATAGTGTCGCGAGGTTGTCGGCAGGGACCGTGTCGACGTAGCTCGCCTCGGCGAGCAACACGTCCGCATCGCGTGCCAGCTCGACGAGCGCGGCGTCGGGACCGGCGTCGCCCGTGTAGACGAGCACCGACGCCCCGCCCGTGATTCGAACGCCGGCGTTCGGGGCCGAATGCGGCAGGGCGGCCGACTGGATCGCCAGCGGCCCGATCCGGAACGCGTCGCCGGCCTCGAACTCGCGCAGGTCGTACGCGTCGTTCAGCATCCCGGGCCGGTCGAGCGCGAGGACCGCATCGAGCGCGCCGGGCAGCGCGAACAGTGGAAGCGCGGGCGCCGGATCGTCGCGCAGTGCGCGGGCTCGCAGCAGCGGGTTGAGGTCGGCGCAATGGTCGGGATGGCGGTGGCTGACGAACACGGCATCGACCTCCTCGGCCGCCAGGAACCGGAGCAGCCGGGGCAGCACCGCGTAGCCGGGATCGATCAGCAGCCGGAACCCGTCGTGCTCGAGCAGATAGCCGCTGCAGGCTTCGCCCGCCGCGGGCCACGCGCCGCAGCCACCGATGACGCGCAGCTCCACGGTCAGTCGGCGAGGCCCAGCCTGGCGGCGATCGTCGCCGCCTCGACTCGGCCGGCGACGCCGAACTTGGCAAGGATCCGCGAGACATGGACGCCGGCCGTGCTCTCGCTGATGAACAGCTCCTCGCCGATCTGCCGGTTGGTCCGGCCGGCAACCACCAGCCGCAGCACTTCCAGCTCCCGGGCGGTCAGCTCGTAGGCGGCGACAGGATCCGGGGCGTGCGCAACGGCCGGCCCGTCCTCCACGCCCTCCCCGAGCGGGAGCCGGGCACGCGCCGCCAGCCCGTCGATGGCCTCGACGAGCGGAAGCGCGCCCAGCTGGTCCGCAGTGGCGCGGCCGTGCGCAAGGACCGCGGCCGCTTCGTCGCGCGACCCGCGCGCAGCAAGCAACGCCTCGCCGTGGCGGAACCGGGCGTAGGCCGACTCGTAGACCATCGGCCGGGCGTCGGCCGCGGCGACGGCCTCGCCCCAGACCGATGGGTCGGAATGACCCGCGACCCTGGTCCCCTCTCCCACACCGAACAGCGTTGCGAGCCGGATCATCTCGCGATACCCGTTCGGGACGGCACCGGCCTCGATCGCCGTCAGCCGGCCGACGAACGCCTCGCCGCGTCGCACGGCCTCGGCTGCGGCAACGTCGTCACGTGCCGCGCGCGCACGTTCGGCCGCCTCCGCCTCGACCCGCACGGCACGCGCCAGGAACCAGGCCGAGCGTGCCGAGATCCTCGGTCTGCTCGAGGATCGGCCCGACGTCATCGACGATGACCCGTGCCGGGGCGATCTCGCCGAGGAGCAGGCTGAGCTCGATACCGGTCCCGGCGAGCGGGCCGCTGAATTGCGCCTCGGTCGGCCGCGCGAGCTTGTGCGCCGCGTGATCCAGGGCGCGACGCGCGGCCTCGATGTTGCCGCGGGACGTGTGGATGCGCGCCAGCTGGATGTTCGTGAAGATCCGCCCGTTGCCACGACTGATCGGTTCGGCGGCCTGGGCGATTTCGAGCGCCTCGTCCCAGCGCCCCAACGTGATCATGCCGTCGACCGCGTTCATCTGGATGAACGCGCCGTACGTCACGCTCATGTCGAACTGCTTCATCCGCTCGGCTCCCTCGAGCGCCACGAGCATCCCTTCCTCGATTCGGCCGACGACGTCCAGCGCCGACGACAGGCAGGCGTAGGCGCGGCCGATGTCGTCGACGTCGCGCACCTCCTCCGCAATGGCCACGGCCTCGCGAACGGTCTGGAGGCCGATCTCCTCCGCGTCCGGCGCCACGTAGACCATGTCGATCCCCAGCGTCGCCGCGGAATGGCCCTCCAGCTGTCGCTCGCCGGTTGCCTTGGCGATCTCGTTCGCCTCGCGCGCGATCGGCATCGACTCGCCGTAACGACCGCCGAGCATGAGCACCTGCGCGTAGCCCGCGAGGACGCGCGCGCGGTCCGCCGTGGGCGGCGATTCCGGCACGAGCTCCACGGCCCGGCGGTACGCCCCGAGTGCGTCGTCGAGCTTGCCCGACGTCCACAGCGCCCGCCCGAGCCGTTCGTGGAAGAGGCCTGACCGGATCGGTTCACCGTTCGCCTCGAGCAGGGTGATCGCCTCACGCAGGAGCGCCACCGCCTGCATGAACTCGCCGGAAAGCTGGCCCGCCTGCGCGGTTCGCCGGAGGAGTTCGATCCGATCGATGCCGGCGATCTCCTCGGGCGACGGCACGACGTCCCACAGCTCGATCGCGCGCTCGTACTGGCGGAACGCCTCGACGAATGCCCCACGAGCTGGCGGCGGCCTCGCCCGCCTTGACCGCGGAATCGAGGGCGCGCGGCAGTTCGCGCGCCTCGAACCAGTGGTGCGCAATCTCCGCCAGGTGGCCGGCAGCCTCGGCCCCGCCGTGCCGCCCGGGCGCCGGCGCCTTCTCGAGATGCTCGGCAATCGTCACGTGGAGTCGCCGGCGCTGGTTCGGCAGGACCGCCTCGGCCGCAGCCTCGGCCGTCAGCGCGTGCCGAAACTCGTAGCGCTCCATGACGACGCTCTCGTCGACAACGATCAGCTGAGCCGCGACAGCCTCCTCCAGCGCGTCGTACAGCTCGCGCTCGTCCATCTCGGACAGCCGGGCGAGCAGGTCGTGGTCGACCTTGCGGCCGACCACCGCCGCCACGCCGAGCAGCCGCAGCGTCGACTCCGAGACATGGGCGAGGCGGGCCTGGAGCACCTCGCGGAGCGTCGGCGGCAGGCCGCGGCCCTCCACGCCCGCGGCGATGAGCTCCTCGGCGAAGAACGGGTTGCCCTCGGAGCGCTCGTAGACCGACGCGATCAGGCCCGGCCCGGCCGAATGCCCCAGGATCGAGTTGAGCTGACGGGCGACATCGCCACGGTCGAGCCGTCGCAGCTCGATCCGCTCGACGCCGGGTTGCCGGTCGGCCTCGGCGAGCCAGAACAGCAGCGGGTGGCGGCGTGTGAGCTCGTCGCTCCGGAACGTGACCAGCAGCAACAGGCGCTCCGCCTGGGCGTTGCGGACGAGGAACGCCAGGAGCTCCCGCGTCGAGTCGTCCGCCCAGTGCAGGTCCTCGATCGCGAGCACGACCGGTCCGTCGGCGGCGAGCCTCCGCAGCAGGTCGAGGAAGGCCTCGTACATCCGGCTGCGCGCCCACTCCGGTCGCATCTCGGCGCCCGCGGAAGCGGCGACCGGATAGTCGGTCAACATCCCGAGCGCGGCGCCCACCGCGGACAGCGCCCGGCGCGGCACGCCGTCGGGCGACTCGCCGTCGTGGCCGTCCAGCCCCTCGAGATCGCGGATGTACGGGCGGAGGGCCTCGACGATCGGCGCGAACGGCAGCGAGCCCTCCGCGAGCCCGATGCAACCGCCGAGCAACACCACGGCTCCGCCTGCGCGCGCCCGATCCAGGGCCGCCGCGAGGACCCGCGACTTGCCGATCCCCGCCTCGCCGCCCAGCAGGACGGTCCGCGCGCGGCCGCTCTCCGCGTCGCGCAGGCCTCGCGCGATCACGTCGAGCTCTTCTTCGCGCCCGATCAGTTCGGGGCTGGCGATCCGGCCGGCCATGGCTTCGATCATACGGCGCTCCTCGCCGCTGGCCCGCGCACGCAGAACCGGCCGGGAGGGATTCCCGGCCGGCTCGGTGCTTGGAGTGGTCTGGGTGGTCAGATGGCCTTGGTCGGAGCCGGTCGCCCGCTTCCAAGGCTCGGCAGGTGCTGGAGCACTGCCGAGAAGCTCCAGCCGCGCTCCGTCTTGGTGGCCCCAGTGACCTCGCGAGCCTGCCGCCAGGCAGCCGCCTCGGCGTGGCGCTCGGCGATCTTCAGGTCGATCAGATCCGGATTGAGCATTTCATTCATCGAGTTCATCGGTTTGTCCTTCGTTCGCTTGGTCGTTCGTGACGCTTCTTGCTGACGAAGACCACAGTACGAGCGAAAGAGGGCCTGGCACATCGGGAGGCCGACCAGTCCACGGCGTGATCGACGCTTATTTCGAACGTGCCGGCCTTTACTGCCGCGCTGATGCACCTAAACGCGCGGACCCGCCTTTACGGCGACCTCCCGCAACGTCGCCGATAGGCCGAGCGCGAGCCGTGAGATACGCCGCCTGGGAGCGTTCGCCGAGGATCGCTGCGTGGCGATCCTTGCAACGATCTTCGGGATGCTCGGCCGGTTCGCCGGCCGGATCCTCACGACCACCCTCGGGTGGGCGGGCGTGCTCCTGTTCGGGCAGGTCCGCAAGGACCGCCAGGTGGTCCTGGCCGCGATCACGTTCGGGTCGGTCGTCTGGGTGGTCCTGCTTGTCGGCGTGATCGTCCCCGACGTCGGAACGATGCTCCTCGCGTTCGTGCCCGTGCCCGATTTCGTCGATCCCCTGTGGGTGCGCATCGGGATGCTGGCCGCGGCGATCGCGCTGCCGCTCGTCGTCGGTATCGCGATCCTGTTCATGCTCGAACCGGCCGACCGCCCGACCGGCATGGACGCCGCTCGGCTCGTCCTGCGCGGCTATCCGCTGACCGCCGCGCTCGCGATCACGCTCGTGTTCCTGGCCGTGATGGGCGTCGCCCGCAAGGGGCGCGCCCTCTCGAAGCGCTGGTCCGACACGCACATCCCGGGCGTCGTCCGGCCCGGCACCTACGACCAGGTCGTGGCCGACCTCGAGCGAGCGCTCGACGACGCAGACCTGACCGTGACGCCGCGCGATGCACCGGCCGTCCTCGCCGTCCCCGGTCGCGTGCTCGTATCGGTCGCAGGCAGGCACTTCCAGGCGCTCGTGCCCGAACGGCTGAAGCAGCTCACGGGTCCCGGCATCGAGGTCCTCATCCACCAGTCGGACATTGCGATCTCGGGCGGCAAGGCGCAGGTCGCCCGCGCCCGTGCCGCGATCGCCAGCCGGCTCACCTCGACGGCGGTCTACCGCACGACCTCGGCCGAGGCCCAGGGGATCGAGCGGCGCCTCGAGGAGCTCGCCCACGACCCAGCGCACGCGACGGCCGAGCTCGCGCTGATCGACGAGCAGCTGGCAACCCTCGAGATCGACGCCGACGAATGGGAGGTCCTCTACCGGATCCGCCTGCAGGTCGAGCGCGACCTGCTCACCGGCAGGCCGGTCGGCACGGCTCCCGGGTCGGCCGGCGATAGCGGCGCGGGGACCGTGCCGCGGGCGGGCCCGCTGACGGAGCCCGCAGCCGGCTTCGGGATCGCGGCGATGGTCGGCGGCCTGCTCCTCCTCGACATCGTGGTCACGGTCCGCGATCGGTTCAGCGGCCGTACCTGACAGGTTTCCGCGCCCGGCGCGGATATCATCCGACCCGTGCCCGCGCACGACCGGATCGAACCCCGCCCGTGACCGATACGCCGGCCTCGGTCCAGCGGGTCTACCTGACGCTGACGCTCCTGACGACGTTCGCCGCGTCGTTCATCTGGGGCGTCAACACGCTGTTCCTGCTCGATGCGGGCCTGTCGAACGCGGAGGCCTTCGCCGCGAACGCGTTCTTCTCGGCCGGCCAGGTCTTGTTCGAGATTCCGACGGGCGTGATCGCCGACACGCGCGGCCGGCGCTTCTCGTTCCTCCTCGGGGCCGCGACGCTGCTGCTGGCAACGCTCCTGTACCTGTACATGTGGCAGACGGAGGCGCCGTTCGTCGGCTGGGCGCTGGCGTCGATCCTGCTGGGCCTGGGCTTCACGTTCTTCTCCGGCGCGACCGAGGCGTGGCTGGTCGATGCGCTCGTCGGCCACCGGCTTTACCGGAAACCTCGAGTCGGTGTTCGGCCGGGCGCAGGCGGTCGGCGGGGCGGCGATGCTCGTGGGCTCCGTGACGGGCGGGGTCGTCGCCCAGCTCACGAGCCTCGGCGTGCCGTATCTGCTGCGGGCTGCGTTCCTGGGGGTCACGCTCGTCGTTGCCTTCCGCTTCATGCACGACATCGGGTTCACGCCGGACCGAGGCGCGAACCCGGTCAAGGCCGTGCGCACGGTCTGGAACGGGGCGCTCGACGGCGGCCTGCGCAACCCGCCCGTGCGCTGGCTCATGCTCGCTGCGCCGTTCACGACGGGCGTCGGGTTCTACGTCTTCTACGCCATCCAGCCGTATCTCCTGCAGCTGTACGGCGACCCGAATGCCTACAGCATCGCGGGCCTCGCGGCGGCACTCTTCGCCGGCGTCTCGATGATCGGCGGGCTGCTCGTACCCTGGGCACGACGGCTGTTCCGGCGCCGGACGACCGCGCTGCTGCTCGGACTCCTCGCCGACATCGTCATCCTCGTGTTGATCGGGGTGAGCTCCAGCTTCGTCTTCGTGATCGCGGTCCTCACGATCTCGTCGATCCTGTCGTCGATCGAGCGACCCCTGCGCCAGTCGTTCATCAACGGCGTGATCCCGTCGGCACAGCGGGCAACCGTGCTGTCATTCGACTCGCTCATGGGATCAGCCGGCGGCGTCGTGATCCAGCCCGTCCTCGGGCGAGCGGCGGACATCTACGGCTACGGGGCGTCGTACGTGATCGCAGCCGGCATCGAGACCCTCGCGATCCCGTTCGTGCTCCTCGCCCGCCGCGAGCGAGCGCCATCGGACCCGATCGTCGTCGAGGGCAGGCCCGCAACGGCATGATGGCTCCACTCGCGTTGGGAGGTAGGCATGGTCCCGAAGGTCACCCTGGCCGATGACTCGAACCGCATCCAGCTGTACGACGTCCTGTTCCGCTACGCCGTTGGCGCGGCCGAGACGAACGGCGCGCTCTCGATGCTCGAGGTGACGGTCCCCGCGCGGACGCTGATCAAGCCGCACATGCACACGCGGGAGGACGAATTCACGCTCGTCCTCGAGGGCAGCGTCAGCGCGCGCCTGGGCGACGAGATCGTCGAGACGATCCCGGCCGGCAGCTGGCTGGTCAAGCCACGCTCGATCCCCCACGCGATGTGGAACGTCACCGCCGCGCCTGCGCGAATCCTCGAGGTCGTGATTCCGGGCGGCCTCGAACGCTATTTCGAGCAGATCGCCCCGGTGCTCATGGAGCACGGTCCCGACTGGACGAAGCGCTACGACGCGCTCGCCGAGGAGTTCGGGCTGACGATCCTGAACGACTGGACCGACGAGTTGAAGGAGCGCTACGGGGTCACGCTCTGATCGTGGCGGCGCGACGTCCGGCGATGATCCGAGCGACACGGAGGAACGTCGGCGATCGGCACGGAACGCTGATCGCCGCCGGCGATCGCCCGCACGGCGTGTACGCATCGCGCCTCGGAGGGTGTAGCCGGCCTCGCCCGAGACCCTCTGGCAGGCCATCACCGATCGGCACGCACCTGCGCGGCTGGTTCATCGAACCGATGGGTGATCTGCGCCTCGGCGGCACGTTCGCGCTCGAGGGCAACGCCCACGGCCGGATCCTGCGCTGCGACCCGCCGCGGATGCTGCGCGTCACGTGGGTGTACGGGCCGCGGCACGCCGACGAGCGTCGACGTCCGGCTGACCAAGGCCGAGCGAGGTGGGACGGTTGTCGAGCTCGAGCACGCCTCGATCGCCGACACCGCCCCGGACGGCGTCACCGACGCGCTCCTCGGCGTCGGCGTCGGCTGGGAGCTCGCGATGGCCCATCTCGGGCGGCACCTCGACGGCGAGCTGCCCGCTCCCGCCCTCCGACGGCAGCGGGAGCGCGGTTCAGCCCACGTCCCGAGGACCGCCAGCTGATGGCCGCGAGCGCGCGAGCGTGGACCGACCTGCTCGGCACGCCCGACTGACCGGTCGCGCAGGTCAGCCGGCGAGGCGGGCGGCCTGCGTCTCGAGATAGCGGCGTTCGGGCAGGCTGGTGGTGAGCCGCGCGGCCGTCCGATACTCGGCGGTCGCCGCCGCGGCATCGCCGGCCCGCTCGAGGAGATGCGCCCGGACGGCATGGAGCCGGTGGTGGCCGGCCATCCGCGGGTCTGCCTCGAGCGTTGCGAGCAGCTCGAGCCCGGCCGCCGGGCCGCGAACCATCGCCACGGCGACCGCCCGGTTGAGGGTCACCATCGGGTTCGGGGCGATCACCTCGAGCGTCTCGTACAGGACGAGGATCTGCCCCCAGTCCGTGTCCTCGGCGCGCGGTGCCTCGTCATGGATTGCCGCGATCGCGGCCTGGACCTGGTAGGGCCCGGCCGGTCCCCGGGCGAGGGCCGACGTGATCAGCGCCGTTCCCTCGTCGATCATCGCCCGGCTCCAGCGGCTGCGGTCCTGGCGGTCGAGCGGCACGAGGCTGCCGTCCGCCAGGGTTCGAGCCGGCCGCCGCGCATCCGTGAGCAGCATCAGCGCGAGCAGCCCCGTGACCTCCGGGTCGTCGGGCAGCAGGCGATGGACGTCGCGAGCGAGGCGGATGGCCTCGGCGGTGAGGTCCGGCCGCTGCAGGTCGGGTCCCGACGTCGCCGTGTAGCCCTCGTTGAAGATCAGGTACAGCACCTGCAGGACCACCTGCAGCCGTCCGGCCCACTCCGTCTCGGGTGGGCGCTCGAACCGCCCTCCTGCGGCGCGGATCGTCTGCTTCGCGCGGCTGATCCGCTGGCCCATGGTCGCGTCGGGGACCAGGAAGGCGCGGGCGATCTGCTCGGTCGTGAGACCGCCGACCGCGCGCAGCGTCAGTGCCAGCTGCGACGGCGGGGAGAGGGCCGGGTGGCAGCACAGGAACAACAGGGTGAGCGTGTCGTCGGTCTCGGCCTCGGCCTCGTCGGTCGCGGCCGGAGCAGGGACGACGAGTGCTTCGGGCGGGAGCAGGGCCGCAGCGGCCGTCTCGCGCCGGTGACGGGAGACGTCGCTGCGCAGCTGGTCCGTGAGGCGGCGCGACGCGACCGTCACGAGCCAGCCGCGCGGGTTGTCGGGAATGCCGTCCGCGGGCCACTGGACCGCGGCCGCGAGGAGTGCCTCCTGGACCGCGTCCTCGGCGGTGTCGAACGTGCCGAAGCGCCGGATCAACGCACCGAGGACCTGCGGCGCGAGCTCGCGCAGCAGGCCCTCGACGTCGGCGTCGCGCACGACGGCGCGGTCACCGGTCACATCTCGTAGCCCGACAGGTCCATCAGGCCGCGGATCTCGACGACGTCGTAGTCGGTGATGGGCGAGGCGATCTCGATCGCCCGCTCGAGGCTGTCGACGTCGATCGCCCACACGCCCGCGAGCTGCTCCTTGGCCTCACCGAACGGACCGTCGGTCACCACCGGGAGGCCGTCGCGCGAGCGGATCGTCTTCGTCGTCGTCGGGTCGGTGAGTCCGTCGACGCGGAGCAGCTCGCCCGATTCGCGCATCTCGCCGAGCAACCGGTCATGGATGCCGAGCACGCGCTCGCGCTCGGCCTGCGGCAACGTCTCCCAGGTGCGCGGGTTGCTGTAGATCAGGACGACGTACTTCACGGGGGCTCCTCAGCTGGCGAAGAATTCGGCCAGGGCGGCACCGATGACCGCGGGATCCACGTTGTGCTCCTGGGCCTCGAGCACGCCCGTGCGCGCGTCGGGGATGGCCCGGGCGAGCGCCTCGGCGGTCTCCCGGAAGAACGGGAAGCTGGCGCCACCGGTCAGGATCAGCGTGGGGACCGCGACCTTCGCGGCGCGGTCGGTCGGGATGAGGTAGTCGCCCATGACCTCGGCGTCATACGCCAGCGTGTGGGCGATGGCCTCCTGCCCGGCCCACCAGGGCTGGGTCTTCGCGAACGCGACGAACTCCGGCGGCATGCGAACGACCTCGGCCATGAAGTACTCGACCGCAGCGTCGCGCCGTCCCTCCGCGACGAAGCGCCGGTAGGTGGCGGCCGTGTCGAGCGGCGGTCGAGCGGCCGGGTCGACGAAATACGGCGGCTCCCACAGCGCCAGCTTGTCGACGGCCACGCCGGACGCGGCGGCCTCGAGGGCCAGCGCCGCCCCGGACGACGTGCCGTACAGGTGGGCCGAGCCACCGGCCGCGTCGATGACCGCGGCGATGTCCTCGACCTCGCGGGCGACCGCGTACGGCTGGGTGTCGCCGCTCGGGCCGCGCCCGCGGCGGTCGTAATTGAACACCGTGAAGTTGCCGGCGAGCACGGCCGCGAGGCCGGCGTTTGCCATCCGATCGGTCGAGCCGCCGCTCACGAGGACGACCGGCGCGCCGTTCCCGAGGCGGTCGTACGCGATCGACGTTCCGTCGGCGGAGGTGACACGGTGGAGGGTCTGGGTCGCGTCGGACATCGGGGCTCTCCTCGTCGACTTCGGGCCCGCGTTCGGGGCCATTCGAACAGTGGTCGGAGCCGTGAACGCGGTTTCGACATCTGGATGCGGGGGCGGCCGTCGGACTGCATGATCGACGGATTCCCGCCTGGCGTCGCGCCCGAAAGGAGCGGTCATGTCCTATCCCGAACCGCGCTACCACGATGACACCGGCGAGGTCAGTGCGACGTACCGCGCCGCCGACCACGCTCCCGAGGTCGTCTACCCGAACGGCAACACGGTCCACTACCTCGCCACGGGCGAGGCGACCCACGGGCTGTTCGGGCTGTACCGCTGGGAGTTCGGCACGGAGCGTCAGCGGTCCGGACCCGCACTTCCACCGGACGCTCACCGAGTCGTTCTACATCCTCGAGCGGCACGGTCCGCATCTACGACGGCACGCGCTGGATCGACACGCTGCCCGGCGACTTCGTCCACGTGCCCGAGGGCGGGATCCACGGCTTCAGGAACGAGTCGGGTGCGCCGGCGTCGATGCTCATCCACTTCTCGCCGGGTGCGCCGCGCGAGGGCTACTTCGAGGGTCTCGCCGAATTCGCCCGCTCGGGCCGGCCGGGCCCCGAGGAGCTCGCCGAGTTCTACCGCGTGCACGACAACGTCTGGCTGAAGGAGTAGCGATCAAGGGGGGCGGGCACGATGGGGTCGGCACCATGGTGCACTCCGGGACGGTGAAGTAGGGTCCGGTACTGTTTTGCGGCCATTCCGCCATAGCCCAATGGGACTGCCCAGGCATGGTCCCATGGGGCCGCCCGCGTTTGGGCCGTTGGTGGGATGGATCAGAGCGGAACAGTACGGGAGGGTTCGGGTACCCCAAATCGAGAGGTACCCGTTCCGTGCTTATGCTCACGCGCCGCTCGCATGGCTCCACGCTGCTGCCGCTCGTGCTCACCGCGATCCTGTCGGCGACCGCCCTGTCCGCGATCGCCGCCCTCGCCTCGCCCCAGCAGGCACTCGGCGCGTCGACGTTCACCGCGAAGTGCGATGCGAACCTGCGCACCAAGCCCTCGTACGAAGTCCACAAGGAAGGCCGTGCTGCCCGACGGCGGCCAGATGTACGCGGTCACGATGGTGAGCGGCGGCAGCTGGAGCCTCGTCTGCAACGGTCGCTCGTACCACGGGCCACAGCTGGTACAGGATCAGCAACGTCAACGGCCGCAGCGCCAAGGTCCGCTACGGCGTGTCGTACGTCTACGCGGCCACCGCGCTGTTCTCGAAGAACACGCTCTACAAGAAGTACGCGAAGTGCGACGGCGTGTCGCTGCGCGACGAGCGCGAGCACGTCGGCGACCAAGAAGGAACGCTCCCCGACGGGGCCTCCGTCCTCGTCGTGTCGCGGGTGACCGGCGGCAGCTGGTCGACGGACTGCGCCGGTGCCACCGATTCGGGCACGTCGTGGTACCGGATCGGCTACGTCAACGGCAAGAGCGTCTCGTCCCGGTACGGCGTGACCTACGTCTACGCGGCCACATCGCTGTTCGACGCAGCGACGGCGACCGTCCCGAACCCTGATCCGTCTCCGACGCCGAAGCCGGCCTCATCACCGACCCGTCTCGAGGGGATCGACGTCAGCCACTGGCAGGGCACGATCGACTGGGCCAAGGTCCGCGCGGCCGGCAAGAAGTTCGCCTACATCAAGGCGTCCGAGCACACCACCTTCGTCGACGACAAGTACCAGACGAATCGATCCCGTGCCAAGACCGCGGGCCTGAAGGTTGGCGCGTACCACTTCGCCCGCCCCAACGTCGGGACCACGGACGCCTACGCCGAGGCCGACCACTTCATCGAGACCGCCGATTGGACGAGCGGCGAGCTGCGCCCGGTGCTCGACCTGGAGGACACCGGCGGTCTGTCGTCCTCGGCGCTGCAGACCTGGGTCAAGGCGTTCGTCCAGCGCATCTATGACCGGACCGGCGTGCGCGCCGTCATCTACGTCTCGCCGGCCTTCTGGAGCAACAAGATGGGCAACTCCAACTGGTTCGCCAAGAACGGCTACGACGTGCTGTGGATCGCCCACTGGACCACCGCGGGCTCGCCGAGCGTTCCCGCCGAGAACTGGGGTGGCAAGAGCTGGACCTTCTGGCAGTACACGTCGGACGGCTCCGTGCCGGGGATCAGCGGACGGGTCGACCTCGATCGCTACAACGGCACCGACCTTTCGAAGGTGCTCATCCCGTAAGCGCCCATCCATCGCGCGCCAGGGGGCCGGCTGCCACGATTGGCGGTCGGCCCCATCTTCTGCCCGGCGGGCGGATGATGGACGCGCACCCGACCTCCGACGACTGCAGGGACCGCACATGAACCACCCGCTCCGCGCCCTCCGTCGGCACGCTCTTCGTCTCGCTCTCGATCCTCGTCGCCGCATGCGCGACGACCACCACGAGCCCGTCCCCCACCCCGAGCGCTGCCGCGACAGCGACCGCGACGGCCGCGACTCCGCCGCGCCGCGAGCGCGACTGCTGCCGCGACTGCGGCCGGCGGCGGTGCGTGCGCGCCCGACGACCTCGCCCTGACCGGTGGCGCGTGGGGGGCCGCAGCCGGCTCGCGCGGCGCCGAAGTCTCGGTCGAGAACCGTGGCTCGGCTGCCTGCACGTTGCCCGCCGGCCCGTCGGTCGCCCTCCTCGACGCCGCAGGAACGGCCATCATCGAGAGCCCAGCCGCCGGCCGACGAGCCCGGGCCGACGCTCGAACCGGGTGGCGTGACCACGTTCGCGATCCTGTTCAGCAACTGGTGCGAGGAGGGGACGGCGCTCCCGCTTCACGTCGTGCTGCGCTCGGGGTCCGCGGGGATCCCGATCCCGGGTCTCGACGTGACCGCCGACGATCTCCCGCCGTGCAACGGCCCGGGGCAGCCAGCCACGCTATCGGCAAACCCGTGGCAGCCGGTCGAGGGTTGATCGCGGCCGCGTAATCGCCTTTGCGGCCGTCAGGACGATTTCGAGCGCTCGAGCCCGTAGGCCTCGATCCAGCTGAGGCCCTCGAACGTCCCCGCGCGTGGCCGGTACCGAAGGCCGACCGTCCCGTCGTATCCGCTGTCCGCCAACGCGGCGAAGAAGGCGACCCATTCGATGGCGCCCGTCCCGGGTTCGTGGCGGTCCGGCACATCCGCCGAGATCCACGTGACCGACCAACGAGGCCAGCTCGCGGAAGCTCGCCGCGACGTCCGGAACCATGCGCCCGAACTCGTACGTGTCGAACTGGAGGCGCAAGCGCCGGATCGCCGACGGCCTCGAGCAACGCGCGGGTCCGGGCCGGGTCCGTGAGCAGGTAGCGCGGCGCGTCGTCGGGGTTCAGCAGCTCGAGGGTCAGGGTCCGCCCGGCCGCAGCCGCGCGGGGCAACGCCCAGGCGAGGTTCTCGCGAAACGTGTTCAGCTGGATGACCATCGACACGCCGGCCAACCGGCTCCCGGCGAGGACGCCCAACGTCGGACACCCCAGCTCGTCGGCGAGCCGCATGGCCGCCTCGAACTGCAACCGCCAGCGATCGCTCGCGGCCGGATCATTCGCATCCCCGATCTCGCCGGGAGCCTGGGCGACCGCAGCGACGCCGATCAGCGCGACGCCCAGCCCCGCCTCCTTGACGGCCCGGGCAACCTCCTCGGTCGGCTCATCGGGCCAGGCGAACTCGACCGCGTCGAACCCGGCCGCCCGGACGGCCAGGAAGCGCTCCAGGTAGGGCAGCTCCGCGAACAGGAAGCCGACGTTCACGGCAAGGCGCATCAGGCGAGCTCTCGCAGACGTCAACGGGTTGGGCGGCAGGTCATCCCCATCCTAGGGCCGTTGGGCCGGCGAACGGCCGATGCGATGCAGATGCGATGCCAGCGCCCGCTTCTGCAAGGGTTTCGATCACCCCTCCCCGCTCACCCTTCGCCGAGTCAACACTGCCCGATGACCAAAGGGAAACGTGCGCCCGGATGCGAGCAGGGGGAACAACGACGAAGCACTGACGCCGACGAACGGCACCGGAGACGAAGACATCGATCCGGGCCTGATTCGGCTCGTCCTCGTGGAGCCGCGCGCGATCCAGGGCGCCGCCGTTCGGGAGATGCTCGAGCGAGAGGACGATTTCGAGGTAGTCGCGTCCGTTCGAACCACCGAAGAGGCGGCCGACTTCTCTGCAGACGAGGCGCCCGACATCCTCGTTGTCGATGTCGACCTGCCCGACCCCGCCGCGGTCGAAGCCACCCGCCAGCTGCGGCGGCAATCGCCCGACAGCGCTCTCGTGATCATCGGCCGCGAGAGACAACGACGAAGCGGTCTTCCGCGCGGTGCAGGCAGGGGCCAGCGCCCACGTCGCCGACGACGACGGTCCGAGCGAGCTCGTCGACGCGATCCGTCGCGTGGCCGAAGGCGAGGACCCGCTGATCGAGACCGTTGCCGAGCGCCCTGCCCTCGCGCAGCGCGTGGCCGGCGCGTACCGCGAACTGGCGATCCGCGGGGCCGCCCGACCGGAACGGAAGGGCCGCGTCAGCCCGCGACAGCTCGAGATCCTGCGGCTCGTCGCGAAGGGCATGAGCAACGAGGAGATCGCGCAGCGCCTTCACATCAGCCGCCAGACCGTCAAGAACCACCTGACCGCGGCGATGCGGACGCTCGGTGCGCGACGCCGCGGGCAGGCGGTCGCGGCAGCCATGCGTGCAGGCTGGCTCACGATCTTCTGAGGTCGCGTCGTCCGGCCAGCGAGTCGCGCGACGCCCTCCCCAACTACAGTTCGCGAGAACCGAATTCGGCGATCCCGACGCCATACCCGTCGAGCACGACCACCCTGGCGTGCCGAAACCGAGGCGACCGTGGACCAGCGAGGTCTCGTCGAGCGAGCGCGTGGCGGCGATCATGACGCCTTCACCGTGCTTGCCCGCGATGCCGGCACGCGGCTGGACCGGGCCGCCCGCCTCATCCTCCGGGACCCGGAGCTGGCCCGCGACGCGGTCCAGGAGGCGCTGCATCCGAGCCTGGCGCGACCTTCGGGTGTTGCGTGACCCCGAGCGGTTCGACGCCTGGCTCCATCGCCTGACCGTCAACGTCTGCCTCGACATCGCGCGGCATCGCCGCCGGCGCGTCATCGAGGTGGAGCTCGACCCGATCGATGCGCCCACCGGCGGCGACCTCGTCGGGGCAGTCGCCGATCGCGAGATCGTCGACGCCGCGATGCGCCGCCTGGACGAGTCGAGCCGGGCGATCGTCGTCCTGCACTACTTCCTCGGGATGCCGTTGACCGACGTCGCGGCGACGCTCGGCATCCCGCTCGGCACGGTCAAGTCGCGGCTGCATCGCGCCCTGCGCGAGATGCGGATCGCGGTCGAGACCGAACCCCCGTCGCCGTCGCCGATCCCGGGAGGGCAGGTGGCATGACCGCCTCGACGCGCTACGAGCGCAACCTGCCGGGCATCCTCGACGACCTGTCGGCGGGACCCGCCCCTGAGTATCTCGATGACGTCTTCGCACGGACCGGTCGCATGCGGCAGCGGCCCGGCTGGACGTTCCCCGAAAGGTGGCTCCCCGTGGCTGACATCGCACGCACGCGGGCGTTCGCGCCCGCACCTCCCTGGCGGCTGATCGCGGTCGCCCTCGTGTTGATCGCCCTCGTCCTCGCCGCTCTCGTCGTCGTCGGCTCGCAGCGCAAGGTCGCGCCGCCGTTCGGACCGGCCCGCAACGGCGAGATCGTGTACGACTCCGCCGGCGACCTGTATGTCGGCGATCCCGAGACCGGCGCGAGCCGGTTGCTGGTCGGCGGCCCCGAGGTTGACAGCGCGCCCGGCTACTCGCCGGACGGCACCCGGGTCGCGTTCTTCCGGAATGCCGGCTGCTGTCCACAGACCGTCGACCTCGTTGTGGTGAACGCGGATGGATCGGACCTGTCCACGGTCAACTCGGAGCCGCTCGTCGAGGATGTGACCTGGGCGCAACTGGACGCCGGACAGCAGGCACCTGGCGGTCATCCATGGGGCTGACGGACACGGGCGCCCTGGAGCTCCTCGACGCCGAGGGCAGCGAGCCGCCGCGCCAGCTGGCGCCGGACATGGACGTGAGCAGCCCTGCGTTCCGGCCGCCAAACGGGCAGGAGATCGCGTTCCGGGCGATCGTCGATAACAAGATCGGCGTGTATGTGGTGAACGCCGACGGGACGGCGTGTTCCTCGAACACTCCTTGAGCCGGACGTCGCGCTCGACATGGGTAACCACGCCAACAACATGGTCTACTCGGCCGACGGGCAGCGCCTCTTCTATCAGAGCTACACGCCCGCAACTGGCGGCCGAGCGGAGGGGTGCTGCCAGCTGTGGGTCATGAACGCTGACGGCTCGGACCCGCATGCGTTCGAGAGCGTGAACGAGGGGGCATGGACCGGCGTGCCGACCGTCTCGCCGGACGGCCGATGGGTTTCCTACTGGTCCGTGCTCGGGAACTCGGGCAGACAGCAGATCCGGATCGCCCCGGCCGACGGAAGTGGGCCGGCGATCGGGACCGGGCCGGCGATGAGCGACTTCTTCCCTTGGTTGTGGGCACCAGACTCGTCGAAGATCCTGATGATGCCGGAGGACGGCTCAACCACCTCGGCGTACCTGATCGATCCCGAGGGCGGGTCCTGGAGCACCGTTCCGTTTCAATCTGGCTCGAGCCTCGACTGGCAGCGCCTGGCGCCCTGACCTCCGATGCACCTGGGGTCGGCGGGCTGCTCGCCCAGCGAGCAGTCCGTCGGCTCGTTCGTCGTATTGCTCGCCGCCGCGAGCAGGACAGCGAATGCGCCACCAACCTGCTCTCCCTCGGCGAGCAGTTTGGCGAATTCAGCCCCCGCCAGCCGCTCGACCGCTCGCCACGCGAGCAGCGCCGGCCCTGTGTCGGTTGTCACGGTCCTGTCACAGGGCGTGAGTAGAATTTCGGCATGAGCGTTTTCGACTACTTCCGGCCTGCGAAGATGCCGGACCCCAACCGGGCACTCCCCGGCCGCAATGACCCCATCGAAAAGCCCGGCACGCACTCTGTGCTGGGCACTCCCCTCGCCGGGCCGTGGCCCGACGGCACGCGGACCGCGGTCTTCGCGTTCGGCTGTTTCTGGGGCGCCGAGAAGGACTACTGGGAGCGTCCCGGCGTCATCTCGACGGCCGTCGGCTACGTCGGGCGGTTACACCCCGAACCCGACCTATCGCGAGGTATGCACCGGCCAGACCGGCCACGCCGAGGCCGTGCTGCGTCGCCTACGACCCGTCGCGGATCAGCTACGAGGAGCTGCTGAAGGTCTTCTGGGAGTCGCACGACCCGACCCAGGCCATGCGCCAGGGCAACGACGTCGGCACCCAGTACCGCTCCGCTGATCCAGGTCTCGAATGACGAGGAGCGACGGATCGCCGAGGCCTCGCGCAATGCCTACCAGGAGAAGCTGACGGCGGCCGGCTACGGCGAGATCATGACCGAGATCACCGAGCGCACGCCGTTCTTCTACGCCGAGGACTACCACCAGCAGTACCTCGACAAGGTGCCCGAACGGCTACTGCCCGAACCACGCGACCGGCGTCGAAGCTGCCCGACGACTTCGTGGTCACACCGCTGCAGTACGTCGACTGACGTCGGGACCAGAACAGGCACCGGAGCGCATGGACGACGCGATACCAACCGAGCTGCCCACGGCGGATCCGCCGGCCGGCGAGCGATACCTGCTGCTCGCCGACATCTCCGGCTACACCGGCTTCATGGCCGGGGTCGAGCTGGAACACGGCGCCGACTTCAGCGCCGGGATCCCGGCGGCGTATTCGGTGCTCGGGGCGCTGCTCGACGCCGTGATCGTGGGCCTCGGACCGGCCTTCGCCCTCGTCAAGCTCGAAGGCGACGCGGTCTTCGCGGCGGCGTCCGCGCCCAGCCTGGACGGCCAGGGCCAGCGGGTCCTGGAAACGATCGCCGCCACGTACCGGGCGTTCGTCGACGCGCGCACCCGCGCGATCCCCGCCAACGACCACGTCTGCACGGCCTGCCCGGCCGTGGCGCACCTCGACCTCAAGGTCATCCTGCATCGGGGCCACACCGTGCGCCAATCGGTCGGGGCCAGCAGCGACCTGCTCGGCCCCGCCGTGACGGTCGCTCACCGCTTGCTGAAGAACACGATCCGCGACGAGATCGGCTACCGGCCGTACCTCTTCCTCACGGCGCCCGCGGCCTCCGCCCTGGGACTGCCGCACGTCGGCACGGCCCACGGGGAAACCTATCCGGACGCCGGGACGATCGAGGGCCGGGTCCTCGAGCTCGACTGACCGCCAGCCTTGGAACGGATAAGAGCAGGCCGGCCCCGACCGACCGGCTCACGTCGTGATGGTCCACGGTCCC
>CAVRKH010000015.1:0-174277 GCA_963721655.1 uncultured Chloroflexia bacterium | reverse complement strand
AGTGCTCGCTGGGAGAGCAGCGCAGGCTACGCCCGGGCGCTTCTCGCCAAACGAGCCAACCGGCGAACGAGGCGGGTCTCGGGCGTCGTTTGGCACGCCTGCTGAGCCATCTAGCGGACGCCACCCGCAACGACCGCCGGTTGGCTCGCCGAACGAGCCAAGGAGCGGGCAGCGAGACGACGGCCCGCTGGTTGGTTCGCTGAACGAGCCAAGGGCCGTCCGTCCCGCCCCAAGCTGGCCAACGCCGGCCTGGCAGTGGAGGGCCGTGGAGCCTCATTGACGGATTCGCCTAGGCTGACGCCGTGGGTCAGCATCGCGAACCCGAAGCCGGGCAGCCGAAGGCGGCGCCCGCACCGGCCTTGAAACGCCGGATCACCGCGCCCGCTCGCCGCGCAGCCGGAGCCATCATGGATGGAGCCGGAGCGGCCACGGAGCCGATCGTCGACCGGGTCAGCAGCGCCCTCGACTCGGCCGAACGGACGTGGCAGGAACGGCCCGGCGCCCGCGTGCGCCGCGTCCGACGGCTTGGTGCGCAGCCACTGCCGTACCTGATGGATGTTCATCCTGAAGCGCGTGCGGCACGCCCGGTGCAGGTCGGACTTCGCTCGATCGACGTCGCCGACATCGCGGGCACGGCAGTCGGCGGGGGAGCGCAGCGTGGCGGCGACTTTCTTCCGCTCAAGCAATTCCGCGGGCACAACTGGGCCGGCCGCTGGCAACGCCTGCGACGTGCGGCCGACCGACTGACGACCCTGCCTCCGATCGACGTCCTCAAGTACGCCGGCAAATTCTGGGTCGTCGATGGGCACAACCGCGTCGGCCTCGCGAACTACTCCGGCCAAGTTGCCGTCGACGCGAACATCACCGAGCTGGTGCCGCCCGGCGAGCGGCGGTCCGAACCGATCGTCTCGCTCGCGCCGATGGCCGCCGAATCCCGGTCGCTGCGGACGGCAGCCAGCGGCGACCGGCCGAGCACCGAGCTGGTTCGCGACGAGCCGCTCGATCAGGCCGGCCCGATGGGCGTCGACGGCGCGGACAGCAACACGGATCCCGAGGGCACCGAGTGACCCGCCGGCTCACGGTCGTGTGGCCCGATCCGCGCGCGTTCGAGGGGCGCGACGGGGCACCGATCCGCCTGCTGGCCGTGTCCGATGCGCCGGATCCTGCGCTCGATCACGCGGTGAATCGCGCCGCGATCGGCCATCTCGATGCCATCGTCGGATGCGGCGACCTCGAGCCCGCGTACCTCGGGTTCCTTGCCGATGCGTTCCACGTCCCGGTGGCCTTCGTTCGCGGCAACCACGATCGCGGCGGCCAGTGGCGCGAATCCGCCCCCGAGGCGCCGACGGCGCTCAAGAGCGGCCGCCTCGCCGAGGTCGGCGGCGTGACGGTCGCGCCGTTCTCGTGGCCCGGACGCGCGTCCGATGGCGCGGCCTTGCGGGATGAACGAGGGGCGTGGTGGGACGTCTTCCGCGCCGCCCGCCAGCTCTTCGTGCGGCGACTCAGGCGTGACGATGCGCCGGTCCTGGTCGTGAGCCACGCACCACCTCGGGGCGTCGGCGATGCCGCCTCGGACCCGTACCACCTCGGCTACGCGGCCTACCGCTGGCTGCTCGACCGGTTCCGCCCGCCGCTGTGGCTACACGGGCACACGACGCCGGCGAGCGTGAAGGACTGGCGCGATACCAGCGGGCCCGAGCACGGTCGCGAACGTCACGGGCTCGGTCGTGGTCGAACTGGTGCCGCCCGCCTAGAACGGCGGCCAGGGCACGGCCGGCCAGTGCGGCGACGGCATCGGCCAGCGGCGTGACGCGAGCAGCCCCTCGACTCGTCGGCGCGTCGCCTCGACCTCGGTGGGGGTCAGCAGTCCGCGCAGGGTGACCCCGAGCTCCCCGGCAAGCTCGGAACACAGCCGGTCGAACCCGGCCAGCTCGTCGTCGTCGAACGGGTCGCCGCGCCAGCCCCACAGCACGGTCCGCAGCTTCGGCACCGGCGAGAAGCACACGCCGTGGTCGACGCCGAACACGTGCGCCCCGCCATCGACCGGCAGCAGGTGACCGCCCTTGCGGTCCGTGTTGTTCACGGCCGCATCGAACGCCGCGATCCGCCGCAGGCGTGAATCGTCCGAGACGATCATCTCCACCACGTCGACGGTCAGATCGAGCTCGACATACTCCTGGACCATGCCCTCGCCGAACGGTCCGTCACGCAGCACGGTCGGCGGGACGATGCCCCAGCCGAGCGCCTCGGACACGTGCCACGCCGCCACCTCGCGGCGCGACAGCGTCCCGTCGGGAAAGTCGTCGAGCGGCCGCTCGCCGAGCGTCGGCTTGTAGACCGCGTGGACGGATTCGGCCGGCTCGGGATCCGGGCAGGGGACCGAGACCGTGGCCAGCATCGCGTTGTTCGACGAGCCGACGATGCGGCCGACGATCTCGATCTCTCCCTCGCGCAGGATGCGCAGGGCAGTCAGCGGGTCTGGCATCCGCGGGCTGGTCAGTTGACGTAGTGGCCGTTGCGGCGCGGGCAGAGGTGGCCCGTCGGATCGAGCGGCTGGCCGCACAGGGGGCACGGCAGGCGTCCCGAGGCCACGATGCGGACCGCGCGTTCGACGAAGCTCCGGGCCGCCTCAGCGGTCATCCGCACGCGCAGCAGGTCAGGGCCGTCCTCGTCCTCGTCGTCGTCCTCGTCGGGGTGGATGGGCTCGCCATCCTCCGCCTCGGCACGCGCCTCGACGAGGATCAACTCCGCGTCGCCGTCCCAGCCGAGCGTCAACGCTCCGGCGCGGAACGCCTCGTTCAGTGGTTCGTCGAGCGGGCTGGTGTCCTCGACGCCCGGGTCGGCCGGATCCTCTGGCGCGATCCCGCGCTCATCGAGCTCGCCGAGCAGCTGGCCAAGGCGGTCGGCGAGGACCGCCACCTGGACTTTTTCGAGAGCGACGCTGACGACGCGACCGCCGTCGCGGGCCTGCAGGAAGAACGAGCGCTGGCCGGGTTCCCCGATCGTCCCGGTCACGAAGCGCTCCGGTGGATCGAAGATGAAGCGACGTCGCGGCATGGCTCGACTCTATACCGATTCGCGCGCCGGCCTTATCCGACGTTCACGTCCACCGAGTGCCAGCCCCGCGCGCCGTCTGGCGCAGGTGCCGTGCGCTGGTCGGTCTGGACCTCGCCGTTGCCGTCGGTGGCACGCACTTCGATATGGTGGCTGCCCGGTGTGCTGTTCCAGTCGTAGACCCACTGGACCCACGTCGCGTCCGAGATCGGTGACGACAGGCGAGCCTCCTGCCACTGCCCGTCGATGCCGACCTCGACCTTCGAGACGCCGCGATCCGGCGCCCACGCCACGCCTGCGATCGGGACGTGGCCGGCCGCCACCGAACCGGAGCCCGGCGTGTCGATCCGTGACTGCGTGAGGATCGGTGCCTTCTGTGCCCAGCCGAGCGGCACCCAGTAGCCACTGAACGCATCGAAGGTCGTGAGCTCCAGCTCGGCCAGCCACTTGGTCGCCGACACATACCCGTACAACCCGGGAACGATCAACCGGGCCGGGAACCCATGCCGCGGTGGGAGTGGGTCGTCGTTCATGCGGACCGCGATCATCGGCTCACGGGCGGGGTCCATGACCCAGGCGGTGGGCATGCCCGCGGTCCAGCCGTCGACCGACCTGCCGACGAGTTGATCGGCCCCTGCCTGGACACCGGCAAGGTCGAGGACCTCGCGCAAGCGCACCCCGGTCCACTTGGCGTTGCCGACGAGCTTGCCGCCGATCTCGTTGCTCACGCAGGCGATCGTCACGTACTGCTCGAACAGCGGCAGCGCCAGCAGTTCGTCCCAGGTCAGGGTCGTCTCGCGGTCGACCATTCCGTGGATCCGCAGCTGCCAGGTGGCGCTGTCGACGATCGGCGTGAGGAGCGCCGTGTCGATCTGGTAGAAGAAGTCGTTCGGCATGACGATCGGCGTGAGGCCGGCGACCTGCGGCGACAGGTCGGTGCCTGGCGGCAGCGCGGCCGCGAGGTCGGAGGCCGGCGGGATCTGTGCGTTGGCCTCCGGCGGCGCGACGCTCGAACGAGCTCCGAACATCCGGCCCACGACCCCTCCGGCCAGCGCGGCGACCCCGATCGCCGAACCGGTGATGAGCAGTTTCCGGCGGCTCCAATCGGGCATGCCTGCCCGTGGGTCGGCGGTCTCGGTTCGGCGTGCCGTCTGCATCAGCCAGCTCATGACCTGGAGGCCGGCGATGACCGCGATCCCCGCGCTCAGCGCGCCGATCGTGGCCGACCCGAGTGGCAATCGCAGGACCGCGAGGAAGCCGATGATCCCGAAGGCGACGAACCCACTGGCCGCGATCGCGAACCGGTCCCGGCCGAGATAGCCGAACAGTGCCCCCAGCGCCAGCGCGGTGCCGGTGACGAGCACCTCGAGTGCGAGCTTGTCATTCGTGCCGAACAGGGCGACCACGAAGTCCTTCGCGCCGGGCGGCTGGAGGTCGATGATCGTCTGGCCAACCGCCGCGATCAGCGACGACCCGGGCGATAGCACGCCGGCGATCAGCTCGCTCACCCCGAGCGCGACCGCGGCGCCGATCAACCCGGCGAATGCCCCCGCCCAACCGGGCGTCCGGATGGTCGTGGTGGTGGGCGCTTCGATGGTCGCCGTGGTCGTAGTCATGCGTCTATCCTGCCGCTTCTCGATGACGGTCGCGTGTCAGGTCCCTTTCGGAGCGGCCCTCGGCCTGCCTCTGCCAAATGCTCGTCCTTTGAGCATTCGTCCAAATATCCGCGGCAGATGCATCCGTGCGGGCCTTCCTCAGTCCGCGCGTCGCGCCCAGAAGCGGCCGTCGCGTCGCTCGACCGCGATCGGCATCCCGTAGGCCCGCCCGAGAACCTCCGCGCTCACGACCTTCTCGATCGGCCCTGCCGCAACGGCCCGGCCGCCATCAAGGACCAGTGCGTGACCGAAGCCCGGCGGGATCTCCTCGACGTGGTGCGACACGAGCACGATCGACTCGGGCCGCGGCTCCCCCGCGAGCCCAGTGAGGTCGCGAATCAGCGTCTCTCGTGCCCCGAGGTCAAGCCCCGCGCCCGGCTCGTCGAGCAGGAGCAGGTCGGGGTCGGGCATAAGCGCCCGGGCGATCGACACGCGCCGTCGCTCCCCGCTGGACAGGGTTCGGAACGGATGGTCGGCCACGTGCGCGATCCCGAAGCGCTCGATCAGCGCCGCGGCACGGGTCCGGTCTGCGTCGTCGTACACGTGCCACCACGGGGCGAGAGCCGCGTGGCGCGCGCTGAGCACGAGCTGCGACGGGCTGAGGCCCTCGTCCATCTCCGCTTCGAGGGCACTCCCGGCGTAGCCGATCCGGCGGCGCTGTTCGCGCGCGTCCATTCGCCCGAACCGTCCGCCGAGCACGTCCACGGTCCCGCTGGTCGGCCACAGATAGAGGCTCACCACCTGGAGCAGGGTCGTCTTACCCGAGCCGTTCGGGCCGAGGACGGCCCACCGATCACCCGGACGGACCGTCCAGTCGAGCGGCCCGAGGATCGTCCGCCCGCCGCGTCTGACTGTCACGCCGGCGAGCTCGATGGTCACCCCTGCCGGCCTCGATCAGGCCGCTGGCGGAGCCGGGCTGTCCGGTGGTGGCGTCGGCGTGGGGTCCGGCTCGGGCGTCGGCGTGGGGTCCGGCTCGGGCGTCGGCGTCGTTTCCGGCGTGGGTTCCGGTGGCGGCGACGGTACCTCGCTGGGCGGCGCACTCGGCTCCGGCGTCGCCGATTCGGGCGGGCAGGCGACCAGGGCCGGTGCATCGCCTGACGGCTCCGGGAGCTCGAACGACGGGATCACGCCGCTGGCGTCCGGGCTCGGCAACGGAACGCAGGATGGCTCCGGCGTCGGTTCGGCGCAGTCCTGGCCCATGACCGGCCCCCACCCGCGGCCGAAGGGGTTGAAGCGGTTGTTGTAGAAGTAGGTCACAGCCGTGCGGTCGGGTCCGCCCACCGCGCCCGGCCCGCGCCGTGCGCGCCGCAGCCAGTCACGGTCCCATTCCAGCCAGTTCGGGAACTTCGACTCGTAGGCCAGGAGGTCGAGCACCTCGCGCCCGCACGCCTCGCGCGGAAGCCGGTTCTTCGGTTCGGTGCCCACGATGAACCATTCGTCGACGCCCTTGTCGCCGCGCTGAGGCAGGTAGCCAGTGTGCGGGTCGATCGAGACCTTGACCAGGCCCTCCTCGGGCCGGCGGAAGTTGCGGATCGGCCAGTCCTTGGTCGTCTCCTGGAGGAAGCCCTGCCAGACGTACGTCGTCACGTCGATCGAGAACAGCTGCTGGTTGGGGGTGCTGACCTCGCTGTTGTCGCTGTTGCCGTTCCACGCTCCGACGACCAGCGCGTACTCCCCGTCCTTGCGCTGCTCGCGGGTCGGCGGCGCGATGAAGCCGTAGGCGTTGAGGTCCTTGGCGTCGTTGTTCGTGCCGGTCTTGAGCGTCGCCGGCCGGCGGTCGCCGCCCGGGCCCTTGAGCGAGAACACGCCCCAGAACGGGTTCACGCTGCGGTTCGTGTTGCCCGCCAGGATGTTCGTGGTGATGTACGCCGCCTGCGGGCTGATGACCTGCGTCGGCTTGGGCGGCTCGTACGGATCGACGAGGTCCTTGCCGCTGCGGTCCTGGACCGTGAGGATCGAGGTGTGCCCGATGTACTGGCCGCCGTTGGCGATCGTGCCGTAACCGGTGACCAGATCGACCGGCGGCGTTTCCTGCGTGCCGAGCGCCAGCGACAGGCCGGTATTGCTCGAGTCGCCACGGAAGCGCAGCCCGAAGTCCTGGGCGCGCTGGAAGACCGTCGCCGGGTCGTTGACCTCCATGGCCTTGACCGACGGGATGTTGAGCGAGAACTGCAGGGCGCTGCGGACGGTGACCGGTCCGCGCTCGAGGCGGTCGGCGTCGTTCGGCGTGTAGTTGTGGCCGAAGTCGGTGCCGACGTCCATCAGCACGGTGCCGGCGGTGAGCTTGCCCGAGTCGATCCCGATCGCGTAGTTGAACGGCTTGAACGCCGAACCCGGCTGGCGGTAGCCATTCCCGACCACGTCGTACTTCGGCTGGAAGCGTTTCGAGTGCTTGGTCGAGTAGTAGTCGGCGCTGCCGACATACGCGATCAGCTCGCCGGTCTGGTAGTCCATCGCGACGAGGGCGCCGTTGCGCAGCCGCTTGTCGGACAGGTTGCCCATCCAGTCCGCGTACTTGAGGCCGAGGCGCTTGGCGGCCTGCTTCGGGTTGTCCTGGAACGGCACGACGGCCGCCGCCTTGACCCACTTCTCGGCAGTCTTCTGGACGTCGAGATCGAGCGTGGTCGTGATGCGCAGGCCGCCGTGGTCGAGCTGCGGGCACGTCGTGTCCTCGCCGCACAGCTTCGTCGCCAGCTCATCGCGCACCTGCCACACGAAGTGCGGCGCCTGCCAGCGCTCGGTGGTCTGCGGCACGAGCACGACCGGCTCATCGCGGGCGGCGAGCAGCTCTGCCGCGGTGTACTGGCCGTCGGACTTCGGGGTCCGCCCGTCTTCGGCCATGAGGGTCAGGATCTGATTGCGGCGCTCCACGACGGTCGTATCGGCGGGCACCACGAGCTGGCTCTTCGCGCACTCGCCCTCCTTCTCGCCGGGCTCGAGGCACTCCTCGACGGCGTTGCGCACGAGGTCGTAGTTCGAGGGCGACTTCGGCAGCGCGGCCAGGGTCGCGGCCTGGGCCGGCGTGAGCTCGCTGAGATCGTTGACGCCGAAGTACGAGCGGGCGGCCGCCTTCACGCCGTAGCTCTGGTTGCCGTAATAGATCTGGTTCAGGTAGGCCGTGATGATGTCCTGCTTGCCCGGTTCGCCCGCGAAGTGCTGGGTGAGCCGGATCGACTGGACGATCTCCTTGAGCTTGCGCTCGGCGAGGCGGCCCCGGTCCTCGAGCAGGTCGTCCTCGAGGAGGCGCATCCGCGTCAGCTGCTGGGTGATGGTCGAGGCACCGCGGCTCCGGCCGCGCAGCGAGTCGAGGCCGGCCGAGAAGATCGCGACGGGGTCGAAGCCGGCGTTCTCCCAGAACGTCTTGTCCTCGACGGCGGTCGTCGCGTCGAGCAGGATCGGCGGGATCTCGTCGTACTCGACGACTTCGCGCTTGAACTCCCCGAAGCGGGCGAGCTCGGCGCCGTTGCGGTCGAGGACGATCGATTCCTCGGGCAACTCGTAGTCCTGCATGGCCTCGACCGGTGTGAGGTTCGAGGCGAGCGAGGTATAGAGGCTGATCGTCGCGAGTGCGGCGATCGCTCCGACGCCGGCGAGGAAGAAGAAGATGATGAGTGCGAACCAGCCGGCCGTCGTGGGCCGCGCGGGATCGTTGCGCGGGCGTCCCTGGCGGGTCACGCGCTGCGGAGGCGTCTGCACCAACTAAGGATGCCCGAAAAGCGGCCCTCGCCGGTGCGGGATAATGGTTCGGACTTTGCGAAGTTTCGCAAATAACGCGTTGCGATCCGGCCGTTGCGGCCCCGCTAGCCGGCGCTGACGCCCGCCGGGTCGGCCAGCAGCTCATCGAGCAGGCGCCCCGGATCGGCCACGTCCCGCGCCAATGGGTTCGCTCGAAGGGCCTTCAGTGCCATGTCGCGATCCCCGGTTCGGGCCGCCTCTGCGGCCAACCGCTCGTAGGCCTTGACCTCCTGGACCAGGTCCTTCTCTGCCGGCCCGAGCGGGGAGAGGGGCAGGGGATGTGCGCCGTCGCGGTCGATCCGCGACGGGATCTCGACCACGGCATCGGCCGGCAGGTCGGGCAGCGCGCCATCGTTGCGGACGTCGACGACCTGGACGTCGCCGCGCCCGTCGTGCAGCGACGCGATGAGGTCGACCGCGGCCTCGCTGTAGTACGCGCCTCCGCGCTGGCCGAGCAGCTCCGGCTTCTCGGTCAGGGTCGGATCGCGGTACATCTCGAGCAGCCGGCGCTCGATGTCCATCACGTCCCGTGCCCGCGTATGGCCGTCCAGCTGTTCCTGCACGACGGCGTCGGTCAGGTAGTAGTAGCGCAGGTAGTAGGACGGGATGGCGCCCACCGACCGAACCAGGTCCACCGGCAGCCCGGTGTGTTCCGCGATCCGCTCGGCGTCGTCCGCGAGCAGGTCGGGGAGCACGTCGCGGCCGTCCACGCGCACGGCCCGTACCCAGCTCAGGTGGTTCAGGCCGACGTGCTCGAGACTGACCCGCTCGGGCTCGACGTCCAACCAGCCGGCCAGCCAGCGCTGCATCCCGATCGCCACGTTGCACAGCCCGAGCGCGCGGTGGCCGCCATCGATCAGCGCCTGGGTCACGATCCCGACCGGGTTCGTGAAGTCGACGAGCCAGTGCGCCGGGGGCGGCCCGCCGGTCCACCGCCTCGGCGAGCTCCAGGATCACGGGCACGGTGCGGATTGCCTTGGCCAGGCCGCCGGGACCGGTCGTCTCCTGGCCGACCGCGCCGAAGCGGGGCGGGATGGTCTCGTCGCGCAGGCGAGCGGCCTGGCCCCCGACGCGGAGCTGGACGAGCACGAAGTCGGCGCCGTCGAGCGCGGCATCGCGATCGAGCGTCCTGACGAGGCGGCCGGGCCAGCCGGCCTTTCCGAGCATTCGCTCGGCGAGGCCGCCGACGATCGCAAGCCGCTCGGCATCGACGTCGAGCAGGACGAGCTCGTCGACGGGCAGGCGGTCGGCGCGGCGGACCACGCCCTCCACCAGCTCGGGCGTGTACGTGCTCCCGCCACCGACGACCGTCACCTTGACGCCCATCTCGCCTCCCCACCTTGCCGCGATCCGGCACGTGCGCCGGGCCTTGACACAATGCTTATAACATTATGAACAATCTCGGCCAAGCCCCAAGTGCGGCCGATGCATGCCCCGTCGAACGGAGGAGCCGGTCTGTCGATGGCGCGCTTCCGCCTGGAGCTCGGTCCCGTCCCGATGCATCACCAGGTGTACCTCCACCTGAAGGCGGCTCTCGACTCGGGCGAGATCGCGCCGGGTGACCGGCTGCCGCCCGAGCGCGAATTGTGCGTCCGCTACAGCTGCAGCCTCATCACGATCCGGCGTGCGCTCAGCGAGCTCGCCCGCGAGGGTCGCCTCGAGCGCACGCGAGGGCGCGGCACGTTCGCCCTGAAGCCACGCATCGAACGCGACTTCGCCGATACCCGAAGCTTCAGCGAGGAGATGCAGCGGCGCGGCCTCGATCCGGAGACACGCCTCGTGGCGGCCCGGCCGGAGTCGGCCGGGGAGGTCGTGGCACGCGCGCTCGACCTCGAGGTCGGGTCGCCGATCGTCTACGTCGAGCGCCTGCGGGTCGCCTCGGGAGAACCGCTCCTGCTCGAGCAGGTCCACCTGCCGGCCGAGCGGTTTCCCGGGCTCCTGGCGTCGGACCTCGAGCACAACTCCCTCTACGACGTCCTGACCGAGCACTACGGCACGCACATCGCGCGCGCCCGCGAATCGCTCGAACCCGTGCTGCTGCGAACGCGCGAGGCGCAGCTGCTCAACCAGCCCCCGCGAACCCCCGCGCTCGTCATCGAAGGCGTCGCCTTCGACGAGGACGGCAAACCCATCGAATTCGCCCGGACGTTCGTCCGCGGCGACCGAACCCGCTACTACGTCGAGCGCATCGTGGTGCGCTCGAACCGCCCGAGCGGCAGTGAGCCGACGCTCGTGGCCGGACTGCGTCCGGGACGCCGGTCGGCTCGTAGCGTCACGAACGCACCGGAGGAGGAGCCGATCGATGCGAACCCGCGAACCACCAGGCTGCTTGTCCTGCTGGCCGTCGGCGCCATCCTGGTGACCGCCTGTGGGCAGTCGACGACGCCGTCGGCGCCGAGCGGCTCCCAGGAGCCCGGGTCGTCCGCCGCCCCTGGCTCGACCGTACCCGAGCCCAGCGCGGCCCAGACCTTCTCCGTCCCGTCCTTCTCGCCGGCGGACCTGCGCTGGTACTGCTGCCTCGGCACCGGCGAGGATCCCACGCAGAAGCCGACCGAGGACGAGGTCGCCGCCGGCTTTGCCGACAAGTACCCCGGCAGCAGCATGAAGTTCGAGGTCGTCACCTACGACGACGCGGTCGCCACGCTGTCCACTCAGCTCGCCGCGAACGCGCCTGACATCGTCGGACCGGTCGGGATCGGCGGGCTCGGCTCGTTCAAGGGCCAGTGGCTCGACCTCGGGCCGTACCTCACGAACTCGAACTACGACATGAGCGTGTACGACCCGAAGACCGTCGAGTTCTTCCAGCAGGATGGCGTGCCAGGTCGGCGTGCCGTTCGACCTCTACCCGTCGATGCTCTGGTACAAGAAGGAGTTCTTCGACGAGATCGATCTCGCTGAGCCGCCGCACGAATGGGGCGCGAAGTACACGATGCCGGACGGCTCCGAGGTGGACTGGAGCTACGACACCCTGCGCCAGGTGGCAATGCTCCTGACGGTCGACAAGAACGGGAAGGACGCCACCGACCCTGCCTTCGACCCGAACAACATCGTCCAGTTCGGCTTCGAGCCGCAGCGCGACGATCTCCGCCAGACCGGTGCCTACTTCGGCGCGGGCTCGCTCGTGGGCGAAGACGGCAAGACGGTCGTCATCCCCGACGCCTGGAAAGCGGCCTGGAAGTTCATGTACGACGGCATCTGGAAGGACCACTTCATCATGACGGAGGCCCAGTTCAACGACGCCAAGGTCGGCGGCGGCGACCAGGCCTTCTTCGGCGGCCATGTCGCGATGGCCAACAACTTCCTCTGGACGTCGTATGGCGTGACCGGCGACGAGGCCGTGGTGAAGGACTGGAACCTCGCGGCAATCCCCTCGTACAACGGCACGACCACGTCGCCACTCAACGCCGACACATTCTCGATCCTCAAGAACAGCAAGAACCCCGACGCCGCGTTCGCCGGGATGGCCTACCTCCACCAGGACAGCGCCGACGAGCTCCTGCCGATCTATGGCGGCATCCCGGCCGTGACGTCGCAGCAGGACGCCTTCTTCGCTGGCCTCGAGAATGCCGAGGGCTACCCCGAGGGCGTCGACTGGAAGGTCGCGAAGGACGCGATCCAGTACGCGGACATTCCGAACTTCGAGGACTACATGCCGAAGTACAACGAGACCCTCGACGTCCTTTCGAAGTACCGAAGCCGCTGGACAACCACGCCGGGCCTGGACATGGACCAGGAGATCGAGAAGCTCCGGGCCGAGATCCAGGCGAAGTGGGACGCCGCGTAGCCCTGTAACGACGTGGAGCAGCTTCCGAGCGTCGCCGCTCCCCGCCTGTCCTCTGTCCGCGGGCTCCGCCTGCGCAGGGTCAGGATGTCGCCGCTGGCGCGCCGCGAGGCGCGCCAGGGCTACCTGTTCATCTCGCCCTGGATCATCGGCTTCGTGGCGTTCACGGCCCTGCCGATGCTCGCCACGATCGGCTTCACCTTCCTGAACCTGACCCTTGCCCAGGAAGAGCCCGTCCGCTTCGTCGGCCTGGACAATTACGTCCGGTTGCTGGGCGACACGCAGGTCTGGGAGTCCCTCGCCAACACCTTCCGGTTTGCCGTCATCTGGCTGCCGGTGGCCGTCCTCGTCCCGTTCGTCGTCGCACTCGGGCTCAACAGCAGATACATCTTCGGTTCGCAGCTCATGCGGACCTTCTGGTTCCTGCCGTACGTGGTGCCGTTCGTCGCCGGCGTGCTGATCTGGAACCAGATGCTGAGCCTGGAGGGCTGGGTCAACCAGGCGCTCCGATTCCTCGGCTGGTCGACTCCACCCAACTGGCTCTTCGACACGACCTCCATCTACCCGGGCCTCGTCCTCATCGGCATCTGGGGCATCGGGGCCGGGATCGTCATCAACCTCGTCGGGCTGCGGGGCATCCCGACGGAGTTGTACGACGCGGCGCGGATCGACGGCGCAGGCTGGTGGGCACAGCTGCGCAACGTGACGATCCCGATGATGTCACCGATCCTGTTCTTCACGCTGATTCTTGGCGCCGTCGAGGTCCTCCAGTACTTCCTCGTGCCCCTCGTGCTCAAGAACGGCACGGGCGAGCCGGGTGGCACCACGACGTTCTACAACCTGTACCTCTACCAGACGTTCTTCACGTACCAGCAGCTGTCGTACGGGGCCACATTGGCCTGGCTGCTGTTCGGGATCGCGATGCTCGTCACCCTGATCCTGTTCCGATTGTCCCGCCGCTGGGTCTTCTACGCGGGCGAGCGATGACAGCCGCGGCAACTGGGGCGACCCAGGCGAGCGCGGGCCGGCGCCCGCGGACGCGACGACGCGTTCGCCCGGACTTCGTTATCCGCGCGTCCATCGTGACCGTTGTGATGCTCGGGACGCTGCTCGTGTTCCTCTCGCCACTCGCCTACGGCGCACTGATCTCGGTCAAATCCGAAGAGCAGATCTCGCAGCTCAATTCGCCGCTCCTGCCGTCCGACCCGGCGACATTCGAGTACCAGGGCGAGACGCACTCCGTCTACCACGTCCCGATGCCGGACGGCACGAGCCGGGAGCTCGCCCTCGTCAAGAAGGGCCGTCAGTCCAGTGAGTTCATCGACCCGGCGAACCCGGACGCCGGCACGATCACGTGGCAAGGCTCGTGGCGAACGCTCGAGCAGCCGTGGCAGCTTGCGCCGCACTGGGAGAACTACACGAAGGTCTGGGACCTCATCGACTTCCCACGCCTGCTCTTCAACACCGTTGCCCTCGCGATCCTCGGGACGATCGGGACCGTGCTCTCGTGCACCCTCGTCGCGTACGGCTTCGCGCGGTTCCGTTTCCCCGGCCGCGGCGTGCTGTTCACGATCATGCTCGCCACGATCTTCCTGCCCTCGGCGGTCACGCTCATCCCGACCTACACGGTGTTCGTGAAGCTGGGTTGGGTCGGGACCTGGTTGCCGCTTGTCGTTCCGGCGTTCTTCGCGAACGCCTTCGACGTGTTCCTGATCCGCCAGTACCTCCTGACGATCCCGCGCGACCTCGACGAGGCGGCGTCGATCGATGGCGCTGGCGCAATTCGGATCCTGCGATCCGTGATCCTGCCGCAGGCATGGCCGGTCATCGTCGCCGTCTCGATCTTCACGTTCGTGTACAGCTGGAACAACTACTTCGAGCCGCTCATCTACCTCGCCGGCCACGACGAACTCATCCCGCTGCAGGTCGGGCTGAAGCGCTTCGAGGGCATCTACCACACGCAGACGACGCTCATTCAGGCCGGGAACATGATGACGCTGCTCATACCGGTGTTCCTGTTCGTCATCTTCCAGCGAGCGTTCACGCGGGGCATCGTCATCACCGGCGTCGAGAAGTAGGGCCAGGCGGCAGTGGATCCTGTCCGCGTCGCGCTGACGTTCGATGCGGAGCACGCCGACCGCCCGGACGCGGTTGGGATGGAGCGGCTGCTCGAGGTGCTCGCCGCTGTCGGCGCACGTGCCACGTTCTTCCTGCAGGGCCGCTGGGTCGAATCCGTTCCTTCGGTGGCGCACGCGCTGGTGGACGGCCGCCACGTGATCGGCAGTCACGGCTACTACCACGGGCGGATGTCGCATCTCACCGACGAGGGGATCGCCGACGACGTCCGGCGGGCCGAGGAGGCGATTCGCACGGCCTGCGGCGTGGACCCGCGGCCGTGGTTCCGCTGCCCGTTCGGTGACGGGGCATCGGATCCGCGGGTGCTCGAAGCGATCGCGGCGGCCGGCTACCGACACGTGGGCTGGCACGTCGACAGCGAGGACTGGGCCGAAGAGGCAACTGCCGAAGGGCTGGAGGCGCCGCGTCCGCGAGGGGATCCGCGGCGTCGGCGACGGCGCGGTCGTGCTGATGCACGGCTGGCCGGCGGTAACGCCGACGGTCGTCGAGCGGCTGCTCGCCAGCGCCGGCGACGATGGCGTTGCCTACGTCGGCATCGACGAGCTCGGACAGACGCCGGTCGAAACGGTGCCGTGGTAGTCCTCGCGGTCGACGGCGGAAACTCGAAGACCGACGTCGCGCTCGTCGCGGACGATGGCGCGCTGCTGGCGGCGGTCCGCGGTCCGACGGTCTCGCACCAGGCGGTCGGTCTCGACGAGGGCATGGAACGGCTCGGGAGGCTCGCCGCCGAGGTTGGCGCGTCCGTGGATCGTCCCGCCGCAGTCGGTGTGTTCGCCCTTGCCGGCGCCGACTACCCAAGCGACGTGCGGCTGCTGCAGCGCGGGATCGAGCAGTTGGGCATCGCGCGCGAGGTCGTCGTCGTCAACGACACGATGGCGGCCCTCCGAGCCGGGAGCCGACGGCCGTGGGGGATCGCCCTCATCTGCGGCCAGGGCGTCAACGGCGTGGGGGTCGCTCCCGATGGCCGGGTTGCCGGGTTCGATGGGGTGGGCGACATCTCCGGCGACTGGGGTGGGGGAACGGCGCTCGGGCTGGCGGCGCAGGCAGCGGCAGTCCGGGCGCGCGACGGCCGCGGCCCGCGGACGAGCCTCGAGAAGCTCGTGCCCGCACACTTCGGGTTGGCGTCTCCCGGGGCGGTGGTCCGCGCGCTGTACTCGGGCCGCGTGCCCGACAAGCGTCTCGGCGAGCTGTCGCCGGTCGTCTTCGCGGCCGCGGTTTCGGGTGATGCGGTCGCGCGGGCGATCGTGGACCGGCTCGCGGACGAGCTCGGCGTCATGGCGACGGCCCTGATCCGGCGCCTGCGCCTGGGTCGCCTGGACCCCGACGTCGTGCTGGCCGGCGGGGTGTTCCGTGCCGAGGATCCGGCGTTCCACCAGCGATTGGCCGCGGCCGTTGCGGACGCGGCGCCGGCCGCTCGGGTCGTGCGCCTGGAGGCCCCGCCGGTGCTCGGGTCGGCGCTGCTCGCGCTGGAGCGGCTCGCCGGTCGACCGGTCGAGGCGGATGTGGCGGATCGCCTGGCGGGCGATCTGGCGGCGATCAGCGACGGTTCCGCCGACGACTGACGCGCCGCACATCGTCCAAATCAGGGCGCAGGATGGGACGCGGTGGCCATCTCGCTCGTTGATACCAACATGGAGAGCGTCGCGGTCCAGCGGTTCAATGAGCTGCTGATCCTCGTCTCAGGCCAGGGCGCAGCGCCCGGCCTACTCGAGGCACGCGCCGACTCGTTCGAAGCGGTCTACAACGCGCATCACCGTGACGTGTCGCGACACGTGATCCTCGTGACGCGTGGGCGCGACGATGTCGAGGAGATCGTCGCGGAGACGTTCGCCCGGGCATTCGCCGCCTGGCGTTCCGGGCACGGCCCAGCCGGTCGCCCGCTGCCATGGCTGCTGGTCATCGCCCGCCGCATCGCGACCGACCGGTGGCGCCGCCAGCGCCTCATCGCCTGGCTGCCCCTGCCCGACAGCCGCCGAACCCATTCCGGCGCCTGGGAGGGCAGGCACGCGACCGAGCCAGAGCCCGGAGGCCCCGATCCCGACGCCCGCGCGGCCGAGTTCTGGCTCTGGCTCGATGCGTTGAGCGCGGCCCTTCCGACCCGCCAGCGCGACGTCATCTTCCTGCGCTACCAGCACGACCTCAGCGACGAGGACATCGGCGAGGTCCTCGGGTTGTCGGCCTCGGGGGTACGGACGCTCGTCTCGCGCGCCCTCAACGGCCTCCGCAAGCACCCGGAGCTGTGGTCATGAGCCAGGCCGATCAGGACCTGATCCGATCCGGAGTCGAGCGCCGGCTGGCCGCCGTCGAGTCGCTCATTCCGTCAACGCCCGCGTGGCGGTCGGTGGGCGATGCAGACCTGCGACCGGCGACGATCCGCGTCGTGGCCGGGCCGGCAGTCCGCCAGGGATCCCGTGGAGGTCGACGCTTGGGGCTCCTCGTCGCGGTCGGCGCCGCGTTCCTCCTGCTGCTCGCCTACGGTCTGCTCGGTGGAGGAAGTCGACCGGCCCTCGATCCGAGCCCGACCCCGCCGGCCTCGGCCGAGCCAACCGCCGAGGCTGGATCGCTACGACCTCAGATCGAACCGCGGTTGACCATCCCGGTGCGTCCCCAGTCCGACTGGACCGTGGTCGAGGACCGCGCAGACTACCTCCAGCTCGCCTACTTCCTCGACGATGTCGGATCCAACGGGTACAACGTCGGCCTGATGGTCGTCGAGCCGCACGGCGTATACGACCCGGTCCTCGAGGGCAGGGAGCTGCCGCTCCCGGACGACCTCATCGGCTGGATCCAGGACCATCCCGACCTCGAATTGGGCGAACCCTTCGAACTGACGGTCGCGGGTCTGCCGGCGACCGCGATCGACGTCACGGTGACGTACCCATCTGACGGGCCAAAGGGCCAGACCGCCCAGTTCATCGATATCGGCCCGGGGCCGATGAATCTCGAGTCTCCGAACAAGAAGCGGATCGTCCTCGTCGAGCTGCCGGATGGACCGCTGCTCATCGACTTCGGCAGCCGGCCCGAATTCTTCAATGCCAGCATCGGGCACTTCGAGGACTTGCTCCGCACGATCCAGTTCGAGGATCGTGGCCCGGCGCCCTGATTTGGCGGCCCACACGCTCGAAGCATCATCGCCAGCCCATCTCAAAGGAGGGACTTCAATGTCCAGGTTTGCCATGCTTTTCGTTGCCTTGCTCATGCTGTTCGTCGTGCCCGCGCCGGTTGCCGCGGCCGAGCCCGTCCACTCCACGACAACCGGCACGTACTCTCTCGCGGACGCGATCTTCGACTACGAGAACTTCGGCATCTACGACGGCGACTGTGGCGACTTCGTCCTTCTCGTCGACTTCGACGTCATCCGGAGCGTCACCACGTGGCCCGACCGCGAGATCCGTCACGTTCGCTACGAGGGCCACTTCTACAACGCCTCCGACACGTCGAAATCGATCGTCCGGAATGGCAAGTTCACGCTGACCTTCCGGTTCGACGCGACGGGCGGCCTTCTCGACCTGACCTCGACCGGGCTGTACGAATACGTCGAGGTCGAGGGACACCAGTTGCCGACGATCGCTGGGCGATCGATGACGGACTTCGCGTTTGATCCGCCCACTTCGCGGACCACGCCGCACGCATCGACCGAGACGCCTGCGTTCGTCTGCGACGCTCTTCGATGAGACTGCCCGCCGTTCCTGCTCGTGCGGGGCGGCGGTCGCCGTTCGGATGCTCCGCTTCCGTCGCTGCACCCAGCCCGAAGCCTGTCTCGTCCCCGAGTCCCACCTCGAGCGTGCCCTCGGCGGTCGCTCAGTCGGCATGCATGTTGCACCGCGGTCCCGGCGCCGAGGTCGATGGCACCGACGACTGGTCTTGGCATCGGTCTCGTCGCCGTCGTGTGACTTCGAGCGTCTCGTCTGGATCGTCCCGCACCTCGGTCGCGTCGCGCCGCAGTCGACCCCCGCCGCGTCTCGGCGATCGGCTCCGGTCTGTCTGGCCACCGGGCACGCAGGGGATCTATCGGATCGAGCCCGAGGACGACGCGGTCGCAGCGTGATCCAGGCGGGCGGCTGTTTCGTCGTCACGCTCGACGATCAAGCCTCTGCGGCGGGCGCGAAGGCATCGTGGCCGTCGATGCGGGCATGTCTGGACTCGGGCCCGGAGGATTACCGGAGCGACCGCAGGCCGAGCCGGCGCAGCGCGATCCAGGCCGGCGAGTTTCGTGACGCGTCGACGATGGGCTCTCGGCTGGCGAGCCCGGCGGCGAGCGAGCGGTTGGCCACCTCCAGCGCGGCCCCCAAGTCGAGGCCGGCGTCACCTCCGAGTGAATGGATGGCGGCGCGTCGAGTCCCGAATCGCAGCGCCGCCGTCGGCCGCGGCTTCCTGGGCGGGGCGTTGACGGTCGCCGCCTATGGCACGCTCTATCTTCTCGAAAAGGGCTACCTCCCGGGCGAGTCCTCCACTTGGGGAAAGTGGTTCGACCAGTACGTCGTACCGCTCCTCGCCATCGCGGGCGTCACAGTCGTTGTTGCCACGATCGCCGGTCTGCTCATCGAACAGCTAATCCCGCCGCTACGGGTCCCGGCGCGGGACATCACGAGGTGGGTGGTGGTCCTCGGCTTCGGATTGACCATTGGGCCGGTATCGGTCGTATTCGGGTACAGCATCTACGAATCAACCGCCTCAGTGGATCTGGACGCACTACAGCCGGGTCGGCTGATTGCGATCAGCGTCCTTGCATACCTCCTCGCCGAGATGTTCATGGGGCGCGGAAAATCGTCGACATCCTCCCCCTGAGAGTCACAGCCCGTCGAGGGCCAGGTCGAACGTCTCGGTCTCGAAGCGCCACTCGCGAGGGCCGAACCAGCCCGCGGCCGCTACCGATGCCACGATCTCGACCCGGATGCGCTCGGTCCCCTTCGGGACGAGCAGCGTCTGCAGCATCGCCTGATGGCCGTCGAGCCGGCGATCCTGCGCGTACAGCTGCCAGCGCGCGCCGCCGCGTGCCTCCGTACCGGCGATCACCTTCGGCACCGACAGCGTGAACCGGATCCTGAGCTTCGCCGACTCGTCGAGCGATCCCGCAACCCGGGCATCGTTCAGTGCCACGCCCGGCACAGTGTCGATCGCGGCGGTGACCGCATCCGGCACCGAGAGCTCGCCGGCGAGGCCGACGGCGAGCTCGGCCTCGGCGCCGACCGTGAGCACGTCGAGCAGCTCGGTCGTCGGCTGAACGCTCACCGTGCGGGCGTCCACCCCGAATAGCTGACTCCCGTATCGAATACCCCAGACGCGGGGCGGTTTGCCCGCGCCTACCGGGAAAGCCGTGACGCTGTGTGACAGCAGCACCGGGACGTTCGGACCGAGTGCGGCGAGGATCTGAGCATCCGGTTTCTGGCCGGCGAGCTTCCATAGCTTCCGCAGATCGAGCGCACGCGGCTCGGGGATACCGAGGTCGAATGGCGCTGCGTCGCTCTGCGATCCGCCGCGCTCCTCGTCCTCCTCGATTTGCTGGGCGAGCGACGCGATCGTGTCGTCCTCGACGAGTGCCGGACGACCGGCCGCGGAGAGCCGCCGCTCTGGACGCGCGTCAAGCCCGTCAGTCATTCGGTCTTCTCCTCTCGTGGCCGTTCTGGCGTCGGTGCGCTCTGTTCCGGTCGTTGCGACCGCCGGCACCGGCATCTGGATGTGGATGTTCGGCTGGCAGTGGAGCGTGTATGCGAGCCAGCTCGGGTGACCCGCATCGTCGGGATCGGCGTAGAACTGGAGCCTGATCTTCCCGCCGGGTTGCCGGCGATCGGATCCGAGGCTGTGTGGGCCACCGGCCCGGAGGGGATTTACCGGATCGATCCCGAGGACGACACGGTCGCAGCGGTGATCCAGGCGGGCGACTGATTCGTCGTCACGCTCGACGATCGGGCCTTCTGCGGCGGGCGCGAAGGCATCGGGTCCGTCGATGCGGCCACCGACAGCATCGCGAAGCTTCCCGGAGAGCCGGTCGAGGGCTGGCCGATCGTCGCGCTCGATGGCCAGATCTCGGGAGTAGATCGGAGCTCGCTCTGGGCTGTCGATCCCGAGACCGGGCGTCGAACCGCCGATCTCCAGCCACCCGAAGGCTCGGCGACATCGGCCCCCGAAGCCGTCGTCGTTGACGGAGCGCTCTGGGCGGCGGCCAGCCGCGGCCAGGACATCCGGCGGACAGGCTCGTAAATCGATCCTCGTACGTCGATCATCGACTATGTCGTTGAGATCCCGGCCCCGGAATTCGGAATGGCGCGTCTCCGAGCCGACGCGTCGAAGCGCTCTGGCGACCTGCGGCGCCGAGGCCGTCGTCGTTGACGGGCGTTCTGGTCCGTCTGGTTATCGGTCGGCCTGGCAGCCGCCGTATCCGGCTGGTACGGATTCGAGCCGGTCTGAGTCGGAAATCCGCATCACGGACCCGATCGCGGATCCTTTGTCCAAACTCTTGACAAAGCGCTCGGGGGTCGTATTAGCATTCGTGACGATGGTGGTTCCAATGCTCGTGTGAGGAATCGGGTCAGCAGGCCCTTGTCCGCCCCGACGTCGTCGTGGAGCCGGGCGACCAGGTCCGCGAGGCGGTTCCACGCGACTGGTTCGTCTTCGCGGCCGGGCGCGAGAACGTCGTTGGCGATGGCAAGCTGCAGATCCGTCGGACGGCCGTTGGCCGCGGTCCTGCCGCCGCGCCCGAGGTCGCCGTAGAAGGCGAGTTTGACGTCATGCTCGTCTTCGTTCGTCAGACCCGCGGCCCGGAGGCCGGAAACGAGGGCGTCGCGCCACTGCTGGGCCGCGACGTTGGGCTTCCCCGTGCCAGGCCCCGCACCGTGCATGACGACGATGCCCATCGTGCGCCCCTTCCCGAGGACGCGCCCTCGTGCCGCTTGGTCGGATCGTGCCGCAGTCGGTACGATCGCTGGCCGAGGCTAGTCTCGGCCGCTCGGCCGCGTCAAGGCGCGGGACGCCCGGGTTCAGGAAACGCGCCCTGTGAAATCAGCTTTGTCAGCACTCTTGACAAAGCCGCGGAGAGACCTATTCTGCGGCTCGTGCTCAGGACGCTGTACGACCACGGCCCGGTCAGCCGCACCCAGAACCGGGACCATACGGGGTCGGTGAAGGGATGACCGAAGCCGGGGGCGACGACGTCCTCGGGCTGCTCATGCTCGCCTTCGAAGGCGAGACGACGATCCCGAATTGGCTCGATGCCCGGCTCGACGAAGCCCCGCCGGCCGGGTTCACGCTGTTCCGCTTCCTCAACGTCCGCTCGCCGGAGCAGGTCCGGGCGCTTACCGACGCGCTGCAGGCGCGCGCGCCCGAGGGCCTGCCGTTCCTGATCGCGGCCGACCAGGAAGGCGGCCAGTTCCAGGCGCTCGGCGAGGGACCGACGCCGTTCCCCGGCGCGATGGCGCTCGGCGCGACCGGCGACGTGGCGCTGGCCGAACGAGTGGCACAGGCGATCGGCCTCGAGCTGGCCGCGATGGGCGTGAACGTCTGCTACGCGCCGGTGGCGGACGTGGTGGCGACGCGCGACAACCCGGCGCTCGGGATCCGCGGTTTCGGGTCCGAGGCGGCTCCCGTGGCGGGCATGGTGGCGGCAACGGTGCGCGGCTTGCGATCCGCCGGCGTCGCGGCCACGGCAAAGCACTTTCCGGGCAAGGGCCGGTGCGCGGTCGACACGCACCATGCGCTCGGCTTCGTCGACTGCGACCGAGCTCGGCTCGACGCCGTCGAACTCGCACCGTTCCGCGCGGCGATCGCCGAGCGGCTCGATCTCGTGATGTCCGGCCACTTCGCTGTCCCGGCACTGACCGGCGCCGATGACGTTCCATCAACCCTGGCCCGCGAGGTGATGAGCGATCTCCTCAGGTCCGAGCTCGGGTTCGACGGCGTCACGATCACCGACTCACTCGACATGAAGGCGCTCGATCAGGGGCCGAACCAGGTCCTCGACGTGCTCGCGGCCCTCCGAGCGGGGGTCGATCTCCTCCTCCTGGCCGCCGATCCGGTAGGCCGCGAGCGCGTCACCTCCGGGCTCCGCCATGCCTCGCGTCGGCGGCTGCTCGATTCCGATGGGCGTCCACCGGTCGCTTGCCCGCGTCGCCGAGCTGCGGCGGCGCCTGGCGCCCCTGCTCGCGGAGCGACGACCGGGGCTGGAGGTGGTGGGCTCCGAGGCGCACCGCGCCCTGTCGCGCGAGGTCGCCGCCCGATCGCTGACCCTTGTCCGGGACGAAGCGCGCAACCTGCCCCTCCGTATCGGCCCGGAAGAGCGCATCCTTGCGATCATGCCGCGACCCGTGGACCTCACCCCGGCCGACACCTCCTCGACGGTCCAGCCCGGCCTTGCCGGCGCGCTTCGCGCTGTCCACCCGCACGTGGACGAGCTGGTCGTCGGGTTCGAGCCCGACGACGCGGAGATCGCGACGGCGCGCCGGTGCGCCATGGACGCGGACGCGGTCGTCGTCGGGACGATCGCCGCCGAGCCGGGCTCAGCCCAGGCGGACCTCGTCAATACGCTGCTCGCGACCGGCCGGCCCGTCGTCACCGCGGCGCTTCGGACCCCGTGGGACCTGCTGGCGTACCCGGATGCGCAGACCCACCTGTGCACGTATTCGGTCCTGCCGGATTCGCTCGATGCGCTCGCGTCGGCCCTGGTCGGACGTCTCGAGCCGTCCGGCAGGCTGCCCGTCCCGCTCGGCGACCTCTACGCGGTTGGTCACGGGTTGTGACCGAGGCTGTCGTCCTGCGTGGAGTCCGGGTGGTCGAACCGGGCGTCGGCGTCGGTCCGCCGACCAGCGTGTGCCTGACAGGAGGGCGCGTCGTCACCCTTGGCGAGGACGCCGCCGCGTGTCCGGCACGGAGCGTCGAGCTCGACGGACTGTTGCTGGCCCCTGGCTTGATCGACCTCCAGGTCAACGGCGCGGCTGGCCACGACACCACGGACGACCCGGGCTCCATCTGGGCCGTGGGCGAGGCGATCGCCGCGACCGGGGTCACCGCCTTCCTGCCGACGGTCATCACCGCGCCCACCGGACGCATCGAGGATGCGCTGGCCGTCCTCGAAGACGGGCCGCCGGCCGGCTACCGCGGGGCAATACCGCTGGGGCTGCATCTCGAGGGCCCGTTCCTGAGCCCCGACCGCTATGGCGCGCACGACCCGGCCTTCCTTCGCTGGCCGGACCCGGCTCTGGCGGCCGGCTGGAGCCGCGCGGCCGGTGTCGCGATCGTCACGCTCGCGCCCGACCTGCCGGGCTCGCTCGAGCTCATCAGGATGCTGGCGGCGAAGGGCGTCGTCGTGTCGCTCGGGCACTCGAGCGCGACCCTCGAGCAGGCCCAGGCCGGGATCGAGGCGGGCGCCCGCTACGCCACGCACCTGTTCAACGCGATGCCGCCGATGGCCCATCGCGAGCCGGGGATCGCCGTGGCGGTCCTCGCCGACGAGCGGGTCACGGTGGGGACGATCCCGGACACGATCCACGTGCACCCGGCGATGCTCGACATCGCCTGGCGGATCGCCGGGCCCGACCGGTTCTCGATCGTGACCGATGCGATGGCCGCGCTCGGGATGCCGCACGGTTCGTTCCGGCTGGCCGACCGCGAGGTGACCGTCGACGACACCGGCCCGCGGCTGCCCGACGGACTGCTCGCGGGGAGCATCCTGCGGCTCGATGCCGGCGTGCGGAACCTGGCCGCGGCCACGGGACAGGGTGTCGAGACGGCCCTCTCCGCGGCGACGACCGTGCCGGCCCGCCTGCTTGGCCTGTCCGACCGCGGCCGCATCGCGCCGGGCGCCCGGGCCGACCTCACCATCCTGACCCGGGACTTCGACGCCGTCGGCACGATCGTCGGTGGCGAGCTCGTGTGGGCCGCCCCGCAGCTCGCCCGCGAGGCGCCGGTGTGGGCCTGAGGGACGAGATCCTCGAGCAGCCCGAGGTCGCGACGCGGTTCCTCCAGGACGGCTTCCCGCAGGTGCGGCGCATCGCCGATGCGCTCGCCGGCCGCGACTTCGACGTCGTCCTGATCGCCGCGCGGGGCACATCGGACCATGCTGCGATCTACGCGCAGTACCTGTTCGGCGCTCTTCATCGGCTGCCCGTCGCGCTCGCCGTGCCGTCCCTCGTGTCGTTGTACGGGATCGCCCCGCGCGTCGACCGCGCGCTCGTCATCGGGATCAGCCAGTCGGGCCGGTCACCCGACGTGGTCGCCGTCATCGAGGCTGCCCGTGCGCAGGGCGCTCCGACCATCGCCATCACGAACGCCCCCAGATTCGCCACTGGCCCGCGCAGCGGAGCATTCGATCGACGTCGCCGCCGGTCCGGAGCTCGCGACGGCGGCCACCAAGACGTACACCGCCCAGCTCCTGGCGGTCGCCGCACTCGCCGCCGCGCTTCCCTCCACATCCGCCACACCCGACGCGCAATCGCTCGGTGGCTCACCCGCCGAGCGCTGCGCGTCCCTCGACGATGTCCCCGCTGCCCTGTCCGCGGCGCTCGCCGTCGAACACGATGCGGCCGGGCTCGCCGAGGCCCGCCGCGACCTCGATCAGTGCACGGTCCTCGGCCGCGCCTTCGACTACGCCACCGCGCGCGAGTGGTCGCTCAAGCTCAAGGAGCTTGCGCAGGTCCACGCCGAGCCCTATTCGACGGCAGATTTCCAGCACGGCCCGCTCGCGCTCGTCGAACCGGGCTACCAGGTCCTCGCGGTGGCGCCGTCGGGCGTCGCCGGGTCGGACCTTGCCGACCTCGTGCGCCGTCTGCGCGAGGAGCACGAGGTCGACGCGCTGGTCGTCTCCGACGATCCTGCGATCCGCGCTGCCGGCAGCGCGTCGCTGGACCTGCCGGCCGGCCTCCCGGAATGGCTGATGCCGATCGTGTCGATCGTGCCCGGTCAGCTGTTCGCGCTGTACCTGACGGTCGCCCGCGGCCTCGATCCCGAACGCCCGCGCTGGATCTCGAAGGTCACCGAGACGCGCTAGGCCGGTTCGCGCAGACGCGCCGCCGCCCCGACATGATTGGGATCCGCGGCCAGGACGTCGCGGAAGGCGCGGCGCGCGACCGACGACTTGCCGAGACCCAGCTGGGCAAGGCCCGTGAGGTACCGGCACTCGGTGCGGTTGCGCGCGTCGAGGTCGTCGTCGAAGAGCAGGAGTGACGGCAGCGACGTTGCGAAGTACTCGATCCTGACCGGCGTCCGCGCCCGTTTCCGGGCGGCGACGAGCAGGGCACGGAAGAGTTGGTCCGCGGCCGGCTCGCGGCCGAGTTCGCGCTGAGCCAACGCTCGCCAGAAGGCCCCTTCGCCCATCGGCGCGGCCGGGTCGCCCTGGGCCGCGGCGGCGCACTCGAACCAGCGTTGCGCCTCGACGGTGTCGCCGGCGGCACGGTGGGCGCGACCGAACAGGAGCTGGATCTCGTGCTCCGGCGTCAGCAGGTGCTTGCCCTCGCCGAGATTCGGCGGGTAGGTCCGGGCCGTCTCGAGGCAGGCGATGGCGTCGTCGGGACGGCCGTCCGCCAGCGCGCGGCGGGCCAGTGCCACGTTCGCAATCACCCACTGTCCGGACACGAGGCCCTCACCGCCCTCCCATGGGTGGAAGCGGCGGGTCCGCAGGACCTCCAGGGCGTCGTCGTGACGCCCGAGCTGGTTGAGCAGGGTGACTCGCTCGACGGTCAGGTCGTCGCGGGAAGCGACGAGCCCGGGCTCGCGATCGAGCGCGGCGAGGCGCGCGGCCGGGTCTTCGCCGAGGCGCTTGCGCAACTGGTCGAACTCGTAGAGCAGGCGGGCGTCGTCCGGGGCCGCGCGGCGGGCACGCACGTAGGCTGCCCGGGCGGCGACCGGTCGATGCCGGACGTTGTACTCGGCGATGCCGAGGTTGCGCTGGACGATCGAGAAGCCCGGGTCGTTCGCGGCCGCGCGGCGCCAGGCGCGGATCGCGTCGTCGTACCGGCGGCGGTCGTACAGCAGGTTGCCGAGGTAGTACGGCGCGCGGGGATCGGTCGGGTCAAGCCGCTCGGCGGTCTCGAGGACCTCGATCTCCTCGAGGCGGGCCGGAAAGCAGTAGTCGGTGGGGGTGGCGCGCCCCCGGGCGGCGTGACCGCGGGCGGCGTCGTCGTTGCCGCGGCGCGCTTCGAGCCAGGCCATCGTGTAGGGCACGAGCGGGTCGACGGCGCCGGCCGCCTCGGCCCGGGCGAGGACGCCGATGGCCTCCTCGTCGAGGCCGGCGACGGCGTAATCGTGGGCGACATCGAGATGGACCTGGACGCCGCCCGGGAGGGGCACATCGGGCGGACCGCCGGCCAGGAGGTCGCGCTCGTGGATGGCCCACGCGTCGAGGGGGTCGTCGGCGAGGACGGCGTCGATGGTCTCGAGCGCGCGGTCGGTTCGGCCCGCGCGGCGGAGCAACGCCGCGCGAAGCACCCGCGCCCACGTGTTTCGGGCGTCCGACGCGAGCGCGCGCTCCAGGGCCTCGAGTGCCCCGTCGAGGTCGCCACGACGCGATCGAACCGTCGCACGCGCTGTCTCGGCTGCCGCCTGCCAGCCGCCGTTCCAGGCCGCCTTGCCGAACGCATCCTCGGCCTCGTCGAGTCGGTCGGCCATGCGGAGGGTCACGCCGAGCAGGTAGAAGGGCTCGCCCTCGGCGGGGTTGGGGTTTCGAGCGGTGAGCGTGGCAATCGCGCGACGGAGGTGGCGCTCCGCGTCGGCGAGCTCGCCGCGGCGGAGGTGCCACGCGCCGAGTGCCGTGTTGCAGCGACTGTCCCCGGGGTCGCGCCGGACTCCCTCGCGCCAGTAGGGCTCCGGGGCGCGTGTCGCGTGGCGGTACTGCTCGAGGTGGCGACCGACCAGGAACAGCTCTTCGACCGTGGCGATCTCGTCGGGCGGTGGCGGCTCGGTGGCCGGTGGCGGTGGCTCGCCGCGCTCGATGCGCTTCGGGCGATAGGCGATCACGGGCGTGCCGTCGGCGGCGAGGACCCGCAGCTCGAGGTCGTGCGCTTCGCCGGCGTCGAAGGGCACGTCGATCGTGAACGGCGCGTCGGGCGCGAGGTCGACGCGGCGGTCGAGAAGCGCGCTGTCCGGGCTCGACACCATGATCTGCGCGCCCGGCAGTGGCCGCGTGACGGCCACGCCCACCCGTGCCCTCCTGCCGTCCACTGCCAGCGAGACCGCCGCATCCCGGTTCGCCTCGTGGGCCGCTCCAATCGCCCGGATCGGGTACCAGCACTGGCTGAAGGTCCGCGTCTCGTACGGCTGGAGGAAGCTGAAATCCGGCTGGTTGTCGGTGAAGACGCCGGCCATCAGCTCGACATACGGCCCGTCGGCGTCGGTCAGCTCGCGATCCCACGCGTAGCCGAACTCGTGGTTGCCCCACGTCCATTGCTTCTTGCCCGGCGAGATGCGGTGGTCGGCCCAGTGGACGAAGCCCGCCTCCGCCGCGTGGTCGTAGCCCCCGAAGAAGTCCGCCGTGGACCCCATCGCCATGTACGAGGTGGGGACCGGGATGTTGCGGTACCAGGTGAGGTCCGCCTCGTCGGGCGGACGCGCGCCGTAGTCGACGCCGTAGTAGTGGCCGCGCGACACCGGGAACGTGGACATGGCGCGCTTCGCGTGGTCGGCGACGTACGTCACGTCGGGCGGGAAGAACGACTGGTAGCGGTCGTGGACACGGGCCGCGACGTTGGCCCACCACAGGAACGTCTGGACGAACGGCGTGCGATTGAACAGCCGGACGCGGACCTCGACGAGCGACGAGTCCGGGTACAGGGTCACGCCGTGCATGCCCTTCATGCGCTGCATCGGCTCGTGCTCGCTGCACCACACGGTGACGCTGCCGTCGGGTCGCTCCTCGATCTCCCAGTCGACCGGCATGAACGTCGACGGGCGGTGGTGCTGCGGCCAGTTGAACTCGACCCCGCCGCTGATCCATGGCCCGAGCAGTCCGACGAGGGCGGGCTTGATCACGTTCTGGCGGTAGAAGAAGTCGTAGCCGTTCGTCCGGTCCATGCCGACGTGGATCCGGCCGCCGATGTCGGGCAGGATCATCAGCCGGATGTAGCGGTTCTCGAGATGGACGGCCTCCCACGGGGCGTCGATCCGTTCGTCCGAGACCCGGTCGGTGAAGGGGTTCGGGTAGACGCGCCCTGAGCTGCCCTGGTAGACGCGCTTCTCGAGGAACATCGGGTTCCGGTCGGGCGCGAGCTCCGGGTAGGTCGGGATGACGACCGGCTCCGACCACGCGGCGACGGGCCGGTCGCGCAGGTCGGCGGGACGATCGGGGAGGCGGAAGCCCTCGTCGCTCATGCGCTCGCTGCCCGCCCGAAGCGCTCGGCGGCCGCCTCGCCGGAGCGCACCGCGCCCTCGACGCACGGCTGGACGAGCCAGTCGCCGGCGAACACGAGCGGCGGCCGCTGGGGGAGCGTCCGGATCCGGGCGAGGTAGCCGCGGTCGACGATCGGGACGGCGTTCGGCCAGCGGATGAGGTGGACGATCTCGGCCTGCGCGAGCGGGAAGAGGCGTGGCTCGATCCCCGAGGCGACCGACCAGAGGCGCTCCTTGACCGCGTCGTCGTCCATCGTCATGAACGGGCCGCTGCTCGCCGAGGGCGCGCAGACGAGCGCCCACTCCGTGTCGTCCGGGATGCGGCCCCAGCCGCCGTCATGGCCCGTGCCCAGCTCGACGGTGGCGACATCCTCGTTCGGGAACACGTGGATGCCGATGCGCGGCGGGCCTTCGGCGCGGCGGGCGGCGTACAGCCGGACGTGGGGGGCGTAGCGGATCTCACGGACGGCAGGCGGGAGGTCGTCGGTGGCCACGATCCGGGCTGCCACCGGCGCCGGGACGGCGACGACGGCGCCGTCAAAGGGTTCGGCTGCGTCCCCTTCGGCGAGCGTCACGTGCACGCCGTTCGCGGTCGTCGTGACCCGCTCGACAGGTGCGCCGCTCCGGACCTCGAGCGACTCTCCGAGGGCGCGCCACGGGGCGTCCATCCCGCCGTCGACCTGGTAGAACGTGCCGATCGACAGGTCCCGCAGCCAGGATCGGATCAGCGCCCCCGACAGCTCTTCGAGACGGCTGAAGAACGGGCCCTCGAACGACGGACGGACGATCCGTTCGGCGGCGTCGCGCCCGGCCAGTCGGAGCGCCTCTTCGGCGGATCGGTCGTCGTAGCGTGCGTCGAGGCGCAGCTTGCCGCGCTGCGTGGCGAACAGCAGCGCCATGAACCCGAAGAAGCGCACCTTCGCCAGCGGCGACAACAGTGGCGTGGTCATGATCCGCGTGATCGAGTTCGGGTTGGGGACGAGCCGGCCGTCGAGCAGCAGATCCCCGCCGCCTCGGAGCTTGAGCTCGCGCAGGCGGCCGCGCTCGCCGAGCTCATCGAACAGGGCGAGCGTCCGCGGGTAGAACGCGGCCAGCCAGCCGGCACCCGTGTCCGACCAGTGTCCCGGCCCGTAGTGCTCGGAGTGGGTCCGGCCGCCCGGGACGTCGCGTTCCTCGAAGACGGTCACCTCGTGACCCGCGGCACGCAACCGGTGACCGGCGGTCAGGCCGGCAGGTCCGGCGCCGATCACGGCGATGCGGCTCACCGCGGGCGCGCCTCCGCCACCGCGCGAACGACGGTCGCCCCCCGCTCGGCGATCCCGGCCGGATCACCATCGCCGATCAGCCAGCTGCCCATGCCCACGGCAATCGCGCCGGCGCGGATGAAGTCCGGGGCGGTCACGGCGGTAACGCCGCCGGTCGGGATCAGCGGGATGTCCGGGAATGGACCGCGGAGCTCGCGGACGAATGCCGGGCCGGCGACCGAGGCCGGGAACAGCTTCACGGCTGCCGCGCCCGCGCGCCACGCGGTCAGGATCTCGGTCGGGCTGAACGCTCCGGGAAAGGATGGCATCCCGCGGGTCGCGGCCCAGGCGACGAGCTCCGGGTCGGTGTGCGGCATGACCAGGAAGGTCGCGCCGGCATCGACGGCACGCTGCGCCGCCTCAATCGACAGCACGGTCCCGGCCCCGACCGCCAAGGGCGTTCCTTCAGCGTGCCTGGCAAGCTGACGTGATCGACGCCAGGGCCTCGGCCTCGGGGTCGTTCAACGTCACTTCGAACAGCCGCACGCCACCCCCGATGAGGCCATCGGCGACGGCGGTCACCACGGCTGGGTCGAGCCGCCGGGCGATCGCGACGACGCCGCCCTCGATCAGCCCGGGTGGCAGCGACGGTCGTTCTCCCGAACCAGGCATGAGCCGCGGACCTCCCGTCGCTGCAGGGCGTTGTTGCCGACCCTCGCATTGTCGCAAGCTGGCCGCGGCGTCCGCGCGATTTGCGGATTGACTCCGCGGCGGTCGCCGACTAGGATCACGTCGGCCATTGGTACGATTGGTACGGCCCAAAGGGTAGCGCATGGGGTGCGCGGCCGTTGCCATCGCCAGAGGAAGGGCTCGTTTGCCAAGCGGGCTGTATTGTCTCCCGGGTTCACGCAGACCTGCCACGGTTGGCGGGTCGCATCGGAGGAGAAATCATGACCACGCAGAATCTGACTCGCGCCGCGAGCTGGCTGAAGGTCGCGGCGATCGGCGCCGTCTTCGCCATCGTCTTCGCGGCCTGTAGCAGCAGTGGGGGAACGGCTGCCCCCGCATCGCAACCCGCCGCGAGCGAAGCACCGTCGAGCGCCGCACCGGCCTCGGCCGGCGCACCGGCCTCGGCCGGCGCCGGTGGCGGCAACCTCTTCGTCGCGATCAACAAGGCTGCCGACCAGCAGTACTTCATCGATCTCCAGTCGGCCTTCAAGGCCAAGATCGAGGAGCTGGGCGGGACGGCGGCGGTATTCGACGCCAAGGACCAGGCCGAGCTCGGCGTCAACCTGGTGAACGACGCGATCAGCCAGGGCGCCAAGGGCATCGCCATTACCGTCCCCGACCAGGCCATCGGGCCAGCCATCGCCAAGGCGGCCGCTGATGCGGGGATCCCGCTGATCGCGACCGACGACCCGATCGAGGACGAGGCGGGCAACCCGATCCCGTTCGTCGGCTTCGACGGAACCGACATGGGCAACAAGGTCGGTGAGGAAGCGGGCCGTCTCCTGACGGAGTCCGGCTGGCTCACCGACGGCAGCGTCGTCGGCATGCTCGCCGTCGAGAAGCAGGACCTGTCGGTCTGCGAGCTGCGCACCGAGGCCCAGAAGGAGAAGGTTGGAGCCGCCGGCCTCGCGGCCGACCGGATCTACGACGTCGCCTCAGGCGCCACGGTCGACACCGCGAACACGGCTGCCGGTCCGGTCATCACGGCGCACCCGGACGTCACGAAGTGGGTCGTCACGGGCTGCAACGATGAGAGCGTCCTCGGCGCGATCAACGCGTTGACCGCCGCAGGCGTCGCCCCCGCCGACATCATCGGCGTCGGGCTCGGTGCGTACGAGGCATGCCGCCCGTGGGCCGCCGGCCAGGACACGGGGTTCAAGGGAGCCCTGTTCATCTCCGGGCTGGATGTCGGCGCCGCGGCCGCGCAGGTCCTCTACGACAACGTCGTCAACGGCACGGCACTCCCGCCGACGACCGTTGCCAAGACCACGATCGTGGGTCCTGACAACTACAAGGACGTGATGGACGCGACCTCGATCGCGAACTGCGGCGGCTGACCCAGCGCCTCAATCCCGTGCCCGGGTCGCACTCGTGCGGCCCGGGCACGGTACTGTTCGCTCGATCGTGGTTGGACGCTGAGGCACCTCGCAGATGACGATCGCCGCGCCTCCCGAAGCTTCCGCACCGCCGCCCGGATCCGGTGGCCCGTCCGGAACCCTCGAGATTCGCGGGATGACCAAGTCGTTCCCGAACGTCCAGGCGCTCCAGGACGTCTCGATCGACGTTCGGCCCGGCGAGATCCTCGCCCTGATGGGCGAGAACGGCGCCGGCAAGTCGACCCTCCTGAAGATCCTGTCCGGGGACTATCAGCAGGACGAGGGCACCATGACGCGCGACGGCGAGCAGCTGTCGTTCGGGAGCCCGCGCGACGCCATCCGCGCCGGCATCCGGGTCATCTACCAGGAGCCCGAGATCATTCCCGGCGTCGACGTCGCTGAGAACATCTACGCCGGCGAGCTCCCGACGCGCGGACCGTTCGTGGACCGCAAGCGGATGGACAAGCTCGTTGCCGCCGACCTGCGGCGCTACGGCTTCGAGGGCGTGCTGCCGACGAACCTGATGGGCGACATGCTCTCGTCGGCTCAGCGCCAGGTGGTCGAGGTCATGCGGGCGCTCAAGTCCGGCGTCCGGCTCCTCGCCCTCGACGAACCGACCTCGTCGCTCACCGACGAGGAGGTGGAGCGCCTGTTCAGGCTCGTTCGGCGGCTGCGCGACGAGGGTGTCGCGATCATCTACGTGAGCCACCGCATCCACGAGATCCTGCGCCTCGCCCAGCGCGTTGCGGTGATGCGCGACGGGAAGCTGGTCGCAGTGCGCGAGGCCAGTGACCTGAGCGAGAAGGAGATCGTCCGGCTGATGGTCGGCCGCGAGTTGTCCGACGTGTTCAAGCGCCGGCCGGCGATCCAGGACCGCGTGGTGCTCCGCGCCGAGGGCATCCACAGCGACTGGCACAAGGGGATCGACTTCGAGATCCGGGCCGGCGAGGTCGTCGGCTTCGCGGGGCTGGTCGGGGCGGGGCGCACCGAGCTGGCCAAGGTGATCTTCGGTGAGCTGCCGCGGTCGGCGGGGCGGGTCTGGGTCGACGGCAAGGAGGCCACAATCCACAGTCCGTCGTCGGCGATCCGCCACGGGATCGGCTTCGCTCCCGAGGACCGCAAGCGCGAGGGCCTGATCCTCATCCGCTCGGTCATCGAGAACGCGACGATGGTGATCCTCAAACGGTTGACCCGGTTCGGGTTCGTCAAACGTGGGCTCGAGCGGCGGATCGGCCAGGAGTACGTCACCCGGCTCGCGGTCAAGACGCCGTCGCTCGACCAGGAGGTCGGCAAGCTGTCGGGCGGCAACCAGCAGAAGGTCGTGCTGGCCCGCTGGCTCGCAGCCAAGCCGCGGGTGCTCATCCTCGACGAGCCGACGCGCGGCATCGACGTCGGCGCAAAGGCGGAGATCTATCGCCTGATCGACGAGCTCGCGAACGAAGGGCTCGCCATCATGTTCATCTCGTCCGAGCTGACCGAGATCCTCGGATTGTCGGATCGGATCTACGTGATGCAGAACGGCAGGATCACGGGCGAGCTGGAGGGTGGGCCGGATGTCACCGAGGAGCAGGTGCTTGCCCTCGCCATGGTCGATCACCTGACGATGACAGCAGAGCAGGCCGAGGCCGCGATGGAAGCAGAGGGACAGCTGTGAGCGCCGCCGACACCCCCATCCCGGCACCCACCCGTCGGGCACGTGGGGGCCTGCGCCGGATCATCACCGCGGTCGGCGTCGACAACCTGTCGTTGATCGGCGCACTCGTGATCCTGATGATCCTCATCAGTGTCATCGCGCCCCTCATCGGCGTGCAGGGCGGCAACTTCTTCTGGTCATGGCAGAACCTGGTGAACAGCCTCGCCCAGAGCATCGTGATCGTGGGGTTGCTGGCCATCGGCGAAACCGTGGTGATCGTCGGCGGCGCCCTCGACATCTCGATTGGTTCGATCGCGAGCGTCGCTTCGGTGTTCTCGGCCATCGTGATCACGCAGGGCGTGATCGGCACGTTCGGGGCCGGGTCGATGCCGTTCGCGATCCTGGCCGGGATCGCGGCGGGCCTGTTCTGCGGGTCGATCAACGGCTTCATCGTCACGGTGCTGAACGTCAACCCGATCATCGCGACGCTTGGGACGCTGGCCGCGTTCGACGGACTCGCGTTCCTCATTGCCCCGGAGGGCAAGCCCGTGGGCGTCGTCACCGAGCCGGACTTCACCTGGCTGGCGACCGGCCGGATCCTCGAGTTCATGCCCATCCCCGATCTCGGCGGCCGGCCGTGGCCGGGCGTGCCGATCGTGTTCGTGATCCTGATCGTGGTGACGGTGCTCATGCACGTCGTGATGCGCTACACGGAATTCGGCCGGTCGGTCTACGCGATCGGCGGCAACGCGACGGCGGCTCGCCTGTCGGGCATCAACCTGCGCAACGTGCGGATCGCCATGTACCTGATCTCCGGCGCGATCGCGGGCCTGGCCGGCGTGCTCCTCACGGCGCGGACGACGTCCGGCAACCCGATCAACGGCCGGAGCCTCGAGCTCCAGGCCATCACGGCGGTCTTCCTCGGTGGCGCGGCGACGGCCGGTGGCCGGGGCACCATCGTCGGGACGTTCCTCGCGGTCCTCCTGGTCGGCGTGCTCACGAACGGGATGAACCTGCTCGGCGTGGGCGCCTTCTATCAGCGCGTCGCGCTGGGCGTCCTGCTCGTCGCGGCGGTGGCCGTCTCGCAGTTCCGACAGGCGCGGGCCGAGCGGGCGCGGACCCGGATCGCCGCCGCGACCTGAGCGGGCCTCCGGTGGTCGTTCTCGAGAACGATGCGGTCCGGCTCGCCTGCGAACCCGAACGTCGGGGCCCGGATCACGTCGCTGGTCGACCGGCGAAATGGGCGCGAGTGGCTCGTGCCAGGGACGCTGCCGGGCGCTGCTGCTGCATGGGCGGCCGAAGGGGCGGTCTTCGGGGGCGCCGAGGCGTTCGGCTGGGACGAGTGCCTGCCGACCGTGGCGCCGTGTCCCGATCCCATGGACGCGACAGCGCCCGCGCTGCGCGACCACGGGGACCAGTGGGGCCGGCCGGCCGACGTCGAGGCGACCGACGACCGGCTGGTGGCGACCTGGACGCGGTCGCGCTGGCCGCTCCGGTTCCGGCGCGCCATCACGCTCGAGGGCGCGGCGGTCGCCTGCGAATACGAGCTGGAGACCGGCGGCGACCAGGCGCTGCCGATCCTGTGGTCGATGCACGCGCTGCTCGCGCTGGAGCCGGGTTCGCGCATCGTCGTCGAACCGGGCGGCGAAGCGCGCGTGACGCACCACGAGGGATTCCCATTCGCTCCGGGTCTCGAGACGGTGGCGTGGCCCGGCGGCGCGACGGCCCTTGATGTCGTGCGCGACGTTGAGGCTCGTCAGGCAGCGAAGGTGTACCTGGACGCGCGGTCGCTGACCCGGGTCGCGGCGCGTGCCACCGATGGCTCGGAGCTGCGTTTCGCGTGGGACCTCGCGTTCGCACCGACGCTCGGGATCTGGATCGACTACGGGGGCTGGCCGCCCGGCGAATCGCGCCACCAGGTCGCGATCGAGCCGACGACGTCCCCAGACGACGACCTGGCATCGGCGATCGCGGCGGGGCGTGCGCGGATCCTGGAGCCCGGCACGCCGCTGCGCTGGAAGGTGCGCCTGGAGCTGGCTACGGCCTCGCGCGATCCCTGACGAGGTCCCGCCCGGCCACCAGCGAGCGGAGCTTCGGGCGGGTGACCCCGCGCGCAGTCTGCGAGAAGCCGCAGTCGGGGACGAGCGACAGGCGGTCCGCAGGAACGTACTCGAGGATCCGGTCGATCCGCTCGGCGACGTCGTACGCCGTCTCGACGTACGAGTTCTTGACGTCGATCACGCCGGCCGCGATGTCGAACCGATCCGTCAGCTCGGCGAGCACCTCGAGCTCGGCCATTTCGCGGTTGGCGAATTCGAGCACGAGCTCATGGACGGCGAACCTGCGGAGCTGGTCGAGCACCGGCCGGTAGGTCCGCTTCGCCAGCGGCCGGCCCATGTAGTTGCCGAAGCACAGGTGAGCCGCCAGCCGGACGCCGGCCGGCACGCCGGCGACGACCGGGTTGAACAGCGCCGCAAAGTCGGCCGGGGCGTCGGGATGGATCGCCGGCGACGGCTCGTCGATCTGGATGAACGTGGCGCCCTCGGCGACGAGCGCGCGAACCTCGTTCGCGAGGATCGGGATGAACGCCTCCGTGGCAGCGACGCGGTTCGGGTAGACGCTGCCGCCGATCAGCCGCCCGGCGAGCGTGAACGGCCCGGGAATGGTGACCTTGAGCGGCCGGCGGGTCCGGGTCCGTGCATAGCGGAACTCCTCCACGACGCCAAGCCCTTCGGGTGCGGCGATCGGCTCGACGACCTCGAAACGGTGCTGCTGGTCGTGGCCGGCCGCGCCGACCCGCCGCTCCGGCTGGAGCGGCCGCAGGCCCGTGAGGTGGCGGTAGAACTCGGCGGTGAAGAAGCCCGCGCGGCGCATCTCGCCGTCGGAGACGACGTCGATGCCGGCCTCCTCCTGGTCGCGGAGCGCGGTGTCGACCGCGTCGTCCTGGAGCTCGGCGATGTCGACCGGGCCAAGCTCACCGCGTCCGGCAGCGGCCACGCCGACGACCAGCCACGACGGATGGGCGTGCGAGCCCACGACGCTCGTCGTGAGGTTGCCGCCGAGCCTCGGCGCCGAGTCGGTCACGAGGCGACCGCGAAGGCGAAGGCGCGGGCCGGGTTGGTCACGAAGATCGCGTCCTGCGCCCCCGTGCCGATGCCGCGGTCGCGCATCTGCTCGGCGAACGGGCCGAGCAGGAACGTCCAGCCCGGCGAGCCGCCGTAGGTGGCCCAGTAGCCCTGGCGTGCAGCGTCCATCCCGAGCATGAGCTGGTCTCCATGGCCGTCCTCGATCATCCATGCGAGGAGCGTGAGGGTGCCGTTGTCGACGCCGGCCTTCCAGCGGAAACCCTGGTCGTACTCGACGAAGGCGCCGGTCGCGAGGATCTCCCGATGGTAGCCGCGGTCGACCACCTTGTCGGTGTGCGACAGCGTGACGTGGGCCGGCGCGACGCCGTGTTCGGCGAGGAAGCGGAGCTGCTCGAGCGCCCCGATCCCTTCGGTGCAGTGGGTCAGGATCGGGACGCCGGTGTCGGCGTGGACGATCGCGGCGGCCTCGAACGCCCGTCGCTCGCGATCGGTCAGCGCCTCGCTGCCGGCCACCTTGATGACGCCGGCGCGGTGCTCGGTCCGCTCGATGGTCGGGCCGAGGTAGTCGTGCTCGTCGATCCCGTCGGTGACGTCGGCCGCGAAGCGAGCCGCCAGCTGCTGCGCCGACTCCGTCTCGCTCCACCCGTCGTCGGCGTAGTAGCGCGACAGGTGGAGGCCCGTCGGCGCGACGACGTGGACACCGCTCCGCCGGCTGATCTCGGCCAGCTTGCGGACGTTGCGGCCGGCGCTCGCGGGCATGGCGTCGATCACGGCCCCGAGCCCGAGCGCACGCACCGGCCCAAGCTCGGCCACCGCCTTGTCGACGTCGGCGAGCAGGAAGTCCGGATACAGCTCGACCGGCCGGCCGCCGTCGATGACGAGGTGCTCGTGGGCGTAGGTCGGGCCCAGATCCTCCGGTTCGACGTCGCCGAGGACCGTGCGGACGAAGGTCATGCGGCGTTGTCCTCGAGCGCGCTCATCACCACCGCGGCTGCGCCGAGCACCCCCGCGTGGTCCTCGAGCTGGGCAGTGCGCAACTCGACGGTCCGGCCCTTCGGGAAGATGAAGGCGTACTCGTCGACATAGGCCTGGACGTCGGCGAGGAACAGGTCCGCGGCGCTCATCGGTCCGCCGGCGAGGACGACGACGGTCGGGTTGTAGGCGTGGATCGCGGTGACGACCGTGGCGCCCAGGTCGCGCACGAATTCGGCGAGGATCTCGAGGCAGATCCGGTCGCCGGCACGGACGCCCTCGACGAGGGCGGGAAAGCCGATCGAGTGCGGGTCGTCGCGGAAGCGGTCGGCCAGGATGCTCGGCACCTTGCGCGTCAGCGCATCGCGCAGCCGCGCGGCGACGGCGTTCGCGGAGACGAGCGTCTCGGCGCAGCCGCGATTGCCGCACAGGCACAGGCGCCCACCGGTCTGGATCGTGAAGTGGCCCACCGACACGCCGTTGCCGAGGTTCGACGTCTCGAACGGCTTGCCACCGACGACGACGCCGCTGCCGACGCCCGTGCCGAGGGTGATCCCCACCACGTCGTCGAGGCCTCGCGCCGCACCGAAGCGCCATTCGGCCAGGGTCGCCGCGGCCCCATCGTTGACGCAGCGGACGGGCAGGCCGAACTCCGTTTCGAGTGTCTCGCGCAACGGGTATCCCTCGATGCCGAGCACCTTCCCCGGCAGGTAGCGCGATCCGAACGCGGTCTCGACGATGCCGGGCAGCGCGATGCCGATCCCGAGACAGCCGTCACCGCAGGCTGCGAGGTGCGCGCGCGTGTGCTCGCGCAGCGCCGGCAGCACCAGGTCCTCGAACCCGCCACGACTGGTGTCCTCGAGGGTGGGGCGCTCGACGCTGCCATCGGCACGGACGACGCCGGACTTGAGCCGCGTCCCGCCGATGTCGAAACCGATCAGGTATCCGTCCGTCGCGCCCATCCGTTCCTCGCTACTCCGACCCGACCGGCTCGGTCAGCTGGAGGATCGCACCGTCGGCCAGCAGCCGGTCCTGCAGCGCACGCCAGCGGGACGTCGCGCGGGTCGCGTCCAGTCGCGGTCGCCAGTGCGGCGGCACTGCCGGCGGCCTGGCCCATCGCCATGCATTGCGCCATCGAGCGCACCGACGCGTGGGCGTCGTGCGTCGCGCTGAAGCAGCGTCCCGCAACGAGAACGTTGGCGGCGTCGCGCACGAGCAGCGTCCGGAACGGGATATCGACCGCCTGCCCGTCGGGCAGGTACTGCCAGCGGGTGTCGGCGCCGGCGTGATGATCCTCGATCGGCGCCCCGCACAGCCCCACGGTATCGTCGAAGCGGCGTGCCGACAGGACGTCGTCGCGCGTCAGCCGGTAGTCGCCGTACACGCGGCGCGTCTCGCGAACGCCGATCTGCGTCCCGAGCGTCGGCGAGGCTGGCATGCTCGTACCCGGGGACCCGATCGGTCAGAAACCGGACGTACTCGAGCGCCTGGCGCCGGCCGGCGATCTCTGCCGCGGTCAGGAAGTCGGGATCGGTCGCGTTGACCACCCGATCGTCGTCCCGACGGAACGATTCGAGGCGGGTCATGATCGTCGCGGTCATGCCTTCGACCGGCGTGATGTGGTCGCTGCCCTCGCGGCGCGGCATGTCGTAGGCGCCGCTGCTCGAGGCCTCGGCCATCAGCGCGTTCAGCGCCGCCTTCGACAGCGTGCCGCGCCGCTCCAGGTCGACGTTGGCGACGCGAAACGTCGTGGTCAGCGTCTGGGCCGGTTCCAGCTCGCCGGCCAGCTCGTAGCCGAACCCGGCGAAATGGCACAGGTCGGCATCGCCCGAGGCGTCAACGAAGGTCCGTCCCGCGATCCGCTGGAGGCCCGACTTCGTGGCCACGATGAGCGCCTCGACCCGGCCGTCGTGGACAGCGACGTCCTGGACGAACGCGTGGAGCAGGACGCCGGCGCCCGCCTCCAGCACGAGCCGCTCCCAGACGACCTTCAGGTGGTCCGGGTGGTAGGTGACGCCCGTTCCTGCCCCGAACGTGTTCGGCCGTTCGACGACCGGTCCGAGGTCGCGCAGCGCGCCGACGACATCGTCGGCGATGCCGCCAACCACCTTCCGCGATGCCGTGCCCGGCGTGTAGAACCCGTAGAACGTGTCGAGGACGGCCGTGCTCACGCCACCGAGGAACGGGAGCTTCTCGACAAGGAGTGTGTCCGCGCCGCCCCGCGCCGCCGCGATCGCTGCGGTCGAACCGGCCGAACCCGAGCCCACCACGACGACGTCGAACACGCGGTCGCCGTAGCGCGGCAGGTTCGGTCTGCCAGGTCGCTGTCACCGGGCGAGCTCCGTGGGCAGCTCCGAAACCGAGAACCCGCCATCCACCTTCAGCACCTGGCCGGTGATCGCACGCGCTTCGCTGGAGAGCAGGAACGCCGCGGCGTTTGCGACGTCCTCGGGCTCGAGCAGCCCGCCGACGAGCGGCTGCTTCCACGTGGCGAAAGCCACCGTCTCGGGATCGGATGCCGCACGGCCTGCCATGGGCGTTCTCGTGAGCGACGGTGCGACGGCGTTCACCCGGATCATGTGTGGGGCGTAGTACGCCGCCATCGTCGTGGTGAGCGAAACGATTGCGCCCTTTGCCGCGGCGTAGGCGTGCGTGGGGAAATGCGCCGGCGAAGGATGGAACGCGAGGATGCTCGTCATGTTGAGGATCGCGCCACGCAGGCCTTGCACGTCCGGCTCCTGCTCGAGCATCCGGTTCAGCGCGGCACGGCACATGAGGAACTGGCTGCGCAGGTTCAGCTGGAGCGTCGCGTCCCAGCCCTCCGCCGTCGCGAGGTGGGTCGGCCCGTCGCCGAACCGCCGGCCGCTGCCGCCGGCGACGTTGAAAACGGCGTCGATCCTTCCGAACCGTTCGGCGGCGTTCGCGACTGCCCGGTCCGCGGCGCCGTCCTCGGTCAGGTCGGCGGCCAGGTAATCGGCCTCGCCGCCCTCGCCGCGGATGGCATCGACCAGGTCGCGACAATGCCCTTCGGTCCGGGACGCGATGAAGACCCGTGCGCCTTCCCGCGCGAAGCGGAGCGCGGACGCTTCGGCGATTCCGGTCGAGCCCGCGACCAGGCAGACCCTGCCCCGCGTATCTCATTCGTAGCTCTCGGGCACGACGAGCGCGTCGACCGGGTCGTAGGCGCGGGTGACGCGGCGGAAATACTCCTCGTAGACCCGCTCGAGCTGCTCGGCGCCGGCGGTCTGGCCGACGAAGTGGGGGCTGGTCAGGACGACCGGCGGCACGCCCAGCTCGACCAGCCGCTCGGCGGTTCGCGTCTTGAGCATGTTGACGACGGCGATGGCCCCGACCGACGACGTGGGGCCGACCTTGAACGGCAGGCCGTCGATCTCGACGGCCGCGTCGCCGGCCGGGCTGGCGTTGTCGATCACGATGTCGGCGACCTCGGCGAGCTTCCTCCCGGACAGGTGGCGCGAGGCCGTCGCGCGGGAGTGATCGAGCGACGTCACCGCAACGACAGGCAGACCCATCGCCCTGGCGTACAGCGCCACCTCGATGACGACGCCGTTGATCCCGGTGCTCGAGAAGATCAGGAATGCGTCGCCGGCGTGGAGCTTGATCTGCTGCAGAATGACCCGCCCGAACCCGTCGACCTTCTCGAGGAACATGGCCTGGCGCAGGCCGTTTGGTCCGACGACCCCGACGTGGTTCGAGATCGCGAGCTCGGCGATCGGGTGAAAGCCGGGGAAGCTGCCGATCCGCGGGAACATCTCCTCGGTATTCATCCGCGAGTGACCGGAGCCGAACACGTGCACGAGCCCGTCCGCGGCGATCGTCCGGGCGAAGAGGTCGGCCGCCTGCTCGATGGGATCGAGCTGCGTCGCCTCGAGTCGGTCGAGCACGGCACGTGCCTCGCCGAGCCACCGTCGCGCGGCGTCGGGTCGGGTCTGGACGGTCATCTCGGTTCCTCCGAAATCGGTGGCTGGTCACGCGTCGATGAGCAGGGATGCGGCGATGCGGTCAGACGACGGCATCGGGCCTTCGGTCGGCTGCCGGTCCGACGGCGCACCCGCCCACGCATCGCGAACCCGGCGTTCGAGCAGGAAGCGCGAGCGGTCGCCGCGGAGCAGGAGGTGCGACAGCTCGATGTGCGCGCCGGTCTGGTCGGTCGAGACGCGCCGGATCAGCATCGCCGGCGCGTGCCGGGGCAGGCCGAGCAGGGTGGACTCGTGCGGCGTCAGGATCACGGGCTCGAGCGATTCGATCGCCGCCTCAACGAGCGTGTCGTAGTCCTCGCGCAGGATGTCGTACAGCGAGCGGGAGGCGAAGTCGGCCAGTTCGACACCGGGGAAACGCTCGGCGGGCAGGTCGGTCGTCTCGAGCAGCAGCGGCTCGTCGGCGATGGAGCGGACGCGCTCGAGGTGGACGGTCGGGTCGCCCGGCAGGATCCCGAGATCGTTGGCGACGGAGCGACCAGCGCTGACCTGGCTGACCGAGACGACGCGCGTCGTGAGCACCAGGCCTCGTGCCCGGAGGGCGGAGCTGATCGTAAAATGCCCGCTTACCGCCGCGTCGACGCGCTGGCGGCTCACGTAGGTACCGCGGCCCTGGTGCCGCGAGATGAGGCCGCGTTGCTCGAGCTCGTCGAGGGCGAGGCGGAGCGTTGTTCGGCTGACGTGGAGCAGTTCGCACAGCTCGCGCTCGGGCGGGAGGCGGGTGCCCGGGGCCCATTCGCCGGAACGGATCCGGCGCTCTGCGCGACTTGCGATGATGGAGTGCAGCGGTTCTCTCAAGCGATGGCCCCTCGCATCGGCGGAGGATAGCACGTGATTGGTTCGATTGGTATGGTCCGGTGGCGGACGAGCTGACGGCGGACCTGGTTCTCGACGCCCACGCGACCCTCGGCGAAGGGCCGGTGTGGGACGCGGATGCGCGGTGTCCTGTGGTGGGTCGACATCGAAGGTCGGCGCATCCACCGTTTCGACCCGGCGACGCGCGCAGACACATCCTTCGAGACGGCGAGCATGGTCGGGGCGGTGGCAATCCGGGCGGGTGGGGGACTCGTCGCCGCCCTCGCCGACGGGGTCTGGACCGTCGACCCGGCAAGCGGGGCAGCGGAGCTGTTCGTGGGGCTCGGCGAGCCTCCCGAGGTGCGCTCGAACGACGCGAAGTGCGATCCGGCCGGACGGTTCCTCGTCGGAACGATGGCCTTCGACAACTCGCCGATTGGCTCGCTCTACTCGGTCGAAGCGGACGGCTCGATGCGCCGCCTGCTCGACGGGCTGTCGATCGCGAACGGCATGGCCTGGACCGAGGACGGCGGCACGTTCTACTACATCGACTCGCCGCTTCGTCGTGTCGACGCGTTCGACTACGACCTGGCGACGGGCGCCATCTCCCGGCGCCGGCCCTATCTCGTGTTCGACGACCGCGTTCCGAAGCCCGACGGGATGTCGATCGATGCCGAGGGCGGCCTGTGGATCGCATTCTGGGGCGCCGGGCAGATCCGCCGCTACGGGCCAGACCGCGAGCTCGATGTCGTCGTCCGCGTGCCGGCGACACAGGTGACGAGTTGCGCCTTCAGCGGTCCGGATCTTCGTGATCTGTACATCACGTCGGCCACGTCCGAACTGTCGGCCGAGGCGCTGGCCGAGCAGCCGCACGCCGGCGGGCTGTTCCACGTGCGTGCCCCCGTTCCGGGCGTGCTCCCGCACCGCTTCGCCGGGTAATTCGCACACGCGGCCGAACGGACCTCGCCATACGGCCACCCGCCGATGCTTCCAACGAAGCGGAACAATCGCAAGCCTCGCCTGGTTCGGCCGCCCTGCGCCCACGGGGCTGGCATGCCCCGGGCGCCCTGATTGGGGCCAGGGAGGACGTGCCGAGTTCGACCGCGCCCGGCGATCATCTCGAGCCTCGCAACGCCCGCGTGATCCAGTTGGTTCGAGGGTGCACGAGCGCGAGGGCCGCGCGGCAATCGGGCGTGTTCCAACGATAGTTCTGTATGAGTGGAAGCATCTCGAGGTACGCCCGGGACGGAGGTGTTTTCGCTGAAGCCTCTCGCGTGACTGCGAGATCCATCCGCCCGATCTGCGAGAGCATCGTGGCCCGGTCGAAGTAGTCGCGGTATGCCGTGATGCGGCCGTCGTGGACCTCGGCCACGCCGACGCCTCGGCGGGTGAAGGTGAGGCCGGTCGGCTCGGCGCCGGCGAATGGACCGGTGTTCGTGCCGTTGCCCGCCACTCGACGACGACAAACGGTTCTGCGACGACCAGGTTGTCGATCTCGACGTGCAGGTCGGGGAACGCTGCCTTGAAGGCGCGGGCGCCCTCCTGGCTCTCGAGTGGATCGTTCGAGACTTCGCTCCGCGCGATCACCTCGGTCACGGCATCAGGGGCGAGGAGCGCAAGGTCGAGCTCCCAGTCGCTCCGGTTGTAGGCGTCGATCCACTGCCGCACGACGGTCTCCGCGTCCATGGCGCCATTCTGATGGCCGACCGGACCTTCGGGCGCGTTGACACTGCACGCCCTCGGCCCGTACGATCAGTGCACAACTGAAGAGCTCTTATCAAGAGTGGCGGAGGGACCGGCCCGTTGAAGCCACGACAACCTACCGGCGTCGAGTCGGCAAGGTGCCAAATCCGGGCAGGTCCTCCTGCGAGATAAGGGAACTCCCTGAGACCCTTCCAGCAGGAAGGGTCTTCCGTTTCTACCGGTCCCGTCGCCGCCAGCCGTCGCACCGACCTGGAGCCGACGATGACGATCGATACCGCGCCCGCACCAACGACCGAGCCGACCGCCCACGACGCGGGCCGCCCGGTCATGGCCGCGCCGCGCGTCGTCGGCCTGATCTGTCGCAACTGTCGACGGCCCGAGCCGCTCGGCCCCTCCTACGTCTGCCCTGCCTGCTTCGGCCCGCTCGAGGTCGCGTACGACAAGGACGCGGTCCGCGGAACGCGTGAGCCGCGCGGTCATCGAGGCCCGGCCGCCCGGCCTGTGGCGCTACCTCGAGTTCCTGCCCGTCGACGCGCCGCCGGCCCGCGGACTCCGCGTCGGCTCGACGCCGCTCTTCCAGGCCGACCGCCTCGGCCCGGCTCTCGGCATCGACCGCCTCTGGCTCAAGGACGACACGCGCAACCCGACCCTCTCGTTCAAGGACCGTGCGGTGGCGGTCGCTGCCGAGCGGGCCCGCCTCTTCGGCATCGACACGCTGGCCTGTGCCTCGACCGGGAACCTCGCCGGCGCCACGGCCGCCGCCGCGGCCGCGCTCGGCATGCCGGCCTACGTGTTCATCCCGGCCGACCTCGAGCCCGCCAAGATCGACCACGCGCTGGCCTACGGCGCGACGGTCGTCCCGATCGAGGGCACGTACGACGACGTGAACCGGCTGTGCCTCGAGGTCGCCGACGAGACCGGCTGGGGCTTCGTCAACGTGAACCTGCGCCCGTTCTACGCCGAGGGCAGCAAGACGCTCGCGTTCGAGGTCGCCGAGGGACTCGGCTGGCGGTCGCCGGACGTCATCGTCGCGCCGATCGCGTCGGGGGCGATGTTCACCAAGCTCGCGAAGGGCTTCGCCGAGCTGGCCGACGCGGGTCTCATCGAGCGCCGCCCGATCCGCTTCGTCGGCGGGCAGGCCGCCGGCTGCGCTCCGGTCGCGACAGCCTGGGAACAGGGAACGACCGACGTCCAGCCCGTTCGCACGCCGGACACGTTCGTGCGCTCGCTGGCGATCGGCAACCCGGCCGACGGCCGCTACTCGGTGGAGCAGGCGAACGCCTCGGGCGGTTCCATCGAAGCGATCCCCGACGAGGCGACCGCCGCCGCGATCCGGCAGGTGGCGGTGCTCGAAGGGATCTTCTCGGAAACGGCCGGCGGCGTGACGGTCGCCGCTGCCGAGGCGGCCCGCCGCCGGGGCGTGATCCGCGAGGGCGACGAAGTCGTCGTGCTGCTCACCGGGAACGGGCTCAAGACGCCGGATGCGCGTCTTCTCGGGCTCGAGCAGGGCGGCGTCGCGCCATCGATCCGGCCCAGCCTGTCGGCCTTCGAAGCGTGGCTGGAGACCCGGGCATGAGCGCGGTCCGCATCCCGCCGACGCTCCGAACCGCGACCTCCGGGGAGAAGGTCGTCCAGGTCGACGGCTCGACGGTCCGCGAGGTCGTCGACGGCCTCGTCGCAGCGTACCCAGGTCTCGGGCCGCAGCTGCTCGACGGGGAAGGTGGCGTCAACCGCTTCGTCAACGTCTTCCTCAACGATACCGACGTGCGTCACCTCGACGGCCTCGACACGGCCGTCGGCGAGCGGGACTCGCTCGTGCTGCTCCCGGCAATGGCCGGCGGCTGTTGACGGGCGACCGACGGACCCGCGGACCGAACTCGTGACCCCTGCGTCCACGCCTCGAACCCGGTTCCGCGAGCGTCTCGGTCAGCGACCGCTCCTGGCCGACGGCGGCATGGGCACGCTCATGTACAGCCGCGGCGTCCCGCAGAGTGCCTGCCTCGACGAGCTTGCCGCGACCCGACCGGAGCTGGTCGGTGCCGCGCATCGCGAATACCTGGACGCCGGTGCTGAGCTGATCGAGACCCTGTCGCTCGGCGCAAACCGGCGCCGACTGGCCGTGGTCGGCCTCGACACGGAGGTCACGCGCCTCAACCGGCGGGCGGCCCAGGTCGCTCGAGAGGCCCGCGAGGTGAGCGGCCGCGACGCGCTCGTCGGCGGCTCCATGGGACCGCTCGCGCCGCCGAACCGTGGGACTGCCGGACTCTCGGAGGGCGCGGCACGCGCGATGTTCCGTGAGCAGCTCGACGGCCTGCTGGAAGGTGGCATCGACGTCGTCGTGCTCGAGACGTTCTCGGACCTCGAACAGCTGCTGATCGCGCTTGACGAGGCGCGGAGCGCCGCGGACATCCCGATCATCGCCTCGCTGACATTCGGCGAGGACCTCACGCTCGCCGACGGGACGACGGCCGAACGAGCGGCCGGCCTGCTCGCCTCGGCCGGCGCTGACGTCGTCGGAGTCAACTGCGGTGCAGGGCCGAGCGCTTCGATCAACGCCCTGAAGGCGATGGGCAGGGCTGGACCGGACGATCCGCTGCGCTCGATCATGCCGAACGCCGGTTTGCCGCAACGGCTCGAGGGGCGATTCATCTACGCCGCCGGTGCCGGGTACTTCGCGCAGGTCACGCCGCGGATGGTCGAGGCCGGGGCACGCATCGTCGGCGGGTGCTGCGGGACGACGCCCGAGCACATTGCCTCGATGCGGGCCGCGCTCGATACCGTCTCCACGACCGGGGCCGCTGCGCCGCGAACGGAGGTCGCACCGTCCCGGACCAATTCAGCGCTCGCGGACCGGGCAACACTCGAAGCCGAAGGCGCCCCGCCGCCGACCCGGCTCGCCGAGTTGCTTGCCGCCAAGCGATTCGTGGTCTCGGCGGAGATCGACCCACCGCGGAGTGTCCGCATCGAGCGGACCATTGAGGCCGCCCGACTGCTGCAGGCGGCCGGCGCCGACGCGGTGAACGTCTCGGACTCGGCGATGGCCAAGGTCCGGATGGGCGCCTTCGCGGTGGCGTTCGGGATCCAGCACGACCTCGACCTCGAGTGCCTCGTCCACTGCACGACGCGCGATCGGAACCTGATGGCGCTCGAATCCGAGCTGCTCGGGGCACACGCGCTGGGGGTCCGCAACATCATCGCGCTCACCGGCGATCCGCCGCGGATCGGCGACTACCCGACCGGCACCGGCGTGTGGGACGTCGACTCGATCGGGCTGATCGACATCCTGACGCGGCTCAACCGCGGCGAGGACCAGTCCGGGTCGCCGATCGGTCAGCCGGCCGGCTACACGATTGCCTGCGCGCTCGACCCGACCGCGGCCGACGCCGCGACCGAGTGGGACCGCCTCGAGCGGAAGCTCGCCGCGGGAGCGCACCTGGTCATGACCCAGCCGCTCTATTCGGTCGAGCAGGTCGAGACGATGTTCGCAGAGGCGCGCCGCCGCTTCGGCCAGGCCGGATTCCCGGTTCCCGGTGCTGCTCGGCGTCCTGCCGCTCGTCTCCGCGCGGCACGCCGAGTTCCTCCACAACGAGGTGCCCGGGATCACGATCCCCGACGACGCGCGGGCGGCAATGCACGCGGCCGGCGAGCGTGGCTCGGAACGCGGCATCGAGATGGCCGACGACCTGCTCCGAGCGGTGGAGGCCGAGCTGGCCGGCACGTACATCATGCCGAGCTTCGGTCGCTACGAGCAGTGCGCTGGTCTCGTCCGGCGGATTCGCGAGCGCCACCCGCGGGCCGTGGCCTCGGCGGCGACTGCCACGAGCGGGTCGCATCGTGACGGCCCCGACCGCCGCCCCGCCGTTCAGCCGGACCGCACGCCTCGCTCGCCTGCCCGACCTGCTCCGCGAGCGGATCGTCGTCCTCGACGGGGCGATGGGCACGATGCTCCAGGAACAGGAGCCTCGACGAGGCCGCCTTCCGTGGCGAGCGCTTCGCCGACCACCCGAAGGACCTGCGTGGCGACAACGACCTCCTCTGCCTGACCCAGCCCGAGATCGTCCGCGAGATCCACGCGGCCTATCTCGATGCCGGCGCCGACGTGATCTCGACGAACTCGTTCACGTCGACGTCCATCGCCCAGGCCGACTACGGCTTCGGGCCGGAGCTCGTCCGCGAGATGAACGTCGCCGCGGCGCGCCTCGCGCGGGAGGCAGCCGACGCGGCGGAACGCGCGGATCCGGGCCGCCCGCGATACGTGGCTGGGTCGCTGGGCCCGACCAACCGGACCGCGTCGATCAGCCCCGATGTCAGCGACCCCGCGGCACGCGGCGTGAGCTGGGAGGAGCTCGAGACCGCGTACCGCGACGCCGCTGCGGGTCTCGTCGAGGGCGGGGCCGACCTCCTGCTCGTCGAGACAATCTTCGATACGTTGAACGCGAAGGCGGCGATTTTCGCCATCGAATCGCTGTTCGACGAGCTGGGCGAGCGGGTGCCGCTGATCATCAGCGGGACGATCGTCGATGCCTCCGGTCGGACCCTGTCGGGCCAGACCGTCGAGGCGTTCTGGCACAGCGTCCGCCACGCGAAGCCGCTCATCGTGGGCCTCAACTGCGCGCTCGGGCCGAAGCAGTTGCGCGAGCACCTCGACGTCCTGTCGCGGGTCGCCGACCTGCCCGTGTCCGCCTACCCGAATGCGGGTCTGCCCAACGACCTGGGCGGCTACGACGAGACGCCCGAGCAGATGGCCGCCGCGCTGGGCGAATGGGCCGAGCACGGCCTGCTCAACGTGGCCGGCGCCTGCTGCGGGTCGACCCCGGAGCATGTCGCCGCGATCGCCGCCGCCGTTGCCGGCCACAAGCCCAGGGCCATCCCGGAACGGAAGGCGGTCACCCGTCTGTCCGGCCTCGAACCGGTCGTGATCCCGCCGCCCGGCAACGCGTTCGTCAACGTCGGCGAGCGGACCAACGTCACCGGTTCGCGCAAGTTCGCCCGGCTCATCGCGGAGGACCGCGAGGACGAGGCGGTCGACATCGCGCGCGAGCAGGTCGCGAACGGCGCCCAGCTGATCGACGTGAACATGGACGAGGCCATGCTCGACGGCGTCGCGGCGATGACCCGATTCCTGCGCCGGATCGGGTCGGAGCCGGACATCGCGACCGTCCCGGTCATGGTCGACAGCTCCAAGTGGTCGGTCATCGAAGCCGGGCTGCAGCAGCTCCAGGGCCGCGGCGTCGTCAACTCCCTGTCGCTGAAGGAAGGCGAGGACGAGTTCCTCCGCCAGGCCCGCCTGGCCCGCCGCTACGGTGCGTCGGTCGTCGTGATGGCGTTCGACGAGGACGGCCAGGCCGACACCGTCGAGCGGCGGATTGCGGTCCTCAAGCGGGCCTACCGTCTGCTCACGGAGGTTGTCGGGTTCGAGCCGGACGACATCATCCTCGACGCGAACATCTTCGCCATCGCGACCGGCATGGAGGAGCACAGCGACTACGCGGTCGCGTTCATCGAGACGGTGAAGCGGCTCAAGCGCGAGCTGCCCGGAACGCGGACCTCGGGCGGTGTGTCGAACGTGAGCTTCGCGTTCCGCGGCAACGACCCGGTGCGCGAGGCGATCCACTCGGTGTTCCTGTACCACGCGATCCGGGCCGGGCTCGACATGGCCATCGTCAACGCCGGCGTGCTGCCCGTCTACGACGACATCGAACCCGACCTCCGCGAACGGGTCGAGGACGTGGTCCTCAACCGGCGGCCCGACGCGACGGAACGATTGCTCGAGATCGCCACGCGGTATGCCGGCGAGGCCGGCATGGAGCGGCCCGCCGAGGACCTCGCCTGGCGCGAGCGGCCGGTGAACGAGCGGCTCACCCACGCATTGGTCGAGGGCATCGACGCCTGGATCGTCGAGGACACCGAGGAGGCGCGCCTCGCCACCGACCGCCCGCTCGACGTCATCGAAGGGCCATTGATGGCCGGTATGAACGTGGTCGGCGACCTGTTCGGGGCGGGGCGGATGTTCCTGCCCCAGGTCGTCAAGAGCGCCCGCGTCATGAAGAAGGCCGTCGCCCACCTCGTGCCGTATCTCGAGGAGGAGCGCGAGGGGACCGGTGCCCGCAAGGCCGGCACGATCGTGACCGCCACCGTCAAGGGCGACGTCCACGACATCGGCAAGAACATCGTCGGGGTCGTCCTTGGCTGCAACGACTACGAGGTGGTCGACCTCGGCGTGATGGTGCCGGCGGCACGGATCCTCGAGAAGGCGCAGGAGCTCGACGCGGACCTCATCGGGCTGTCCGGGCTGATCACGCCCTCGCTCGACGAGATGATCCACGTCGCCTCGGAGATGGAGCGGCTCGGCATGACGACGCCCCTGCTGATCGGTGGCGCGACGACATCGCGGACCCACACCGCGGTGAAGATCGCTCCGGCGTACAGCGGTCCGGTCGTCCACGTCCTCGATGCGTCGCGCGCCGTGGGCGTGGCCGGCAACCTGGTGGACGCCGAACGGCGTCCGGCCTTCGCCGCCACGATCCAGGACGAATACGAGCAGGTCCGCCGCGACCGCGCAGGTCGGCAGGCGAAGGAGAAGCGCCTGACGATCGAGGCCGCGCGCGCGAACCGCGTCCCGGTCGACTGGTCTGACGTCACGCCGCCGCGGCCGTCATATCTCGGCGTGCGTGCCTTTGAGCGCTACCCGCTCGCCGAGCTCGTCGAGCGGATCGACTGGACGCCGTTCTTCGCGACGTGGGAGCTGAAAGGCCTGTACCCCGCGATCCTGGACCACCCGAAGATCGGTCCGGCGGCGCGCGACCTCCACCGTGACGCGCTGACATTGCTCGATCGGATCGTTCGCGAGGACCGGCTGCAGGCAAACGCCGTCGTCGGGTTCTGGCCCGCGAACACCGTGGACGACGACGACATCGCGGTGTGGCGCGACGACGATCGCCGCCACCGCCTCGCCACGTTCCGGACGCTGCGGCAGCAGATGGAGAAGCCGGCGGGCCGCCCGAACGTCGCGCTGGCCGACTTCGTTGCCCCCACGGAGACTGGCCTGGCGGACTACATCGGGGCGTTCGCCGTCACGTCCGGCCACGGCCTCGACGGCCCGGACGGTCTCGTCGCCGAGTTCGAGGCAGCCCACGACGACTATTCGGCGATCCTCGCCAAGGCGCTCGCGGACCGGCTGGCCGAGGCGTTCGCCGAGCGGCTGCACGAGCAGGTTCGGCGCGAGCTGTGGGGCTACGCCCCCGACGAGGCGCTGTCGAACGACGACCTCATCGCCGAGCGCTACCAGGGGATCCGGCCGGCGCCCGGCTACCCGGCCTGTCCGGACCACACCGAGAAGCGGACGATCTTCGAGTTGCTCGAGGCCGAGCAGCGCGCCGGGATCCGGCTCACCGAATCGTGCGCGATGCTCCCCGGCGCGTCGGTCTCCGGGTACTACCTGTGGAACCCGGCGAGCGACTACTTCGGGCTCGGCCGAATTGGACGGGACCAGCTCGCCGACTACGCGCGGCGGAAGGGGATCGCCATCGACGAGGCGGCCCGCTGGCTCGCGCCAAATCTCGCGGACGAGGCGTAGGGCCCGCGGCGCAGGCCGCGCAGGCTCCGATCCTGCCGCGGGTCCGTGCCGGACCGCGGAACTAGATCGGGAGCGCGGTGGACTGAGGTTCGCGTCCTCGCGAACCAGGTCGGATGCCTGGCCGATCTCGGCGAGGCGCCGCTCGAGGTCCTCGATGAGGGCCATCGCGGCATCCCAATCCGGGCTGAACGGCGGCGCATCAGCGGCGCGCAGTCGAGCACGGTTGAGACGTGCGGCCAGGAGCACAGGGTCGTCGGGCATGGTTCTCGCTGGGGGTACGGGGGTCGAGGCGCCGAACACTACGCCCGGCCGGTGCGCGTGGGCATCCCCCGATTGACGTAATCGGCATGAACGTTCGGGTTGTTTCGTGCGAGGCGCGAGCTCCGGGGTGGTGCGCTCGGCGCACCGGGACCATCGGCGCGGCCGTTGACCCGAGTTCGCCGCTATGCCCGGCCGGCGCCCGGTGGGAGGCTCGCGTTGCAGTTCCTCCACCACCGCCGGGAGTCCCCATGCTGCGCCGCCTGCTCGTCGCGATACCTGCCGCCTTCCTGTTCGCGCTCTTCGCGGCAAGTGTCGTCTCGGCGCACGAGGGCCATGACCACTCGCTGCTGACCGCCGACGCCGGCCAGGAGTTGCGCGGCCGCGTCGTCGAGACGCACGGCGACACGATGACGGGCGAGGCGAAGGGCCGGACCTTCTGGCTCGAGACCGGCGCTGAGCGCATCCGGCTCGTGGGCGCACCGGACTCGCTGCGGCCCGGCGAGCGGGTCAGAGTCCGTGGGACCCGAAAGGGCGAGTCATTCCTCGTCGCAGCCGACCCTGGTGCCGTGACCGCCGACGGCCCAGTCAGCGTCGCGTCGGTCGGGCCCGCCGTCACCAAGACCGTGGCGGTCATCGCGTTCACGTTCTCGGACAACACGAGCCAGCCGTGGACGACCGACCAGATCCGGGCGAACTTCTTCGCGACCTCCAACTCGGTCCGCTCGTACTTCAGCGACGCGTCGTACGGCCAGGTCACGGTCACCGGCGACGTGTTCGGCTGGTACCAGATCGCCGCCAACGACAATGCGTGCGACGCCTCGACGTGGGGGACCCAGGCGAAGGCGGCGGCCACCGCGGCCGGTGTCAACCTCGGCGCCTACCAGCACATCGTCTTCATCTTCCCGCGCTCGGCCGCGTGCGGCTGGGCGGGCCTGGCGTACATGCCCGGCACGGAGAGCTGGAACAACGGGACCCTCTCGGTCCGCGTCGCGGGCCACGAGCTTGCCCACAACTTCGGCGTCCACCACGCATCGACACTGGCGTGCACGAGCGGCGGGGTGCCGCGTGACGCTCTCGACGTCCTGCACCGAGAGCGAGTACGGCGACCCCTTCGACATCATGGGCAGCGCCGCGCGCCTGACGAACAACTGGCACCGCTGGCGCCTCGGCTACTTCTCGAACAGCGAGGTCGTGACCGTCACCTCGGCCAACGCCGGGCAGCTCACGCTGGGCGTCGTGAGCCAGGCGAATTCGGTGCCGAAGATCATTCGCGTCGCCCGCGGTGACGGGAACTTCTACTACCTCGAGTTCCGCCAACCGTTCGGGTCCTTCGACAACTTCGCGGTGGGGGATTCGGCGGTGAACGGGGTCCTCGTGCGCGTCGCGCCCGATCGGACGAACGTGCGGCCGCTGCCTGCTCGACGGGCACCCGGCGACGACGACCTTCGCCGACGCGGCGTTCGGGGCCGGCCAGACATTCACGGATTCGGCCCGTGGGATCTCGATCGGGGTCGTCTCGGTGTCGACGAGCGGAGCAGTCGTCAACGTGTCGTTCGGTGGCGGGCCCAGCCCGACGCCGACACCGACCCCGACACCGAGTCCCTCACCGACGCCGACGCCCGGTCCGTCGCCGACCCCCAGCCCGACGCCAACGCCAAACCCGACGCCGACACCGGATCCCTCGCCGACGCCAGACCCCTCGCCGACACCTCCGCCGCCGCCGACCGACACGAACCCGCCGACCGCGCCGGGCGACCTGACGGCGACCGTCAAGAGCGAGACCGTGATCGTGCTCGCGTGGTCGGCCGCGAGCGACGACACCGCCGTGACCGGCTATCGCATCGCCCGCAACGGGACCCACGTCGCCACGACCACGAACGTGACGTGGACGAACATCGTGCTCAAGCCTGCGACGACCTACACGTACACGGTGGCTGCCGTCGACGCGGCCGGAAATGTCGGTCCGGCCGTGGAGGTCGCGGCGACCACCAAGGCCGACAAGATCCGGCCGAGCAAGCCGCCGCGATCGCGGATCATGGCCGTCGGTTCACGCCAGACAAAGCTCACGTGGGGCAGCGCGACCGACAACGTCGCCGTGCGCGGGTATCGCCTGTACATCGACGGCCGCTACTACAAGACCATCACCGGGCGAGTCGCCTACATCAGGACGAGCCGGGGCTACCACTCGTTCTCGGTCCGGACGGTCGACACCTCCGCAAACCGCAGCTACCAGGTGGGCGCGAGGGTCCGGGTCCGCTGACCGGCGAGCGGGGACTACGTTCCCTGCGTCACCTTGAAGAGCGTGTGCGCCTCGAGACCGTGGGCTTCACGGTGGACTCGCGTGGCGGTCTCGCGATCCGGTGCGTCGACGAGACAGAAGACCTTGCCGTTCTCCTCGTCGACCCAGTACTGCTTGTACTCGACGCCGTAGTTGCCCTGCACGCGCACGTCAGCTTCGTGGGCGTCGGCGACAGCCTCCGCCGTCACGCCGGGGATGTCATGCATGTCCATGTATGTCGGCACGGGATCCGTCCCTTCGTGTAGCCCCGGCGGCCCCTCCTGAATGCGCGCAGCCTACGTCGTCGGCGAGATCGTTGTCTTGGCAGACGTGTCGCTTCTGCGTTTGGTCACGACGCAGTACTCGACGACGTGGCCACGCTTGCCGACGGCATGGATCACGTCGACGCTGCGGAGGCAGTACGCCATCTGCTGCGCGGCGCGCCGAGGGCGCCCGAGGCGCGATGCCAGGTCGGCCGTCGTAAATCGCTCGGGCAGCCCGGCCGGGAGGAACGCGGCGAGGTCTGCCACCCCGCGAAGCTGGAGCGTGCCCCGGACCTCGACGAGTCGACGCTCCTCGACGGTCCAGCCCTTGCGGCGCCACGGGCCGTCCGGGCGCGTGAAACCGGCGCTCTTCCATCTCGATCAGCACGAGGTCGATCTCCAGGCCCGGATCGGCCAGCAGGGTGGCAATGCTGACGAGCTCGGCGAAGACGTCGCTCGCGATGCCATGCCGGGGTGAGCGGCGCCGGCTGAGCACGCCGCCGTCAGCGTCGAACTTGACGATCCACGTGTCGACGGCGATCGGGGAGATCACCCGGAGGCGATGTCCTCGTCCCAGCAGGGCCGCGACCTTGTGGCGCGCTGACGACAGGCCGCGCGTCTGCACCTCGATCAGCAGATCGCCGCGGACGAGATCGATCACGTAGCCGTCGACGGCGACCTCGGTCCGGTCACCAGGTTCGGCGTACCAGCGCTTCAGGGAGGCGTGCAGGGGTCGTTCACGCAGCGTTCCGATCCCGGGCGCGCTCGCGGTTGCCATCGCGGCATCAGTATTGCCGACAGCATCGCGCCGCCTATCGACGGGACTGGCATCGCGACGTACCGTGGGCGAGGTCTTTCTTGCGCGGGGAGCAGCGAAGTTGAGCAAGCCGGTCGTCTTCGTTTCGGACCTTGGCCTGCGGGATGAGTTCGTGGGCGTGTGTCACGCGGTCATCGCCCGCATCTCGCCGGGCTCGACCGTCATCGACATCTCCCACGGGGTCGCCCCGCATGACGTCCGCGCCGGCGGCCTCATCCTGTCCGAGACCCTCCGATTCGCACCGGCTGATGCGGTGGGCCTCGCGGTCATCGACCCGGGGGTGGGGACCGATCGGCTGGCAATCGCCGTCGAAACCGAGACTGGGCGCCAGCTGGTGGGACCGAACAACGGCGTGCTGTCGCTGGCGTGGCGGGCGGACGGTGGTGCCCGGCGAGCCGTCGTCATCAGCTCGCCGGATGTCGTGCTCGAGCCGATCTCGAGCGTCTTCCATGGTCGCGACGTCTTTGCACCGGCCGCGGCGCACCTGGCGTCCGGGAGCCGACCTGTCGGCCCTGGGTCCGCCGGCTCAGCTGTCCGAGCTCACGGAGGTCCGCCTGGCCGAGCCGGAGGTCGAACGCGGCCGCATCACGGGGGAGGTCCTGGACATCGACCGCTTCGGCAACATCCGGCTCAACGTGCGCCCGTCGCATCTCGTAGCGGCCGCGCTGGAGGAAGCGTCCGTGCTCCATGTCGCCACCGTTGGCGGCGAAGCCGATGCTCAGCGGATCAGGACGTACGGAGGCGTGGAGCCGGGTGCGTACGGCGTTCTCGTCGACGCCTGGAACTGGATGGCCGTCATCCGCTACGAGGCGAATGCCGCCGCCGAGCTGGGCGTCCAATCCGGCGACGTCGTCTGGTTGACTGCCGGCTAAGCGCTCCAGGCATCTGGCCGGTGGACCAGCCCGGTGCCGTATTCGGCGTCGCCATCTTCGTGCTCGGTGCGCCCACGGGTTCTTTGTCCAAGGTCTTGACAAAGTCCGGTCGCTGAGACAGCATCCGACTTCGTCAGTCCTGCCGAGCCGCACGTCAGGTGGCAGGGGTGGTCCCGTAGGAGCGTCCGCCCGCGCATGAGCGACACCTCGACCGTGCTGCCAGAGAAGGCCACGCACCACCAGACGCGAACGTTCAACCAGCAGCTGGTGCTGCGGGCCCTTCACGACGACAGCCCGCTGTCGCGCGCCGACCTTGCCCGACTGACCGGCCTCACGCGGACGTCCGTCAGCGACCTCGTCGGCAGTCTCATCGACGACGGTCTGATCGAGGAGGTCGGCCGCGGACGATCGAGCGGCGGCAAGTCACCGATCCTGCTCCGCGTCGCCCCGGAAGGCCGCCTGTTGATCGGCCTCGACCTCGCCGACTCGCAGTTCAGCGGCGCCGTGGTCAACCTGCGCGGCGACATCCTGCGCTCCATGCAGTTGCCCCTCGAAGGACGAGACGGCGAGGCCGCCGTCGAGCTCGTCTTCCGGCTCGTCGACGCCCTGCGAGCCGATGACCCGTCCCCTCTCCTCGGCATCGGCATCGGCGCCCCGGGCGTGATCGACACCCGCTCGGGGACCGTCCGCTGGTCGGTCAACCTCGAATGGGCCGACCTTCCGCTGGGGCCGCTCGTCGAGAGCCGCTACGGTGTGCCCGTCGTGGTCGCCAACGACAGCCACGCGGCCGCGCTGGCCGAGCTGACGTTCTATCGGCGGCCACGGCCGAACAACCTGATCGTCATCAAGGTCGGGCGCGGCGTCGGCGCCGGGATCATCGTCAACGGTCAGCTGTTCCAGGGCGACGGATATGGCGCCGGCGAGTTCGGCCATGTTTCGCCGGGTCACGAGGGAGCACCGTGCCGATGTGGTCGGCAGGGCTGCCTCGAAACGCGGACCAGCATGCGGGCGCTGGTCGATGCCGCCCGAACGGTGGAACCGACGATCACCGACGAGACTGGCCTCGTCGCCGCATTCCAGGCCGGCGTCGCCGGCGTCCGGCAGATCGTGCTGGACGCCGCACGCGAGCTCGGATCGGCCGTCGGCTGGCTGATCGGCGTGCTCAACGTCCGCCACGTCCTGCTGGTCGGGCCGGTGGCGGCGTTCGGCGAAGACTGGCTGGACGAGGTCCGGCGCTCCGCGCTATCGAGCGTGCTCGGACTGCTCGCACGCGACACGCAGATCGAGTTCGGCCACGTCCACGACGACGTGGTCGTGCTGGGCGCGTCGGCGCTGCTGATGGAACAGCAGCTGGGCCTGGGGTTGGCGCGATGACCGCCAGCCGTGAGCGGGGGCTCGACGGTCCGCTGGTCGCCGGTGTCGACGTCGGCGGCACCAAGACCTCTGATCGTCGTCACGGACGGTCGGGACCGCATCCTCTATGAGCACGTCGCGCCGACCGACCAGTCATCGCTGGTCGGCCAGATTGCCGGTCTCGTCGACGACGCCCGGCGCCAGCTCCGGCAGGACATCGCCGCGGTCGGCGTCGCCGTCCCGGGCTTCGTCGACCCGGACGACGGATCGGTCAGCATGGCCGTCAACCTGGGCATCACCCACCTGCCGCTGGGACCGATGCTGCAGGCGGAGCTGGGCGTCCCGACGTTCGTCGAGCACGACGCTCGCGCTGCTGCGGTCTGGTTGAGCGAGCAGGCGGCCGACGGGTCGGCTGAAACGCCGACGAGCGTCGCCTTCCTGGCGATCGGGACCGGCATCTCGGCCGGCGTCATTCTCGACGGGGAACTGTTTCGTGGCGACAACAGCTACGCCGGCGAAGTAGGCCACGTCGTGGCCGATCCCGACGGAGCCGTCTGCGCGTGCGGCCTGCGCGGTTGCCTCGAGACGATCGTCGCCGGCCCGGCGATCGCTCGTCAGGCCGATGAGGCGCTGGCTGCAGGTCGCAGCACCGTCCTGTCGCCGCATTCGGATGCCGCAGCTGTCTTCCGCGCCGGCTTCGGCCGGCGATGAGGTCGCGGTCGAGATCACCGAGCGAGTGGCCGACCACCTCGCCCGAGCGATCCGATCGCTCGTCCTGACCCTCGGCGTCAAACGGGTCGTCATCGGCGGCGGCGTGGCGGCCGCTGGACCTGCCCTGCTCGAACCGATCCAATCGCGCATCGCCCGCGAACGCGCGGCCTCGCCACTGGCGCAGGCCGTCATGGGCGATGTGACCGTCGAGCTGCTGTCGCCGACCCAGGCGCCCGGCGCGCGTGGAGCGGCAGCGATCGCTCGCCACGGCATCGGCTTGCCCGAGCGAGAGGGGGTGGGCGAGCGATAAGAAATCTCTATGGCGGCGATCGTCGGAAACGGACATCATGTCGGGATCCTGCGCCGTCACTCGTGGGGCCACAGGATGGCAGTTCGCAAGAGGAGGAGCGAGTCAATGATCAAGAGACTATGGGCGACGTCCGTTCTAGGAGTCGTCGTCGCGATGCTGTTCGCCGCATGTCAGGCGAGCAGTCCGTCGCCGTCACCAGCAGCATCCGAGGCAGCAAGCGCGCCCCCGGCGGCGAGTGAAGCGCCGGCGGCGAGTGAAGCGCCGGCGGGGAGCGCCGCGCCGACGGGTGCGGCAGCAGTGCCTGCCGTCCCGACCGGCTACACGGAGCTGGACACGGCGCTCGGCACCGACAAGCCGTTCAACGGCAAGCGAGTAACGATCCAGACGCAATGGATCGGTGGCGAGGGCGCCGACTTCGACGCCGCCGTCGCCGACTTCGAGGCCGCGACCGGCATCGACGTCGTGCAGGAGAGCATTGCCTCGCAGCACGAAGTGGTCCTGCGCAGCCGCATCGAAGGCAAGACGCCGCCCGACCTGGCGATGCTGGCGCAGCCGGCTGCCATCGTCGAATACGGCGATCGTGGTCTGACCCAGGACGTGGGCAAGATCATGGATGCGGCCAAGCTCAACGAGGAGTTCCCGAACGCTTTCGGTACAAAGCTCTTGACCGGCAAGGGCGGCGAGATCTATGCCGTCCCGTTCAAGGTCGACGTCAAGTCGACCATCTGGTACCCGATCAAGGCGTTCGAGGCGGCCGGGTACGACGTGCCCACGACATGGGACGAGATGAAGGCCCTGGAGGCCAAGATCGTCGCCGACGGGAACGGCTCACCGTGGTGTCTTGGCATCAAGGACGGCGCCGCGACGGGCTGGATCGCCACCGACTGGGTCGAGGACGTCATGCTCCGAACGGCGGGCCTCGAGGCCTACCAGAAGTGGACCGCCGGCGAGATCAAGTTCGATTCGCCCGAGGTCCGGGCGGCCCTGGACGTCCTGAAGGAAGCATGGTTCACGGACGGCTACGTCAACGGCGGCTTCGAGGCGATCACGGCAACGGACCGGCTCGAGAGCTGGGACCCGATGTTCGCGCCCGACAACAACTGGGACGGCTTCACGCCCGGATGCTGGATGCACCGCCAGTCGACGTGGATCGGACCCAGCTTCTTCCCCGACAAGCGTGCCAACGCCGATCCCAACTACGAGTCGATGTACAAGCTCGGTGAGGACATCGGCATCATGTACCTCCCCGCGATCGACCCGGCACAGGGCAAGCCCGCGCTTGGCGCAGGAGACGGGCTCATGGTCCTGACTCCGGCCGCAGGCGATGTTCGCCCGGAGGTCCTGGCCACGGCTGAATTCCTGTCAACCCCATCCGGTCTGCAGCGCGGCATCGAGCGTGGAAACTGGATCGCCGCGAACGCAACTACTCCCAAGGAGTGGTACGAGGATCATTACAAGCTCAAGGTGGCCGACGACATCGTCAGCAACGCGACGAGCTTCGGCTTCGACGCATCGGACCAGATGCCCCCGGAGGCCAACCGTGCCTTCTGGGACGGCATCAGCGCCTGGATCGACAGCGGTGGCACTGACACCGACACGTTCGTCCAGAGCGTCGACGCGGCCTGGCCGCAGTGAGAGTGACCTAGTCCCGTAGCCTGCAAGGGCGCGCCCGCGGAAACGCGGCGCGCCCTTGTTAACATCCAGGCCTCTTCACGGAGAGACACTGATGGCGATCCAGTCCAGGGATCAGGTTGAGGTCAGTGCCGTCCGGCGATTTGCGCCGGTTCTCGCGGCGCTGGTCGGAATTGGCATCGTCGCGGTCGGCGTGGTCATCCTCCTGGACCGCAACGCCTCCTCGAACCTGCTGGCCTCCATCTACGACCTGATCGGGAACACCCAGGCGGCAGCAGATCTCAGGGCTGGCGTCGGCGACCAGCTGATCGCCAAGCTCGTGCTCGCCGGCCTGGCGCTGGTCGTCGGGGTCGGCGGGATCTGGATGGTCTTCATCGGCGCAAGCGCCGTGGTCGGTCTGCTGAGTCCCAGATGGCAGGGCCGGGTCCTTCCCTGGGTCTTCGTCATCCCGGCGATGGTCCTGCTGACCGTCTACCTCGTCTACCCGACGATCGGGACGATCATCACCAGCTTCACGGTCCAGACGGACGGCGATCCGCTTGCGAACTACAAGCAGCTCACCTCACCACTGTTTCTCGACATCATCCGCAACAACATCATCTGGCTCATCGTGGGCACGGGAGGCACCGTGCTGCTCGGGCTCCTGTTCGCGGCACTGTTCGATCGTGTGAGGCGAGAGTCCCTGGCCAAGACATTCGTCTTCCTGCCGCTGGCGATCTCGTTCGTCGGCGCATCGGTGATCTGGCGCTTCATGTACGAATGGAAGCCCGCGGGTAAGCCCCAGATCGGCACGGTCAACGCTGTCTGGACGGCATTTGGCCTGGATCCGGTCCGCTGGGTGCAGCAGCAGCCGATCAACACCTTCGCGCTGATCTTCATCTTCATCTGGCTCCAGACCGGTTTCGCCATGGTCGTCCTCTCGGCCGCGATCAAAGGGGTCTCGACGGAGGTCATCGAGGCGGCCCGCCTTGATGGGGCATCGGAACGTCAACTCTTCCTGCGAGTGGTCGTGCCCATCATCAGGGGCTCGATCATCACGGTCGCCACGACGATCGCGATCGTGGACCTGAAGGTCTTCGACATCATCTATGTGATGACCGGTGGCCGCAACGGCACCGACGTGATCGCGAACCGGATGTTCCAGGAGTTCTACGAGTTCTTCAACGACGGACGTGCAGCGGCCCTGGGCACGTTGCTCTTCATCGCGGTGCTGCCGGTCATGTTCGTCAACGTCCGAAACATGCGCCGGCAGGGAGTCGGCGCATGACCGCGCCTGCACAGACTTCGGAGCAGGTCAGGACGGCCACCGGATGGCGACCTGCGTTCATGCGGAGCGCCCCGTTGCGGATCGCCGTGGTGGTCATCTGCGCGTTGTGGTCGATCCCGACGCTTGGTCTGCTGGTCACGTCGGTGCGCAATCCGGCCGAGATCACCACGACCGGGTGGTGGACGGCGTTGCTGCACCCCTTCGCGGCGAACCAATGGACGCTGGAGAACTACCAGCGCGTCATCACGAGCGAGGGATTCGTCGAGGCCTTCATCAACAGTATCGTGGTGACCATCCCGGCAACCGTGATCCCCATCACGATCGCGGCGTTCGCTGCCTACGCATTCGCCTGGATCAAGTTCCCGTTCCGTGGTCTCCTGTTCGCCGTCGTCGTGGGACTCCTGGTCGTGCCCCTCCAGATGGCATTCATCCCGGTCCTGCGGCTGTACGGCCAGGTCGGGCTGAACGGCACGTTCCTGGGCATCTGGCTTGCGCACACGGCGTTCGGCCTGCCGCTGGCCATCTTCCTGCTCTACAACTTCATGTCGCAGCTGCCACGCGACCTGTTCGAGTCGGCCGCCATTGACGGCGCATCGCATTTCCAGGTGTTCATACGACTGGTGCTGCCGCTGTCGATCCCTGCCATCGGAGCGTTCGCCATCTTCCAGTTCCTGTGGGTGTGGAACGACCTCCTGGTGGCGCTGATCTTCCTCGGCACAGGCGAGGACCAACGCGTCCTGCCGTCCGCGCTCAATGTGCTGATCGGGAACCGCGGTGGCCAATGGCACCTCCTGACCGCGGGTGCATTCATGACGATGCTCGTTCCGCTCGTGGTCTTCCTGCTGCTCCAACGTACGTTCGTACGAGGGATCCTGGCCGGCTCGGTCAAATGACCTCGGAGTGCGATCGGGCCAAGCGCTCTACACGCGGGCGATGAGTCGCTGGAACCAGCGCGCACTGTCCTTCGGCGTGCGGCGCTGGCTGGCGAAGTCGACGTGGACCAGGCCGAACCGCCGGCTGTAGCCATAGCTCCACTCATAGTTGTCGAGCAGCGACCAGACGTAATACCCGGTCAGCGGTACTCCAGCGCGAAGCGCGTCAGCGGCCGCGGCGACGTGGCGTGCGAGGTAGGCCTGCCGGCCCTGATCGCGCACCCGGCTGCCGTCCTCGACGGTATCCGGGTACGCGGCGCCGTTCTCGCTGACCACGATCTCGCGGGGTCGATACGTCTGGTTGAGCTCGAGCAATACGTCGCGCAGACCGTCGGCCGCCACGTGCCATCCCATCTGGGTTTGCTCGGAGCCCGTCAGTGCGCCGACGTCCCAGTCGAATGCGCGGTCCGACCTGGCGCTGACCGAGTCGCGCCGGTAGTAGTTCAGGCCCAGGTAGTCGAGATGCCCGGCCGGAGGCTCGCCGAGGTCGACGCCTTCGAGGTGACCAGCCTCGCGGTGAGCATCGAGTCCCAGCGCCGGGTAGCCACGGCCGAAGAGTGGATCGAGGAACCACGCGTCGCGCGCGGAGCTCCACTGACTGGCGGCGACTCGATCCCGCTCCGAATCGGTCGCTGGCGCCACCTGATTGACATCGATTGCGACGCCGATCCTCGCCTGATCGACCAGGGCGCGGATCGCCTCGGCGGCACTTGCATGAGCGCGTAGTTGGTTGTCGGCCACGCGGATCGCGGTCGGCCAGTCACGCAGCCCCGGCGCATGGATGCCGTCGGCATGGCCGAGGAAGGCGAAAACGGCCGGCTCGTTGAACGTCATCCAATCCTTGACTCGGTCGCCCAGCTTCGATGCGAGCAGGGCGGCGTAGTCGGTGAACCAGCCGACGACCTGCGGGTCGGCGAAGCCGCCGCGGTCCTGCAACGCCTGTGGCAGGTCCCAGTGGAAGAGGTTGATGAGCGGCTGGACGCCCGACCCGAGCAGGGCATCGACGAGGCGCTGGTAGAAGTCGAGGCCGCGCTCGTTGGTGACGCCCGTCCCGTTGGGCAGGACGCGTGACCAGCTGACGCTGAAGCGATACGAGCGCGCTCCCAGCTCGGCCATCAGCCGCACGTCCTCGGGGTAGCGGTGGTAGTGATCGCAGGCGACGTCGCCGGTGCTGCCGTCGGCGATGGCGCCCGGCTGGCGGGCGAAGGTGTCCCAGATCGACGGTCCTCGGCCGTCCTCGCCCGCTGCTCCCTCGATCTGGTAGGCGGAGGCGGCGAAGCCCCAGGCGAAGTCGGCCGGAAAGGGCCGGGCGAGCCGGACCGGGTCCGAGTCGAACATAGGGGATGTGCTCACCGGTGGATCGTAGTGGGTGTCCATGCGACGCGCAGCTACGCCGGCGGCTGCTCATAGGGTCGACCGAAGAACCAGATCTCCCGATAGGGCAGCGTCATGTGCCACGTGGTCACGGCGCCCTTCGGGAGCGACGCCATATCGCCAACCGTGAGTTCCAGGGTCGGACCACCGTCGATCTCGATTCGTGCGGATCCTTCGAGGACGAGCACCGTCTCGCGCTCAGGCAGGGTCCAGCGCTCCAGGCCCGCGCGGGTCACGAACCGCGACATGCCGCAGTAGGCCGTCTCCTCCTCGACCAGAACGTGGATCTCGCCGCCGACCTCAGGATCGGGCTGCCATTCGTCCGTCATCACGTTTGACACGAAGACCCCGGGATGAAGCTCCACGGTCGGTACCTCCTGGCGCGGCGTCGCAAGTTGCTATTGATCGGCAGCGCCTGCGTACACGGGTGCGCCGACCTGCAGCATGAGTCCCAAGTCGTCGCCCATCCTGTAGACCCGCTGCTGGACGGGCGGTGGCGGCAGCTACTCGAGCCAACCGATCCCGAACTCCTCGGAGAGCGTGCGGTACAGCGCCTCGTTGAGTGAACCATCCTCGTTCGCGTCGGCGAGGGCGTCGAACCATCGGTCGAGCCCGCCGGGAACGGCCAGGAACAAGTACCGAGAGGGCGTCTCGAGGGGATTGCGGAGCGCATGCGGAACGGTCTTCGGCAGGCGTGACACGCCACCAGCCTCAAGGACCGCCGTTCGATCACGCAGCCGGACCTCCAGCGCGCCCTCCAGCACGTAGGCGATTTCGTCCTCGCGGCTGTGGACGTGGAGCCGGTTGCCGGCCCCCGGCTCGAACGCCGACTCGAAGATGTAGATCGATCCTCCGGACTGCTCGCTCGTCAGCCTGTGCGTCACCCCCAGGAAGTCCAGCAGCCTGCCTGAGTGCGGTGGAAGGAAGATCGGCTCCGTGTCGTCGGTATTCACGATTGCCCGCTGCCGGTCGGTCGTCGCATCTTCCATCTCGGACCCCTCATCGGCGAGGATCGCGAGTGTAGCGACCCAGGTGCCGATGCCGCGCCGCGGCTGTCACCCAGGGTGGGACCGCCGCCTGACGGCCCTCGGTCTTGCTGGTTCGCATCCGCGATACTCCCGGCCATGAAGCTGTACTTCGCCGGCCCGCTGTTTTCCACGCCTCAACGTACGTGGAATGCCGAGGTGGCCGGCGCCCTTCGTGCCGCCGGACACGAGGTGTTCCTGCCCCAGGAGCAGGATCTGGGCAAGGACGGTCCCGGCATCTTCGCGACCGACGTCGGCGGGATCGACTGGGCCGACGGCCTCGTGGCGATCATGGACGGCCCCGATCCGGATTCGGGGACCTCGTGGGAAGTCGGCTATGCGTTCCGACGGAAGCCCATCGTGCTTGTCCGGACCGATTTCCGGACGATGGCCGGCTCCGCCGGCGAGTACAACCCGATGCTCACCCAGGCGGCCACGGTCCGGCTCGACCTTCCGGCCGCTTCGACGAGAGAGGTGGCCGCCGCCATCCTCGACGCCCTTGCAGGCCTCGAAGCGAGCTAGCAGCTCGCCCTCAACGACACAGGAGCATGCGCCTCATGTCACGTATCAGACGCTTCGATCACGTCGGCATCACGGTCGCACATCTCGACACGGTGACGGCGTTCTTCGTCGGACTGGGTTTCGAGATTGAGGGCAGGATGGTCATGGAGGGCGAATTCGTCGACACCGTCATCGGCATACCCAACTCTCGAAGCGAGATCGTGACGCTGCGGCTGCCCGACGGAGGAACGGGCCTGGAACTATCGAGCTTCCTCGAGCCCAACCACGAACCGGGATCGCCCGATGCCATGTCCACCGAACTGGGGTTGCGCAACGTCGCGTTCGAGGTGGACGACCTCGAGGCGATCCTCGACCGGCTCGCCGCGGACGGCTACCGGCTGGTCGGCGACATCGGTCAGTACGAGCACATCTGGCGCATGGCGTACGTGCGCGGACCGGAGGGGATCATCGTGTCCCTGGCCCAGCGTATCGACTGAAGCGCCACCGGGACTTCAGCCATGGGAACCTCACCGCTTCTCCGTCACAGCCAACGACGCACCCGCCGCGTGTACTCGTCGTATGTCGCGCCGAACCGCTCGTGCAGAAAGCGCTCCTCGGGGCGGATCGCGCCCCAGAGAACGAGCAGCACCGCGGCCGGGAACAGCACAAGTCCCCAGAACGTGGATGCCAGCAACGCCAGCCCGAGGTAGAGCGCCAGCAGGCCGACGTACAACGGGTTGCGGGAGACGCGGAACGGCCCCTCCTCGATCAGCGCGTGGGTCGCCTGCCCCGGCAGCAGTCCGGTCTGGTGCCGGCCGAACAACCACAGTGACCAGCCGTTCCAGCCGACGAAGAACAGCACCAGCGCCCAGCCGAGCGGAACACGCCACTCCCCGAGGTCGACCGGGTCACCCTCGACCAGCGTGACCAGCCAGCCGACGAGCAGGGGAGCGCCGATTGCGACCGGCGGCCAGATCCGATAGGCGACGGTGTCCCTGGGACCGTGGACCATCAGGAAGTGAGCCGGTCGGTCGAGGCCGGCCGGCTCCTATCCATTCCAGGCTGCCGTCAGTCCAGCTCGAGGATCCGGCCCTCGATCGTCCCGGCGTCCGCATACGTCTCCCCGTGGGCCGTGCCGACGTCCGGCAGCCCCAGTGCGGAGGCCGCCGGCTCCGTGAGGAAGAGGTACGGCCGGTAGCCGATCTCGTCGCGGATCGTGTTCTTCAGTAAGCGGTGAGCGACCGTCACGGCGGGGCCAGCAGGTCGCTGCTGGCCCCGACCGATTGGCGCACGGTGTGGCCCCGATGCAGGATGACCTTGAGGTCGAGGTACGCCACGGCCGGGCAGGCCGTGCAGATGTGGTCGTTGGCGGGGATCGCGGCGGTGCGCGCATCGATGAACGCCCGGTACGTGGCGGTCACTTTTTCCGATCGTTTCTCAGGACCCCCTGGCCGTGGCCGTCCAGGCTGGGCGCGGCCGCCGCCGCGAAGACCGCGTCGCCTTCGAGCTTGCACGAGGGCCGAAGGCCGGTCCGAGGCCCACGATCACGGCGTCGAGCAGGCGCGCCGAGCACCGAAGTACGCCGCCGGTGATCCCGGCGCTGAAGTCGACGCCGTGTTCCTGGCTCGACCCCGGCCATGAAGCCGGTGTAGCCGGAGATGTCGGCGAGCAGCAGGTATCGCTCGCCGGCCGGCGGATCCGCCGCGGGCAGCTCGGTTCGTATCGCGTCGTCCATGCGCTCCCGTGCCTGCCCTGGTCCCGACGTCAGTCGACGTACTGCAGCGGTGTGACCTCGAAGTCGTCTGGCAGCTTGACGCCGGTCGCGTGGATCGGGCAATAGCCGTTCGGCACCTTGTCGAGGTACTGCTGGTGGTAGTCCTCGGCGTAGAAGAACGGCGTGCGCTCGGTGATCTCGGTCATGATCTCGCCGTAGCCGGCCGCCTTCAGCATCTCCTGGTAGGCATTGCGCGACGCCTCGGCGATCCGTCGCTCCTCGTCATTCGACACCTGGATCAGGGAGCGGTACTGGGTGCCGACGTCGTTGCCCTGGCGCATGGCCTGGGTCGGGTCGTGCGACTCCCAGAAGACCTTCAGCAGCTCCTCGTAGCTGATCCTTGACGGGTCATAGGCGACGAGCACGGCCTCGGCGTGGCCGGTCTGGCCGGTGCATACCTCGCGATAGGTCGGGTTCGGGGTGAAACCGCCGACGTAGCCGACCGCCGTCGAGACGACGCCGGGACGCTCCCAGTAATCCTTCTCGGCACCCCAGAAACAGCCGAACGCGAAGACCGCCGTTCGGGTGCCGTCGGGCCACGGCCCGGCGAGGGGCGTGCCCAGGACGCTGTGCGTGCCGGGCTTCTCGATGGGGTCGGGGCGGCCGGGGAGTGCCCGGTTCGGGTCCGGCATCTTTGCAGGCCGGAAGTAGTCGAAAACGCTCATGCCGAAATTCTACTCACGCCCTGTGACAGGTCCGTGACAACGGCCGACGGACCGCTCGCTGGGCGAGCAGCCCGCCGACACGCACGGTGCAACGAGCTCAGGGCGACAGGCGCTGCCAGTCGAGGCCCGAGCCGGATTCCCACGGGACGGTGGTCTAGTCACCACTCTCCGGATCGATCAGGTACGCCGAGGTGGTCGAGCCGTCCTCCGGCATCATCAGGATCTTCGACGAGTCGGGTGCCCACAACCACGGGTAGAAGTCACTCATCGTCGGCCCGATCGCCGTGGGCCCGATGCGACTCCGGCCCACTGCCATCGGCGGCGGCGACCCGAATCTGCTGGTTTCCCGAGCGTCTCCGAGGACGGACCAGTAGGAGACCCACTGGCCGTCCGGCGACACGCTGGGTACGCCGGTCCAAGCCGTCTCGGTTCCGCTCTCGAAGGCGTGCGCATCTGTTCCATCCGCATTCATGACCCAGAGCTGGCAGCATCCCTCCGGAATGTCGCCCGCGGCCGGGACGTAGCTCTGGTAGAAGAGCTGTGCCCCGTCGGCCGAGTAGACCATATTGCCGGCGTGCTGATCCATGGTGAGCGGCACATTCCGCTTCAGGAGCGGGCGGATGTCCGTCCCGTCGGCGTTCATCACGTACACGCCGTACTTGTCATCGACGATCGCGCGGAACGCGATCTCCTGCCCGTCGGGTGGGCGGAAGGCGACGCGATCCACGTCCATGTCCGGCGCCAGCCGGAGCGGCGGCTCGCGACCATCCACGTCGAGAAGCTCGAGGCCGCCCGATCCCGCGGCGCCGCCGATCACGGCCAGTGCCGGCTATCCGGAGTCCAGTTGGCGTAACGGGATCGTCGAAATTGATCGGCTCCGTCGTGACCGTGGACAGTCCCGATCCATCCGCCTTGACGGCGAAGATGTCGACGGTCTGCGGACAGCAGCCGGCGTTCCGGAAGAACGCGACCCGGGTACCGTCCGGCGAGTAGCCGGGCGCACTGTCCACTTCGGGACCGCCGACAAGCAACCGGCTGGTATCGGTATCGGGGTTGCCGACAAACAAGTCGCCGGCTGAGTCGTACACGATCTCGCCGTTGCGGGCCGGCCCGAACGGCGGCGCGACCTTGCGCTGCGAGCCGACGACGAAGAGTGCAGCGAGGACAAGCGCGATCAACACGAGGGCGACCACGATCAGCCGCCAGGGTGGTGCGGGCGCGAACGCCCGCGTGCGTGCGATGTCAGCCACGGGGAGCCACCTTTCGGGGAACGTCCAGCCGGGCCGCTGCCGCATGCGGCCGGTCCGTGCGAAGACGTCATCGAGATACTCAGGGGCGGGTCCCGCCGACAGGTCGTCGAGGATGCCCGGCAGGTTGCGCTCGTAGCGCGTCGAGGCGGTCATACCACCTGCCCTCCCGGGATCGGCGACGGCGACGGGGGTTCGGTCTCGACCGCGATCCGCATCTCGCCCAGGGCGCGATGCAGCCGCGACTTGACCGTGCCGAGCGGGATGCCGAGTGTCGCCGCGACGTCGGTCAACGGCATCCCGAGGAAGTAGTGCAGGACGACAATTGCCCGGCTCGATTCGTCCAGGCGGCGCATCGCGGCGTCGACGATCTCGCGATCGGCGACTGCCCCGGTGAGGTCGCCGCTGGTGGGCGCATCGATCGGGTCGAGCTCCACCTCGATCACGCGCCGGCGGCGATGCCGCGCGATGTCGAGGCAGACGTTGACGGTCAGGCGATGGAGCCAGGCGTCGAACCGCTCGGGGTCACGCAACACCCGAAGGTCGCGCCAGGCTCGGATGAGCGCCTCCTGGACCGCGTCGCGGGCCAGCTCCGGGTCGCGGAGGATGAGGCGGGCGGCCCGGTCCAGCCGCGTGCCGGCATCGCGGGCAAGCACGGTGAAGGCGTCATGATCGCCGCCACGCGCTCGCTCGACGAGACCTCGCTGGTCCACGGTCGCCTCGGTTTCGGCACGCCAGGGTGGTCGTGCTCGACGGGTATGGCGTCGGGATCGCCGAATTGGTTCTCGCGAACTGTAGTTGTGCGGAGGATGGTGTGGCGCTGCTCGCGTGGCGAGCGGTTCGGCGGGCTGGCACCATGCGCAGCCGGGACGACTCGGCCTCAGAAGATCGTGAGCCAGCCTGCCCGCATGGCTGCCGCGACCGCCTGCCCGCGGCGTCGTGCGCCGAGCGTCCGCATCGCGGAGGTCATGTGGTTCTTGACGGTCTGGCGGCTGATGTGAAGACGCAGCCCGATCTCCTCGTTGCTCATGCCCTTCGCGACGAGCCGCAGGATCTCGAGCTGGCGCGGGCTGACGCGACCCTTCCGTTCCGGTCGGGCGGCCCCGCGGATCGCCAGTTCGCGGTACGCGCCGGCGACGCGCTGCGCGAGGGCAGGGCGCTCGGCAACGGTCTCGATCAGCGGGTCCTCGCCTTCGGCCACGCGACGGATTGCGTCGACGAGCTCGCCAGGACCGTCCTCGTCGGCGACATGGGCGCTCGCCCCGGCCTGCACCGCGCGGAAGACCGCCTCGTCGTCGGCGTCCCGGCCGATGATCACGAGGGCGCTGTCGGGTGCCTGCCGCCGAAGCTGGCGGGTGGCTTCGACCGCGGCGGGATCGGGCAGGTCGACATCGACAACGAGGATGTCGGGCGCCTCATCGGCGGAGAAGTCGGCCGCCTCTTCGGTGGTTCGCACCATCGCGACCACTTCGAAGTCGTCCTCCCGCTCGAGCATCTCCCGAACGGCGGCGCCCTGGATCGCGCGTGGCTCGACGAGGACAAGCCGAATCGGCTCCGGATCGATGGTTTCATCTCCGGTGCCGCGTGCCGGCGTCAGCGCTTCGTCGTTATTCCCCCTGTTCGCATCCGGGCGCACGTTTCCCTTTTGGTCATCGGGCAGTGTTGACTCGGCGAAGGGTGAGCGGGGAGGGGTGATCGAAACCCTTGCAGGAGCGGGGGTTGGCATCGCATCTGCATCGCATCGGCCGTTCGCTGGCCCAACGGACCTAGGATGGGATGACCTGCCGACCAGCCCGTGACATCTGCCAGAGCCTCGCCTGATGCGCCTTGCCGTGAACGTCGGCTTCCTGTTCGTGGAGCTGCCCTACCTGGAGCGCTTCCTCGCCGTCCGGGCGGCCGGGTTCGACGCGGTCGAGTTCGCCTGGCCCGATGAGCCGACCGAGGATGTCGCCCGGGCCGTCAAGGAGGCAGGGCTGGGCGTCGCGCTGATCGGCGTCGCTGCGGGCTCCCAGGCTCCCGGCGACATCGGGGATGCGAACGATCCGGTTGCGAGCGATCGCTGGCGGCTGCAGTTCGATGCGGCCATGCGGCTCGCCGACGAGCTGGGGTGTCCGACGTTGGGCGTTCAGGCCGGGAGCCGGTTGGCCGGCGTGTCGATGGTCATCCAGCTGAACACGTTCCGCGAGAACCTCGCCTGGGCGTTGCCCCGCGCGGCTGCGGCCGGGCGGACCCTGACCCTCGAGTTGCTGAACCCGGACGACGCGCCGCGCTACCTGCTCACGGACCCGGCCCGGACCCGCGCGTTGCTCGAGGCCGTCGGCGACCCGGCGTTGCGCCTCCAGTTCGACACGTACGAGTTCGGGCGCATGGTTCCGAACGTCGCGGCGAGCTTCCGCGAGCTGGCCCCGTTGGTCGGTCATGTGGATCTGGCGGATGCGCCGGACCGCCACGAACCCGGGACGGGCGCCATCGAATGGACCGCCTTCTTTGCCGCCTTGGCGGACGTGGTTACGACGGGACGGTCGGCCTTCGATATCGGCCACGAGCGCGACGACGTTCGGGGGCCTCAGCTGGATCGAGGCCTACGGGCTCGAGCGCTCGAAATCGTCCTGACGGCAGCAAAGGAGATTACGCAGCCGCGATCAACCCTCCACCGGCTGCCACGGGTTTGCCGAGAGCGAGGCCGGCTGCCCCGGGCCGTTGCACGGCGGGAGATCGTCGACGGTCATGTCGAGACCCGGGATCGGGATACCCGCGGACCCCGAGCGCAGCACGACGCGAAGCGGGAGCGCTGTCCCCTCGTCACACCAGTTACTGAACAGGATCGCGAATGTCGTCACGCCACCCGGTTCGAGCGTCGGCCCGGGCTCGTCGGTTGGCGGCGGGCTCTCGATGATGGCCGTTCCCGCGGCGTCGAGGAGCGCGACCGACGGCGCGGCGGGCAAGGTGCAGGCAGCCGAGCCGCGGTTCTCGACCGAGACTTCGGCGCCGCGCGAGCCGGCAGCGGCCCCCCAGGAGCCACCGGTCAGGGCGAGGTCGTCGGGCGTGCACGCACCGCCACCGGCTGAAGTCGCCGTCGCCGCCGTCGCGGACGCAGTCGCGGGCGCGGCAGCACTCGCGGTCGCGGCAGCGCTCGGAGTCGCGGAAGCGCTCGGGGTGGGGGACGGGCTCGTCGCTGGTCGTCGCGCACGCAGCGACGAGGATGCGAGCGAGACGAAGAGCGTGCCGCGGAGGGCGCGGAGCGGGTGGTTCATGTGGGATCCCTGCAGTCGTTCGAGGTCGAGGACGCGTCCATCATCCGCCCGATGGGCAGAAGATGGGGGCCGGACGCCGATCGTGGCGGCCGGCCCCCTATGGCGCGCGATGGATTGGAGCGCTTACGGGATGAGCACCTTCGTAAGGTCCGTGCCGTTGTAGCGATCGAGGTCGACCCGTCCGCTGATCCCCGGCACGGAGCCGTCCGACGTGTACTGCCAGAAGGTCCAGCTCTTGCCACCCCAGTTCTCGGCGGGAATGCTCGGCGAGCCCGCGGTGGTCCAGTGGGCGATCCACAGCACGTCGTAGCCGTTCTTGGCGAACCAGGTGGAGTTGCCCATCTTGCTGCTCCAGAAGGCTGGCGAGACGTAGATGACGGCGCGCACGCCCGTCCGGTCATAGATGCGCTGGACGAACGCCTTGACCCAGGTCTGCAGCGCCGAGGACGTCAGACCGCCGGTGTCCTCCAGGTCGAGCACTGGACGCAGCTCGCCGCTTGTCCAGTCGGCCGTCTCGATGAAGTGGTCCGCCTCGGCGTACGCGTCCGTCGTCCCGATATTGGGGCGGGCGAAGTGGTACGCGCCGACCTTCAGGCCCGCTGACTTGGCGCGGGATCGATTCGTCTGGTACGTGTCATCGACGAAGGTGGTGTGCTCGGACGCCTTGATGTAGGCGAACTTCTTGCCGGCCGCGCGGACCTTGGCCCAGTCGATCGTGCCCTGCCAGTGGCTTACGTCGATCCCCTCGAGGCGGGTCGGTGAGGAGGCCGGCTTCGGGGTTGGGGTCGGCGTGGGCGCGGGGGCGGTCGACGCCGTTGGCGCCGTCGTGGTCAGCAATGTCGACGCAGCGTAGACATACACGACCCCATAGCGGGACTTGGCGCTGGTCCCCTTGACCGTGGTGATGCGGAGCCATGTGTTGCCGCTGACGCTCTTGCCGCCGCAGGTCGCGGTGTATGAGCTGCCTGTGACCTTTGCGACGGTCAGCACCGAATTGCCCTTCGCGAGGCGGGCCACGCGTTCGGCCGAGGTGCGTGGTGCTGTCCGCAGCGATACGTAGCTGCATTTCGCGTACCGCTTGGTGAGCGCGGACTTCACGAACAGGGCGGATGCCGCGTACACGTACGTCCTTCCGTAGCGCGAAAGGGCGCTTTTACCGGCGACGTTGCTGATCCGATACCAGGTGTTGCCCGAATAGGTGTGGCCGTCACAGGACACGCGCCAGCTTCCGCCGGTGACCTTCGCGACTGCGTACATCTGGCTACCATCCGCCAGGACGCCCTCGAGCGTGGACGTCTTGCTCGGCTTGGCGCGCAGATTGGCCTGGCATTTCGCCGAGTAGGTCGCCGCGCCGAGCGCCCGCTGGGGCACCGTGAGCGCGGCAATGGCCGACAAGGCGGTCGCTGCCAGGATCGCGGTGAGCACGAGCGGCAGCAGCGTGGAACCATGCGAGCGGCGCGTGGGCATAAGCACGGAACGAGTACCTCGATTTGGGGTACCCGAACCCTCCCGTACTGTTCCGCTCTGATCCATCCCACCAACGGCCCAAACGCGGGCGGGCCCATGGGACCATGTCGGGGCAGTCCAATTGGGCTATAGCGGAATGGCCGCAAAACAGTACCGGACCCTACTTCACCGTCCCGGACTGCACCATGGTGCCGACCCCATCGTGCCCGCCCCCCTCGATCGTCTACTCCTTCAGCCAGACGTTGTCGTGCAGGCGGTAGAACTCGGCGAGCTCCTCTGGGCCGGGCCGGCCCGAACGGGCGAATTCGGCGAGACCTTCGAAATATCCCTCGCGTGGCGCACCCGGCGAGAAGTGGATGAGCATCGACGCCGGCACACCCGACTCGTTCCTGAAGCCGTGGATCCCGCCCTCGGGCACGTGGACGAAGTCGCCGGGCAGCGTGTCGATCCAGCGCGTGCCATCGAAGATGCGGACCGTGCCGCTCAGGACGTAGAACGACTCGGTGAGCGTCCGGTGGAAGTGCGGGTCCGGGCCGCTGACCTCGGTGCCGAACTCCCAGCGGTACAGCCCGAACAGGCCGTGGGTCGCCTCGCCCGTGGCAAGGTAGTGGACCGTATTGCCGTTCGGGTAGACGACCTCGGGAGCGTGGTCGGCGGCGCGGTACGTCGCGCTGACTTGGCCGGTTTCATCGTGGTAACGCGGTTCGGGATAGGACATGACCGCTCCTTTGGGCGCGACGACAGGCAGGAATCCGTCGATCATGCAGTCCGACGGCCGCCTCCGCACCCAGATGTCGAAACCGCGTTCACCGCTCCGACCATGGTTCGAACGGCCCGAAGCGGGCCGGCAGTCGACGAGGAGAGCCCCGATGCCCGACACGACCGAGACCCTGCACCGCGTTACCTCCGCCGACGGAACGTCGATCGCGTACGACCGCTTCGGGAACGGCGCGCCCATCGTCCTCGTGAGCGGCGGCTCGACCGATCGGATGGCAAACGCCGGCCTTGCAGCCGTTCTCGCCGGCAACTTTACGGTGTTCAACTACGACCGCCGCGGGCGCGGACCGAGCGGCGACACCCAGCCGTACGCGGTCGCCCGCGAGGTCGAGGACATCGCCGCGGTCATCGACGCGGCCGGTGGCTCGGCCCACCTGTATGGCACGTCCTCCGGGGCGGCGCTGGCCCTCGAGGCCGCCGCGTCCGGAGTGGCCGTCGACAAGCTGGCGCTCTGGGAACCGCCATATTTCGTCGACCCGGCCGCCCGCCCGCCGCTCGATACGGCCGACACCTACCGGCGCTTCGTCGCGGAGGGACGGCGCGACGCGGCCGCCGAGTATTTCATGGCCGAAGTCGTGCACATGCCGCCGGAGTTCGTCGCGTTCGCGAAGACCCAGCCCTGGTGGGCCGGGCAGGAGGCCATCGCCCACACGCTGGCGTACGACGCCGAGGTCATGGGCGACTACCTCATCCCGACCGATCGCGCGTCGAAGGTCGCGGTCCCCACACTGATCCTGACCGGTGGCGCCAGCTTCCCGTTCTTCCGGGAGACCGCCGAGGCGCTGGCCCGGGCCATCCCCGACGCACGCACGGGTGTGCTCGAGGCCCAGGAGCACAACGTGGATCCCGCGGTCATCGGTGCCGCCCTGGCCGAATTCTTCGCCAGCTGAGGAGGCCCCGTGAAGTACGTCGTCCTGATCTACAGCAACCCGCGCACCTGGGAGACGTTGCCACAGGCCGAGCGCGACCGCGTGCTCGGCATCCATGACCGGTTGCTCGGCGAGATGCGCGAATCGGGCGAGCTGCTCCGCGTGGACGGACTCACCGACCCGACGACGACGAAGACGATCCGCTCGCGCGACGGGCTCCCGGTGGTGACGGACGGTCCGTTCGGTGAGGCCAAGGAGCAGCTCGCAGGCGTGTGGGCGATCGACGTCGACAGCCTCGAACGGGCGATCGAGATCGCCTCGCCCATCACCGACTACGACGTCGTCGAGATCCGCGGCCTGATGGACCTGTCGGGCTACGAGATGTGACCGGTGACCGCGCCGTCGTCCGCGACGCCGATATCGAGGGCCTGCTGCGCGAGCTTGCGCCGCAGGTCCTCGGTGCGTTGATCCGGCGCTTCGGCACGTTCGACACTGCCGAAGACGCGGTCCAGGAAGCACTCCTCGCGGCCGCGGTCCAGTGGCCCGCGGACGGCATTCCCGACAACCCGCGCGGCTGGCTCGTGACGGTCGCATCGCGCCGCCTCACGGACCAGTTGCGCAGCGACGTCTCCCGTTACCGGCGCGAGACGGCCGCTGCGGCCCTGCTCCCGCCCGAGGCGCTCGTCGTCCCTGCGGCCGCAGCCGACGAGGCCGAGGCCGAGACCGACGACACGCTCACCCTGTTGTTCCTGTGCTGCCACCCGGCCCTCTCCCCGCCGTCGCAACTGGCACTGACGCTGCGCGCCGTCGGTGGTCTCACGACCGAGCAGATCGCCCGCGCCTTCCTGGTCCCCGACGCGACCATGGGCCAGCGGATCAGCCGCGCGAAGCAGACGATCCGCGCCGCCGGCGGGCGGTTCGAGCGCCCACCCGCGACGGAATGGGCCGGCCGCCTGCACGTGGTCCTGCAGGTGCTGTACCTGATCTTCAACGAGGGCTACACGGCGACGTCCGGACCCGACCTGCACCGGCCGGATCTCACCGCCGAGGCCATCCGCCTCGCTCGCGACGTCCATCGCCTGCTGCCGGACGACCCGGAGGTCACGGGGCTGCTGGCGCTGATGCTGCTCACGGAAGCGCGGCGGCCGGCTCGAGCCCTGGCGGACGGCAGCCTCGTGCCGCTCGACCGCCAGGACCGCGGTCGCTGGAGCCGGGCGATGATCGACGAGGGAACGACGCTGATCGCGTCGGCCCTCGCCCGGGGACCGGCCGGGCCCTACCAGGTCCAGGCCGCGATCGCGGCAATCCATGACGAGGCACCGCACGCCGAGGACACGGACTGGGGGCAGATCCTGGTCCTGTATGAGACGCTCGAGGTGATCGCCCCGAACCCGATGGTGACCCTCAACCGGGCGGTTGCCGTGGCGATGGTTCGCGGCCCGGGGGCCGGGCTCGAGCTGCTCGCACCGCTCGAGGACGACCCGCGGATGGCGGGCCACCACCGGCTCCATGCCGTCCGGGCGCATCTCCTCGAGCGAGCCGGAGATACCGCGGCGGCGACCGCCGAGTACCGGATGGCTGCGCGGCTCACCACCAGCCTGCCGGAACGCCGCTATCTCGAGGCGCAGGCCGCCCGCCTCGCCGGCTGACGATCGCGACGGGTCAGTCGGGCGCGCCCAATAGCTCCTCCAGGCACGCGCGCTCGCGGCCATCAGCCGCCGGTCTTCTGGAGTCGGCTGAGCACGCTCCGGCCGTGGGCATGGCCCTCGAGCGCGAACGTGCCACCGAACCGCAGATCACCCCTCGGTTCGATGAACCAGCGGCGCAGGTGCGTGCGATCGGTGATGGCCTGCCACAGGGTCTCGAGTGAAGCCGGATACACCCTGCGGAGGACAGCCGTGCGGGCATCGCCGGCGGCGATCAGCTTCGTGCCGATCGCGCGTTCCGTGTCCTGTTGAGCTCGCTCCCACTGCCGTCGGAGGTCGGGAGCGGCAGGTCGCCGTCGAGGTGCCGCCCGAGATGATCCATCGCGAGCTCCCAGCCGACCCCGACGCCCAGGAGCGCGTCGCGTGACGCCGTCCGGGGCCGTGTCGGCGATCGAGGCGTGCTCGAGCTCGACAACCGTCCCACCTCCGTCGGCCTTGGTCAGCCGGACCTCGAGCTCGTCGGCGTGGCGTGGCCCGTACACCCAGGTCACGCGCAGCATGCGCGGCGGATCGCAGCGCAGGATCCGGCCGTGGGCATGGCCCTCGAGCGCGAACGTGCCGCCGAACCGCAGATCACCCCTCGGTTCGATGAACCAGCGGCGCAGGTGCGTGCGATCGGTGATGGCCTGCCAGAGGGTCTCGGGTGAAGCCGGATAGACCCGGCGGATGACAGCCGTGCGGGCATCGCCGGCGGCGATCAGCTTCGTGCCGATCGCACGTTCCGTGTCCTGTTCGCCGGACGGGGCCGCCATGATCAGAGCGTCACCCCGTAGCGCTCCTTCAGCTCGTCGGTCCAGTCGTTGAGGATCGTCAGCCCGAACTCCTCGGCGAGCGCGTCGTAGCGCTTCGTCCAGTCGGGACCGTGCTCCATGAGCACCGGGGCGATCTGCTCGAAATAGCGTTCCAGGCCGCCCGGAATCACGACCTCGAGGATTCGCGCAGGCGCCGCGGTGACGTTCCACATCGCGTGGGGGATCGAGCGTGGCTTCACCAGCCAGCTGCCGGCCGGGATCGTCTCGACGATCTCGCCGCCCAGACGCGCGCTGACGCTGCCCTCGAGGACGAGCGTGAACTCGTCCTCGCGCGTATGCATGTGCGGCTTGATCAGTGTCCGCGCGGGGACCGTCACCTCGAGCATCGAAAGCGCGCCGTTCGTCTCGGCCGCGCCAACGGCGTAGCGGAAGAGGACGTCGTACAACTGGATGTGGTTCGAGTCATCGGCCAGGGTGACCTTCGGGACCATGGCTACCTCCGAACGCGAGTGGAGCCTCAGGCCGTCGCTGGCCTGCCTTCGACGACGATCGGGTCCGATGGTGCTCGCTCGCGGCGGGCGAGGACCAGGAACGGAATCGCGAGGGTCTCGATGCCGGCTGCGATCACGTACGACGCCCCGTAGCCGTAGATGTCGGCCGCTCGCCCGAGGACGGGCTGGATCACGACGCCGCCGGCTGATCCCATGAGCGAGTCGAATGACAACACGGTTGCGCGCTGTGCGGACGGGATCACGCCGTTGATGAACGACTGGCGCAGGGGTCGCTCGATCGACGACAGGATCGACGAGATCGTGAGGACCGCGATCACGAAGACGAAGCTGGAGCTCACTCCGATCAACACGAGGATGACGATATCGGCGAGCAGTCCGAGCAGCAGTGCGGTCGTCCGGCGCCGGAACAGCCGTCGTGCCCAGGGTACGAGCAGCCCGCCGATCATCGAGACGCCGGCGAAGAGCGCCGCCGCGAGGCCTGCGATGCTGTAGGCATTCGGGTCGCCATACAGCTGCAGGAGATACGGCTGGATGGCGTAGAAGACGTAGAACCCGACGCCCGTTGTGAACGGTGCAGCGAGCATGAGCCAGCGGACCGGCGGGTTGCGCAGGCCGCCATCGAGCGCGCCGTTCCAGACCGTGCGCACGGCCTTGACCGGGTTCGCGCCTCGGTCCGGCGTGAACCCGATGTCGTGCATGAAGCGGAAGGCAACGACGAGCGTGACCCCCAGGAACGCAGCCCGGAGCAAATAGGGCACGCCGAGGCTCGTGAGCTGGGCGACGACCCCGCCCGTCACGGAGCCAACCAGCATCGCCGCCCCGCCGACCGCTTGCGCCCGGCCGAACACCGACTCGAGGTTTCCGGTAAAGCCGGTGGCGACGAGCGCGTCGACCAGCCAGGCCTCGGTCGCGCCGGAGAAGAACGTGAAACCCAGGCCCAGCAGGATCGACGCCAGCGCCCAGCCGACGAACGGCGCCTCCGTCTGCCACATGTACAGGTACAGGAGCGTGGCCAGCAGCAGCGTCGCTGCCCCGAGCATGAACGAGAAACGTCGGCCGCGCGTGTCGGCGATCACGCCCGTCGGAATCTCGAACAAAACCTGGCCGGCCGAGAAGAACGCGTTCGCGGCGAAGGCCTCGGCGTTCGACAGTCCCGCATCGAGCAGGAACAGCGTGTTGACGCCCCAGATGAACGACGCGGCGAACGTCGTCAGGAGCGTCAGCGTCAGGTAGACCCGCTGGACCGAGGCCGGGGTATCGGTCACGGGCGGGGTTCGATCCGGTCGTGCGCGTGCACGCGTCGGATGATATCCGCGCCGGGCGCGGAAACCTGTCAGGTACGACCGCTGAACCGATCGCGGATCGTGACCACGATGTCGAGGAGGAGCAGGCCGCCGACCATAGCCGCGATCCCGAAGCCGACTGCTGGCTCCGTCAGCGGGCCCGTCCGCGGCACGGTCCCCGCGCCGCTATCGCCTGCCGACCCGGGAGCCGTGCCGACCGGCCTGCCGGTGAGCAGGTCGCGCTCGACCTGCAGGCGGATCCGGTAGAGGACCTCCCACTCGTCGGCGTCGATCTCGAGGGTTGCCAGCTGCTCGTCGATCAGCGCGAGCTCGGCCGTCGCGTGCGCGGGGTCGTGGGCGAGCTCCTCGAGGCGCCGCTCGATCCCCTGGGCTTCGGCCGAGGTGGTGCGGTAGACCGCCGTCGAGGTAAGCCGGCTTGCGATCGCGGCCCGGGCGCGGGCGACCTGCGCCTTGCCGCCCGAAATCGCGATGTCCGACTGGTGGATGAGGACCTCGATCCCGGGACCCGTGAGCTGCTTCAGCCGCTCGGGCACGAGCGCCTGGAAGTGCCTGCCTGCGACCGATACGAGCAGGCGTCCGGGGACGGCGAGGACGGCCGGTGCATCGCGCGCCGTCACTTCCAGGTCTGCATCGTCGAGCGCTCGCTCGAGGTCGGCGACGACCTGGTCGTACGTGCCGGGCCGGACGACGCCCGGGATGTGCGTGTCGGACCAGCGCTTCGAGAGGGCGCGCGCCCTCCGGGCGACGCCCATCACGGCCAGGAACACGAGCGTGATCGCGAGCGCGGCGGTCAGCGGATAGCCGCGCAGGACGAGCCGAGCGGCGTCGATGCCGGTCGGGCGGTCGGCCGGTTCGAGCATGAACAGGATCGCGATACCGACGACGAGCGGCAGCGCGATCGCCGCGGCCAGCATCCCGATGCGCACCCACAGGGGATCGACGAAATCGGGCACGGGCACGAACGCGAGGAGCATCGTTCCGACGTCCGGGACGATCACGCCGACAAGCAGGACCACCCAGACGACCGACCCGAACGTGATCGCGGCCAGGACCACCTGGCGGTCCTTGCGGACCTGCCCGAACAGGAGCACGCCGGCCCACCCGAGAGTGGTCGTGAGGATCCGGCCGGCGAACCGTCCGAGCATCCCGAAGATCGTTGCAAGGATCGCCACGCAGCGATCCTCGGCGAACGCTCCCAGGCGGCGTATCTCACGGCTCGCGCTCGGCCTATCGGCGGCGTTGCGGGAGGCCGCCGTAAAGGCGAGTGAGCATGTTTACGTGCATCTGCGCGGCGGTAAAGGCCGGCACGTTCGAAATAAGCGTCGATCACGCCGTGGACTGGTCGGCCTCCCGATGTGCCAGGGCCTCTTTCGCTCGTACTGTGGTCTTCGTCAGCAAGAAGCGTCACGAACGACCAAGCGAACGAAGGAACGAACAATGAACACGATGAATGAACTGCTCAACCCGGATCTGATCGACCTGAAGATCGCGGAGCGCCACGCCGAGGCGGCTGCCTGGCGGCAGGCTCGCGAGGTCACTGGGGCCACCAGGACGGAGCGCGGCTGGACCTTCTCGGCAGTGCTCCAGCACCTGCCGAGCCTTGGAAGTGGGCGACCGGCTCCGACCAAGGCCATCTGACCACCCAGACCACTGCCAGCACCGAGCCGGCCGGGAATCCCTCCCGGCCGGTTCTGCGTGCGCGGGCCATCGGCGAGGAGCGCCGTATGATCGAAGCCATGGCCGGCCGGATCGCCAGCCCCGAACTGATCGGGCGCGAAGAGGAACTCGACGTGATCGCGCGAGGCCTGCGCGACGCGGAGAGCGGGCGCGCGCGGACGATCCTGCTGGGCGGCGAGGCGGGGATCGGCAAGTCGCGGGTCCTCGCGGCGGCCCTCGATCGGGCGCGCGCAGACGGAGCCGTAGTGTTGCTCGGCGGTTGCATCGGGCTCGCGGAGGGTTCGCTGCCGTTCGCGCCCATCGTCGAGGCCCTCCGCCCGTACATCCGCGATCTCGAGGGGCTGCACGGCCACGACGGCGAGTCCTCCGACGGCGTGCCGCGCCGGGCGCTGTCCGCGGTCGGCGCCGCGCTCGGCATGTTGACCGACTATCCCGTCGCCGCTTCAGCGGGCGCCGAGATGCGCCCGGAGTGGGCGCGCAGCCGGATGTACGAGGCGTTCCTCGACCTGCTGCGGAGGCTCGCCGCCGACGGACCGGTCGTGCTCGCGATCGAGGACCTGCACTGGGCGGACGACTCGACGCGGGAGCTCCTGGCGTTCCTCGTCCGCAACGCCCAGGCGGAGCGCCTGTTGCTGCTGGTCACGTTCCGGAGCGACGAGCTCACACGCCGCCACCCGCTGCTGTTCTGGCTCGCCGAGGCCGACCGGCAACCCGGCGTGGAGCGGATCGAGCTGCGACGGCTCGACCGTGGCGACGTCGCCCGTCAGCTCAACTCGATCCTGGGGCATTCGGCGGGGCCGGGCCTGATCGCGTCGGTTTATGAGCGCTCCGAGGGCAACCCGTTCTTCGCCGAGGAGCTCATCGCCGCGGGCGTGGAGGGCCGCGGCCTGCCGCCGACGCTCCGCGAGGTGCTCCAGGCCCGCCTCGCCCATGTCTCGGAGTCGACGCTGCGGCTGCTCGGCGTGGCGGCGGTGGTCGGCCGCAAGGTCGACCACGACCTGCTCGCCCGGCTGTCCGAGATGGACGAGCGCGAGCTGTACGACGCGTTGGAGGAGGCTGTCGCGGCTCAGCTGATCGTTGTCGACGAGAGCGTCGTCATGGAGCGCTACGAGTTTCGGCACGCGCTGACGGCCGAGGCTGCGGCTGAGGCGGTCCTGCCGAACCAGCGCCGGCGACTCCACGTGACGATTGCCGAGCATCTCGAGAAGGCGCCGGCGCCCGGGCGGCACGGCGGGGCCGAGGCTGCCGGCCATCTGGCGGAGATTGCGCACCACTGGTTCGAGGCGCGCGAACTGCCGCGCGCCCTCGATTCCGCGGTCAAAGCGGGCGAGGCCGCCGCCAGCTCGGGGGCATTCGTCGAGGCGTTCCGCCAGTACGAGCGCGCGATCGAACTGTGGGACGTCGTGCCGACGCCCGAGCAGATCGCCGGCATCGATCGGATCGAACTCCTCCGGCGAACCGCGCAGGCGGGCCAGCTTTCCGGCGAGTTCATGCAGGCTGTGGCGGTCCTGCGTGAGGCGATCGCCCTGCTCGAGGCGAACGGTGATCCGATCCGGTCTGGTCTCTTCCACGAACGGCTCGGGCGGGCGCTGTGGACGTCGGGCAAGCTCGACGACGCACTCGGCGCGTACCGCCGGGCCGTGGAGCTCGTGCCGGAATCGCCGCCCACGGCGGACCGCGCGCGCGTCCTCGCGGGCTACGCACAGGTGCTCATGCTCGGCGGTCGCTACGGAGAGTCGATGCCGATCGCGCGCGAGGCGAACGAGATCGCCAAGGCAACTGGCGAGCGCCAGCTGGAGGGCCATTCCGCGGCGACGCTGGGGATCGACATGGTCTACGTGGCGCCGGACGCTGAGGAGATCGGCCTCCAGACCATTCGCCATGCCGTAGCCATAGCGGAGGAGGTGCGCGACGTCGACGACATCGGCCGCGCGTACGCCTGCCTGTCGTCGGCCCTGGACGTCGTCGGCCGAAGCGAGGAAGGGATGCTCGTCGCGCTCGAGGGAGCCGAGCGGATGAAGCAGTTCGACATGAGCGTGACGTACGGCGCGTTCATCCAGATGAATGCGGTCGACGGCATGATCACGCTGGGGCGCTGGGACGAGGCGCTCGAAATCGCCCAGGCCGCCGAACCGATCAGTCGTGGTAACGGGAGGATCTTCACGAACATCCAGCTGGCACGCATCTACACGTCCCGCGGCAACATCGAGGCCGCGCGTCGCGCCCTGGATCACGCGGCGCACAAGCTCGCGCGGCCGACCGAAGCGCAATTCAGCGGCCCGCTCGCCGGGACCGGGATCGAGCTCAGCCTGCTCCTCGGCGAGATCGCCCCGGCACGGGTCATCGTCGATGACGTCGGGCCGATCCTCGAGCAGACCGAGGATCTCGGCACGCTGGCCTGGTTCCTGGCGCGTGCCGTGCGGGTCGAGGCGGAGGCGGCCGAACGTGCGCGCGCGGCACGTGACGACGTTGCGGCAGCCGAAGCCGTGCGGCGTGGCGAGGCGTTCGTCGGCCGGCTGACGGCGATCGAGGCCGGTGCCGTGCCGAACGGGTATCGCGAGATGATCCGGCTGGCAACGCTATTCGGTGTGGGGGAGGGGACCAGGGTCGCGGGTCATTCCGACCCACTGGTTTGGGGCGAGGCCGTCGCCGCAGCCGACACCCGGCCGATGGTCTATGAGTCGGCCTACGCCCGGTTCCGCCACGGCGAGGCGTTGCTTGCTGCACGCGGGTCGCGCGACGAAGCGGCCGCGGTCCTTGCGCACGGCCGCGCCACTGCGGACCAGCTGGGCGCGCTTCCGCTCGTCGAGGCCATCGACGGGCTGGCGGCGCGTGCCCGGCTGCCGCTCGGGGAGGGTGTGGAGGACGGGCCGGCCGTTGTGCACGCCCCGGATCCTGTCGCCGCCTACGAGCTGACCGCCCGGGAGCTGGAAGTGCTGCGGCTGGTGGTTGCAGGCCGGACCAATCGGCAGATCGGCGAGGAGCTGTTCATCAGCGAGAGCACGGCCGGCGTCCACGTCTCGCGGATTCTTGCCAAGTTCGGCGTCGCCGGCCGAGTCGAGGCGGCGACGATCGCCGCCAGGCTGGGCCTCGCCGACTGACCGTGGAACTGCGCGTCATCGGCGGCTGCGGCGCGTGGCCCGCGGCGGACGAAGCCTGCAGCGGCTATCTGCTCGAGCACGACGGATTCCGGCTGCTGATCGATCCGGGCTACGCGGTGCTGCCCCGGCTGCTCCGGTTCCTCCTGGCCGAGGAGGTCGATGCCGTGTTCGTCAGCCACCGCCACCCCGACCATTGCGCCGACCTCAACCCGCTGCTCCGGGCCCGCGCACTGCGCGACGATCCGGCGCCCGCGCTTCCACTGTTCGCGCTGCCCGGCGCGCTCGATGCGGTCCTCGCGCTCGACCGGCCCGGGATGCTGGACGACGCGTACGACCTGCGCGAATTCGAGGCCGGCGACGCGTTCCGGATCGGGCCGCTCGAAATCCAGTCGGCCGCCCTGCCGCATTCGGCCCCAAACGCCGGCGTTCGAAATCACGGGCGGGGCGTCGGTGCTCGTCTACACGGGCGACGCCGGTCCCGACGCCGCGCTCGTCGAGCTGGCACGCGATGCGGACGTGTTGCTCGCGGAGGCGAGCTACGTCGACACGGTCCCTGCCGACAACCTCACGACACTCTCCAGCGCCCGGGACGCCGGCCGCCAGGCCGCAGCCGCCGGCGTCGGCACGCTCGTGCTCACCCACCTGCTGCCCGGCACCGACCGGCGCCAGGCCCGGAGCGCCGCCAGCGCGAGCTTCGGCGGGCCAATCCGGGTCGCGCGCGCCGGGCTGACCGTCGCCCTCGGCTAGCTGTCTCGACGGACTGTCCAACCGGCCCTTGGCGTCCCGGCCGCGGAGCGCCAGACTGAGCAGGCGATTGAGAAGGAGGTATCAACATGGCTTTCCTCGGCCGCCTGGTGCGGCTCACGCTGTTTGCCTTTATCGGCGTGACGGCGGTCAGCGCCGTGCTGGCATTTCAGCGCAAACGTGACGCGCCGCCGCTGCCCGACGCGGAGGCCGACGAGATCGAGCTGGTGGCGGTCTTCGACGAGCTCGACTTCCGGAGCGAATCGCAGGCCTTCCGCGGCGGCCGTGTCGAGTGCTGGTTCGCCGGCGGGACGATCGACCTGCGTGCCGCCACGCTCCATCCGGACGGCGCTGTCCTGCACACGCAGGCCGTCTTTGGCGGCGGCAGCGTGATCGTTCCACCGGACTGGGTCGTCACGACGAACGTAGTCGGGATCGGCGGAGCTGGCGACGCTCGCGGTGTCGAAGCTCCGATGGACGGGCCGCGCCTCACGATTGAGGGGATGGCCGTGTTCGGAGGGTGGGGGATCCTGACGAGCGACCCGCGCGTGGAAGCACCGGCGACGATCTAGACAAGAAAACCGCCGGGCCTGATGGCCCGGCGGTCTGCCGATTGGCGCGATGCCTCGGTCAGATCGAGGCGATCTCCTCGGCGAGGCGATCCCACGACTCGATGGCCCCACTGGTCATGCCGGTCGCCAGGGCCCCTTCGAGCGCCTCGACCGACGGGAACCGTGACCGGCTGGTCAGTTTCGTCCCGCCTTCGACGGTCTCGAGCGTCAACGTCACGACGGCCGGGTCACCCTGGTTGAACGGCTCGACGTCGAACATCTCGGTGTGGACGATCCGCTCGAGCGGCACGATCTCGAGGTACTCGCCGCTGAACGGCGCGTCGCCCTCTCGTCCGCGTGCGATCCAGCGCCATGTCCCGCCGACCCGGAAGTCCATGTGCTCGACCGTCATCGGGATGTCCCGCGGTCCCCACCAATGGGGGATCCGCTCAGGCTCGGTGATCGCCTTCCAGACGAGCTCGCGCGGGGCGTCGAAGACGCGCTCCATCACGAAGTCCGTGCCGTCGGCGAGGACGGTGGTGGTGTCGTTACCCAGCTGCGTGACCGGCATCGTGCTGCTCCTTTTCGCTGTCCTGTAGCTCTCGCAGGTACTCGTCGAGGCGGTCGAAGCGCTCGCCGAGGAACTCCTTGTACCGATCCAGCCAACTCTGCACGTCCCGCAGCGGCTCGGGCTTCAGCCGGCATGGGCGCCATTGCGCCTGGCGACCCTGCTCGATGAGCCCGGAGCGCTGGAGCACCTTGAGGTGCTTCGAGATCGCCGGCAGGCTCAGCTCGAACGGGGCCGCCAGCTCGCCGACGGTCGCCTCGCCCTCCGCCAGCCGGGCGATGATCGCCCGTCGCGTAGGATCGGCGAGTGCCGCGAAGATCGCGCTAAGTTGGTCGGTCTGGTCGGTCATTTTGCCCTTTGGTTAATTAACCTACTGGGATAATACAGACCCACTGCGAGTTGTCAAGCACGAAAGCCGCCCGTCGACGTCGTCGACGGGCCACGAGCGTGGGTGCCGGATCGGCTCAGCCGATCGGTTCGGGATCCCCGAGAACGGGGCAGCGGAAGTCCGCGGCGGGCGCGCGCTCGAGGGTCAACTCGCCGGATGCGACATAGCCTTGCAGCTCCGACCAGCTGGTCACTAGCTCCGACGGATCGCCGGTTGCAGTCCACGTGGCGCGATAGACGGCCCACCGGCCGCCATGGTGGCCGATCGTGCCAGGCGCGAACTGGGCCACGCCCCGCTGGGCGGCGTTCGACGAGTTGTTGAACGTGGCGAGCGGGTCGGTTCCGGTTCCATCCGGCACGTTGGCCTTGTTGCCGAAGACGCGGTAGAACGCATCGTTTGCGTAGACGCCTCCGAAGGTGCGGCCGGCACTGACGGTGCCGGCGAGCGTCGAAACGGCAATCAGACCGATTGCCGTGGCGAGAATGAACCGTCGCATGGGGTCCTCCATGGTGGCTGCGTGCCGGCTGCTCCGGCCTGTGTGGAGGATCGCGGCGGCGCATGTCGACGGGACGACGACAACATGACTGTTCTGTGACGGACCCTCCGTCAGCCTCGCAAGCGACCCACGCCCGGCAGGAATCGCCCGGTCCGCCCCGCATAGCGCCGATAGGCCGTCGCCGTGGACGCGGAGCAGGTACGGCTCCTCGACGAGGCGGACCTGGATCTCGAGGCCGGCCAGAAGGAAGGCAAGCATCGCGAGCGAGAGGACGTTCGGTACGACCAGCGCCAGCCCGGTCGCGGTCAACGCCGCCCCGCTAAAGATCGGATTGCGCACCAGTCGGAACGGCCCATTCGTGACGAGCGGTGTTCGGGCGTCCGGGTCGACGTCGCCCCGCCACGACTCGCCCATCGTCAGTTGCGAGCCGATCGTCACGATGATCCCGACGACGACCAGCACGACGCCGCCGAACCGCACCGCCGGTGCGTCGAGCGGGACAAAGGGCGCAAGTCCGGCGAGCTCGGCGACCGGTGCCGCGATCGCGAGGAGCACGCCGATCGCAGACAGCAGCCGGGACCACCATTGTGGCGACCCGGGCCTGTCCCGGAACCGGAGCGGGCTCGTTCCGGTCCGTCGGTATTGGACGACGCCGCGCACGATCGACACCAGCCCAACCCAGACAAGGACCAGGACAATGTCGAGGACGGCCATCGCCACTACCGTAACCTTCGGCGCCGAATGCTCAGCAACCGGAGGTCACCCATGAGAGTCGTCCGACCGACTGACACGACCGCCCGCGAGGGCGGCCCGCATTTCAGCGGCCCGGCGTGGCTGCGCGAGCCGACGACGCCATGGACCGGCTACCGCGCCACGGTCGTCGACTTTGCCCCCGGGACGAGGAACGACTGGCATCACCATCCCGGCGGCCAGGTCCTGTTCGTCCTGACCGGGCACGGGCGGGTTGTCGCCAAGCGGGGCGACGGCCTGCACGAGGAAACGTTCGGGCCGGGCGACATCGTGATTGCCGAACCCGGCGAGTGCCACTGGCACGGCGCGACCGAGGACAGCTTGATGAGCCACCTGTCGGTGACCGCCGAGGACACGATCTGGGGCAACACTCGAGCCGACGAGCCTCCGGACTGCGCGAACTGAATCCGATCTGCAACCCCTGGATCGGGTGGCCGTTCGGTCATGATCAGGCCGTGATCACGCACGCCTGTCGCTGCATGTGTCCCGGGCGGGTTTCGGACCCGCTCTGCGCGTGCACCTCAGTGCGGCGAGGTCGTTGAGCGCGCAGGGCCAGCGCCCGGTTCGAACCCGCCACGCCGCCGTCGACCAACAACCTCGATCGACGGAGGACCCCATGGCGATCCAGACACCCACGACCGAATACGAGCGAGCCCTGGCCGAGAACCAGCGCTACGCCGACCAGTTCGATCGCTCCGCCCTTCCGCTCCCGCCCGGACGGAAGCTCGCCGTGCTCGCGTGCATGGATGCACGGCTGACGGTAGAGGACGTGCTCTCGCTCCGTACCGGTGATGCCCACATCATCCGGAACGCGGGCGGGCTCGCGACCGACGACGCGATCCGCTCACTCGTGATCAGTCAGCAGCTCCTCGGGACCGAAGAGGTGATCGTCGTCGAGCACACCGGCTGCGGGATGCTCACGTTCCAGGATGCCGACGTGCATCGTGAGCTCGTGCAGAAGACCGGCGCCGACGTGGATCTCGACTTCCACGCCTTTCCGGATCTCGAAGACGAACCTTCGCGCCCAGGTCGAACGGATCCGACAACACCCGTGGATCAAGGACGTGCCGGTGCACGGCCTGATCTACGAGATCGACACGGGCCGTCTGCGCGAGGTCGAGTGACAGCATCCCGGGCGCCGGCTCATCGCCGGCGCCCGCCTGCCCTTACGGCGACTCGGCTCCGGACGGCAGCACCGCGACGTTGAGCCAGCGATCGCCCGTCGCGCGGCGCATCGCGAACGTCTCCTCGAACGGCGACTCGGTGCGGCTCTGGAGGGTGCCCGCCGTGTCGTAGACCTCCTCGATCTTCGTGCCCCGGCCGAGCAGCCCGAGGCTCAGGCCGGTCTGCTGCCCGAACGGGACGAGGAGCGAGACGTCGATCGAGTCGAACAGGTAGTGGGTCAGGACCGGGCCCGACACGCGCGCGGTCTCGAGCCGGCCGCGCATCTCGTCGAGGCGATCACCGTGATCGACCGCGGTGAGGATGGACTCGTCGCCCCGTCGCAGGGCCTCGTTCTCGAGCTCGAGGTTCTCGGCCAGCGTCACGAGGACGGCCTGCATTCCGGGTCCCGGCCAGCTCGTGATCGAACGAGGTCACGTCCTCCGACACCGTGATCTCGGGAAGCGTCGCCGGATCGATCGCCACCGGCACTCCGTCCAGCGAGGCCTCCGAATCGCGGACGACGACGCCACGCGCCGGCGTGCCGGCGAGCACGATCCCGGCACCGACGAGGAGGATCGTGCCGACCGCGAGCGCTGCGCCGGCAAGGCCGGGTGCCACGGCGAACGTTCGCAGGTCGTCTGCGGCTGACTTCGGGCTCGGGGACCGCCCGGTCGAGCAGGGGCCGGATGGCACACACCAGGACCAGGCCCTGAAAGGAGCCCGACCTTCGTCCACCACTCGTCCGTCTGTGGCGCCATCAGCAGCACACAGGCAATCGCGACGAGCAGCCCGAACATGACGCGGCCGACCTGCCCGAGCGGCACGGTCTTCGGGTCGGTGATCATGAAGAACAGGAAGATCATGACCTCGGGCGAGGTCACGATCACCCGCCAGTAGTCGACCCCGCAGACCGGCGCGAATGCCCAGTTCGCCGTCATGCAGTGGCCCGACGCGGCGAGCACGCCGAGGCCCAAGGCGAGCGCCAGCCAGAACGTCGCAGCCAGCGCGAGCAGCTTGAGGCGCCGGGTGATGAGCGTCCCGCCGATGAGGATCACCGCGTACGCGGCCACGAGCCCGAGGTCGAGCGGACCCCACCAGAAGTCGAGCGGCTCGACGCGGGTCATCCCGAGCACGAGGAACGCCACGACCAGACCGATGTTCGACGGGTTGAAGATGTGGTTGCCGCGGTAGCGGATGACGTACTTCGACAGCAGCGCCAGCCCGGCGACCGTGGCGAAGACGTACCACCCGTCGAAGGTCCAGTGGTCGTTCGGTGCCTGGCCGGTGAGGCGCAGGATCAGGGCGACGCCGCTGCCGGTGAGCATTGCGCTGGCCGGCCACACGAACGCCTTTGACGAGCGGAAGGTCAGCAGCACCTCCAGCACGGCACAGGTCAGGATCGCCGCGAGGATCTGCGGGATGCTGACCCGGAAGTTGAGCGTCACCTGGCCGAGGACGTGGATCGTGATGATCACCGCCGCGACGTGCAGCCGCGGGTCGCGGATGTTGGGCAGCACGAGCGGATACGTATCGCCGCGCAGGGTCAGCGTGCGGGCGGTCATCGGTCGTGCGGGAACAAGCGGTCGTGTGACATGACGGGTCCCCGTAGGATACGCATATGACACTTCCCACCGAGCCGATTGGCAGTATTCCGCGCCCGCCGGCGCTGATCGACGGCATGCGCGCAGCGGGCGAGGGGCTGCTTGGATCGGCCGCCCTCGAGACCCTGTATGACGACGCCGTGCGGGACACCCTGCGGCGTTTCGAGGAGACGGGTTCGCCGGTCGTGACCGACGGCGAGCAGCGCAAGCAGAGCTTCGCAACGTATCCGGTCGCCGGACTCACGAACCTCGCGCCGGGCGGCGTGACCATTCCGTTCGTGGACGGCCACACCCGCCAGCTGCCGCTCCTGACGTCCGGCCCATTCCGCTACGCGACACCGGCCTGGGAATACGTCGACGGCGCGCGACCCTACACGCAGGCGAAGCTCAAGCAGGCGGTCATCTCCGCCTCGGCGCTGAGCCTGATGTACCCGGGGGACGGCCTGCCGGGTTACCCGCGCGAGGCGTTCATCGAGGACCTCGTCGGCCAGGCCGCCGACGAGATCCGCGGTTGCCTGGATCGCGGCGCCGACGTCCAGATCGACTTCACCGAGGCGCGCCTGTCGCTGAAGCTCGACCCGTCGGGCGGGCTGCTGAACGCGTTCGTGGACCTGAACAACCAGGTCCTCGGCGAGCTGACAGAAGAGCAGACGGGCACGGGTCGGTGTCCACACCTGCCCGGGCGGTGACCAGGATTCGACGCACAGCGCGGATGTCCCGTACGAGGCGCTGCTGCCGTCGCTGTTCAACCTCGACGTCGGCCGGTTCTATGTGCAGCTCGCGAGCGAGGCGGACCGGCCGCACGTCCTTGGCGTGCTCGGCCAACATGCGAACGATGGCCGCCGCGTCTTCGTCGGCGTCATCGACCCGCTCGATCCGCGCGTCGAAACGGCCGAGGAGGTCCGCGACCGGGTCCTCGAGGCGGCGCGGTTCATCGACCCCGCGTACCTCGGTACCACCGACGACTGCGGGTTCTCGCCGTTCGGTGACGACATGTCGACTTCGCGCGACACGGCCTTCTCCAAGATCCGGGCTCGCGTCGAAGGCACCGACATGGCGGCTCGCGAGCTGGGCGTCTGACATGGCTCGCGACGAGGAGCGAATCGCCCGATCGCAGCAGGAGCCGCTCGTCGGCGGGCTGCCGGACGTGCCCGGCATCCTGACCGCGCTTCGGCTCACGCCGGCCCTCGGCGTCCACCTGCGCGGCCTCGCCGACGAGTTGCTCGTCGACGACTTCGAGGGGGCGACGATCAGCCGGCCGCAGCGCGAGATGCTCGCCACGGCGGTGTCGGCGGCGAACGACTGCTTCTACTGCATGGACTCGCACGGGGCGTTCGCGAGCGCGCTGCTCGAGCGCTCCGAGGCCGTGGAACTCCTGCCGCTGGTCGACGAGATCAAGCAGGGCTCGTCGGAGGGGTTCGACCCGAAGATGCAGGCTCTCCTCCACATCGCGCGGATCGTTCGCGCGTGAGCCGCTCGACCTGACCGCCGCAGACGTTGCCGCGGCACGGGATGCCGGTGCATCCGATCAGGACGTGCAGCTCGCGGTCCTCATTGCCGCGGCATTCTCGATGTACAACCGGATCGTCGAGGGGTTCCGCGCCCGGACCCCGCCGACGCCCGAGGCGTACCGGGCACGAGCCGGCGAGATCGCCGAGCACGGCTACAGCGACGCTCGTGTCGCCAGCCTACCCGGCCGTTCCTGAGGGCCCGGCCCTACGACCTGGAAGGCAGACCGGCCGGTTCCCCCTGTCTTGAACCGGCCGGCCTTGGATCGTTTCGAGGGCCGTTCGACCTAGCGAACGGTGATCGTGCCCTGCATCCAGGGATGGATTGCGCACAGGTACTTGAGCGTTGTTCCCGCCGGTGCAGTGACCTGCGCGCTGATCGTGTTGAACGGCTCCTGGCGAGGAAGAAGAGGGAATCGCCCGGCTCGTTGAACCCCGGAGCGCCGACGTCGACCACCGGGCCGCTCACGCGTGGGCCGCGAGCGCCTGCCCGCATGGCTGGTCGGGCGCACCGCATCCGAAGATCGCGTCGAGCGTCGGTTCCGGGAACTCCTCGACGATCGTCGCGGTGTGCGGCTCCGTCTGTTTTGTCATCGTGGGTCCACGTGACCTCGTCGCCGCTGGTCGTGCCGATCTGGCCGGGCGTGAATCGGAGCGTCGCCTGGACCATGGCGTTGGGCACGACGCGCTCGTCGCCGGTGGACCTGACCGCGTTGGGAGCGGCGACCGCTCCGTTCGCGATCAGCGCGACTGCCAGCACGGCCGCAGTGACGGGGAGTAGTCGTCGCTTCATCCTGCCTCCTTCTGGGCACGTCGGCGTCAGGGCTGCGGCGCGTCCTGTCGAGACGCTATGTCGCTCGGCTCGCCGAGATAACCGGGAATCCACGGTGTTTATCCCGGGATCCGCGTCAGCCCTGGAGTAAGGTCTGGGCTGACGAGCTCATCGACCGCCCGCTCCGATCCCTCCGATCGCTGCGGACCCAGGGCCGCCCGAGGAAGACGTGACGTCGATCGGGGCAAGCCGGCCGGGGGTGATCGGTCGCGACGACGATCTTGCCGCCGGCGACCGTTTCCTTGACGTGCTCGACGGCGGCTCGGCGACGCTCGTACTCGAGGGCGAGCCGGGGATCGGCAAAACGACGGTTTGGTCGGAGATTCGAGCGCGTGCGCTGGCACGCGGTCACACGGTCATCACCTCGCAACCGGTCCAGTCCGAGACCGAGCTCCCCTTCGCCGGTCTGCTCGACCTGCTCGGCGGGCACCTCGACCTGCTCGGCGAGCTCCCGGGTCCGCAACGTCGCGCGCTGGAGATCGCACTGACGCGCATCGAACCGGAGCCCAGCGAGACGGTTCGCAGCATTGCGGCCTCTGCCGGTTTCCATTCGTTGCTCATCAGGATGTCGATGGAATCGCCGGTCGTCATCGCGATCGACGACCTGCAGTGGCTCGATGTAGCCACCTTTCGGGTGGTCTCGTTCGCGGTTCGGCGACTTGGATCGCTGCGCGCCGGTCTACTCGCCTCCGTCCGCGTCCCGTCGGCCCTCGACCCCGGAGTCCGAGTGGTCGCCATCGGGGTCGCGGCTGATCGTCTCCGCCTCAGGCCGCTGTCGATGGCGAGCCTCGATCGGCTGATCGACGAGCGGCTCGGATACACGCTTCCGCGGTACGAGCTCGCCCGCATCGAGGCCCTCTCGGGCGGCAATGCGATCGTCGCTCTCGAGATCGCCCGGGCTTCGACCCGGGACGGGTACGAGCCTGCCGACTTCGGTGGCGCGATCCCGGAGACCGTGGCGGGACTCGTCCTGAGTCGCGTCGAGCAGCTGCCCGAGCTGACCCGGGACGCGCTGCTCCAATGTGCCGCGCTGTCCCGCCCGACCACGCATCTCGTCGATGTCAGCCATCTCGAACCTGCCATCTCCGCCGGTCTCGTCGAACTCGACGCCGACGACCGGATCCGCTTTGCCCACCCGCTATTTGCCCGCGCGGTGTATTCGAGGGCGACGCCGGCGCGTCGTGCCGACGTGCATCGCTGGTTCTCCGAGCGGGTCCCCGACCCGGATGAGCAGACGCTGCACGCCGACCTCGCAACGAGCGATCGTGATGCCGGACTGGCCATGCGGCTTCACGAAGCGGCGGAACGAACCCGTCGGAAGGGAGCGCCGGAGTTCGCTGCCGAGCTCGAGGAGCGGGCCGCTGCGCGGACGCCGCCGGAAAACACCGAGCTCGAACTCGTGCGTCGCCTTCGCGCGGCCGAGCATCACGAACGAGCCGGCAACATCGTCCGGGCGACCGCGCTGGCCGAGGAGGTTCTCGCGGCGACACGCGATCCCGCGGCACGCGCCAGGGCGCACTGGCTTGTCGCCCAGATCGCCTTCGGGCAGAGCTTCCCGACGGCGATCGAGCTCCTCGAGGATGCGATCCGGCAACCCGGCGCCGAACCTGACAGCGTGGCGCAGCTGGAGGCATATCTCGGCTTCGCGAAACTGGCGATGACCGACTTCGCGGGCGCCTTGCCACACGCGCGGCGGGCCGAGCAGCTCGCCTCGGCAGCGGGGGATCAGGCGGCGCTCGGCGATGCCCTCGCACTTCGCGCCTACATCGAGCTGGTCAAGGACGATCGGCTCGACCGCGACGCCATTCGCCGCGCGCTCGAGCTCGAGGACTCCGGGCCGCGAGACCCCGGTCCAGCTCCGCCCGCTGCAGTTCGCGGCAACGATCGATCTGCTCTTTGGACGGATCGACGAGGCGCAGGCCGCGCTGCTCACTCTCCGGACGACAATCCTGGAGACCGGAGAGGAGCACGAGCTGCCGTACGTGTCCAGGCTCCTCGGGTTCGCGTCCCTCCTGCGCGGCGATCGCCAGCCGCCCTGACGTATGTCGACGAGGCCCTGCGCACCTCGATCGTCGTCGGGAGCGAGACGCTCGAGGGGTTCGCGATCGGCGTGCGCTGCCTCGCCTCGGCTTTGGCAGGTGACGTCGAAGCGGCTCGTGCTGACGCGACCAAGGCCAACGCGATCTTCGACCGCGTGGCCTGGGGGATCGGGCGCTTCTATGTCGCCAAGGCGATGAGCTTCCTGGCGTTGTCGCTCGACCAGCCCGCACAGATCGAGCGTGACCTGGGACCCTTTGCTGCGGGGCTCGGCGCGATCGTCGGGTTCGCCGCGCCGGCGTACTTCTACGGCGATCTGATCGACGCCAGGCTCATGACCGGCGACACCGACGGCGCAGAGCCATTGATCAACGGGCTGCTCGACGCGGGTCGCTCGGTCGACTCGCCATTGGCACTCGTCATCGGGTTGCGCGGAACGGCGCTGCTCGAGTCCGCACGCGGTCGTCACGACGCCGCGTTGGAAGCCGTGACCGAGGCCGAAACGGTGTCCTCGACCCTGGTGATCCCATCGGAGCTTGGACGCACCATGCTTCGCCAAGGGCCTCATCCTGCGTCGGACGCGTCGGAAACAGGCGGCCTTCGAGGCCCTGGCGGCGGCCCGTGCAATCTTCGATCAGAGCGGGATGCGCCTCTGGGTCGGCAAGGCCGACGGCGAGCTGGCCAGGGTCGGATTGCGTCGCGCCGGGAGATCCGAGCTGACAGAGACCGAACGACGGATCGCGGAGCTCGCCGCAATCGGGCTGACGAACCGGGAGATCGCAGCAGAAGCGTTCGTGAGCCCGAGGACGGTCGAGGACGTCCTGTCGCGGGTATACGCCAAGTTGGACATCCGGTCGCGAGCCGAGCTCGGAGCGTGGATGGCCGCAAAGCGAAGCTGACCGTCACACTGAGCAACGACCCGTCCCTGCGATCTGTGCGGCGTGCGAACATGGGGTCCTGATGGCCGACCTGCCTGACATCGATCCTGCGATCCCGCCGAGCGGGACCGGCTGCGTCGAGTGCCTCGCGACGGACGGCTGGTGGTTTCACCTTCGGCGCTGTGCCGCGTGCGGCCACATCGGCTGCTGCGACTCCTCGCCGTCGCAGCACGCCAGCCATCACGCCGTCGACGAGGAGCACCCGATCGTCGCGAGCTTCGAGCCCGGCGAGTACTGGTTCTGGGATTACCGGGCGGACGACTTCACCAACGGTCCTGCCCTCGCGCCGCCCATCCACCATCCGCTCGACCAGACGACACCGGGCCCCGAAGACCGGGTCCCCGACGACTGGCAGGAACACCTCCACTGAGGGGCGAGATGGACGATCTCGAAACCGCTGCCTCGATGCCTCCCGCGGGGCATCCCTATGCCGCCGAGGTCGAGGCCGAGCGGCGCGGGTGGTACGAGGTCCTCGCGCTGGTCCGCTCGCTGACGCCCCGAGAGTGCGTCGAGCCCGGCTACTACCGCGACCCGGACTGGACCGTCCGCGACGTCGTCGCCCATCTGGGGACCTGGTTGGCCGAGGCCCAGGTCCAGTTCGAGCGAATCACCGCCGGCACGTACGAGGGACACGACGTCGACATCGACGGGCTCAACGCGGCCCTCCTCGAGGCCATGGTTGGCCAGCCGTGGGAGGTGGCCTGGCTCCAGGCGCAGGCCGCCAGGACGCGCATGCTGGATGAATGGCGGACGCTGGCCGTGCAGAACGACGAGGCGGCGTGGTGGATCCGCAAGGCCGGCAACGAGCACTACCACGAGCACCTCGGCCGGCTCACGGAGTGGACGATGGAGCTGATCGCGCGGCGGTCCCGCCGCTAGTCAGGGCGCCTCGGGATCGTCGGCTCGGCGGTCCTCGCCGCGGGCTGCGAGTGCGTCGGCCGACGGGATCATGTAGTACGCGCCGGTCAGGGCTCGGGTGACGCTCGTCAGCCGGTCGATGGCCGCCGCCCGACGTCCGATCATGCTCTCGAGCATGGCCTCCAGGATGGACTGATCGCGGCTGAAGCCGACGAAGATCGTCCCATGACGGGCGAGCGTCCCGTACGCCACGTTCCGCCGGAAGATCTTGCCGAACTCCTCCTGGTCCGTCCGGCCGACGTGGGAGCTCTCGGGCGCCGGGTCGAGCTCGGCGCCGTCGGACTTGCGCCGGCCCATGATCTGTTCCTGCTCGGGCACGGGGAGCGAATCCCAGGCAGTCGCATCGTGCTCCCACTGCTGGAGCAGCAGCACCGATCCGCCCGTGCCCGGTACGCCCTCGGGGATGAGGGCCACGCTGGTCGCCTCGACCAGCGTCGGGTTCTCGATCCCGTCGATGAACCCGGTCAGATCAAGATCGTGGTGGTACGAGAAGCCCACCATCTCGTTCGCGAGGTCGGTCGCGCCGCGCAGGTCCCGCTGCACCGCCCGCGACAGGTCGAACACGACGTCATAGGTGGCGCCGTTCAGCCACACGACGACGTCGTGCTGCGTGGCGGGAAGCTCGTACCCCGTCGGGCCGGTTCGCGGCTCGTTGAACCCGGTCAGGCCGGGTGGCGCGTCGTCCGGCGCGACCTCCGCCCAGAGCTCGGGGCGGAAGCCGGCGACCACGTTGACGCCGCCGATCGTCGTCCGCGGCTCACGCAGTGACGCCACCCGGGCCACGGCGGCGGCTGGTTCGACGCCGGTCACCAGGTCGAACTCGAGGTAGGCGTGGGACTCGGTCCCGAGGGCGAAGATCCCGGTCTGCGGGGTGATCACGTCGGAGGACGATAGACCGCGGGTCGAGGGCTGCCAAGGGTCGTTCCCGGCTGCGTCGACACGTCAGGCGGGTGGCGCGGCCGGCACCTGGTCGTACTGGTTGAGCAGCCGCCCGCCGACCGCCGTGCGTCGCCCGACGAGGTCGAGGAACGCATCCGCGTCGAGCGCGAGGAGGAGACCGTCGGTCGCTGCCGTGACGGTGGCGCTGCGCAGCGCCCCGGACAGCAGCCCGAGCTCCCCGAAGACTTCGTCCGGTCCCATCCGCCGAAGCTCGCGGGTAGCGCCGGCCGCGTCGGTCTGCGACACCACCACGGTGCCGGATTCGATGACGTAGAAGCGGTCGGCGGGATCACCCTGGTGGATGACGACGTCGCCGGCCGCCATTGGCACCTCGACGAGTTGCTCGAGCACGCGTTCGACGCCGGCGTTCGATACGCCCGCAAACAGCGGCAGCCCGAGCACGCGACCGAGGGTCGCCTCGTGGACGTTGAGCTGGCGGGTGATCGACGGCCCGATGAGCGCCACTCCCACCACGATCGCGATGAGCATGGCGACGCCCGACACGCCGAGGACCGCCGCGGTGCCGAACACCGCGACGAGGACGGGAACGATGAACGAACCGGCGGCCTCGGCGCCGGTGTCGACGGTCATCATCAGCCCGACCGCGCGGCCGCGGACGGCATCCGTGGTCACACGCTGCAGGAGCGTGGCGCCGGTGACCTCGAGGACGAGGTGGCCGGCTGACAAGAGAACGATCGCGGCCATCGCGACGACGAGCTCGGTCGCCAGGCCGAGGATCGCGCAGCCCACGGCCATCACGGCGGCGCCGACCAGCATCGGCCGGCGGAGGCTGCGCCGGAGGACGAGTGCCCCGGCGACGATCGCGCCGGTCACGCCTCCGATCCCGACCGCGGCGTTGAGATAGCCGGTCGCCGCCTCGCCGGCCGTCAGGACGTCCGTCGCGATGATCACCGTCAGCATGCTCACCCCGCCGACGATCGCGTAGTCGACCGAGCGCAACGCGATCAGCCCGGCGATGGGCCCTCGTCGCAACGGCACGGCCGCGGGGATCGGATCGCCGGCCCTCCATGCGCCCGCGTGCTGGCCGTCGCTGCGTCCGACGTCAGCGCCGCCACGTTCGAGGACGGCGGCAGGCCCCACAGGATCCAGGCGATGACGAGGAACGTCAGCGCGTTGATGACGAAGGCGAGGTTCGTCCCGCCGATGGCCACGAGGATGCCGCCGAGGACCGGGCCCACGACGAAGCCCAGGTTGTCGAGGCTGGCATACGCGCTGTTGGCCGGACCGAGCTGTCGTTCGTCCTTGACGAGGTTCGGGACGTACGCGCCGATCGCCGGGTAGAAGAACGTCGAGAAGCAGGCCGCCAGGATCGAGAGCCCGATCAGCGCCGCGATCGGGCCGTCGGTGACGAGCACGAACGTCATCGCGACCATGCATGCGGCGCGCGCGAGGTCCGTCACGAGCAGCACGAGCCGCCGGTCGTAGCGATCGGCCACGATCCCGGCAGGCACCGACAGGACGATGTACGGGATCACGCGTACTGCCCCGAACAGCCCGAGCACGATCGGATCGCCCGTCTCGCGATAGATCACGACGAGCAGGGCGACGATGTACAGCCAGTCGCCGATCGCGCTGACGAACTCGCCGCCGAGCAGCCGTGCCAGCGGCCCGTTGCGCAGGATGTCGCGGTAGGACGCCAGGAGGCGCAGGTGTCGGCCCTCGGGGTCTCAGCGCGTGACGATCAGGCTGAGCGTCCCGTCATCGTAGGGATCGGGGAGCTGTTCGACTGACCCGTTCAGCGCGTCCCGAGGAACAGCCTGAGCTGTTCGACCACGAATGCGTGGTCCTCGATCTGCGGCAGACCCGAGACCACGACCGAGCCGATGACCCCCACGCCACGTGCGCGCAGCGGGAATGCGCCACCGTGGGCCTGGTAGAGATCGGGCGACAGCGTGTGCGCGCTGTGGACGTCCTGGCCATCCCGTTCGTGGCGCAGCCTGACCAGCAGGGAGCTCTGCTCGAAGTGCTCGGTGAGGCGTGCCTTGCGCGCTGCCCACTGATCGTTCGATGCCGTGCTGCCCGGGAGCGCGGCCACGTACACGAGCCGGGCGCCGGCGCGCACCTGGATGACGATCGGCAGCTCGCGCTCCTCGGCAGCCGTTCGACATCAGCCGCCCGAGGCTCTGCAGGGATGCCAGGTCGGCCCGCTCCAGGACGAGGTCGCGCTCCTGTGCCTCGAGTTCCTCGATCGAGGGCCAGTTGTCGCTGATGGGGGTCGACACACGCGCTCCGCGTGACGAGGTGGGGATTTGGCTGGCGCGCCAGGATTCGAACCTGGAACCCCCTGATCCAGAGTTGGTCCTAGGCCCGCACGGACACGTTCATCAATCGTACACCGAGCCCTAATCCGTCCATCCCGTACCCCTGAAACCCACCGCCTCGGGGGTACGAAATGGGGTACGGCCCCGGGTTCCCGGGCATGGCGTCCCGCCGGCTGCTGGAAGGGATCGACGGTGGTTCGGGGTCGGCCCGGCCCCGGTCGCCGTCCGTCTCGCCGCCTGTCCGGGGAACGCGTGGAGCCGGGGCCGCGGTGAGGCTAGCGGCCGCCGCCTTAGCTGCGGCTACTCCGTCCGCGTCGGCGTCACAGCCGATGGTTGCAGAAGACGCTGGACGAGGAGCGTGGTGGTGCCGCCTGCGAGAAGGCAGATGACGTTCAGCGAGAGCACTCCGAGCCCGTGCGCCGCCCCGGAGACGCTCCCGTACGCGAGCGCCACGCCGATGAACGCCGTTGCGGGGATTGTGGTGACCGAGATCGCAACGCCGACAGCGGCGCTCCCGCGCGTTTCGTATGCGAGCACACCTGCAACCCCAGCGGCCGTCGCGATGATGACGCTCGTGATGTTGACCGACAGGAGCGACCCGATGAACGTCACTTCGGGCACGACGGAACGCTCGGTCCAGCCGATCGCGATGAGGACCAGCGTCACGGTCCCCGCGGCGAAGGCGGCCATCGCCATCCCGGCCGCCAGGCCCAGAAAGCCGCGAGCGAACAGGCGCGGGCGTCGGCCGGCCGCGCCCACGCACGCTGCGACGATCGGCAGCAAGTCGGGGGCAACGGCCATCGCGCCAACGATCAGGATGGTGTTCGAGTCGAGGACCCCCATCGCGGCGATGACCCCGGCCACGGCCATCAGGGCGAGGTAGCGGGGCGCGGCCCGACTGCTGACGCGCGCCTCGGCGACGAGATCCCTCCAGACCAAGCTGTCATCTGCGCGTCCTGCCTGCTCGCCGATCGGGATCGTGCGGTGCTGGATCAACGTCGAATCGGCGGTCAGCCCCATCGCGTCGAGCTCCGCCAAGATGGCGTCGGCGTGAACGGGATCGAGCTCGGCCTGGATGACGACCCTGGAAGTCGTGGCCAACGGGATCAGCGTCAGGTGGGAGAGACCGGGCGTCCTCGAGAGGCGCTCGACGATCGGGTCCGCCGACTCCGCCGGCACGTGAGAACGGAGCTCGAGCACGTAATCACCCTATCCCGTCAGCCGAGGTATCGCTTGGCTTCCCTCAGCGGTCCGATGCGCGCGGAGGCCGTTCTTTCAGCGGGGCACCCTCACCAAAGAGCGCGCGTTCTGTCTATCTACACACACAACTGGCGGGCTCACCCTCCGACGCCCACCGGCCGCTTGCGGTCGTTTCTCGGCCTCTAGCGAAGGATTGCAGCGCCTACCGCCAACCATCCGCCGCTACAGGGGAGAGAGCGACAGGACCCGTTCGTCAGCGGGTCGCTGTGCATAAGAAAACGGCAGGGCGCAAGCCGTCGAGATAAGCCGCAGCTATGAAGGCCTTGCTAGGTCCCGCCCAGACGTCCCGCCGCGTCGGAAGTGCGTCAAACGTCAATATCGAGAAGATGCCGGCATAGCCCTTCGGATGGCGTTAAAGGCCCTTGACCACGGGCCTCAAACTCCGAGCGACTATCCAAGCACGAGGTGACGCTATGCGCTTGTGGGGACCAGCTCTCGCCGCCGCTCTGATGTGGATCGTCATCGCCCTGTCCGCTGTCCCAGCCGTACTAGCTGCAAACGACTGCGATCTGCGGATCGAACCATCGCCGGCTCGCGTGGGAGATACGGCAACGATCACGGCGACCGGCTTCACTCCGAGCGGAACCGGAACGCTCTACGAGGACGATCCCGTGGTCCCGCTCCTCACCTTGATCGGCGACAACTTGGTGGACTTCGACTCGAGTGGCAGCTTCGTCCTGACCTTCAAGGTCGAGTCGCCCCTGATCGGTCGGCGCGTCGTGACGTTCGTCGACGATGCGACGCAGTGCACGGCTACGTTCACGTGGACCGTGTCGGGGGTGCCGGACACGAGCACCCAGCCCGCCATGGAACAGACGGCCCCTCCGTACTGGCTCGCGATCATCGCCGGCCTCGTTGCATTGGGACTCGTGTACCGCAGGCTTGGGCACCGACGTTACTGACGAAGGCCCGAAGCCTAAGCTCCAGTCAGCCCGGATACCGCTTCGTCACCCGCCCCAGCTCGTCGGCCGTGAGCCGCCGGCCTTCTGACGCCTGCGATTGCGCCTCGGCTCCATCGAGGAATGCGGCACGACCACGGCGGTCGATCTCGGCGAGGTTCTCGTCGCGTCGCCGCTCATCGAGCCGGATGCGGAGGTCCACCATCGCGGCCAGCTCGTCTTCGCTGGTGCCGGTGATCGACTCGGGGTACTTGCCTCGGCCTGGATGCGGTCCACGGGCGGTATACGACCAACGTCCGATGCCGGGGTCGTAGGAGGTCGGGCCGAGGGCCCAGCGATCCGGGAGCAGGGTCAGGACATCGAGCGCGGCACGCTCACGCTTCGCGGGGTCGGTCGCGGCGGACGCGGTGGACCTCATTGGAGACCTGGGACAGGAAGCTCCGCCTCCGCGACAGGTGTCCCGTCGGCATCAAGACCTCGGATGACCGCAGGTTCGCGAATCTCGCCGTTCCCGATCGCCGCGGGCCACCAAGCGGCGAACCAGCCGCCGTCCAGGGTGGCCTGAACCGATTGCTGTCCCGGCGGCTCCACGACGACCGCCGAAATTCCCGCGCCCGCGCGGCCGATGACCGAGAATCCTTCGACCTCTGGACCGCCTCGATCAACCACGCCTCGCATGATGTCAGCAAGTTCTGCGTCGCCCAGCGCCTTCAAGCGATCCGGACCGTCGTCATTTCTCCACCCGCCGCCAGTCGAGGTGACTTTCCCCTGTCCCGTGATCTCAAGCGCAGGACACGTTCCCGGGGTTCGGCCCGTCATCCGTACGATGACCACACCCGCGCCACGCGCGTCCATGACGGCGACGGTGCTGCCCGGGAGCGGTCCGATGAGCCGGCGGCACGCGAGTTCGATCTGGTTGCGAAGGGGCAGGTTGAGGACCGCGGGCTCTTGGAGCCATGGACCAGTGAGTTGGGCAATCGACGCTGGGTCGGCCCGCGCCTCCTGCAAATCAGTCTTGCTGTCGCCGCACCCGGCTGCCACCAGCATCGCGACCGCCACGCTTGCCCCGAGTCGAAGCAGGACGTCGAGGGCGGGACGCTCGCACTTTGCCGGATCGGTCATGGCGGACAGGGTACGGCCCCAACCGCCTGCCAATCCAAACGCCGGCGCCATCCGATATTGCTTACGAGACCCCCCGGGCGATGACATCGTTACCCCGGCGGTGATTTGCCCGGGGGGCCTTTAGGCGGAATGGCCCGGTCGCCGTCCGTCTCGCTGTCACGACGGAGCGAGACGCACGGAGCCGGGGCCGCGGTGAGGCTAGCCGTGGCCGCTTATCTGAGGCTTAGTCATTGATTTCGGCGCAGGGCACCCTCATGATCGGCTGACGCCGGGTGCGGGAGCGTTGGGTGGTCTCAGGAGGGAAAGTCATGAGACGTCTCGCGATCCTCGTTGCGACTGTCGCGATGCTGAGCATCGCACCGGCGGCTAGCGCCGCGCCGCCGCAAGACCGGGTGTTGATCCTCGACTTCAGCCGAGACGTGGGATGCGACGGGTCGTCGCTCACGGTCGATTCGACTGGCTGGGTGACGCTCGCCCACCAGCCCAACTTTTTCTACCACCTGACCCATGTGTACTCGAACGCCGACGGGGAGAGCTGGACATACATCGACACCGGCAACGTCCGTTTCATCGAGCGCGACGGCGTGCCCTACAACACGTTGTCGGGTCGGTCGATCAACGTGGGACCGGACGACTCCAGTTGGATCGGTCACTGGGTGCTCAACATGGAGACCGACGAAGCGTCGAGAGCCGGTCGCGGGCTTGGATACATCGATGAACTCGCGTGCAGCATGCTTACGTAGCCGCGGGCTCGCGAAGGACGAGGGGCGTGGATGCTCGAGCAGCTCGGCGACAAGTAGCGCCCCGGTCGCCGTCCGCCGCGACTGGCCGCTTGTTGGATGTCGAGCCGCTAGAGCCACGTGGCCCGGGTTAGGAGGATCGGTGGCCCCTGCGCCCACGCCCAGTTCGGACCTACGGTTCCGCCCTGAGGCCCTGCGCCGGTCGCCTTTCACCCCCCAGAGGCAGATTGAGATGCGGGGCCTCTTCATGTGCAGCAGGCGGGTAGGGCCATTCGGAACGGGTTCTACGGTTCCCATGTCCCTTAACAATGAGGCGGCGGCGACCCATCATTGATAGATGGAGCCTCAGCTGCGGTGGGGGTCGAGGGGGACCGGCGCAGTGGGGTTCCGTGATGTCTAGGGGCCTAACGAACCGGCCGACCCCGGTCGCCGTCCGTCTCGCTGTTACGACGGAGCGAACGCGCGGTGCCGGGGCCGCCGTGAGGCTCAGCGGTCGCCGCTTACCTGCGGCTCATCTAGTTCCGCGTGTCGTTGTAGCTGCCGTTCAGCTCGCCCGTCCGGTCGTCGATGAAATAGAACGATGTGGCCTCGCATGGCCCAGGTCCGCCCGCCGCGCTGTGACAGTCGAAGCCCGCCTTCCACCGGTAGACAACCATCCACACGCTCGTCAGCGGTTTTGTCGGCCCAGCGATCACCCGGCGTCTGACCAGGCCGTCGGGAACCGACGGGTCCTGCGCCGGGACATTGTTCGACTTCAGCTCACTGACCAGCTCTACACCGGCCTTCTCGACGGCCTCGGTCGCGGAGATCCGTGGCACCGATCCGTCGGCGGGTCTCAGGCGTGGGCCCATCTGGGCCTCGACGATGGCGGCCAGATCGGCCGCCAAGGGCACCGGATCGTTTTCGACCGGCGCGAATACGGCGCACGCGGCGACGAGCGTCAGTCCGCCGAGGATCAAGGCGAGGCCGGGGCGCATCGTGAACGCCACGGTAGCAGCGTGGCGTGCGGCCGCGGTGGAGTCTGACGATGGCCGATTAGCTGCGGCTCACTCCGAGCCGCGCGGCCGAATCCGCCATCGCGGCCAGCTCGTCCGGGCCTGTGCCGGTGACCGTCTCGGGATACTTGCCGCGGCCGGGATGCGGTCCACGAGCCGTGTAGGACCAGCGCCCGATGCCGGGGTCATAGGAGGTCGGGCCGAGTGCCCAGCGGTACGGGAGGAGCTCGAGGACGTCGAGCGCAGCGCGCTCGCGTTTAACGGGGTCGGTCATGGCGCGCTAAGAGACCTGTGTCTGGGTGTATGCCGCGATCCGCTCCTCGTTCCCGACGAGGCTTGAGAACTGCCGATCCACATCGTCAATCAAGTAGCTAAGGTGCATGGCCTTCCCTCAGGATGCTGCCGGGTCCAGGCACGTGCGGACCGCGTAGGCAGTGGTGGCGCTGCTGAATCCTTTCAGCTCGAGGTCGGGCACGACGTCGACCTCGACCAGCTCCTCGACCATGGCCATGACGCGCTGGCTGATCAGGATCTGTCCAGCTCGTGCTGCCGATGACAGGCGCGAGGCAAGGATGACGGAGGTCCCGACCGCGCCGTAGTCGTAGCGGCCTTCGAAGCCGATCCGGCCCACCGTCGCGTAGCCAGTGGCGATCCCGATGCCGAGGCCGAGCTCGTACCCTCGCTTCTGCCACGCAGCCGAGAGGGTGGCGAACTGAGCCCGCATCGTGCACGCCGTCCTGACCGCGGCGAGCTGGTGCTGGTCGATCGGCGTGGGGTCGTTGAAGAAGACCATCAGCCCATCCCCGGCGAAATGCTCGACCGTGCCGCCATTGGCTACCGCCAGCTCGCCCACGGCCGTGTGGTACTGCCGCAGCACGCCCAATACCTCTTCGGGATCGGCCTTCTCGGCGAAGGCGGTGAAGCCCCGCATGTCAGCGAACAGCGCCGTGATCTCACGCCGATGACCAGCCAGCAGCTGCTCGCCCTCTGCAGTCGACAGGAGCTCAGCCGCCTGGGGCGCATATCTCGCGAGCTCGCTTCGCTGGCGCTCGATCGTCTCGAACGCCCGTGCGAGGTTGATGGCGATCGCTGCCTGGTCCGCGAAGTGCTGGACGAGGTCGACTTCCCGTTCCGCGAAGGGACGGACCTCGTTGCGTGCGGCGGCGATCAAACCGATCAGCTGGCCGTCGTATCGAATGGGCACACCAAGATCGGTCCGGATCACGCCCACGCGCCGGACGTCCGCCTGCAACACCGAGGCGGTCGTGAACTCGGGCTCGGCGAGGACGTCCACGATGTGGACGACCCGCTCGTTGAGGAGCGCCAGCCCAACGACCGACTCGCGGTCCGGCCTGTACACCACGCCTCGCACGAGTTCCTGGAACTCGGGCGAAAAGCCGGTGAACGCCCGCATCCTGTAGACGTCGCCATCGCGCACCGCGATGTTCGCGGAGTCGGCGTGGCAGAGTTGGGCGGCCTCTTCGACGACCGCCTGGAGGACGTCGTCTAGGTCGAATCGCGACCGCGCGATCGAGGCGAGGGTGCGGCCGAGGGCCGCCAGGGTGGCCCCTTCGTCGTGTTGCTTGGCTGCGATCGGACGGTCTCCCACTGGCCCCCTTCTCGCCGGGACGCGAAGCGTAGCCGACGACTGATGCGCTCAGACCTTCGTCAGAATTTCGGGGCCGGTTGCCGTGATCGCGATGGTGTGCTCGAAGTGGGCCGCGAGGACGTCGTCGCTTGTCGCGACGGTCCAGCCTCGGCCTCGACGTAGACGTCGCCGCTGCCGAGGCCGACCAGGGCGAAGACGAGGACGACCAGACCGACAACCAGGCCGCCGACGACTGACACGTCGGCTGTTGAGGCCGCCTTACTTCAGTAGACGCGAGGCTTCGGCCCCGGCCCAAGAGATGACGATGTCAGTCGTTGCAGCTGTTGGGAAGCATCTCGTCAGGAACCTGTCCGGACAGGTGCGCCTGGATCTCGGACCCGATGCCGCCGGTCGAGCTGGCGAGTCCTGACACAAACGCGCCGAAACCTGCGCCGGCCGCCGCGTAGCCGCTGACATCATGGCCGAGACAACTTTGGTTGTTTGGTCGGGCGGCAGCCGCGGGCGCAGCAACTGCCAGCGCCAATACCGTTGCCGTGAGCAAACTGAGGAGCCGCTTCATCGCGCTAACCTCCGAACCCCCAGCGGCGATGACCTTGTACGGTACTCCGCCACTCGAACGATAGATAGAGAGCGCCCGGTCGCCGTCCGTCTCGCCGTCACGACGGAGCGAACGCGCGGAGCCGGGGCCGCGCTGAGGCTAGCGGTCGCCGCCTAGCTGTGGCTTATCTCGTCACGGCGCTCTGACTCGCGGTATGCGTCGCGAAGAGGCGAAACCGTTCACTGGCTACTGGGAAACGCTGGAGTCGAGCTGCCGGAAGCCCGGGAAGCCGCACGCCGGGGTGATGCCGCGGAGCGTCTGGCCCGCGTCCTCGTAGGCGTACGTCGCCGACGCACCGACGCACGACTTGTCGAACGGCACGAGCGCGAAGCCGAGGACCAACTTGCCGTCAACGATCGTGGCCGACCCACGGGCACCCGGGTCCCCCGTCTTTGCGGGGCTCCAGAGTACGGTGAAGCACGTGCTGCGCCCGTCGTACATCGCCATGCAGTGAGGATCGTCGGCGGCTCGGAGCGTCAGCATGAGTTCCCTGTCGTCCAGGGTCTCGGGCGGATTCACGCCATACGTGCGGCCAACGAGGTCGCTAGGTAGCGCGTCACCCGACGGGTCAGGGAGCGGGCTCGTCGGCACCACTGGGACATCCTTGATCGCCTGGGTGGCAACGCTCGGGGCGGCGGTCGGCTCCGCACTCGCCGTCGGGATCGGGCTTGAACTCGGGCCGGAGACGGCGGCCATCGAGGCATTCGGCGCGCCCGCAGTCCCGCCACAGCCGACGAGGATGATCGCGAGAGCGCCCGTGGCGATCGTGATCGTGCCGTGCATCCATGCGCCACCACCACGACGGCCGACAATCCGACGCGGACTGAGCATGGCAAGCGAAGAGGACATGGGTGACCTTCTCTCGGGCGTGCATACCCGGCCCAGTCGGATCGGTCTCGCCATTGGCCCAGCGCGACGGGTGGCGACCGTGACGGGACGCCGCGCTGCTGGGGTATCGCGCCTACCCCGCGCGGCCCGGTGCCTTCCCCTGGGTCGCGGAAGTATCTGCCAGCAGAGGGGGCGGGGCGTCGACCGTATTACGTATTGGTCGACCCGCCTCCTCGCCAACCGGTCGGAAACCGCAAGGGAAAGGAAACGGCCCCGGCGAGGAGGAGCCGGGCCGAGCTGAAGGCTGACGATGACCGCGCTCGAGCTAGCCCCGCGGGTCAGCGGTGAGCGCACGTCCGATGGTCTGAAGGGCCCCGTAGATGCGGAAGAGCACGACCAGGACCTCGATCCAGACGCGCCAGATCAGGTTCCCGATGAAAAACGTAACAATGGCCGACAACGGGTTCGCAGGGGAGGAGCCGAGGCCCACGAACATGAGCACTGATCCAAGGGTGATGAGCGCGACGCCGAGGGCCCACGAAAGCACCAGCAGCGACGGCGTGGCGAACTCGCGAAACTCGATGAAGTCACGGACACTGCCGCGCTGTCCTTGCGGCGGTCCCGATACGGCGGTGGTCGTGGTCATTGCTGGATGCTCCTAGGGTGTCTCGACGCGAAAGCCGGTCGATGAATGCGACCGGATCATCGGGTTCCTGGGGCCCGGCAGGCATCGACGCGACCACGCAGAACGGGACGCCGCGCGTTGCCGCATCCGTGCAATGGCGGCGACGAAACCGAGGAGGCCCGTTCTTTTAGACAGGGCGGCTTCCAAACAACCGCGGCTATCGTCTTTCTCTCCACAAACTACGACGACGCACGGTTCTGACTGCCCCGTAGCCAGCTCGGGTGTGACCGGCGCAGACTTGCCGCGAGGCGCGACGCCGCTCGACGAGCTTTGAGAGGGTTTGGGCATGTCTGGCCCGCCGCAACGATGGACTTGGCGACGGCTCGCCGTGATGGCGTTGTTAGTCGCCGGCTGCGGTGCACCGTCGTCGCCGCCAGGGACCGCACCGCCGGACTACCGAACGGCCATCTGCGGCGGGATACAGGGCCTGGCTAGAACTGCTCCCGATTACAAGACCTTCTTCGACTACTTGAATGACTCCGAGGTCGGAGGAGGGTCCGTAAGCGCACGGGCCGACGCGCTGGCCGCGCTTGGCCGCGTTACGGAACGGACGGGCAAGGCGATTGGCGACTTCGAGACAGCTGGACAGCTGTGGGAGCCGGGAGCTGATGCCGCGGAGGGTCTCGCGACCATGAGCCGGGACGTGTTGCCAATCCTCGTGGAGTACAAAGCGGCCTCCGAGAGTCTGCTTCCTGAACCATTGGCGACCGCGGACGCGCATTACAACGACTGGAGCGACGGCACCGGGCGCAAGGTCGATGCCGCACTCGCCGATCTCGACCGGCTCGGCGTGTCCTGCTCCTAGTGGGTCGCGCGGATCACCGATCCAATTGTCTCGACTAGCCGTGGACACGCGGCACGAACTACGACGACGGGGCTGTCCAGCGCGGCGATATCCCCTCACGGCCTTCGGGAACGGGCTCGGAATGCGTATTCGGCGGCTTGATCCCGATGCACTCTGGCGGGCACCCGTCGGGGCCGCGCCAGTAGCCCGCGTGGTAGTCGCCGGCTAGGAATGACGAGCCGCCCAGGTGCCAGTGAAGCCGGACGCCCGTGAAGCCGCGTGGCTCCTCCGGCGCTGGGTTGGCCTGGTGCCACGCACGCACCCGGCAGGAGGTCGAGCAGAACTGACGAGAGTCGCGGGAATTCGCCGGAAGCTCCCGACCGCAGGAGGCGCAGGTCCGGTTCATGTCGTAGTCGTCGTTCGGGGAGAGAGATACCCGACTGGGCGGTTGTTAGGAGCGCGCCCGCTAAAAGAACCGCCCGCTACAGGCCGCCTAGCGCCCACAGGGGCGCGACCGCCAGCAGCATGAGGGCGGCAGCCTGAAGTGCGAGAACGACGAGTGCAGGCCGCCTCGCTCTCGGAAGCCGGCTGATCGCGGAGTACGCGACGAGCGGGACCTGACCGGCGACGAGAAGCTGCCACAAGTGGGCCTGAGCGCCTTCGTCGGGCTGGTGCACAACGCCGTGCACCGCCACGTACCAGACGAGCATCGCGAGCGCACCGAGGGACATCGCCACGGGCAGGTACCCCGTTGGATGCGACATCAGCGCCCGGACGGTCATCGAAGCATCGAGATCGTGCCGCGAAGCCATCGGACTGGGGAGCGTAGCACTCGCCCAGTGCCACTCCGCCCCTCATCACCTGAGCCTTGCTAGGGCGTGCGACGATGTCGCGGTGCTGCGGTCCGTCACCCTCAGCCTCGTGTTGTCCGTCCTGGCCGCCGCGTGCGCGCTGGTCGAGGTGCCGCCTGTGCCAGCCAACACGTTCATGCTCAAGGCTGAGGTCCGCAACACGAAGGCGTACCCGGTCGAGATCACCGTCAGGACGCCCGCCGGCGTGCTCCCCGGCGCGGTGCAGCCAGCGTCCCTGCTGGGCCACACCGCGACCAACGTGACTTTCGACATTCCGCTCGGCGACGACTGGTCGATCTGGGTTGACGAAAGCACGGTGATGGACGACCTCGACGTCAGCCCGGAAATACTCCGACAGGGATGTGCGCTCGGGATCGAGCTGTTGGCCGACGGAACCTTCACCTACGGATGCGGCCGCTTTACAGTTCCCTAGGCTCGTCGTGCCCACTCGCCAATCGACAAACACAACGGGCACGCCCACCCAACGTGCGACGATGGCGCGGTGCTGCGGTCCGTCGCCCTCGGCCTCGTGTTGTCCGTCCTGGCGGCGGCGTGCGCGCTGGTCGAGGAGCCGGTGCCACCCGGCACTCGCCCGTTCCAGGCGCAGGTTCAGAACACGCTTCGCGGCCCAGTGGAGCTGACCATTAGGACCCGCGACCGCGTGGTGTTCGATGCCGTACAGCCAGCGTCGCTGCCGGCCTTGTCGGAGACCATCGTTACCTTCCACGTCCCACTCGATGAAGAGTGGATCTATGCCGTCAACGGCGATGACCAGATCAGCAGCGATGAGGTGATCCCGTCCATCGGTCGCTGCCGATTGCAGTTCGTGATCGATGTCAGCGACTCGACGCTCCACTGCCTCAGGCCCTAGGTTCATCGGCCCCTCCGACGCCGCTCCCGCCGGCGCTCCTCCTCGGCAGCGATGCGGTCCTGTTCCTTTTGTCACAGGGCGGCGGTGATCCGGTCGATGCAGTTGGCCTTGGCTTGGAGCTTCGGCCGTTGTGGGGTATGGCGAGGGGTACGGGACAACAGAGGACCCCCGGCGAGAGCCCGTCGGGGGTCATTTCGTGCGGGGGATTTGGCTGGCGCGCCAGGATTTCGAACCTGGAACCCCCTGATCCAGAGTCAGGTGCTCTACCGTTGAGCCACGCGCCAGCGGTGCCGGTACGGCGTGTTGAGTCTACCGCCCGTCGGCCTGCGACCTCAACCGGTGCGTGCCTGGACCTTTGCCCAGGTGTCCTTGAGGGTCAGCGTCCGGTTGAACACGAGGCGGCCAGGCGCCGAATCCGGGTCTGCCGCGAAGTAGCCGAGGCGCTCGAACTGCACCGTCTCGCCGGGCTCGGCTCCGGCCAGTGACGGCTCCACGAACGCGCCCGTCACCACGGTCTCCGAATTCGGGTTGAGGTCGGCGAGCAGATCGTCGCTCGCGCCCGGGTCGGGACGCGTGTAGAGGTGGTCGTACAGGCGCACCTCGGCGGGGACGGCGTTCGCCGCCGACACCCAATGCAGCGTCGCCTTCGGCCGGCGGCCGTCGGGCGCATCGCCGCCGCGCGTCTCGGGGTCGTAGGTGCAGCGCAGCTCGATCACCCGGCCCGCGTCGTCCTTCACGACGTCCTGGCACGTGACGAAGTACGCCGCCCGGAGCCGCACCTCGCGACCGGGCGCCAGCCGGAAGAACTTCGGGGCGGGTTCCTCCATGAAGTCGTCGCGCTCGATCCACAGCTCGCGCCCGAACGGAACGGGCCGCTTCCCGGCGGCGGGGTCCTCCGGGTTGTTGGGGACCTCCACCTCCTCGGTGCGGTCGTCGGGGTAGTTCTCGATGACGACCTTGAGCGGGTCGAGCACGCCAAAGCGCCGCGGGGCGGTCCGGTTCAGCACGGCCCGCACCGCGTGCTCGAGGAGCCCGTACTCGATCACGCTGTCCGTCTTGGTGACACCGACCATCTCCGCGAAGTCGCGGATCCCCTCGGCCGGGAAGCCGCGCCGTCGCAGGCCCGAGATCGTCGGCATGCGCGGGTCGTCCCAGCCGCGGACCCGGCCCTCGTCGACCAGCCGGAGCAGGAAGCGCTTCGACAGCACCGTGTAGGTGAGGTTCAACCGGGCGAACTCGTACTGCCTCGGCCTCGAGGGGACGGGCAGGTGCTCGATCAGCCAGTCGTAGAGCGGCCGATGCGCCTCGAACTCGAGCGTGCAGATCGAATGGGTGACGCCCTCGATCGCGTCCGACTGGCCGTGGGCGAAGTCGTACGTCGGGTAGATGCGCCACGCGTCGCCCGTCCGCGGATGCGCGGCGTGAAGGATCCGGTACAGCACCGGGTCGCGCAGGTTGATGTTGGGCGACGCCATGTCGATCTTCGCGCGCAGCACGCGGGCGCCGTTGGGGAACTCGCCGGCCCGCATCCGCGCGAACAGGTCGAGGCTCTCGTCGACCGGGCGATCGCGCCACGGCGAGTTTCGGCCCGGCTCGGTCAGCGTCCCGCGGTACTCACGGATCTCGTCGGCCGACAGGTCGTCGACGTAGGCGTCGCCGTTGCGGATCAGGTGGACGGCCCAGTCGTAGAGCTGCTCGAAGTAGTCCGAGGCGTGGTGGAGGTGCTCGCCCCAGTCGAACCCGAGCCAGCGGATATCGCGCTCGATCGCGTCGATGTACTCCTGCTCCTCCTTGACCGGGTTCGTGTCGTCGAAGCGGAGGTGACAGCGACCGCCGAAGTCGCGGGCGATGCCGAAGTTGAGGCAGATCGACTTTGCGTGGCCGATGTGCAGGTGGCCGTTCGGCTCGGGCGGGAAGCGGGTGACGATCGTCGAATGGCGCCCGCTGCGGACATCCGCGGCCACGATCTCGCGGATGAAGTCGGCGCGTTCGGGGGGAGTCTCGATGCTCAAGGGCGCGGCAATCCGGCTGGCGAATGATGGGGCGTCCCGAGTCTATCGTGCGGGACGTGGGTGCTCAACCGGATCCGGCGTCACCGCCCTTGAAACGCTTGTCGTATCGGGGCGGGTCTTCAGAGGGCCTCAGGCTTTCGCTGCCGCTCCCCCGAGTTCGGCGATCTGCGCCCGGGCCGCCGCGACGAGTTCTGCGTTCGTGCTGGCGTGTCCGTGCAAACCCCAGCCACCCTCGGGCGCCTCGGTAAGCAGGACCCACGTGCGTTCGGCGAGGGATGCATCGCCGGCCGCGTCGGCCACGATCGACGTGAGCTGGGCAACGACCGCCAGCTGCTTGTCACGGTCGAGCGCTCCGGCATTGGTGAGGACCTGGACTCGAACGTAGGTGCTGTCGCCATCGACGTTCGAGATCGCGGCGGCGGGCAGCTCGTGGACGAACGCCGCGGTGTTCTGGCGGAACATCGGGATGTCGGGTACCCGTTCGACGGTCATCACTGCGGTGGCGAGGTCGCGAGCCAGCGTGTGCGTGTCGGAGAACGTGCCTGCTGCGGCGTAGACGTCGATCATCGGCATGTGTCAGGCTCCGTCCTCGACTGGGGGGTTTGAAGATGACGCCCGTCATCCAGATTGCAGGATGACGACCATCATCTACGCTGTCAACAGCCATGGAGAGCGCAGCGCATGGGCCATTCGCGAGCCAGCAAACGCGAGCACCACGAAGAGATCGTCGGCGTGGCCGCGTCCCGCTTCCGCGAGGACGGGGTCGACAGGGTGGGCGTGGCCGACCTGATGCACGACGCCGGGCTGACGCATGGCGGGTTCTATCGTCACTTCGAGTCGCGTGACCAACTCGTGGCGGAAGCCGTCGAACGCGCGCTCCATGACGGCGGGCAGGCGATGGCGGCCGTCGCCGAGTCGCCCCACGATCCGTTGGCGGCAGTCATCGATGCGTACTTGAGCATCACCCACCGCGACAACCTCGGGACAAGCTGCGCCGTGACGACGCTCGCCGGGGATGTTGCCCGCAGCAATCCGCGCGCACGAGCCGCGTACACCGACCAGGTCGGGATCTACATCGACATGCTGATGCGACTGCTCCCACCGGCACCCAGCGATCGTGGTCGGGCGACGGCGATCACCGCCCTATCCACCTTGGTGGGCGCAGTGTCGATGGCGCGAGCGGTCAACGACGAGACGCTCTCGGAGGAGATCCTCGCCTCGGCTGCGGCGGAGCTGAAGGCGCAGCTCGCCTGACGTCAGGCGGGCGTGTCCCTGCCGGCGTCGTCCCCGTTTATCGTTAGCTCGCGGTGGCCGCGTCAGGACGCAGGCTGAAGCCAGCGCAACGAGGAGAAGTAGACCCGCGGCCCGGTCGGCAAGCGTGTCGCCACGACCAGGACCGTCGAACAGCTCGGACAGCGCATGACGTCGCCGGGACCGCCCCGATAAACGATGAGCGCGCCGACCTGGTTCGTATCTCCGCAGTGCGCGCAGCAGCCCAGCGCTTCCGTCATCTCCTGGCCGAAGACCTCGATCAACAGGCCGCCCATCGCGTTGCCGTCGAGGTGCGCGTCGTCCGCCATCTCATCCTCCAGTCGGACCGAATCGCTCGGTCCGGATGTTCCCTGGCTCGTGCCCGAGCGCGACGAGGCCCGAGGCGACCGTTTCGACGAAGCCGGTCGGTCCGCAGGCGAACGATCGAGGCCGTCCCTCGGCCGGCCAGGCGATCTCGGCCAGCATGGCCTGGTCGACACGCCGTGCGTAGCCCATCCAGCCAGGCGGCTGGGTACGGGTCAGCGTGCGGCTGATCTCGACGCCCGAGTTCGCGCTCGCGATCGACTCCAACTCGACGCCGTAGATGATCTCGTCGATCGAACGCGCCGAGACGAGGAGCCGAACCGGGATGTCGCTTGCTGCCGCGATCCGCGCTCGGAGCATCGCCATGAGCGGCACGATGCCGCTGCCGCCACCCACGAGCAACAGCGGCCGCTCGTCATCCGGTGTCCAGACGAAATAGCCGCCGATCGGGCCGCGTAGCTCGAGCTTGTCGCCGACCCGAAGCTCGTCGGCAAGATATGGGGAGACCTCGCCATCGGCGATCCGCTCGACGGAGATCGTGACGTGGCGTCCGTTGGCCGGCGTCGCGATCGAGTAGCTACGCTCGGTCTGATAGCCGTCCTCCGCAGTCAACCTGATGTCGACATGCTGACCCGGCAGGTGACCGGGCCAGTCCGGGACGTCCAGCACGAGGCTTCGGACCCGGGCCGTCTCGTCGACCAGGTCGATGACGGAAGCGACCGCCCAGGTCAGTCGCCTGCGTATCGCTGTTCGCGCCATGGGTCGCCGTAGTTGTGGTAGCCGTAGCCCTCCCAGAAGCCGGCCTCGTCCTCGTCTCGCAGCTCGAGTCCGCGGACCCATTTCGCGCTCTTCCAGAAGTACAAGTGCGGTACGAGCAGCCGGGCAGGGCCGCCATGCTCCGGCTCGAGTGGCTCGCCATCGAACTCGTAGGCGATCCACGCCTTTCCGCCGGTCAGGTCCTCGAGCGGGAGGTTCGTGGTGTACCCGCCGTAGGAGTGGGCCATGACGAATTCGGCCGCCGTCGGGATGTCGTGCAGGAGTGTGTCGACGGAGACGCCCTTCCAGGCGGTGTCCAGCTTCGACCACTTGGTCACGCAATGGATGTCGGCCGTCACGTCCTCGGCCGGCAGGGCCTTGAGCTCCTCCCAGGTCCACGTCCGTGGTTCGTCCACCTGGCCCGTGATCTCGAAGCGCCAGGCGTCGAGCTGGACACTTGGCGTCGGGCCCGCCGACAGGACCGGAAAGTCGGGAGTGACGTACTGGCCGGGCGGGACGCGCGCGGCGGCCGCGTTGGCGTCTCGCCGCCCGCGAAACCCTCTCGAGACGAAGCCCATGGTCGGTTCCTCCGAGACTGAGTCGAGAACCATTCTGATGCCTCTGGGAACAGGGCGAGCGCCCGCGTTATCGGCCTCTGCGCGAACTGAACTTGCTTCGGCGCTATCCGGATCCCGACCAGATATGGGCATTCATCCTCGAGAAGGATGACCAGGAGTCGTCGGGGGAGGTGTCGGCGCCTGGAAGTGAAGACGCGGCTGTCGACATGACGGCGTAGGGTGGTCGAGACCCAAGGGAGTTCCCGTCCGCCCCGGGCGACTGTCGCCGCTGACGACCGTGCTGTTGATCGGCCGCTGGAACGTGTGGAGGCCGCAATGGTACGGATCGACGTCAGCACCCTGATCGCTCGACCTGTTCAGGAGGTCTGGGACTTCTTCATCGACTTCACGAACTCGTCGCACTGGACGCGGAGCGGCAGCGAGCTGCGCAAGACATCGGAGGGACCGTTCGGCGTCGGTACGACGGTCGAGAGCGTCAAACCGATGTTCGGTCGTGAGATCAGGTCGCAGCGACTGGTGGCGACGCGCTACGAACCGCCATACCTCGTCTCCTTCAAGGCTGTCGTCCCTGTCATCGGGGATCTCATCGGCGGGTTCACGCTCGAGAGCGTCGATGGCGGGACCCGGCTTTCGCGATGGGCCGAGCTGAACGCGGGCGGTATCCGTGGGGCGATCGGCTCGATCCTGGCTCCGATCGTGCGCAGATCGTGGGCGACGGAGCTGTCGAACATCAAGCGTCTCATCGAAGCGCAGACCAACTCGACGCTAGAGCCGGAGCTCGGGCATTCGACGCAGGATCAGACGGGGGAGGCACTCGAAGGCGTCTAGTACGCGATCCGCGACCGATGGATCTCGCAGAGTAGCTGGCTGGCGAGCAAGGAATCGAACCTTGAATTCCCTGATCCAGAGTCAGGTGCCTTACCGTTTGGCCACTCGCCAGTGACGGTTTCGATGGTAGCGCAACGGGTCGCAGGCAGCCCCGGACGGATCGGAGGGGTGGGGTCCGGGGTGGATTAGTGCATTCGTACGGGGTCCGCGGAGCCCGCCACCTGCTACAGTCCGCGCCGTGACATCCGACCCCGCGGGCGCCGTCACGCCCGCCCCGTCGAGTCGACGAACGCGCTACGTGCCCGCCGTCCTCGACGCCCTCATCCCCGGGACCGGGCATCTGCTCGCGGGCCGGCGCCGCCGCGCGTTGGTCTTCCTGCTGCCGATGGTGTTCATCGCCGGCACGCTCGCGACGCTGCTGCTCACCACGTCGACCTACCATCTCGCCGCGGAGATGGCCGCCGACGAGGCGCTCCTCGCGCTGATCGTCGTGCAGGCGTTCCTGCTCGTGTGGCGGCTGGCTGCGGTGGGTTCGAGCCTGTTCAACCCGCGGCTGCCCCGACCCGGGATCCGCGACAGCGTCCCGATTGCGCTCCTTGTCCTGGTGATCCTCGCGCCGCAGGTCTACGCCGGCGCCGTGACGCAGGCGGCGCGCGAGGCCGCGAACGAGATCTTCGTCGAGGAGCCGTCCAGCCCGGTGGCAGCGCTGCCCTCGTTCGCCCCGGAGCCGGACCCGAGCTTCCTCTCCAGCGCACCGCCGAGCCCGTCGGGCGAGCCGTCACCGACGCCGACGCCCGAGGTCTCGCGGATCAACGTGCTCGTCATCGGCGTGGACGCGGGGGTTGGCCGCAACACGTACCTCACCGACACGATGATCGTCATGTCGGTCGACCCCGTCGGCAACACCGTCTCGATGGTGTCGATCCCGCGCGACATGGTCGACGTGCCGCTGCCCGACGGACGGAAGTACCGCGGCAAGATCAACAGCCTGGCGTCGTACGCGCGGCACCATCCGCGCCAGTTCCCGGGCTACGACGGCACCGGCAGCGACGTGCTCATGGACGCGCTCGGCGCGCTGCTCAAGATCGAGCTCGACTATTACGCGACGGTCAACCTGGGCGGGTTCGTCGACGTCATCAACACGCTCGGCGGGATCGACGTGAACGTCGAGCGCGCGTTCTGCGACCCGACCTACACCGAGTACGGCTACAACAACGGCTTCTCGATCACCAAGGGCCGCCATCGCCTCAACGGCAATCAGGCCCTTGCCTATGCGCGGGTGCGCCACCCAGTCGGTGAGAGCGACTTCACGCGCGCGGCACGCCAGCAGGAGGTGCTGTCGGGTGTTCGCGACAAGATCGTCGGTGGGAAGTTCCTCAACGATCCGCTCGGGCTCGTGCGGGCCCTCGGCAAGACCGTCTCGACGAACGTGCCCCGCAAGCGACTGCCGGAGTTCGTCGATCTCGCGGTCAAGATCGACCGCAAGTCGACCTACCGGACCGTGATCAAGTACCCGCTGGTGCGCGGCGCGTACGACGCGCGCGGCTCGATCCAGGTCCCGAACCTCAAGGAGATCCGCAAGCTCTCCAAGCTGTTGTTCACGTCGGGCGGCGAGATGCCCGCCAAGAAATTCAAGGTCGGGGGCGGGACGAAGAGCGGGCGCGGCACGACGTCCGGGATCGGCAGCTGCGCTGGAGCGACGACGCCGAAGCCGCGCTCGGCGCCGAAGCCGACGCCGAAACCCACGCAGAAGCCGACGCCGAAACCGACTCCGAAGGCCACGCCCACGGATCCGCCGCCCGATCCGACGCCCACGGATCCGCCGCCCGACCCGACGCCCACGGATCCGCCGCCCGACCCGACGCCGACGCCGGCCGACACCGCCAAGCCACACGGGAATCCCTGACGGGTTCTGCGCGGAATGGCGCCGGTACGTTCGGGTGACTGACGTACGATCTCGCTACCCGGCATCGTGAACCGCGACGAACCCGACCTGCCCGACGTGTGATCCATGCCCGCGACCACCCAGCGCCCCGCCCGTCGCCGTCCCAACGCCCGCAGCCGGCTCATCGCCGCGGCTGTTGTTGCGAGCCTGCTGGCGGCGTTCGCCGTCACGGCGCCCGCAAGCGCGCTCCCGTCGTGCCGCATCGGCGACACCCTGACCAAGCATCGCAAGTACACCGACTGGCACCGGTCGCTGCTCGACACCTACTACAAGCTTCCGAGCACCTACGCGCCGTCCGGCCGGTCGAACACGAGCTACGCCGGCCTGACCAGTGGCTTCTACGTCCGCACGATCATCATCGCGGACCTCAAGTCCATGGCGTCCGCGGCGCGTTCGGCCGGCGCCCGGCTCGCCGTGCAGTCGGCCTACCGGAGCTACTCCAACCAGAAGGCCACGTTCGACTACTGGGTTCGCGTCGACGGTTACGCCACCGCGATCAAGGAGAGCGCGCGCGCCGGGCACAGCGAGCACCAGCTCGGGACCACGCTCGACTTCCGGAGCTACAGCGGGTCGGCGCCCTGGAACTACAACGACTGGGCCACGACCAAGGCGGGTGCCTGGATGAAGGCCAACGCCTGGAAGTACGGCTTCATCATGTCGTACCCGAAGGGCAAGTCGGCCGTGACGTGCTACGCGTACGAACCGTGGCACTACCGCTACGTGGGCCGGGAGATGGCCGCCAAGGTCCGCGCGAGCGGGCTCACGCTGCGCGAGTACCTGTGGAAGCAGCAGACCGCGCCGCCACCGACGCCCACGCCGACGCCCACTCCGAAACCGTCGCCGACGCCCACCCCGAACCCGTCGCCGACTCCCATTCCAACACCGACGCCCACGCCCACACCGACGCCTGATCCAACGCCGACGCCCACGCCGACCCCGGAGGGCGCTTCGGCCGCGGAGGAAGCCCGCCCACGGAAGCCCCGCCCACGGACGAAGCTCCGGGCTCGCCGGAGCCGGAATCAGCTCCCGCGCCGTAGCGGCGTAGCGTCCGGCGCGCCCGACACGGTCCGGACGATGCAGCGAAACCCAAGGTGGCCCATCGAGGTCTCGATGGTCTGCGGTGAGCGGGCCGCAGGTCGGTAGCGGTGGCAGTAGTTCGGGGCGCACAGGTGCGAGCCGCCCTTGACGACCATCCGCGGGAATCGCTCGTCGGCCCCACCCACGTTGTAGCTCGCGTCCGGCGACATCACGCGCGGGTTCAGCCGCGGACCGCTCGGGCCGCAACACGCATGGATGACCTCGTCGGGGTGCTTCGGCGTGTAGTAATCGGTCGTCCATTCCCAGACGTTGCCGGTCACGTCGTAGAGGCCGTAGCCGTTTGGCGGGAATGACCGGATCGGGGAGGTCCGCTCGTGCTTGTCGAGCAGCAGGTTCTGCCACGGGAACTCGCCCTGCCAGGTGTTCGCCATCTGGCGGCCTTTCGGTGCGAACTCGTCGCCCCACGCGTAGGTGGCGCCGTCGAGCCCGCCGCGCGCCGCGAACTCCCATTCGGCCTCGGTCGGCAGCTCCTTGCCGGCCCACGCGGCGTAGGCGCGCGCGTCGTCGTAGGCGATGTGCGTGACGGGATGCCGCTCGCGCCCGTCGAGCGTGCTGCCCGGCCCCTCGGGGTGGCGCCATTGGGCGCCCGGGACCCAGCTCCACCAGTTCGAGTAGTCGTCGAGGTCGACCGGGCCCCGGGTTCGATGGAAGACGAGTGAGCCGGGGACGAGCAGGTTGGGGTCGGCGTCGGGGTAGTCGGCAGGGTCGGGTGGCTGCTCGGCCAGGGTGACGTGACCGGTCGCCTTCACGAACCGCCTGAACTCGGCGACCGTCACCGGGTGGTCGTCCATCCAGAACCCGTCGACGGTCACCTCGTGGACGGGTGCCTCCTCGGGGTAGAAGTCCACCGATCCCATCCGAAACGTGCCGCCCGGAATCCAGGCCATGTCCCGGGCCGGCGGCGGACCGGGCGGGTCGGCTGGATGGGTGGCCGATGACTGCATTGGCATCGTCGTCCAATCACGCGAGGGCGTTGCCGGGCGGCGGCTCCGCCGCCGGGATCGCGATCGGCGGAGCGTTCGCCTGCTCGAATGGCCTCCGGGACCGGAACCGGGGGCGGGACCTCGCCGATGGCGGCCAGGATGTTGCGCCAGACGGCGCCGACGATCCCGACCAGCGGCACGGCCAGGAACATGCCGAGGACGCCGGCGAGCGCTCCACCAGCCGGGATCACGATCAGCACGATGGCGGGGTGGAGGCTCACCGCTCGGCCGTAGACCAGCGGCGCGATGACGCTGCCCTGGACGACGTTGAACACGGCGGTCCAGATCCCCATGACGATGACGTCCTGGGTCGTGCCGAATGCGACCGCGATCAGGAAGGCGATCAGGCTCGTGACGAACTGGCCGATGTACGGGATGAACCCACCGAAGAACGAGAGGATCGCGACCGGGAGCGCCAACGGCAGGCCGAGGAGGGTCATGACGATGAACCCGGTCACGGCGTTGAACAGGCCGAGGACGCCGGTCGCGATCATGTAGCCGCCGAGCATCGTCACCGCTCGATCGCCCGCGATCGTGACCTGCGTCCGGCGCCAGCCGTCGAGATGCGAGGTGATCCACGCCCATCCTCGGTCGCCGTCGCGCAGCATGAAGTACGCGAGCAGCGCCGTGATGATGAGGAACACGAGCGCCGAGGCGATGCTGCTCGCGATCGACGTGAGGAGCCCAAGGATCCCGGAGCCCACCAGTTGGGACAGCTGACCGGCGCCGCCCGACACGCCGTCGGGGAGCGATCCGTCCGCGACGCTTCCGCCTGTCATCGCGCCCTGCACGGCCTCCTGGAGGGATCCGCCGAGGGCCGTGATCGACAGCGATGTCACGACCGCCACGATCGCCCACACGACGACGCTCACCACGAACGACGCACGGCCCCGGGTCCAGCCCCGCAGCTCGAGCGCCGCGACCGCCGGCAGGAACGTCGCGGCCAGGGTGACCGCGACGACGATCGGACCGATCACGACCGGGAACTGCGACAGGATGGCAACCGCGAGTCCGACGAAGCCGACGGCGACGAGCAGTCGCCAACTCCATTGCGCCAGGCGGTCGAGCCAGATCGGGATGTCGCCCTCGCATCGACACCCTGACGGTGCCGGTCGTCCCGAGCACATCGAGCACGGCCCCCGCAATGGCCACCACGACGGCGATCGTCGGCACCGCGACGAACATGCCCGGCCAGGCCACCCAGCGTGAATCCGACCAGGAGCGCAAGCAGGATCACGGCCGGGTGCAAGCTCGAGGGTCCGGTCGGACAGGAACCGACGCCAACCGTCGCTGCTCGACGACCTTCAGGATGACCACGATCAGCACGAGCAAGAGCGCGGTCGGCAGCCCACCGAGCGCAAGACCGGCGAGCAGCAGGATCCCGGCCACGAAGAGGCCGCCGATGTACGGGACGAAGCCGGCCGCCAGCACGAGCACCGCCAGTGGCCCCGCGAGCGACACGCCGATCAGGGTCAGGACGACAAAGCTCAGCACGGCATCCACGGACGCGATCACGGCGGTTCCGCGCACGTAGCCGCCCGCTCGGTGCATCGCCTCCTCGCCGGCGTCCCGGATCCGGTCGCGTTGCCAGCCGCCAAGCTCTGAGAGGCCGACATCCCAGGCCTTGTCCCCGTCAAGGAGCAGATAGAAGGTCAGGAAGAGCCCGAGCATCACGATGGTCCCGGCCTCGACAAGGGAGTCGACGATCGCCGAGGCCTGCTGGGACAGCCAGGCCTCGATCTGCTGGACGCGCTTCGGCCAGTGTCGCGGCTGCATCGGCGGGCACGTTTGCCGAGGCGAGCTCCGTGCTCAATCGCTCGAGGCCGCGGTGGAGGTACTGCGTCAGATCGACCAGGAACGGGATCAGCGCGAGGGCGATCAACAGGAGGGCGCCGCACCACGATCAGCACCGCGGCGCCGATCGACCCGCCGGCGGCCTTTGCACCGCCCCAGCCGCGCGCTCGCAGTCGCTCGTTGAACGGTCCGAGCGTCGCGACGGCGATGACGGCAAACAGGATGGAGAGCGTGACGGTCGACAGGTACATCGCGAATGCGACGACGAAGGCGCCGAACGCGACCGTGACCAACGCGCGCCAGCCGATCGCCGCCAGGCGAGTCAGCCAGCTGGGTACGTCCCAGGTGGACGGTGACGACGGCTGGTTGCTTTCGGTCGGGTCCAAGCCATCCTCGTTGCGAGTCCAGTCCGTGTGTTCGTCATCGTAGTCGGCGGCGACGTGAACGGAACCGACCCGAGCGCCGCGGCGATGGAGGCGTGTGCGTAGGATGGCCGCATGACCGCCATCCCCGACACGTTCCGTGCGTACGTCGCCGAGCGGCTCGACGACCACCTCGAGCGTGGCCTCCGCGAGTTCCATGAGCCCGACCTGCCGCCGGGCGAGGTCGAGATCCGCGTCGAATGGTCGAGCGTCAACTTCAAGGACGGCCTCGCGACGAAGTTCGACGGCAAGGTTGCCCGGATCAGCCCGCTGATCCCGGGCATCGACCTTGCTGGAGAGGTCGTCGCGAGCGATGACGCGTCCATTCCGGTTGGTTCGAGCGTGCTCGCGCACGGGTACGACCTGGGTGTCGCACGGCACGGCGGCTACACCGAATACCAGCGGGTGCCGGCCGGCTGGGTCGTCCCGCTCAATGGGCTGACCGCCAGGGATGCAATGGCGATCGGCACCGCCGGCTTCACGGCCGCCATGTCGGTCGTCGCGCTCGAGGAGCGCGGCCTGACGCCCGGGGATGGACCCGTGCTCGTGACCGGCGCCTCGGGTGGCGTCGGCGGCACCGCCGTGGCGATCCTCGGACAGCGCGGCTACGAGGTCTGGGCGGTGACCGGCAAGGAGGATGAGATCCCGCGCCTGCGCGAGCTCGGCGCGACGGGCTTCCTGACCCGCGACGAGGTCACCGTCGAGGGCAAGCCGCTCGAATCGGCACGCTGGGCGGGTGCCGTCGATGCCGTCGGCGCGGCCACGCTCCCGTACGTGCTGCGGACGCTCCGGACTGGCGCGACGGTGACCGCGAGCGGGAACGCCAGCGGGCCGAAGCTCGATGCCACGGTCCTGCCGTTCATCCTGCGCGGCGTCGCGATGCTCGGCATGGATTCCGTGCTGGTGCCGATCGAACGCCGCCGCCAGATCTGGGACCGGCTGGCAACCGACCTGCGACCCCGCTCGCTCGGCGCGAACGTCACCGAGTTGACGCTCGACACGCTCGAGGAGGGACTCGACGCGATCGTCGCCGGCGAGGCCCGCGGGCGCTGGGTGGTCCGGATCGCCTAGGCCGTTCGCTGCCCGGCCGAGCTCGCACCGCGCCTGGGCCGCGGCCCGCCGGATCGGACGCCGAACATTCCCCGAAGGAAAGGCCGGGTACGGGTTCGACGCGAGCGCTTCCTCGAGGTCGAGGTCGCCGGCCGCGATGCGCCGCCCGAGATCCGCGACAGCGTGCAGGGCCGCGGCCTGCTCGGCGACCCAGTCGAGGCCGCCGGGGTCGCCGTGACCCGGGACGGCGATCCGCTCCACCAGCGGCGTGAGGCGATCGACGGTGGCCGGCCAATCGAGCGGGTACGAGTCGCCGAACGATGGAACCGCCCCGCCTTCGAGGAGGTCTCCGGCGAACATCACGCCGGTTCCGGGCACGAGCACGATCGCGTCGTGGTCGGTGTGGCCGCGACCCAGGTAGCGCAGCTCGACCTGGCGGTCGCCGACGTCCACGACCGCCGACTCCTCGAACGTCCGATCGGGCGGGTCGACGACCACCTCGCGCAGTTCGGTGGCGAGGTCAGGCAGCTCGGCGACAAGCTCCGGCCTGCGCGCGTCCCCGGTCCGTGCCATGAACGGTCCGCAGCCGACGTGGCCCCAGATCGTCGCCGGGCGGAAGACCGCATTGCCGAAGGCATGGTCGTAGTGACCGTGGGTGTCGACGACGACCTCGACCGGTGCCGACGTCAGCTCGCGCAGGTCGTCGAGGATCTCGCGCGCCTGCGAGTAGGTGGTCCGCGTGTCGATGACGAGGGCCGCGTCGCGGCCGAGGACCACGCCAATGTTCTGGTTGTAGAACGCATAGCGCCGGACGAAGACCCGATCGCCGATCTCCGTCCAGCGCGACGGTGCAGCCACGGGTGAAGCGTATCTGTCGGGGACCGTGGCTGCCCCGACAGATACCGCGTCTAGGCGCCGATCGGCGCGGGTGCGCTCATCGGCGTCGAAGTCTGGCCGGCACCCGTTCCACGGACGGTGCGCCAGCCCAGGAGCAGGATCGCCCCCAGGCCGAGGATGCTCGCGACGGCCGTCGCCAGGCCGCCAACGAACGGCACGAGCCCGATGACCTGCAGGAGGACGATCCCCAGGAGCGCGCCCCGGTACGGGCGGGCAGCGGCCGGTTCCTTGCGCGTCCCGAGCAGCTCCTCGCCCAGGAAGATCCCGCCGACGAGGAACCCGGCGAACGCCAGGAGCGGCAACGCTCCGAGCAGGATCCCGAGGCCGAGCGGGGCGCCGACGATGGTCACGATGGCCACGATGGCCAGGATCGGAATGACGATCGCGGCGAACAGGCCGGTCCCGAAGGCCTTCAGAGGTTCGGTGGCGATCACCCGTTCGGCCGCGCGCAGCTGGCGGGTGCCCAGCGCGACGAGGAGCAGCCCGGCGACGAGCGATGCGAGCAGCAGCCCGATCGCGAACAGGAGGATCGCCGGCCCGAGGAACGCGCCCAGCCCGATCAACTCGGCGTCGACGCCCTTGATGTCGCCGGCGACTTCCGCGCCTTCGGCCTGGGTCACGGTCGACTCGATGGAGCGGACGTTGCCGAGGACCGTGGTTCCTTCCTCGAGCGCGAGCGTGCCGCTGACGATCACGATCGATTCGACGGTCGCGCCGTGGAGCGTCGCGTTCCCATCGATCACCGTGAGCGTGTTGACCGTTCCGGCGATGTCTGCATCGCCGTTCACCACGAAGACGACGTCAGCCTGCTCGCCGACAGGCACCGAGATGTCGCCACCGAAGGCCATCAGGACTCGTCCGGTGTGGGGGAGCGCCTCGTCAGCAGCCATCGCGACGGGCGCGGCGAACGCGGCAACAACGAGGATTGCCCCGAACAGGCCAGCCAGGCGTTTCACGCGAAACCCTCCTTCGGGACGCTGATGGGATCCGCACCGGCAGCCTGCGCGGCCGCGGAGCCAGAGTCACCGGCCGATCGGCCCCTTCAGGGTGGTCCGAGCGTCCCGCCCGCGAGGCGGTGCTACCATCGGCCGACAACCGAATACGCCTCCGGGGAGCGCCATCGAGCGCTGAGAGTGTGGCGACCGCCACAGACCCGCGGAACCTGATCTGGTTCGTACCAGCGAAGGAAGCAGGCCATCCGACTCGACGCCGTCCGCCGTTCCCCGGTCGGCGTTGATTTCCTGCCCACAGTCGGAGGTTCGGGAGCGATGGTCAGCACGGGACAGGCACCGGCATACGGCGCGGCGACACCGGACGCGTGGCGGACTCGGGACATCGTCGTCACGGCCGTCATCGGCGTGGCGTTCGGTGTCGTCTTCTGGTTCTGGAACACGATCTGGGCGCCCCTCGACGGGGTATTCGCGCTGGCGCCGTGGGCGAAGGACCTGCTCTACGCGGTCTGGCTCATCCCGGCGGTCCTCGCGCCGCTGATCGTGCGCAAGCGGGGCGCAGCGATCTTCGCGGAGATGACTGCAGCCGGCGTGTCGGCGCTGCTCGGCAGCCAGTGGGGGCCGGACGTGCTCCTCTCCGGGTTCGTCCAGGGCGCCGCCGCCGAGCTCGTGTTCGCGATGACGCTCTATCGCTCGTACGCCTTCCCGACCCTGGTCGCGGCTGCCGTGGCGAGCGCGGCCGCCGCGTGGATCCACGACTGGGCGCTGTACTACGCAGCGGTCGATCCCCTGGTCCAGCTCGTCCGGGGGGCGATGATGGCGATCTCGGCGGCGATCATCGTGGCCGGCGGCTCGGTGCTGATCGAGCGCTCGCTGCGCCAGTCCGGCGTGCTCCAGGGCTTCCCGGATTGACGGTCGCGTGAACGACGGACCCGGGTCGATCCGCGCACGCGACCTCGGGTTCCGCCATGCCGGTGCGACGCGACCAGCGCTGTCGGACGTCTCGTTCGAGGTGGGGGCGGGGCAGACGCTGCTGATCGTCGGACCGTCCGGATCCGGCAAGAGCACCCTCGCGCTCGCCATCGCCGGCCTCGTGCCGCGCGACTTCGACGGCGCATTCGAGGGCTCGCTCGAGGTCGACGGGACCGAGACCCGGACCTGGGAGCCCGCCGCGCTGTCGGCGCGCGTCGGGATCGTCTTCCAGGACCCCGAGAGCCAGCTCGTCATGGAGCGCGTCGAGGACGACGTTGCGTTCGGCCTCGAGAACCGCGGGTGGCTCCGCGGCCGGATGCTCGCCCGGGTGCCGGAGGCGCTGCGCGAGGTCGGCCTCGAGGGCTTCGAGCGGCGGCGGACCTCCCGCCTCTCGGGCGGCGAGCAGCAGCGGGTCGCGCTCGGCGGCGTGCTCGCGGCCCTGCCCGGCATCCTCGTCCTGGACGAGCCGACCGCGAACCTGGATCCGGGCGGGACCGCCGACTTCTTCGCCCGGCTCGCCGCGATCAAGACCCTGGGCGACACGTCGATCGTCCTCGTCGAGCACCGGGTCGACCTGGCGTGGCCGCTCGCGGACCTCGTCCTGGCGCTCGACGGTGAGGGCCGGCCGATCGACCTGGGGCGTCCCGACGAGGTCCTCGTGCGCTCCGGCGTGCGCATGCGCCGCGAGGGGATCTGGCTGCCCGAGCGGTCCCCTCGGCCCGGCCCCGTCGGCGTGCCGGCCAGCCCGACCGGCCCGACCCTGATCGAGGCGCACGGCCTCCGCTTCGGCTACGACCACACGGACCCGATCCTGCGCGACATCGACCTCGTCGCCGGGCGGGCGGAGCGGATCGCGCTCGTCGGTCCCAACGGCAGCGGCAAGTCGACGCTCGGGCGGCTGCTCGTCGGCCTCCTGCGGCCCGACCACGGGACGGTGCTGCTCGGCGCGGACGACCCGTCGCGCCTGCCCTCGGCCGAGCTGGCGCGACGGGCGGGGTACGTGTTCCAGGACCCCGAAACCCAGTTCCTCACGAACACCGTGGCGGACGAGGTGATGCTCGGTCTCCGGCCGGATGAACGGGCCGCGTCCGGGGCCCTGATGGATCGCCTCGGCCTGCCGCTCGCGGAATTCGGTGCGCGCAGTCCGTACCTGCTGTCGGGCGGCGAGGCCCGCCGGCTGTCGCTGGCGTGTGTGCTCGTGCGCTGGCCGCAGGTGCTGGTCCTCGATGAGCCGACGTTCGGCCAGGACCGCCACGGTCACGAGGCACTCGTCGAGATCATCCGCGAGCGTCTCGAGACCGGGATCTGCCTGTTCGCGGCAACCCACGATCGACGCTTCGTCGACCAGGTGGCGGATCGGATCATCGAGCTCGACGAGGGCTGGATCGTGGACGATCGACCCGTGACGAGGGCGGCCTGATGATCAGCGCCCCCGACCTGTCACAGGCCCAGCTCGACAGCCCGCTCGGGCGCACGAGCCCGGTCGTCAAGCTGGCGGTCGCGATCGCCTGGCTGGTGGCGCTCGCGTTCACGCTGGAGCCGTTGCCCCCGGTGGCGGTCGCCGTCCTGGCTCTCGGCGCCGGCATGTGGCTGGGCCAGATTCCGATCCCGGACCTCGGGCGGGCGCTCGCTCCGCTGTGGCTGGCGGCCCTCGGCATCGGCCTGTTCAACACCCTGTTCTCGCCGGCGAACCTCGACCCGGCGGCGGTCGAGCTGATCACGATCGGGCCGTTCCGGATCACCGAGCCCGCGCTGCTGGGCGGCGTCAGCCTCGCCCTGCGGGTGATCGCCATCGCAACGGTCGGAGCGGTGTTCGCGCTCACGACGGACTCCACGAAGCTCGTCGACAGCCTCGTCCAGCAGGCCCGCGTCCCCGAGCGCTTCGCGTACGGAACGCTGGCCGCGTACCAGGCGATCCCGCGCTTCGCCGAGGACCTCACCACCCTGCGCCAGGCGCGGCGGATCCGCGGCCTGAGTGGCGGCTGGCATCCGCGGCTGCTCGTGAGCCTCCTCGTGCTCGCGATCCGCCACGGGGACCGCAAGGCGCTCGCCATGGACGCGCGGGCCTTCGGGTCAGTGCCGCGCTCGGCGTACCGGGTCGTGGTGTGGGGCCCGTACGACGTCTGGATCGCGCTCGCCGGCCTGTTCGTCGCCTGGGCGGTGCTGGTGATCGGTCGGTGAGACGCTGCACCGCCGGCCTTCCCGCGATGCGATGATCCCCGCCAGGCCGAGTCGAGGGACGCTGCGGAGGGTCACGTGGGCGACGCGCGAACGATCGTCTTCTTCCCCGAGGGTGCCTACGGGCCCACGAACAACTGCGTGGGGATCGGGCAGGTGCTGCGCGGCCGCGGCCACCGGATCGTGTTCATCGTGGAGGAGTCGTTCGCGGGCACGCTCGAGGCGAAGGGCTTCGAAGAACGGCTGATGCGTCTCGGGCCGCCGCCCGAGGAGCCCGAGGTGCCCGGCCAGTTCTGGATCGATTTCATCCGGGACACCGCGCCGGTCTTCCGCAAGAGCACGCTCGAGCAGATCAGCGAGTTCATCGCTCCGACCTGGCAGGCGCTCATCGACGGGGCGAAGTACGTCAACCCGCGGCTCGAGGAGATCATCGGCGAGCTCGAGCCGGACGCGATCGTCGAGGACAACGTCGTGTCGTTCCCGGCCGTCATGGCGGCGGGGCGGCCATGGGTCCGGATCGTGTCCTGCAACCCGGCCGAGCTCAGGGACCCGCTCGTCGCCCCGTTCTCGTCGGGGTACCCGGCCGACGACCGCTCGGCATGGCCGGCGTTCCTCGCCGAGTACCGCCGCGCGCACGCCGACATGTGGGCCGACTTCGACGCGTTCTGTCGGGAGCACGGCGCCGGCGGCCTGGCCAACGGGGAGCTCGGCCCCGAGTTCATGCACGAATCGCCGTACCTCAACCTGTACTCGTACCCCGCCGAGGCCGACTACGAGCGAGCGAACCCGCTCCGCCCGAACTGGCATCGCCTCGACTCGACCGTTCGCGCGCCCGACAGCTCCTGGGACCTCCCGGCGCACCTCGCGGAGCGCCCGGGCGCACTCATCTACCTGTCGCTGGGCAGCCTCGGTTCGGCGGATGTCGGGCTGATGCAGCGCCTGGTCGACGTGCTGGGGCGAACCGAGCATCGGGTGATCGTGTCGAAGGGCCCGCTGGCCGACCAGATCACGCTCCACGACAACATGACCGGCGAGGGCTTCCTGCCGCAGCCCGCGATCCTGCCGATCGTCGACCTCGTGATCACGCACGGCGGCAACAACACGGTGACCGAGGCGTTCCACCACGGCAAGCCGATGATCGTGCTGCCGCTGTTCTGGGACCAGGTCGACAACGCCCAGCGCGTCGACGAGACCGGGTTCGGCCGTCGCTTCCCCGCGTACGACTTCTCGGACGGGGACTTCCTCGGCGCGATCGACGCCCTGCTCGCGGATCGCGGCCTCCACGAGCGGATGGCGGCGATGAGCGCCCGGATCAAGGGCACGTCGGGAACGATTCGAGCGGCGGACCTCATCGAGGGGGTCGCCCGGGGTCGCCGAGGTGGCTGACAGTGGGGGAGGCGTGGCGCTGCCCGAGATCCGCGAGCTGCTGTTCGCCGACCTCCCGCCGCTGACCGCGATCGAGACGTTCGCGGCCGTGGCCGACCTGCGCGACCTGGCACTGGCCGCCGCTCGCGAGGACGAATCAGGAGCGCGCGAGATCCTCGCCCGCATCGTCGACGGCACGACGGAGTCGCGCGTTCGCCTCCAGGCCTGGTCGCTCGCGCGACGAGTCGGGATCGAGCCGCCGCCCGATGACGCCAGGCGGGTGCGAGGGGTCGTTCGTGGACGTCGGGTTCGATGCCGGGACCGACACGCTCGCCGCATACGAGGACGGGACCGCGCGGTACCTCAACCAGGCTGGGGGAGGGATCGTCTGGGAGACGGCGGACGAGACGATCGGGGCCTCGATCGAGGCGCTGATCCAGGCTGGTCAGGCGGTGGCCGAGCGGAGCGGCGCGCTCGACGGTCCGCGGCCGCCCGCGCCACCGGCCGGCGGCGCCTCGATCTGGCTCCTCACCGACGGCGGGATCCACCTCGGTTCGGGCCCGTTCGGAGCGCTCGCGCAGTCTCCCTGCCCGTCGCGTCGCGCGGATCCACTCGTGCCGTCGTCGCGCACCGTCTCTCGATCGGCGGATCCACTCGGTGGGCCGGTGATCGCGGCGGCGACCGAGCTCATGCGGCTGCTCATCGAGCGGAGCGCAACCGCCCGAAGCTGACGGCGTCGCGTACGCCGTCGCGCGGGGCGCGTCGCGGTGGAGGTTCGGCGTTCCCGGGTGCACAATCCGTCCACACGATTGCGACAGCTGCCGCGCCGACGGCGCGCCATGGAGGGCCCCGTGACCGAGACGCTTCCCGCAGTTTCGACCTACCAGCAGTTCATCGGCGGCTCCTTCGTCGATGCCGCCTCGGGCGAGACCATCGACGTCGAGAACCCGGCCACCGGCCAGGTGATCGCCAAGGTCCCGGGGAGCGCCGCGGAGGACGTCGACCGGGCAGTCAACGCCGCCGAGCAGGCGTACGCGTCCTGGAAGAACACGACGCCGCAGGACCGCAGCCTGATCCTGCTCAAGATCGCCGATTCGCTCGAGTCCGCCGCGGACGAGATCGGCCGGCTCGAGAGCCAGAACGCGGGCAAGCCGGTGGGCGCCGCGGTCGACGAGATCCTGACCTGCGTCGACCTGTTCCGGTTCTTCGCCGGCGCCGCGCGCGTGCCGGAGGGCCTCGCGGCGACGGAGTACCTGGCCGGCCACACCTCGTTCATCCGGCGCGACCCGATCGGCGTGGTGGCCAGCATCGCGCCCTGGAACTACCCGCTGTACATGGCCAGCTGGAAGCTCGGGCCGGCGCTCGCGACCGGCAACACGGTCGTCCTCAAGCCGTCGATCCGGACGCCGCTCAGCGCGCTCCGCTTCGCCCAGATCCTCGCCGAGCACCTGCCGCCGGGCGTGGTCAACGTGCTGTCGGGCGCCGGTTCGGCGATCGGCGACGAGCTGGTGAGCCACCCGAAGGTTCGAATGGTCTCGATCACCGGCGACACGGCGACGGGAAAGCGCATCGCGCAGCTCGCGGCCGGCACCGTCAAGCGGCTCCACCTCGAGCTCGGCGGCAAGGCGCCGGTGATCATCTTCGACGACGCCGACCTCGACCTCGCGGCCGAGACGCTGAAGGCGGCCGGCTACTGGAACGCGGGCCAGGATTGCACCGCGGCCACGCGGGTCATCGCCGGGCCCGCGGTCTACGACGACTTCGTCGGCAAGCTCAGCGACCAGGTCCGCTCGATCAAGTGGGGCAATCCGGCCGAGGCCGACGACATCGACATGGGCTCGCTGATCGCGAAGGCGCAGGTCGAGAAGGTGTCCGGGATGGTCGATCGGGCGCGAAACGGCGCCGAGATCGTCGTCGGCGGGAGCTCGCCCGACCGGGAGGGCTACTACTACGAGCCCACGGTCATCGCCGGTCCCGACCAGAAGAGCGAGATCATCCAGGACGAGATCTTCGGCCCGGTCGTCACCGTCCAGCGCTTCAGCGACGAGGAGCAGGCGGTCACCTGGGCCAACGACACGCCGTACGGCCTCGCGTCGTCGGTGTTCACGAGCGACATCGGGCGCGCCATGCGCGTGGCCAAGGCGCTCGAGTTCGGGCACGTCTGGATCAACGAGCACTTCACGCTGACCTCGGAGACGCCGCACGGTGGCATGAAGCAGTCCGGGTGGGGCAAGGACGGGTCGAAGTACGCGCTCGAGGACTACACGGTCATCAAGCACGTCATGATCAACGTCGGCTGACGGCGGCGTCCGATTTCCGCCCGAGGCTGCGTTGAGCCGCTGCGCGCCTCGCTCACGCACATCCGAGTGCGCTCGCTTCGGTGCTCGGCTCGCCTTGCCTCGGAACGGTCTCAGGCGTCGAACGCAGTCACGCATGAGCGTTGAGACGTTGGCCGGGGTCCTGTTGATCGTGGTCCCGATTGCGTTCAACGGCGCGTTCTTCGCGCTCGCTCGGGCCTTCGACTACCCGGACATCCTGCGCAGGGAGCCGGACGAGATCCTGCGCCGCTTCGCCGCCGGTGGTCCCGGCCTCCTCCTTCGCTGGGAGCTCCTGCTCCTCAGCGCGCTGGCGATGCTGCCGCTGGCGGCCGTCCTGGCCGTGGCCCTCGCCGCGCCGCCCGCGCTGAGCGCGCTCGCGGTCGTGCTCGGCGTGTCCGCCGCCCTCGTCCAGGCGCTCGGCCTGGTGCGCTGGCCGTACGGCGTTGCCGAGCTGGCGCGCCGCTACGTCGCGGCACCGGCTGGACCCGCGGGCGACGCGACCCGCGAGACGGTGGTCGTCACGTTCGCCACGCTCCACCGGCTGCTGGGCGTCGGCGTGGGGGAGCACCTCGGCTACCTGCTGACCGGGCTGTGGACACTGACCGTCGCTGCCTCGATCATCGCCACGCCGGTCATTCCCGCGTGGATGGGGTTCATCGGGATCCCGATCGGCGCCGCGATCCTCGTCGGCGTGCTCGAGTTCGCCGGTCCCAACGAGCCGGACGGATGGGCGCTCGCCGGCGCGGTCGTGCCCATCGCCTACATCGCGTGGTCGGTGTGGCTCATCGCGCTCGGGATCCTGATGCTGATCTGACCGTGGAGGTCACGAAGTCGGCCGTCGAGGACGCGATCCGGGGGATCGATCGTGCCGGCGTCGCCTCGGCACGCTGGTTCGGGGGCAAGGGCCGCGCGATCGGTTCGCTCGAGCTCGCGGAGGCGTTCGTGCTCCCCGGCGACGGGCGGCACGTGCTGGCGGTCGCGAACGTCGTCTACGAGCGAGGGCCGGCCGAGGCATACCTGTTCCCGCTCGTGGCCGACGCGGGTGCCCTGCGCCTGGCCGCGGAGGGCGACGGTACGCTCCGGGCGCTGGCCGGAGCGATCGCCGAGGGCCGGGCGATCGCGGCGCTCCCGAGTGGCCCGGAGCCCGCCGGCGAGGTCACGGCGGCGCTGGTGTGCCGTCCCGCTTCCGCCCTCCGCGGCCTGGAGCCCGGTGGAGCACAGGCGCTCGGTAGCCTCCCGGAACGGCCGCTCGGCATGGACCAGTCGAATACCAGCGTGGTGCTCGGGGAGCGGCTCCTGCTCAAGGCCTTCCGCTGGCTTCAGCCTGGTCTGAACCCGGACCTCGAGCTTGTGGCGTACCTGACCGAGGAGGCCGGCTTCACGGCCGTCCCGCCGCTCGCGGGCTACGCCGAGGTCGTGTCGCGTTCGAGCGAGCCGGCAACCGTGGCACTGCTCCAGGCGTTCGTCGCCGACGCCGCGGACGCATACGAGTCGCTCGCCGAGACCCTGACCGACTGGCTGCTCGCGCCGGGCAGCGTCACCGTGGAGTACGCGACCGAGATCGCGGAGGACATCGGTGCACTCAGTGCGGGCCTCCACGCGGCGCTGGCCGCCGCGCACGGCGTTCCCGGCTTCGAGCCGCGGCCGGCGACCCGCGACGAGCTGCGTGGCTGGCACAAGGATGCGCGCACCCAGCTGGACCGGGCGCTCGAGATCACACCAGGCGAGGCGGGGCGTGTCCTGCGCGAGCTCGCCCCGCGGATCGCCGAGGAGCTGACGATCTTCGAGGCGCTCCCGACCGAGCCGCTCGTGACGCGGGTCCACGGCGACTACCACCTGGGCCAGGTGCTCGCGGCTCCCGACGGGTTCCGGATCGTGGACTTCGAGGGGGAGCCGACCCGCAGCCTCGAGGAACGGCGAGCGCACCGGTCGCCGCTTCGTGACGTCGCGTCGATGCTGCGGTCGTTCGATCACGTTGGGCGGAGCGCCGGACGGCGCGCCGAGGAACGGAACGGCGGCCCCGTGCGGGACCCCGGTCTCGATCTGGAGGGGTGGCTGCGGCGTTCCCGCGAGCGGTTCCTCGATGCCTACCGGGCCGGGCTGCGACAGGTCGGCGCGCCGATCGAGATCGACCCGGCGCTGCTCAGGGCCTTCGAGATCGAGAAGGAGTGCTACGAGTTCGTGTACGCGGCGACGTACCTGCCGGAGTGGCTGTGGGCGCCGACCGAGGGGATGCGCGCGCTGATGGCGACCTCGTGACGACCGACCGGTCCGCGCGCGCTGCTCGAGGACGTGCTCGGCGAGCCGACGATGCTGGCCGGCCTCCTCGACGCGTACGGCGCCACGGGCGGCCCGCTGAGCGAGCTCACCGGGCTGGAACGTCCGGTCCGGGTCGTCTTCGCCGGACTCGGCAGCTCTCGATACGCCGCGCTCGATGCCGCCGTGCAGCTTCGGGCGGCGGGCGTGCCGGCCTGGGTGGAGTTCGCCTCGGCCGACGCCGCAACACCGCCGTCCCCGGACACGGTCCTCGTGGCGATCTCGGCGTCGGGAAAGACGCCCGAAACCGTCGCCGTGGCCGAGCGCCATCGAGGGACCAGCCTCGTGGTCGCGGTCACGAACCAGCCTTCGGCGCAGCTCGCCGCAGCGAGCGACGTCGTGCTGCCGCTGCACGCCGGCGTCGAAACGTCCGGCGTGTCGTCGCGGACGTTCCTCGCCACCACCGCCGTGCTGCAGCTGCTCGGCGATCGCCTGCGCGGGCGCGGCGTGCCCGACGTCGCCGCCCTTCGGCCGGCTGTCGAAGGGCTCGACGCCGTGCTCGAGGGTCGGGAATCGTGGCTTGCGACGACGGCAGAGCTTTTCGACGGCGCAGACGCCGTCGGCGTCATCGGGCCGGCGAGCAGCCAGGGACTGGCCGAACAGGCCGCGCTGCTGTTCCGCGAGGGGCCACGCCTGCATGCCTCGGCGCACGAGGCGGTCGACTGGCACCACACCGCGATCTACACCGCGCTCCCGGGATACCGGGCCCTGCTCCTGCCGGGCACGCACGACCCCGGGCGGCTGGCAGGTGTCATCGCCGCGCGCGGCGGAGCGACGGTAGCCGTGGGTGCGCGGGAGGAGCACACGACCATCCAGGTGCCACTGCCCGCCGGCGCGCCGACTCGGTTCGTCACGCCCGCGGTGGCTGACGTCCTGGCGGCAGAGCTCTGGTCCCGTGCCTCGGGCAAAACGCCGTGACCACGTCTCGCCCGCGACCACCGACCCGCGCGCGGTTCGGCCGCGCCATTGCCGCGTGGCATGTCACGACGCGTCGCGACCTGCCGGTCCGCCACGCCACCGAGCCGTGGCCCATCCTCGTCGCCGAGGTCATGTCCCAACAGACCCAGATCGAGCGGATCGGGCCCGTGTGGGAGCAGTTCGTCGGGAGGTGGGCCGAGCCGAGCGAGCTGGCCGCCGCTGAGACCCGCGACCTGCTCCGGGCCTGGGCCGGGCTCGGGTACAACCGCCGGGCGCTGGCACTGCGCGAGGCGGCGCGGACGATCGTGCGCGAGCATGGCGGACGGGTTCCCGGCACCGTCCCCGAGCTCGAGCGGCTGCCCGGCGTCGGCCCGTACACGGCCCGGGCGGTCGCGGCATCGGCGTTCGGTGTGCCGGTTGCGCCACTGGACGTCAACGTCCGGCGGGTCGTCGGGCGCGTCGTCGGCGGGGCGGTCCCGCCGGGCACGGCTCCAGGACGCCGCGGACGAACTGGTGTCGCGTGACGATCCCCGGGCATGGGTCGACGCCGTCATGGACCTCGCCGCCACCGTCTGCACCGCTCGCGCTCCGCGTTGCGAGGTGTGCCCGCTGGCGGGGATGTGCCGCTCCGCAGGGTCGATCGGACAGGCCGCCCGCAGCCGGACGGCTCGTGCGACCCCGACGACCCCGGCGTCGACGCCGCCGACGCCGTTCAGGCGGACCAACCGCTGGCTGCGCGGTCGCCTGCTCGCGGCGGTCCGCGACGCGCCGGCGGGCAGCTGGGTCGATGCCCCGGACGGGCTGGGCGAGCACGACCGCGACGGCGGTCCTGGCGGCGCTGCGTGGCCTCGAACGCGATGGCTTCGTCGAGTTCCGTGACGGGCGCGCCCGGCTCGCCTCCGACCGATCGTGAGGCGCTCGATCCCGGCGCGCTAGGCTTGGCGCTGATGACGGCCTCCCCGGACACGACCAATGCGCGCACACCGCTGCCCGCGGACGACCCCGAGCTGTTCGAGCTCGACCTGCGGGGGCTTCGCCGGCGATGGGCAGATCGAGCCGCGCTGCCGTCGATGAGCGCGGAGGCGATGACGGGTGCCGACCATCGAGCACAGGCGCTCGGCATCCCGGAGGAGCGGCTCATGGAGCACGCCGGGACCGCCGTCGCGGCGGCGGTCCGCGCGCTTGCCGTGGACCTCGACCGATGGGGCCGCGGCCCGATCGTCATCTTCGCCGGACCGGGCAACAACGGCGGCGACGGCTTCGTGGCGGCGCGCCGACTGGCGCTCGCCGGAGCCGAGGTCGTCGTCGTCCTCGTCGCATCGGAGAGCCGGCCGAAGGGTGCCACCTCGGCACGCAACTGGGACCGGATCGCGCGCGACGCCGGGATCATGATCGTGCACACGCCGGTGGCGCGCGACGTGGCGATGCTCGGACAGGGCATCGACAAGGCGTCCGTCATCGTCGATGCGCTCCTCGGGACCGGCGTGCGCGGCGTCCTGCGTGAACCGATCCGCAGCACGGTCGAGCTCATCCGGCGCGCGTCGGACGACGGTATCCCGGTCGTTGCCGTCGACACGCCGACCGCGGTCGACCTGTCGAGCGGGGAGCCGTCCGACCCTGCGGTCCGGGCCGACCTCACCGTCACGTTCCACCGCCCCAAGACCGGCCTGCTGACGAGGCGTGGGGCGGCGCATGCGGGGAAGGTCCTCGTCGCCCCGATCGGCATCCCGCCCGGCGCTGACCGTGGCTGACCGCCGCGAGGTTGGACTCGCCCAGGTGGTGCTCGTCGCTGCCGCCTGCGTCGCGGTCGTGGCAGCCGCGGTCGTGGTGACGATCCTGCTTCCGGACGACCTTGAATCGGTCGTCTACCGGACGCCGCTGGCCATCGGCGTGCTGATCGGCGTGACCGCGTTCGTGCTCTGGCGAATTGCCCGCCAGCAGCGTTCCTGAGCCCGCGGTGCGCGCACGCCAGCAGGCGAAAGTCGGGGCTGTACAGGACCGGTGCGACCACGTAGAGTCCTGCCCGTAAAACGCTCCGGCAGTGTCCGGAGCCAGAACAGTAGCTCGACGCACTCGGACTCCTCTCACGGCTGACGCGAGAAACCCGATGGGATCGCGCCGGCTACCGAGAGGAGTTTCGTTTTCGTGTACACAAACAAGACCCTGACCTGCGCGGACTGTGGACAGGAGTTCGTTTTCACCGCATCCGAGCAGGACTTCTACGCGCAGCGTGGCTTCACCGAGCCGCGCCGCTGCGCCTCGTGCCGGGCCAGCCGCAAGGCCGCCCGCAACGAAGGCTCCGGCGGCGACGAGTCGTTCGGCAGCTACGGCGCCGGCGGCGGCTATTCGGCCGGCGGCTACGGCGGTGGTGGCGGTGGCGGTGGCGGTGGCTACCGCGACCGCCCGCGCGAGATGTTCAGCGCGACCTGTTCCAACTGCGGCAAAGAGGCCCAGGTCCCGTTCCGCCCGACGAGCGGCAAGCCCGTCTACTGCAGCGACTGCTTCCGGAGCATGCGCGGCAACTGATCTTCATCCTCTCGGCGCGGGCCGACCAACGGCCCGCCGAACCAGCGTGATCCACGACCCGGGTTGTCAGCCGACCCGGGTCGTATCGTGTCCGGCACCTCGGCGCTCGGTTGCGGGAGTCGCAACCCCGCGCGTACCATCGAAGCGATGACCCACCTGCCCACCCGGCACCTCGTCCGCTCCGTTCGGGCCGCCGGCGTCGAGGCGCTGCGAGGCACCTGATCCATGGCCGTCGGCTCCTCCAACGATTTCGATCTCGTCGTGCTCGGTGCGGGCACCGGCGGGTACACCGCCGCGTTCCGTGCGGCCCAGCTCGGCCTCAAGGTCGCGCTCGTCGACGAGGACAAGATCGGCGGGACGTGCCTCCACCGCGGCTGCATCCCGACCAAGGCGCTGCTGGAGTCGGCCGCCTTCACGGATCGGGTCCGCAACGCAAAGGAGCTCGGACTCATCCTGCCCGGTGAGCCGGAGGTCGATTACGCGGCGATGGCAGCCCGGCGCGACGCGGTCGTCAAGCGCCTGTGGACCGGGTTGAAGTCGCTCATCACCAAGAACAAGGTGACCTGGATCCAGGGCCGCGGCACGCTCGACGGCCCGCGCAAGGTCCGCGTCGACCAGGCGGGCGAGGATGGCACGCCGGGCGGGGGCGGCGAGCGGGTGCTCAATGCGACCGACGTGATCCTCGCGACCGGATCGCGGGTCAAGTCGCTGCCCGGTCTCGAGATCGACGGCAAGCGGATCGTGACCAGCGACGAGGTCCTTCGGCTCGACACGCTCCCAAAGGACATCGTGATCGTGGGTGCCGGCGCCGTCGGCGTCGAGTTCGCCTCGATGTTCCATGACGTCGGCGTCAAGGTCACGCTGCTCGAGTACCTGCCGAACATCGTCCCGCTCGAGGACCCCGAGGTCGGCCGCGTCGTCGAGCGCAGCTTCACCAAGCGCGGGATCACCGTGATGACGAACGCCCGCTTCGACGCCAAGTCGGTCACGGTCGACGACAAGGGCGTCTGCCTCGACGTCGGGCCGGAGGGCAAGGATGCCGCGGAGCTCCGGGCCGAGATGATGCTCGTCGCGACCGGGCGGGCGGCCAACATCGAGAACATCGGGCTCGAGACGACGAAGATCGAGACCGACCGCGGGATCATCAAGGTCGACGGCCGCATGCGGACGCGCGAGCCGCACGTCTATGCCATCGGCGACATCGTCGGCGGCCTGTGGCTGGCCCACACCGCGGGTCACGAGGGCCTCACGGCCGCCCACACGATCGCGGGCGATGCCGACGTGCACGACATGGACTACAACGCCCAGCCGCGCGCGACGTATTGCCGGCCCGAGGTCGCCTCGATCGGGTTGACCGAGCCGCAGGCGCGCGAGCAGGGCTTCGACATCAAGGTCGGCAAGGTCCCGTTCCAGGCGATCGCCAAGGCGCTGATCGGTGGCGAGTACGAAGGCTTTGCCAAGGTGATCGCCGACAAGAAGACCGACGACACGCTCGGCGTCCACGTCGTCGGCCCGCACGCGACCGACCTGATCGCCGAGGCGTCCCTGGCGTTCCAGATCGACGCGACGCCGTGGGAGATCGGCGGCGCGACCCATGCGCACCCGACGCTTTCCGAGGTCATCGGCGAGGCCGCGATGGCGGTCGACGGCCGGAGCATCAACTTCTAGCGGTCTTCCGCAGCCCAGGAGGTCGGCCCGGATCGATGGCGAGCACCAAAGACCGCGTCGAGCATCTCGGGGAGTCGGTCGGGTTGACCGACGATGAGCTGATCGAGATGTACCGGCTCGTCGCGCTGGCACGAGCCATTGACGAGCGCATGTGGATCCTCAACCGGGCCGGGCGAATCCCCTTCGTCATCAGCGGCCAGGGACACGAAGGCGCCCAGGTGGCCATCGCCTGGCCGATGCGCAAGCACCACGACTGGATCGCGCCGTTCTACCGCTCGATCGCGACGTGTCTCACGTTCGGGATGAGCGCGCGGGACATCATGACGGCGCAGTACGCCACCGCCTCGGACCCCTCGTCGGGTGGCCGCCAGATGCCCGGCCACTACGGCTCGCACGAGCACAACCTGGTGTCGGTCTCGTCGCCGGTGGCGACGCAGCTCCTGCATGCGGTCGGCATCGCGCTGGCCGCCAAGATCCGGCGGACGGATCAGGTCGCCATGACGATCATGGGCGAGGGATCCTCGAACCAGGGCGACGTGCACGAGGGGCTGAACTTTGCCGCGATCCACAAGCTCCCGTTCGTGTTCGTCGTCGAGAACAACGGCTATGCGATCAGCGTGCCGATGGCGCGGCAGGTGGCAGGGTCCAGCGTCTGGGAGCGCGCCGCCGGGTACGGCATGCCCGGCGTCCTCGTTGACGGTGCTGACGTATTAGCGTGCTACCACGCTGCCAAGGTAGCAGTGGATCGGGCGCGGGCAGGGGAGGGCCCGACGCTCATCGAAGCGAAGGTCACGCGATTGACCGGCCACTCGTCCGACGACCAGCAGACGAAGTACCGCTCCGAAGAAGAGCTGGCCGCCGAGAAGGAGCGCGATCCGCTGCCACGCTTCCGCGACCAGCTGCGCGACGCGGGGATCCTGACCAAGGAGGTCGAGGTTCGCCTGTCGCTGGAGCTTCAGGCCGCGGTCGACGACGCGACCGAGTACGCCGAGTCGCAACCCGACCCGGACCCGACGACCGCCATGGACTGGGTGTTCGCCGAGCGCTGGCCGTCGGAGGAGGTCCCGCCGTGGGGTTTCGGGACCGCCGGCGGTCACGCTGCCGAGCACGAGGCGGGCTGAGGCATGCCCCCCAGGACGTTCATCGAGGCGATCCGCGACACCCTCGCCGACGAGATGCGTCGCGACGAGAGCGTCATCGTGCTCGGTGAGGACGTCGGCAAGAAGGGCGGCGTGTTCCTCGCGACCGACGGCCTGTGGGCCGAGTTCGGCGACGAGCGGGTGATCGACACGCCGCTGACCGAGTCGATGATCATCGGCACCTCGATCGGGGCCGCCGTCAACGGCCTGCGGCCTGTCGCCGAGATCCAGTTCGCCGACTTCATCCACCCCGCCTTCAACCAGCTGGTGTCCGAGGCGGCCCGGATGCGCTATCGCTCGAACAACGGCTACTCGGTGCCGATGACCGTCCGCGCCCCGTACGGTGGCGGCGTCCACGGCGCGCTGTATCACTCGCAGTCGATCGAGGCCTTCTACACGCACGTGCCGGGCATCAAGGTCGTGATCCCCTCGACGCCGTACGACGCGCGCGGCCTGCTCCGATCCTCGATCCGTGACGACGACCCGGTGCTCTTCCTCGAGCACAAGAAGATGTACCGCTCGGTGCGCGGCGACGTCCCCGAGACCGACTACACGGTCCCGCTCGGCAAGGCGCGAATCAGCCGCCCCGGAACGCAGATGACGGTCGTGGCGTACGGGCTGATGGCCCACTACGCGCTCGAGGCGGCCGACGCCGTCGCCGAGGAGGGGATCAGCGTCGAGGTCGTCGATCTGCGCACGCTGCGCCCGCTCGACAAGGAAACGCTGCTCGACTCGGTCCGCAAGACCGGCAAGTGCCTGATCGTCTACGAGGACAACCGCTTTGGCGGGTACGGGGCCGAGATCGCCGCCATCGTGGCCGAGGAGGCCTTCGACTACCTCGACGGCCCCGTGACCCGGATCGCCGGTCCGGACGTGCCCGGCGTCCCGTACAACCATGTCCTCGAGGACTGGTTCATGGTCAACCCGGAGAAGATCGGCGACGCGATCCGCAAGCTGGCCGCGTACTAGGAGGCCGGGACATGGCTGCGACCGAGCCCGATTTCGAGGCCGTCTTCGACCGTCTCAAGGCGATCCTCGAGCCGTACGCGCGCGAGCTGTACGTCTCCGCCGACGACGACAAGAACTACGGCGTGGACATGGCGCCCGCGTCCGAGCGCGACCCCACAACGTGGTTCGGCGCCGTCCGCCGGGGCAAGCGCTACGTGAGCATCTACCTGATGCCGGTGTACGTCGACCCCGGCCTGCTCGACGACGTCTCACCCGAGCTGCGCAAGCGGATGCAGGGCAAGTCGTGCTTCAACTTCAACAAGGTGGACGAACCGCTGATCGGTGAGCTCGAGGCGCTCGTCCGAACCGGCTACGAGCGCACCGCCGGCGATCCGTCGTGGGGCGCGGCCCGGCGCGTGGAGCGCGGGATGGCCCACCGCAAGGCGGGCGCCAGGTTCGAAGCCGCCGGCCGATAAGGGCGGGTAAAGCGGCCTCCACCAGACTCTCCTGGTGGACGACCTGCGGACGGGCCGCAAGTTCCGGGCGATCCGCCATCGTCGTCCGCTGCGGCAACAGGATCTCGCAGACAGGGCAGGCACGAGTCAGGACATGGTCTCGCGCCTCGAGCGCGGCCGCATAGCGGCAATGGCGGTCGGCAGCGTCCGTGAGATCGCGCAAGCTCTCGATGCCGAAGTCCTGGTCGTCGTCCGCTGGCGCGGAGGTGAGCTCGACCGGCTGATGGACGAGGGCCATGCCACGCTGGTTGGACGAGCCGTGGAGATCCTGCAGTCGCTCGGCTGGGAGACTCGCTCGGAGGTCTCGTACTCGATCTACGGCGAGCGCGGGTCGATCGACGTCCTCGCCTGGCACGCTCCGACGCGCACGCTGCTCGTCGTTGAAGTCAAGTCGGAGCTCACCTCGGTCGAGGAGACGCTTCGCGTGCACGATGCGAAGCTGCGCCTTGCGCCGCGGATCGCCGCCGAACGGTTCGGCTGGCAGGCGACCGCTACGGCTCGCCTTCTGGTGCTCCCGGACCTCTCGACCGCGCGACGACGAGTATTGCGCCATCGTGCCGTGCTCGATGGTGCCTACCCGCTTCGGGGACACACGATTCGCGCCTGGCTCATCTCGCCAACGCGGACGCCTGGGTCCGCCGCTGCGGGTGGCCTCCTGTTCCTGTCACCTACGCAGGGGACGCGTGGTCGGAACGGTCCTGTCAGTCGAAAGCGGGTTCAAAGGCGGATTTCGCCTGCAGCCTGAGCACGGATGCGAGCCGTGGCCGGTCCCGGCCGGCGCAGATCGCACCCAACACGCGCCGGGTACGTACCAGACGCTTGAGTCGCGCACCGCGGCTCGTAACACGCAGGTGGTGCGTAGGCGACGCGCGGAGACCGAAAGCCAGCCTGCAGCGGCGTGCGCTCGACCGCGATAGGCCGGATCGGCGACACTAGATGCCAACCGAGATGCGATCCCGGCCGATGCCCGCCGGGCGGCGACCCTCGAAGGAGGAGCACACGTGGCCAAGGTGACGATGCCCCAGCTCGGCGAGAGCGTGGCCGAGGGGACGATCGGCAAGTGGCTGAAGCAGCCCGGCGACACGGTCGCGAAGTACGAGCCGCTCGTCGAAGTCATCACCGACAAGGTCAACGCCGAGGTGCCGTCGCCGTTCGCGGGCGTGCTCAAGGAGATCCTCGCCGAGGAGGGCGCCACGGTCCCGAACAACGCGGAGATCGCGGTGATCGAGACCGACGAGGAGGCAGGCGGCGCGGCTGCCGAGCCCGCCGCACCAGCGCAGGAGGCCGCGCCGTCCGCGACCGACGGTGGCGGCCCGAAGGTCGAGGCACCGGCCGAGACGGCGGCGACCGGGGCCGGCTCCAACGGATCGGCCGCTCCTGATCCCGCCCCGCGACCGGAGACCGAACGACCGGAACGCGCCGCGGCCGCAGCAGCACCTGCCGCCCCGACTGCGACGGCCCCGACTGCGACGGCCCCGCCCGCCACCGGCGATGCGGACGCGCGCATGAGTCCCGCGGTCCGCCGCCTGCTCCGCGAACATGAGCTGACCGCGGCCCAGATCGTCGGGACCGGCCAGGCCGGCCGGATCACCCGCGACGACGTGCTCGCGGTGGTCGAGCGGATGCGCACCGGCGAACCGGCACCGGCCGCCGCCGCTCCCGCCGCGACGGCCCCCGCCGCCGCCCCGGCGACCGCGGCCAGCCCTCGACGGCGCCGGCCGCGCCGAGTGCCGGCCGTGCCGGCACACCGGGCGTCGCACGAATCGAGTTCCCCGCCGGAGCCGACGAAGTCCTTGTCCCGCTGACCCAGATGCGCAAGGGGATCGCCGCGCAGATGACCCGGGCGCTCCAGGCGCCCCATGCCTACGTCCAGATGGAGATCGACGCGACCCGCCTCGTCGCCTTCCGCGAGCGCGCCAAGAAGGAATACCAGGCGAAGGAGGGGATGTCGCTGAGCTACGTGCCGTTCGTCGTCAAGGCATCGGCCGAGGCCCTCAAGCGCAACCCGACGTTCAACGCCAACTGGACCGACGACGGCCTGCTCGCGAAGCGCCGGATCAACATCGGCGTGGCCGTTGCCGTCGACGATGGCCTGATCGTGCCGGTCATCCGCGACGCGGACACGCTGTCGATCCACGGCCTCAACCTGGCGATCACCGATGTCGCCAACCGGGCCCGCGCGAACAAGCTCCGCGTCGACGACTTCGGCGGCGGGACGTTCACCGTCGACAACACCGGCTACCTCGGCACGAACCTGGTCATGCCGATCCTCAACGTGCCCGAGGTCGGGATCGTCACGATGGAGGCCATCACGAAGCGGCCCGTCGTGGTGTCGACGCCGGACGGCGACGTCATCGCGATCCGGCCCGTGATGAACATGGTGCTCGCGGTCGATCACCGCGCGAACGACGGCGCCGGCGGTGCCGCCCTGCTGCGCGACATCAAGGCATGGCTCGAGGGCGTCGGGACCGAGACGTCGATCTACTGAATCGACCGAAGCTCCGACCTCCCGGGGAGGCGCCGTGCGCGTGTTCGTGACCGGCGGCGCCGGGTTCATCGGCCGCTCGGTCTGCCGCCAGCTCCGGGCCCGTGGCGACGAAGTCGTCGCCGTGGTCCGCGACCCCGGTCGTGCCGCCGACCTCGAAGCGCTGGGCTGTGAGGTCCGCGCCGGCGACCTCGCCTCACCGGAGGCGCTGACCGGCGGCATGCGCAGTTGCGACGGCGTGATCCACCTGGCGGGCAGCTACCGCATCGGCATCCCGGCCCGCGAGCGGCCACAGATGTACGAGGCGAATGTCGGGGCGACGCATCGCGTGCTCGAGGCGGCGATCGCGACCGGCGTTCCACGCATCGTCCACGTATCGAGCGTCAACGCCCTGGGCAACACCCACGAGAAGATCGTGGACGAGACGTACCGTCGCGACATCAGCCAGGGGTTCCTGAGCTACTACGACGAGACCAAGCACCTGGCCCACGTCGCGGCGCGCGAGTTGATCAGCAGTGGCGCCCCGGTCCTGATCGCGATGCCCGGCACGACCTACGGTCCCGGCGATCATTCCGCCATTGGCAGCCAGTTGCAGCTGGCGTACGAGGGCCGCCTGCTGGTCACCGGCATGACCGATGTCGGCATCTCACCGGCGCATGTCGACGACGTCGCGGGCGGCATCATCGCCACGTTGGCGCAGGGCCGGATCGGCGAGTTGTACATCCTGGCCGGACGCAACATGCGCTTGCGAGAAGCGCTGGAGGCCGCGGCCCGGGTCGGTGGCCATCCGCCCCCGCGCATCACGGTGCCGACCGGTCTGCTCCGCGCGATCGCCCGCCTCGGGCCCATCGGATCGAAACTCTTCGGCCAACCGTCGAACTTCACCGAAGTCATCAGCGCGGCCGACGACGTGACGTACTGGGCCTCCTCGGCCAAAGCCAGCCTCAAGCTCGGCTACGCGCCCCGGGACCTCGAATCGGGGATCCGCGACGCATTCGGCGGTCAGCGCCAGAGCGCCGCCACCTACTAGCAAGCCGCGACCGACGTACACTCGAACCGATGGCCCGCGAGCTCCCGATGTTCGAACCCGCGTCGAGCGGACACCACGGTCCCGGCACGCCTGAGACCATCGCCATGGGCGGGCTCGGCTCGGGCGCGCCGACGCCGCTCCGTCGCCACCCGGACTGGATCAGGTCGCGGCTGCCGTCGGGCGACAACTACCACGACCTCAAGTCCCTGCTGCGCGGCCTGAACCTCAACACGGTCTGCGAGGAGGCCCACTGCCCGAACATCGGGGAGTGCTGGGACCAGCGCACCGCGACGATCATGATCCTCGGTGACACGTGCACCCGCGCCTGCGGGTTCTGCGCCGTCAAGACGGGCCGGCCCACCTGGTTCGACGACGACGAACCGCGCCGGGTCGCCGAAGCGGTTGCCGCGATGCGCCTCGAGCACGTGGTGGTCACCTCGGTCGCCCGCGACGACCTGCCCGACGGCGGCGCGTCGATCTTCGCCGAGACGATCCTCCAGATGCGCGAGCGCAGTCCGGGGATGGGGATCGAGGTGCTCATCCCCGACTTCGACGGCTCCGATGACCGGTTGCAGATCGTCATGGAGGCGCGGCCCGACATCCTCAACCACAACCTCGAGACCGTGAAGCGGCTCCAGAAGCCGGTCCGCAAGCGCGCGCGCTGGGACCGCTCGCTGTACGTCCTGCGACGGGCCAAGGAGATGGCGGTCGAGAGCGGCTACGCGGTGCACACGAAGAGCTCGCTCATGGTCGGGCTCGGCGAGACGCGCGACGAGCTGACCGAGGCGTTCGAGGCGCTGCGCGCGGTCGACGTCGACATCCTCACGGTGGGCCAGTACCTGCGGCCCTCGGAGAAGCACCTCCCGCTCGAGCGCTACTACCACCCCGACGAGTTCGCCGAGATGAAGGCCGAAGCCCTCGCCCTGGGGTTCAAGCACGTCGAGTCGGCCCCGCTGGTGCGCTCGAGCTACCACGCGCGCGACCAGGTGCCGGGCGCGGAGCTCCGCGCCCTGCGCCGCCGCCAGGCGACCATCGACGCCGAGGGCCGGGTCGTCCCGCTGGCCGGCTAGGGCGGAACTTCACCGGCCGGATCCGCGTCCGGCGCGCATGACACGCGTCCTCGTTGGGCTGATCGCGTTGCTCGCCCTCCTCGCCACGGCATGCTCCTCCGCTGCCGGCGGGTCGCCGGCTGCCACCGCGGGGGAGGGTCCGTCGATCCCGGTCGCGTGCCTCGGCCTCGAGGAGCCCGATTGCACGCGCGCGTTCGACGCCGCCGCCGGCGGGCTTGCGCCGGACGACGAGGTCATCTACTGCCGAGGTGGGGCCGTTCGGCTGCCCGAACGAGGCCGGTTGCCCCAACACGCTCGCGTTTCGACCGGCGGGGCAGGTCGTCTTCGAGCGATCGAACGGCGAGCCCGTCCTCATCAGCCTGAGCGCCGCGGCCGACGACGGGACGATCGCGACGTCGCCCGGCGACTTCTTCGGCCTCGCGGTCGCGCCGTCCTCGACGGCCGGGCAGCTCGCCGCTGACCCGATCCCGTACAGCCTCGGCCATTGCGGGCTGCTGAGCGGCGTCGACGTCGACGGCAGCTGGTGGGACCCGGTCGGCTTCGTCGACATCGACCATCCCGATGCGATCAATGCGGCGAACGGCACGTTTGCGCCGAGCGACCCGAACCACGCCACGTTCACGAGCGACGGCGGGCTCAGCGTCAACGTGGTCCGGAGGGTCGGCGAGAAATATCTGCCGGGGTGCATGTAGGCGCGGCCGGCCACGGGCGGCTTCGGCGGCGGCTAGACTCGGGTCATGCCGCGCCAGCTCTCCCGGAAGGTGCCCCTCGCCGAGCTCCACTGCCATCTCGGCGGCGCGGTCACCCCGGCGATCATGTGGGGGATCGCCCACGCGCAGGGCATCAAGCTCCCGACGAAGGACTACTGGGAGTTCCGCGACATGATCACCGTGTCGCCGCGGCGGAACCGGTCCTTCGATGGCTACCTGCAGCTGTTCCACTGGACCGAGCTGATCCAGAGCTCGCCCATCGCGGTCGAACGAGCCGTCTACGAGGTCGTCGGCGGCGCCTACCGCAAGAACAACATCACGACGATGGAGCTCCGCTTCAACCCGATGAAGCGGAACCGCGGCGGCGAGCAGGACCTCGACCACATCATCGCGGCCGCCCTGCGCGGCATGGACAAGGCGACCCTCGAATACCCGATCAAGCCGGGGCTCATCTTCTGCCTCGACCGCGCGTTCCCGTTCGAGCTCAACGAGATCATTGCCGAGAAGGCGATCCAGTGGCGCGATCGCGGCGTGGTCGGCGTCGACATCGCCGGCCCGGAATCGGCGACATTCCGCGTCGCCGACTACCGACGGCTCTTCCGCCGGACGCGGCAGTTCGGCCTGGGGCTCACCGTCCATACCGGGGAGTCCGGACCGGTCGACGAGGTGGCCCGGGTCGTCGAGCTGCTCGAGCCCGACCGGATCGGCCACGGCGTCAAGGCGGCCTACGACCCGCGCGCGATGGCGATGATCCGCGAGCGCGGGATCGTCCTCGAGATCTGCCCGACCTCGAACCTCAACACCCGGGTCGTGTCCGGCTGGGACGAGTTCCGCTGGATCTTCGACACGTTCCGGCGCAACGAGGTGCGGTTCACGATCAACACCGACGGCCCGGAGATGCTCAAGACGTACATCCGCGACGAGCTCGCCCAGCTCGGCCGCCTCGGGATCCTGTCGCTCGAGGACCAGGAACGGGCCGCCGAGACGTCGCTGGCTGCGTCGTTCGTGCCGAACGTCACGGACGTGCCGGCGCCGCGTCTCGAGCCGGCCCACCGCCTGGTCGTGGAGCGCGAAGAGGCCTAGGGGACGCGTCCTCGATCGCGGGTTCGGCGCTCAGTCCGCCGGGCTGCCCACCCGGTACGTGCAGCAGCGATCGCCGCCGACGATGTGCGTCTCACGCTCGACGTCGGCGCCGAGGACTTCGCGGAACAGCTCGAGCTCGGCGCGGCAGGCGGCCTCGGCCCCGGTCGCGACGTGGTGGATCGCGCAGTTGTGCTCGACGATGCGGATCACCCCGTCCGGGCCGAGGAGCGGCCTCGGCGAGATAGCCCTGCTCGTCCTGGATCACCGCAAGCTCGCGGGCGCGGTCGACCACCGACGCACCGGCCGGCAGCCGTTCGGCGAGCCGCTCCCGGACGCGATCCGTGGCCATCCGCCGGCGCGCCTCGAACACCTCGTCGACGAGGCCTTCGCCGCCCACCGACCGGATCGCGGCCAGCAGGCCCGTGGCAAGCCCGTCGTACGCGGCGGGGAAGAGGTCCTGGGCGTGTTCGGTCACGTCGTACACGTGGCGCGGCCGGCCGACACCGTGGCGGACCGTTTCGCGGCGAACGAGGTTCGCGGCCTCGAGGGCACGCAGCTGTTGGAGCACGCCGGTCCGGCTCGCACCGAGCGCCGTGGCGAGGTGATCGGGTGAGCTCGGGCCGTCGCGGCGGAGGCGGACGAGCAGCTCGCGGCGAAGCGTGGAGGCGCCCTGAACGGTGGTCGCGCTGACGCTGACTGCGAGGTCCGGTAGCGTGACGGAAACGGGAGCCGAGTCCTGTAGCTCGGGCATTGGCGAAGGCTAGCGCATCAACGCCCGCGGCGCGTCCGGGCGATGGTAGGCTCGGGCCAATGGACTACGACCTCGGACCCGAGCACGCGCTGCTCCGCGACACGGTCCGGGAGTTCATGACGACCGAGGTCGCGCCGGTCGTCGACGAGCACGAGCGCGAACGCCGTTTCCCCACAGAGATCGTCCGGCGCATCGGCGAGCTCGGCTGGCTCGGGATCCCGATCCCCGAGGACGAGGGCGGCGCCGGACTCGACACGCTGGCATACGCGATCGCGATCGAGGAGATCGGCCGGGTGTGGGGGTCGCTCGGGCTGATCGTCGCCGCCCACACGAGCCTCGGCTGCGGGCCGCTCCACCTGGCCGGCTCGCCGGAGCAGAAGCAGCGCTGGCTGGTGCCGATGGCCCGCGGCGAGGTCATCGGCGCATACGGCCTCACGGAGCCGGGCGCCGGCAGCGATTCGGGCGGCACGCGGACGACCGCCCGGTTCGAGGACGGACCCGACGGCGGCTCGTGGGTGCTCGACGGCGCAAAGCGCTTCATCACGAACGCCGGACAGGCCGGCACGTACATCGTGACTGCGCGGACCGGCCAGGACGCCGAGGGGCGTCCGGAGATCAGCGCGTTCATCGTGCCGGCCGACACGCCGGGCTTCAGCGTCGGCCGCCTCGAGGACAAGCTCGGGCTGCACGCCTCGGCCACCGGCGAGCTGCGCTTCGAGGGCGCGCGGGTGCCCGCGGCCAACCTGCTCGGCGAGCAGGGGAGCGGCTTCAAGCTGTTCCTCAAGATCCTCGACGGGGGCCGGATCTCGATCGGCGCGCTGGCCGTCGGGCTCGCCCAGGCCGCGCTCGACGCCTCGATCCCGTATGCCCAGACGCGCGAGCAGTTCGGCCGTCCGATCGGCACGTTCCAGGGCGTGGCGTTCATGGTCGCGGACATGGCGACCGAGATCGAGGCTGCGCGCCAGCTCGTGTGGCGCTCCGCGTGGCTCAAGGACCAGGGTCGGGATTACGGGCTCGCCGCCGCGCAGGCCAAGCTCTTCGCGTCGGAGGTGTCGAGCCGGGCGACGAACGCCGGGATCCAGATCCACGGCGGCTACGGCTACGTGACGGACTATCCGGTCGAGCGGTTCATGCGCGACGCCAAGCTCACCGAGATCGGCGAGGGGACGAGCCAGGTCCAGCGGCTGGTGATCGCCAGGAAGATCCTGGGATTGCGCGTCGTCTGATCCTTGTCACCTACGCACACGGTGCGTACTCGGCGCGATCGACGCGGAGTCTGGCCGGCGGACGGCCCCGATTCGGCTCGAATCCTCGCCACGTACGCGTGCCAAGCGTAGGTGACGCGAATCCAGGTGCCCGCGGCGACCGGACGGCGCCTACCACGCACCTCATGCGTAGGTGGCAGAAATCGGGGCGCCGAGCGCTCGGCGCCGGCGCCGGCCGCCGCGCGTCAGATCTGGACGAAGCGGACGATCAGCCGGTACTGGCTCTTGGCGCCGAGGCAGGTCTGGAGCGTGAGGCTCGGGCGCGACTGGGCCGCGAACGCGAAGCCGCCCTTGGTCGGGGTCGTGACCTTCCACCAGATCAGCTTGTAGGTGCGGACCTTGCCCTTGCTGTCGGCGTACGAGACCTTCATGCCCTTCCGGAGGCGACCGTTGACGTACGCATCGTGGAGCGGCTTGAAGGCGGCGTGCGCGTGGGCGAACAGGTAGACGTTGTTGCTGCCGGCGCAGCCCCAGCGGTACACGACGTTGCCGGGATAGGACTTGTTCGAGCACGAGAAGAAGGAGACCGAACGGTTGATGCCGAGGGCCGGGAACCACATGTGGTTCTTGCCACCGTAGCTGGCGGAGCTCGAACCGCCACCCGACCCGCCGGACCCACTGGACGGCTTGGCCTTCGATTCGCTCTTGACCTTGTTGATCGACGACGTCGCCGGCCGGACCGGGACGTGGATCGGCTCGGCGGGTTCGGCGATGGGGACGAGCCACGGGTTGAGCGCGCTCGGCGGTCGCCGCCTCGGCGGCGTTGCGTTCGCTGAGCCGGGTCGGATGGGCGGCGAACGGCGCCGAAACCGGTGCCGCGGCATCCGTCGCCTCGGACCGCGCGAGGACGCTCGACGCCACCGCGATCGACTCGGCGGCGAGGATCAGGGCGAGCGCGAACGGGAGGAGGACCCGGCGGTAGGGCACGCGGGATCGGTTCATGCACCGACCATCGCGAACCCGGTGCCCGGAGACCGTCACCCGGTCGTCCGGGGGCGGATGAGAAGGTCGAGCGGTCCCGGTCCCGAACCGGGACCATGGTCACCGTGCGGTCAGGTGGAGACCGCTGGACAGCGGTCGGGAGCGGGTCAGTCGCCGGTTCCCGACGCCTCCGTCAGTGCCTCGCGGAGGGTCGCCTTGAACTCCGGCGCCCACGGGCCCTGACCGGCCAGGACGAACGGGGACGATTCGATCGATTCGAAGGTCTCCGGGTCCGTGACGAAGCTCCGGGCGCACGCGTCGATCGCCGAGCGGAGCCGCTCGTAGGCCTCCCGGTCCCGGAAGATGTAGAGGTACAGCCGCACCGGCTCTGCCTGGTCCTTGCCGCTGGCGTCGAGCCCGATCGCCGTCGGATTGAGGACCTTGTCGTTGCAGCCGGCATCGCCCGACACGAGGTTGTCGATCGCGATCCCGCGCCTGACGATCTCGGTTGCGATGCCCTGGAAGTCGGCCGGGGTCGGTGCCGGGGCCGGCTCCGTGAGGGCGCTGCAGCCGGCAATCGCGACGGCGAACCCGAGTGCGACGAGCGCGACCGTCAGCCGGCCGCCGAGGGCCGGGCGGGTGGGGGACATGCGCCGAGGCTAGCACGGGCCGCCCGGCCGGGCAGGCAGGCGTCGGCGTTCGGCGTCAGCGCTCCCGGGCGCGCCGCTTTGCGTCGCGCAGCCGGGCCATCGTGTCGGTGGCGTCGGGCGGCGCCGGCTCGGACGGCGGGCGCGGCGCGGGCGGTGGTGTCGCGGCGCCGGGTGCCGTCCCGGGCGCCGCTGGGGGAGTCGGTGTCGCAGGGGCCGAGGGGGCGGGAGCGACGGCGGCCGCAGCGGTCGAGGCGGTCGCGGTGGCTGCCGAAGCACTCGAATCCGGTTCGGCCCGGAGGGCGCTGCGCGCACCTGTCGAGGACGCCCGATCCCGGGCGGCAAGGAGCCCTTCGGCGACCGCCGGCCGTGGCGCAACCGTCTTCCGCCGACGCCCCGCGCCGGTGACCCAGCCGCGAGCTGCAGCCAGCTCTCGCCGGCCGATCGAGACGCGCCGGAGGGCGATATCCAGCGGCCACAGCAGCAGGGCGACCACGAGCAGCAGCGGCCACAGGTCGGTGAACCGGCTCGTCGAGGTGAGGTTGTGCGTCCAGACCTGGGCGACGTCCTCGATCGCCTCCCCGCCGGTTGCCGCGCGCAGTGCAGCAAGGAACGGCTCGTTGGCGCCGAGGATCCGGTATTCGGCGGCCGTCGGTGCGACGAGCCCCAGCGTCCTCCCGAGCGCCGCAGCACCCGGGCGCGTCTGGGTGACCCGTACCGAGTAGGCGCCGGGCTCGATCTCGCCGAGGTCCTGCTCGTACACGCCCGGCGCGACCTGGACGAGGTCAACGGCCTCGGTATCGAGGGTCGGGCTGACGACGGCGGCCGAGGTCGAGAAGAAGTCCCGCGGCGACCCGTCGCTCTCGACGCTCTCGACGCGCAGCTTCGTGGTGTTGCCCTCGGTCACGAAGCTCGCCTCGATCCCACCCGATTCCTCGCCGGGGAACGTCCAGCTGACGAGCTGGCTGAAGAACCGGTTGAAGCCGTTCCAGCCGACCCAGTCCGCGGCCCACCGGCCGGTCGAGTCGGAGGTCCACGCCACGGAGCGGCCGAGTCCGTACTGCCACTGGGCGAGGAGCGGGTCGTCGCGCGCGCTCACCAGCACGGTCTGCGCCGCCGACTTGGCGGTCGTCCCGTTGTAGCCCCGGAGCTGGGGGAAGCCCTGGTCGAGGCCGCGCAGGATCGGCGACGAGGAGGTCACGATCGGGAAGAAGGTCTCCTCGACGATCTGCTGGCCGGAGACCTGCTGGGTCTCCTTCAGGAAGATGTCGGGGATGCTGGCCGGGTTCGCGGCGTCGTAGTAGCGCCCGCCACCCTTCTCGGCCAGGCCGGACAGGAACTGGTTCTGCGAGCCACCGCCCGCGCCGACGGTCGACAGCGTGATGCCCGCCGCCGCCATCCGCTCCAGCAGGTCCCCGTACTGCCCGCTCGACGACCAGCCGTCGGTCAGCAGGATGATGTGGCGACGCGTCGCGGTCGCGTGCTCGAGGTCGTCGACCGCGGCCTCGAGGCCGCTGTAGATGTTCGTCTGGCCATCGGGCCGGATGCCAGCGACCGCGCCCTGCAGGTCGCCGACCTGGCTGAGCGGCTGGGTATGGACCACCCAGTGGGCGGACTCGTTGAACGCGACGATGCCGAGCTCGTCGCGATCGGTCAGCGCGGCAGCCGCGCGCAGGATGGCCTCCTTGCCGATGTCCGTCTTGCGGACGCCGCCGATGCCGTTGCCGCCGGCCTGCCCGCCGGCCGTGTTGCAGTGGCAGGCGTCCATCGAGCCGGACTTGTCGATGACGACGACCAGGGCGACGTCGGGCTGCTTCTGGCGGTCGCGGACGCCCATGTCGACGGGAAGCGTCTCCTCGAGCTGCGTGTCCTGGTAGCCGCCAGCCCCGTAGCTGCGCGGCCCGCCGACCATCACCAGGCCTCGGCCGAGATCGCGGACATAGGCCTGGAGCGAGCCCAGTTGGCGGTCGTTCAAGCGGATCCGCGGCACGTCGACGAGCACCACGCTGTCGTAGTCGAGCAGCTGATCCAGCTCGGGCAGCGTCTCGGGCACGATCACGTCGACCTGGTGGCGCTGGCTCTCGAGGGCCGCGACGAGCTCGTCGGCGACCACTTCGTCACCGGCCAGCACCAGCGTCCGCGGCTCGCCCTGGACGATCGTGTTCGAATCCGCGCGGTTGTTCTGGCTGAAGGTGTCGCGACCCGCCTCGACGACGACGCGGAAGCGATGGAAACCGGCCTCGACCGGGGTGTAGGTGAAGCGGACGGTGTTCGCCCCCTCCTCGAGGTCGACCCGTTGCGCCTCGCCGGCCTGGATCCCGTTGACGAACAGGCGGATCGTGGCCGGCTGGGCGACGGACGAGCGGACCTCCGAGACGACCTCGATGTCCTCGCCGAGCCGGGTCGTCGACGGGCTGGAAGCGCGCTCGACGAGCACCTCGTCGCTCGCCCCGAGCCCGATCTGCCTCGTCTCGATGCGAACCCCACGGGTCGCCGACAGGGCGGCCTCGGCCTGGCCCGTCCCCGTCGTGTCGTTGCCGTCCGAGAGCAGCACGATCCGCTTCTGTGCGTCGTCCGGGAAGAGCGCGGTCGCAAGTCGCAGCGCGCCACCGATGTCGCTGGCCGAACGGACCGGCGCCGAAGCGATCCGGTCGATCTCGGCGAGGTCGCTCGGCAGGCGCTCGACCAGCGCCTCCTTGCCGAACGCGACGATGCCGGCGACGTCGCCGTCCGGCATCTCCTCGAGCGCACCGCGCACGAACGCGAGCGCATCCTCGCGCCCGGCGCTCCCGATCGAGTCGGACAGGTCGATGACGAAGACCGTCGCCAGGCGGTTGACCGGGAGCACGATCTGCAGTCCGGCCAGACCGAGGACGAGCGCCGCGAGGAGCAGCGAGCGGAGGACGAGCGCGACCCGCCGCCGCCCGGCGCCGACCCGGCGTCGCGCGGCCACGTGGAGGATCACCGTCAGGAGGAACGCCGGGATGAACAGCAGGAGCGCGAGCGGCGCTTCGAACGCGATGCCCATCTAGGCGCTCCCGCCCGGCGCGCGCCCGAGCCGCGCCGCGAACCCGCGCCGGATGCGGGCCAGCGCGTCGCGGTGGTAGACGGCCCACTCGACGCACAGCGCGATGAGGACGAGCAGCACGATCGGGATCCACAGCTCGTCGCGCGTGGTTGGCCGGGGCTCGGCCACGGCCGGACCACCTGCCGTGCCCGGAGAGGCCCCCGGCTCGCCGCCCGGCGCGGCGCCGAGCTGCACCAGCCCGCGGCCGTCGCCCGGCGTGATCGTGGATTCGTGGACGTCGAACAACCCCACGACGAACGAGTTGGTCGCGGAACTGTCGTCACCGGCCGCGGCCGGAGCGCCGGATGCGGACGGCGAGCTCTCGGGACGGACGGTCGGGCGTGGCGTGTTGCCGGATGGCGCTGGTGACGCCGCGGGATCGAGGATCGGCGTGACCGTGTACACGCCCGGCAGGGCGGTGCCGCTGTAGGTGACCGACGAGCTGTCGTCGGTGCCCGGGACGAGTTCCTGGACGGCGCCGTCGGGAGCGGTCACGCGCAGCGCGGTGGTTCCGGGGCGGATCGTCAGCTCCACCGGATCACCGGGCCGGATCGGATCGACCGGCGTCGACGATCCGCCGAGCAGCTCGCCGGTCAGGTTCGCAAGCAGGATCGGGAATGCCACCTGCAGGGGCAGGTCCGACTGGCGTGGATCAAAGGCGAGAACGGCGGTGGGCAGGCCGTCCCGCTGGCCCGCGTACAGGAGCGGAGCGCCGCTGGGTCCCGGGATGACGGCCCGCGCCCACTCGGGCAGCGTCATCCGCGCCGCTTCGGCAACGTGGAGCGTGGACAGGTCGACGAAGCTGAGGATCGGCTCGTCGGGGTTGAGCGAGCCGATGCCCGGGTTCGTCAGGGACCCGTTGACCGTGCCGAGCGCGCTCGTGCGGTCCGGGGCGATGGCGAGGATCGGGACGTCGGGCAGCTCCGACGGCACGGCCCCCTCGAAGATCACGAGGTCCCACGGCTTGCCCTCGGGGTTGTCCGGGTTCCGGGCATAGTCGGCCGGCGTCCCCAGCCACAGGTCGACGTTCGGCAGCTTCGAGAGCGCCGTCTCGAGATAGGGGTCGCCGTCGCCCACGACGAGGATCACCCGCTCGCGCGTCGGCGGCACGATGGCCCACGCCCGGTCGTCGAGCGCGAGCTGGTCGGGATCGCCGGTCGCGGCTGGGTCGGCCGCGGTGAGCCGGACCTCGAGGACATTGACCGTTCGCTCCCGGCCGTTCGTGATGTCGTCGATCACGATGTCCCGCCGCGTCTGTGGATCGAGCGCCAGGTCCTGGGCCTCGATGAGCACGCCGTCGCCGTAGACCTCGAGCCGGCGCTGGGCCGCGTCGAGGTCGAGGTTTGCAACCCCGATGAACGCCGACTGGGTCAGGGCCGAGGGATCGGTCCGGACGGCGAGCGCGACGATCGCCTGGTTGTTGCGGTCGCGGCCGACGGGCAGGACGTGGATCGGGGCGTCGACCGCGGTCGTGGGCGTGCTCGCGAGCGCGCCGTCGGTGGCGACGAGGATCTCGGCGTCGCCGGAGCGCCGGGCGAGCTTCGAGGCCAGCTCCAGCGCATCACCGAGGTCGCCGGTCGTGCTGGTCGGCTTCAGGTCGTTGATCGCCTGGCGAACGCGGCCGAGGTCGCTCGTCTCGTTGGCCACGATCCGTGCCGTGCGCTCGGCGGCGATCACGCTGACGACGCCGCCGGTCGGCAGCTCCTTCAGCGCCTCGATCGCCGCCGACTTGGCCCCCTCGAGCCGGTTCGGCAGGACGTCGGTCGCGCCCATGCTGGCGGACGTGTCGACGACGAGGATGATGTCGCGCGCGAGTCCGGCGGGCCGCTCGAAGAACGGCCGTGCGGCGAGCAGCACGAGGATCAGGACGAGCAGGAGCTGGAGCAGCAGCAGGAGGCTCCGACGGAGCCGCTGCCAGGGCGCGTTCGCCTCGACGTCGGTGAGCAGGCGGGTCCACAGCAGGGTCGACGGCACCACGGCCTCGTCGCGGCGCAGCTTGAGCATGTACATCGCGATGACCGCCGGGATGAACAGCAGCCCGAGCAGCGCGAGGGGGTTGAGCAGCGGCATGTTCCGGCTACCCGAGGACCCGGCGCCGGCGGAGCTCGGCGAACATCAGCTCGGCGAGGTTCGTGTCGGAGGACAGGTCGACGTAGCTCGCCCGGCGGCGCGCGGCAAGGTCCGCAAAGCCCTGCTTCCACGCCGCAAGGCGCGTCTTGTACGCGTCGAGCGTGCCGAGGTCGGCGGTGACGTCGACGCGGTCACCGGTCTCCGAGTCGACCAATCGAAGGTCGCCTTCGAGCGCGGGGTCGAGCTCGTCGGGCGACAGCACGTGGATGATCACCAGCTCGGAGCCGGTCGCGGCGAGCTCACGGATCACGCGGTCAGCGGCAGGGTCGAGCAGGTCCGACAGCAGCACCACGACGCCCCGACCGGTGAGTTGCGCGGCCGCATGCCGGGCGGCGGCGACCAGATCCGTGGGGCCGGCAGCGGGTTCGACGGCCGACAGGTCGGACAGGAGCCGGAAGACGCGCCCCGACCCGCGCAGGCCGCCACGCCGACGTGAGGCACGGCCGGCCATGACGCTGACCGTGACGCGATCCTCGCTTGCGAGCGCGATGTACCCGAGCGCGGCCGCCGCGCGCTTCGCGAAGAGGAGCTTCTCCGGCCGCCCGCTCGCCATCGACGCCGAGGCGTCGAGCAGCAGCGTGACCGTGACGTCCTCCTCCTCGATGAACAGCTTCACGAACAGCTTCTCGAGCCGCGCGTACACGTTCCAGTCGAGCTGGCGCAGGTCGTCGCCCAGTGCGTACTCGCGGTAATCCGCGAACTCGACGGACTGGCCGCGCTTGACGCTCCGCCGCCCGCCCTTGAGCCCACCGCGGACCGGCGAGCGCATGAGCAGCAGCAGCCGCTCGAGCTGGCGCAGGAACGCCTCGTCGAAGACCGTCGTGTCGAGGTCGTTCGGCAGGAACGCCTGGCGCGTGCCGCGTTCAGGTGCGGGTGTCGGGCCGGCGAGCTGGTCCGTCATGGGCCGGGGTGCCGCGCCGGAGCGCTACTCAACCGAGGGCGCGGCGACGGAATCGAGGATGGACCGGATGACGGCCTCGCTCGTGATGCCCTCGGCCTCGCCTTCGAAGTTGAGGATGATCCGGTGGCGGAGGGAGGGCATGGCCACCGCCCGGATATCGTCGATCGAAACGTTGAAGCGCCCGTCGAGGAGCGCGTAGATCTTGCCGGCCGTGACGAGCGCCTGGGCGCCGCGCGGCGAGCCGCCGTAGCGGACGTATTCCCTGGCGATCTCCGGCGCCCGGGGCTGGTCGGGATGGGTCGCCGACAGCACGCTCACGGCGTAGGCGGTGACGTGCGGTGCGATCGGCACCGCGCGGGCGAGCCGCTGCATCTCGACGATCTCGGCCGCGTCGCACACCTTGCTCGCCGTGACCGCCTCGGCGCCGGTGGTGCGGTCCATGATCGTGATCAGGTCCTCCTCGGACGGGAACGGGACCATGACCTTGAACAGGAAGCGGTCGAGCTGCGCCTCGGGCAGCGGGTAGGTGCCTTCCATCTCGAGCGGGTTCTGCGTGGCGAGCACGAAGAACGGCGGGTCGAGCGGGTAGCGCTGCCGGGCGACCGTGACCTGGTGCTCCTGCATGGCCTCGAGGAGGCTCGACTGCGTCTTCGGCGTGGCGCGGTTGATCTCGTCGGCGAGGACGAGGTTGGCGAAGATCGGGCCCTGCTGGAAGCGGAAGACCCGGTGGCCCTCCTCCTCGATGAGGATGTTCGTGCCGGTGATGTCGGCCGGCATCAGGTCGGGGGTGAACTGGATCCGGTTGAAGGTGGTGTCGATGACGTCGCCGATGGTCCGCACGAGCATCGTCTTGCCCAGCCCCGGGACGCCTTCGAGGAGCACGTGGCTGTTCGCGAGCAGCCCGGTGAGCGTCTGGCGGACGAGCTCGCGCTGGCCCACGATGACGCGGCCGACCTCGCGTTCGATCGCCTGGGCTCGCTCGGCGAAGGCCTCCGGCGCGAGGCGCTGGGCGGCGGAATCGAGGGTGGTCGGCGAGTCCATGGTTGCCTCCGGTTCGGTGCGGGTGTCGCCGCGTGCCGAGCTCACTGCGAGGACGACGGATTGAGCGAGCTGAAGTAGTCGCGCACGTAGTCCTTCACCGACAGCGGGACGTAGCCGCGGTCGAGCGAGGTCTGCGCGTAGTTCTCGAAGTCCGAGAAGACATCCTGGTAGGGGACGAACGCGCCGTTGTTCTGGCCCTGGCCCTGCGAGCTGCCCTGCTGCGTCTGGCCGTCGCCGCCGGAGCCGGCGACGTACGAGGGGTCGCCCGGCCGGCCGAGCCGCGGGTCGGGCGAGAACACCTTGGACAGGTCCTCGCCGAGCTCGGCAGCGCGGTTGGCGCCGGTCGGAGTTCGTTGCCCGGTGGTGCCGCCCTGGCCCTGGCCGAGCGAGCGGGCGCTCGAGCCGCCACCGCCGATGGCGCCCTGGCCCTGGCCCTGGCCCTGACCCTGGCCCTGACCTTGCCCCTGGCCCTGACCCTGGCCCTGGCCCTGGCCCTGACCTTGCCCTTGGCCCTGGCCTTGACCTTGCCCCTGGCCTTGCCCCTGGCCCTGACCTTGCCCTTGGCCCTGACCCTGGCCTTGACCTTGCCCCTGGCCCTGGCCCTGACCTTGGCCCTGGCCCTGGCCCTGGCCCTGACCTTGCCCCTGGCCCTGGCCTTGACCTTGACCCTGCTGGCCCTGCTGACCCTGGCCGGCATTCGCGAGCTGCCGCTGCACGTCCTGGAGTCGCGCCGCCGCGCCCGCCAGGTCGCGGTTGGTCGTCACGCGCTGTCCGGCGCCTTCGAGTGCATCACCGAGCCGGCCGAGGGCGTCCCGCGCGCCGGCCGTGTCGCCCTGCGCGAGGCTCTGGGCGGCGTTTCCGAGTGCCGTTGCCGCGGCGCCGTCGGCCTGCGAGGCCGTCGCGCCGAGCTCCGCCAGCTGCCGCGCGAGGTCGCGCCGCTCCTGGTCGGTCATCCCGTCGAGTTGATCCGCGAGCTCGTCAAGGTCCTGGCGCGTCTCTTCCGGATCGCCGTTCGGGTTCGCCTCGGATTGACCGGTCGCGGTCCGCGACAGCGCGCGGCTGAGCGAGGTCATCGCCGACGCTCGCTGCTCGTTCGCGGGATCGAGCTGGCTGCGGACCTGGCTTTCGGTCGAGGCGACCCGGGCGAGATTGTCGTTGAGGTCGGCCGGCTGATCGCGGAGCTGGCGGGCAAGCTCGCGAAGCTCCTCGGCCAGCTGGTCACGTGGGTCGTCGGTTCGGTCGCCCTTTGCCTCGAGGTCGCGCGCGATCTCCTCGATCCGCTCGGCCTGCCGGTTGGCCTCCTCGCGGACGCGCTGGTTCGTGGCGATGACGTCGGTCTGCGGGTTCGCGATCAGCAGCACCGGTGCGAGCGCCAGCGCGGCAACGAGGGCAACGGCCGCCGGCGCGCGGGAGAACCGAGGCTGGAACAAACCCGGCCGGACGACCCGTACGGCCGCGAGCGCGTCGCGCCGCTGGCGCCGGACGAACTGCTCGGCGTCGGCCGACTCGTCTGCTTGCGTGCCGGCCGGGTCATCCGCTTCCAGGATGATGCCGGGGCCGGCGTAGGCCGGGAACGCGACCGCCAGCTCGAGCGCGCTCGAGACACGGTCTCCGAGCCGTCCTTCGGCGTCGACGGCCAGCGCGGCCTCGCCGATCGACGGACGAGCGTGGATGACCGCGGCAATCAGCGCGATCAGGCCAACGACGGGGATCGCAACCCCGATGACCGGGGCGAACTCGAGGGCGACGAAGCGGGCCACGGTCCACAGGACGAGCTCCGCCACGACGATCGCCGCCAGCGCGATCCACGTCCGGCGGACGATCCGCCGCAGCCACAGTCGACGTCGATGCGGCACGAGCCCCGACCGGATCGCCAGGAGCGTCGGGTCGAGCGGGCCGCTGATCGCACTCCGCGGGTCCGGTGGCACGACGGGAGCTGGCTCGCCCGCGGGGCGGAGCGAAGCACGGAACGGGAGTCGGGCGCGCATCAGGTGCCTCTCCGCGGACGCCGCAACCGCAGCCGCCAGCGACGGGTCGGCGAGACGAGCTGGACCGACACGGCGATCAGGATCGCGGACAGGATGAGCCACGAGGCCACGCTGCGGGGCCAGAACGCGTTGCGGGCCACGCCGAACTGCTGCACGGGGATCACGTCTGCCGCGACGGCCAGCGCGCCCTTGCCGACGGCCGGACCACCCACAGCGGCGACGTCCACGGCCGGCACGGGAGCAGGCCCGCCCGGGGGCACGTCGGAGAACACGACGACGGCGTCGCTGCCGGTGAGCAGCCCGGCCAGCCGGGCACAGTACGAGCCGTACGTCGTCTGGGTGGTGCAGACCACGTCGGCCATGGCGAGGAACGGGTTGAGATAGGCGATCGCCTCGGGCGGTCGTCCCTTGATCGGCCCGAAGCCGCCGGACGGCTCGCCGAAGCGGGGCTGGGTCATGGCGCCCCAGAACACGAGGACGAAGATCGAGCCAAGGGTGATGGCCATCACCCCGAACGTCGTGATCACCGTCGCGGCCTGCGTCCGCTTCACGAGCGACGAGCAGAACAACCCGAACGCCCCGAGCCCGAACGCGGTGGCGAACAGCACGATGTAGCCGCGGATGACGTCGTCGGGACCGACGCCGCCGAACACGAAGACGACGGCCGTCATCGGCACCGACGCGGCGATCAGGATGAAGACGTAGGTGAGCGCGCTGAGCAGCTTGCCGAACACGATCGAGAACGAGGAGATCGGCGTCGTGACGAGCAGATCGAGGGTCTGCTTTTCGCGCTCGAGGCTGATCGCACCGGCCGTGAACGCGGGCGCCAGCAGCACGACGAGCAGCGTGACGACCATCATCAGGCCGGCGAACAGCTCCTGGCCGATGGCCGCGGACGCATAGGCCGCGGTCCCGCCACTCGACGCGCTGTAGCGCTGCTCGAGGATCAGCTCGTACATCCAGGCGAAGAGACCCAGGAGCACCAGGTACAGGGTCAGGACGACGAACGCCCGCCGTCCGCGCATCCTGCCGCGGAGCTCCTTGACGCCGACGGCCGACAGCCCGCCGAGCAGGCGGCGGAGCGCGCGGATCGGGTGCGGCCGGCGCACGGCTGGAGCGGCGGCGGTGCGACCCGTTTCAGTTGCGGACGCGGCGACGCTCTCGGCCTGGGCGCCATCGGGCGGCAGATCCTCCATGGTCGGACCCGGGACGTCCGGCGCCGGGCCGTCCAGCACGTCGTCCATCGGTCGCTCGGTCACGCGGCGGCCTCCGGCTCGCGGTCCGCCGAGGTGACCTGCAGGAACAGCTCCTCGAGGTCGCTCGCCGCGCGCGAGAACGTGACGATCTGGAGACCGGCACCCACGGCGCTTGCGAGCAGGCGGGCGGAGGCCGCGTCGTCACCGCGGAAGCCGAGCTCGATCGTGCCGTCCTCGAGGATCGATGCGCTGGCGACTTCGGGATCGGCGGCGAAATGGTCGCGCGCCGCTTCGAGCGCCTCACCCTCGGCGAGGACGTGGACCCGCAGCACGGCACCGAAGCGCAGGCGCCGCTCGATGTCGGCGACCCGGCCCTGGGCGAGCACCGAGCCGTGATCGACGATCGCGACGCTCGTGCACAGCTCCTCGAGCTCGGGAAGGATGTGGCTGCTGATGATGATCGTCTTGCCCAGCGCCCGGAGCTCGCGGAGCAGCTCGCGCAGCTCGACGCGCGCCCGCGGATCGAGACCGGACGCCGGCTCGTCGAGCAGGAGCACCTGCGGGTCGTGGACCAGCGCGTGTGCGAGGCACAGTCGCTGCTGCATGCCCCGCGACAGCGCCTGGACGTACGTGTCGCGCTTGCTCGCGAGGTCGACCAGGTCGAGCAGGTCCCCGATCATGCGTCGCCGGCTGGCGGCCGGGATCCCGTAGCAGCGCCCGAAGAAGTCCAGGTATTCCCAGACCTTCATGTCGTCGTAGACGCCGAACGAATCAGGCATGAATCCGAGGACGCGGCGCACCTCGTCGGGGTTCCGGATGACCGAATAGCCGCAGATCTCGGCTTCGCCGGCACTCGGCTCGAGCAGCGTCGCGAGGATGCGCAGGGTGGTCGTCTTCCCGGCGCCGTTCGGCCCGACGAGCCCGAAGATCTCGCCCGGCTCGACCGCGAGGTCCACGCCGGCGACGGCGACCGTCCGGTCGTAGCGCTTGACCAGGCCCTCGGCCCGCACGATGGCGCTCACCCGACCACCCCCGACAGCTCGACACCGAGGTTGAAGCTGACGCTGTCCACGTTGTCGTTGACGAAGCGCACGAGGAGCGTGCCCGTTGACGGCTCGACGTACTTCGCCGCTGAGGCGAGGCTGTAGCGCTGGCCCTGGGTCAGGTGCGGCAGGCGGCGCCACTCGCTCGCGGCGACGTCGAAGACTTCGAGCTCGGGCATCCCGTCGAAGTTCACGTTGCCGTTCGGGTTCTTCAGGGGGTCCGCGCCCGGGCAGTCCTCCAGCTGCGGGTTGCAGGCGGGAGGGATCTCGTCGAGCGGCTCGATCGGCTTCGGTTCGGGTCCGACGCCGACCCCGGTGTCGCCACCGAAGCCCATGTTGAGGACGACGTCGGTGGTGCGGAACGTTCCCTCGAATGGGATCGGGCGGTACGCCAGCGTGGCTGACCCTCGGCCCATGTCGATCGACCACGGCGACTTGTTGAAGAAGGCGGAATCGGAGCCGGTCACGCTCGAACGGAGCAGGTCCGAGGTGAACGTCGTCTGTCCGTGGATCGCGAGCGGGGCGTTGAAGTAGTACAGGACGTTCCCCGTGCGCCGTGGCACCTGGCCCTGGATCTCGATGTCGAGCACGTCGTTGGAACCCCACGCCAGGATCACCGGGCCGTCGGACGGCAGCTGGTTCGAGGTCCCGAACATCGGGTCGTACGTCAGCTGGTCGACCATCGTGTGGCGGACGAACTGGCGGATGACCGCTTCCGAGGCTTGCGAGGCATCCGGGAAGAACACCGAGCCCACGACCTTGTCGGACAGCGGCTGGCCGAAGAAGGTCGGCGAGATCCGGGTGTTGATCTCGGCGCGCTCGCCGGGGTCGAGGTCTTTGAGGACCTGGACCGTCGAGCCGATCACGACCGCCGGCTTCTCCAGCACTTCGGTGGATGCGTTGCGCACCGATCCCTTGAGGAAGCCGTCGACGAGCTGGAGATCGGCCTCGATGAGCGGCACCGTCGCGGGGGTCTCGGCACGCACGGCGCGCAGCGACGCGACGCCAACCGAGAGGTCGCGGACGCGCGACGGATTGCCCTGCAGGATGTCGAGCCCACCGGCCGTCGCATCGCCGCCGAAGAACTCACCGCTGACCGGCGAGGACAGGAGGGCCCCGCCCGGCACCGCGAGCTGGTACGTCTCGCGGGTCGGCGAGAAGACGCCGAGGTAGACCTGCGCCGCGCCGTCCGTGGCGCCCGGGGCCCCGCGCACGATCGCGATCTCGTTGACGATCACGCTGCTGCCCCGCAGCGCGGCGCCGAACCCGTACGCCCCAGCGGCAAAGACCACGATCAGGATCGGCATCGTCACCCACGCCCACTCGCGTCGGTCGAGGCGGCGCAGGACGAGGTAGTTGACCGGTCCGATGAGCAGGATGTAGGCCCCAAGGAGCAGGAGCAGCCCGCCGATCGGCGGCAGGGCGAGCGCCGGCAACTGCGAGACCGCGCTGATCAGCTGGCTGTCGTCGGTGAGGACCTGGCCGGTCGTGGTCCGCTGCGGAAGCAGCTGTCGCCAGAGGTTCTCGGCGGCGCTCGTCTCGGCGATCCACGGCGTGGCAGGGTCGAAGCCGATGATCGTGACGAGGCCGCTGCCGTAGGGTCGCTCGGCGGCGACGACCCGGTCGCCGACCGACGCGAGCGCGCGCCCGCCGATGAGGTCGCCTGACAGGGCGGCGACGTCGGCCGCGTTCTCGGGCAGCTCGCCGAGGAGGCCGGTGAGCGACTGGGGTGCGGCATCGATGGTCGCCAGCGGACGGTAGGGGAGGATCGTGTCGGGGAACGCCGAGAGTGTCGCGGGACCGGCGGTCCCTCCCGCGATCACCAGCCGTCCGCCATTCGCCAGCCAGCCCTGGAGCGCGGCCAGCTGCTCCGGCTCGAGGAGGTTCGAGTCGACGTCCTGCCAGACCAGCCGGTCGATGGCGCTCCACGCCTCGACCCGCGACGGCAGGTCGGCCGGCGTCAGTGCGAGCGTGACCGCGGCCTGCTGCTGCTGGTTCGGGAGGAGACTCAGGCCGGTGACGATGTCCTGCGGCCGCTCGGCCACGATGCCCACGACCAGCTGGGCCGCGTCGCGGACCGAGTACTCGGCACGGGCCGACGCGATCTCGTCGTCGCCCTCGACGAGGTCGACCTTGATCTCGCGCCCGAAGCCCGGCGGCTGCGCGTACAGGAGGTAGATCTTGTCCGAGCCGGTTGGCAGGTCGACGGGCGTCCCGTACTGCGTCTGGCTCTGCGTGCCGCCGTCGAGTCGGAGTTCGCCGGTGACCGACGGTCCGTCGTTGCGGAGGTGAACCTCGATCGCCATCCACGAGCCGACGCGGGCGTGACCGCCGAGCAGGACGCGCGCATCCATCGTGGGCGCGTCGCTGTCGGCCGCAGCCACCGGGGCCGCCAGCGCGGCGAGCCCGATGAGGACGAGGACCGGAATCGGGAGCAGGCGGGCCACGATGCTCTTGCTCTGTGACGGACGGCGCACGCTTACTCCGCTAGGGGTGGTTGGTCGGTGACGGAGCAAGGACGTCTCGGCCCCCCAGAAAGTTGCGCCGCCGACCGGCCGGCTCGTGCTCCCGGGGACGGTCCGGGCGTCGTGGCCGCGGCTATCGTACGATGCTTTCCTTCCACCATCGCCCGCGACGCAGGTCGCCGACGAGGACGCAGTGCCCCAGATCCGACCATTTCGAGCGCTCCGCTTCGACCCGTCCGTCGTCGGAGACCTCACGAACGTCGTCGCGCCGCCGTACGACGTCATCGACCAGGAACGCCGTGCCGAGCTCGTCGCCCGGCACCCGGCCAACGTCGTCCGGCTCGACCTGCCTGCCGACGAGGCCGGTGATGAGCCCGACGAGCGGTATCGCCGCGCCGCCCGGACGCTGGCCGCGTGGCGCTCCGACGGCACCTTTCGCAAGGACCCGCACCCGTCCATCTACGTGTACGAGCAGACGTACTGCGTGCCGGGCACGGCCACCGAGCGCACCCAGCGCGGGTTCTTCGGGCGGCTGCGGCTCGAGTCGTTCGAGCCCGGCTCGACGGTGCTGCCGCACGAGCGAACGCTCACGGGGCCGAAGGAGGACCGCTACAAGCTCCTCCGCGCGACCGGTGTCAACACGAGTCCGGTCGTGGCGCTGTACCGCGACGTGGGCCGGCGCTCGGCCCAGCTCCTTGGGGAGCTGACGAGCGGAACGCCCGCGGTCGACGTGACCGACGACGAGGGCACGCGCCACCGGTTGTGGCCGGTGCCGGCCGACGGCGAGGACCCGAACACCGCCGTGGCCGGCCTTCTGGGTCTCGCTGCCCGTGGCCCGATCACGATCGCCGACGGCCACCACCGCTACGAGACCGCGCTGCGCTACCGGGACGAGCGGCGGATGACGCGTTCGTGCGACGAGGATCCCGCGTTCGACTACCTGCTCGTGCTGCTGGTCGAGGCCGGCGAGCCGCTGACCGTGCTGCCGACCCACCGCCTCGTACGCGCGGGAGCGGGCACAGCGGCTCGCGCGCGGACCTGCTCGAACGGGCTCGCGACCTGTTCGAGGTCGAGGACGGCGTTTCCCGCGAACGCCTGCTCGCGGCGTTCGAAACGCCGGGCGAGGGCGGCCGTGGACGGTTCGGCGTCTGGATCGGCGGCCAGGATGGGAGTCGTGGGGCGATCCTGACCGCGCGCCCGCACCAGTTCCGTCCACACCTGCCGGCCGGCGGCGATGCGGTCCGCCGGCTTGACGTGACGTTGCTCGGCGTCGCGCTCGAGCAGCTTGCCGGCGTCGATGCCGCGGCGGTCTCGAGTGGCGCGATCGGGTATACCAAGTCCGCGCGCGAGGCCCTCGATGCCGTCGACCGCGGCGACGAGTTCGATCTCGCGTTCCTGCTCGATCCGACGCCGGTGGCCGACATCCTGGCCGTGGCCGCCGACGGCGACGTGATGCCCCAGAAATCGACCTACTTCTATCCGAAGGCCCTGACCGGCCTCGTGATCAATCCCCACGAATGGTGACCGCATGACCGATACCCGCCCACCCGAGCCGATCCTCCGCACCAGCGGCCCCATCGCGAACGGGCGGCCGGTGCGCAAGGACGAGATCGAGCTCCACGATCGTGGGCTGTACATCGAGTCGTGGCTGCCGGAGCGGCGCTCCCGGCGGAAGCCGCTGCTGCTGGTCCACGGCGAGCTCGGGGGCTCGTGGGTCTGGGAGCGCTATCTCGGCTACTTCGCGGGTCGCGGCTGGGAGGGCCACGCGCTCAACCTGCGCAACCACCACTGGTCGTCGACCGCGGATCCGAGCGAGCTCTCGTTCGAGACCTACACCGAGGACGTCGTCGCGGCGATGGACCGCCTCGGGCCGAACGCGGTGGCGATCGGCCACGGCCTCGGTGGTCTGCTCGTGCTGAAGGCCGCCGAACGCATGCCGATCGCCGCCATCGTCCTGATCAGCCCCGAACCGCCGCGCGACCTGCGGGAGCCCGTGCGTCCGCACGAGTTGCGCGACATCCCCGACGCGTACGGGCGCTCGCTCGTCGGCTGGGAGACGCTCCCGGAGCGGCTCCAGCGCGACGATCGCGACCTGACGATCGAGGACGTGCTGCGCATCCAGCACCTGATGGGCCAGAAGCCGCACGAGTCGGGGCAGGCCCGGCGCCAGATGCTCGCAGGGGTCCCGGTCGACACGCGGGCCATCATGGTCGTCCCGCGGCTGGTCATCGGCGGCGGGCTGGACCGCACCGTTCCGCTGGCCGACTCCGAACGGGTGGCCGAGTGGATGGACGCCCAGTTCGAGCCGTTCGGGGCGCATTCGCACTACGGGCTGGTGCTCGGGGAGCAGAGCTTCCAGCAGGTCGCCGAGACGATCCGCGGGTTCCTGGAGCTGCACCGGCTCTAGGGGCCGCGGCCGCGCGCCGGCGCCGACTTGGTGGCCAAATACCAGCCCCGGTGATTGAAGGGCAGAAGTTCAGGCCGCATCGGTCCGTGCTGGACCCGACTTGGTGGCCATTTCCGCTCCGCCGCGACTATCTGGCCACCAAGTTGGCCCATCTCGGGACGCTGGTCCTGACTTTCATTGCTGGGGCGAATATTTGGCCAACTTCCGGCCCCACCGCGGCCATGTCGACTCAATCTTCGATCTGGGCGCAGACCTCCGGGTCGCCGCAGTAGGCGGGGACTCCCGCCGACGATGGTCGCGACGACCGACATGGCCCGGATCTCGTCGGGGGTGGCGCCGCCGGTGACGTCCCCGCTCAGGATCGTGACGTCGCCCAGCGTGCCCGGCGCCAGGTGCCCGCGCCGCGTCTCGTCGCCCAGGGCCCAGGCCGCGTCGAGGGTGACCGCCCGCAACCCCTGCTCGGCGGTCAGCGTCTGGTCGAGCAGCCACGACGGCATCTCCGGGTTCATGCGCTGCTTCCCGTCCATCCCGGCGGCGATCTGGTCGACAGGCCGGCCCATGTCATCGGTCAGCTCGACCAACTCCGGGAAGGTCCACGGCGCGTCCGTTGCAAAGGCGACATGCAGCCCCGCGTCCACGAAGTCGCGCCAGCGGCCGACCTGCGCCTCGATGTCTGCGGGTGGGTTGTCTCGGTCGAAATCGGCCAGGAAGTCGTCGTACATGATCCAGTCAGGTTCGCCATCCGGGTGGATCACCGTGGCAAGGTCCAACGCGACCATGCGGGCCAGCTCCTCGTCGGTCACCTGGACGGCATGCTCGATCCGGTGGTGGAGTGGATTGGGCCCGGTCGGGCCGAGCGCCGCCTCGAATGCGTCGAGGACGAGTTCCTGCGCCGCGGAGCTCATGCTGTGGACCGAGACCTGCCAGCCGGCCTCGTTCGCCCGGCCGATCGTGGCGGTGAGCTCCGCCGGCTCCCAGTTCACGATCGTGCCCGAGCCATTGTCCAGGTGGATCTTCAAACCCTGGACGCGGAGGCGGTCATCGACGAGGCCCGGCTTCCGATCGGCGTACCAGTCTCCGAGGAACTCCTTGTCGAAGTTGAGAGCGAGGTAGGCGTCGACGCGAAGCTGCAGGGCGTCGTCGGCAGCAAGGGCCTCGAGCTCGTCGATGCGCTCCTGGTTGACCCACTGTTCGGAGATGGATGTCCAGCCGCGCGTCACGGCCAGGTCCATGGCTTCGGCCGGCGAACCCACTCCGTAAATCTCGCGGTCACCGATCCAGTGAGCGTGAGCGTCGATGAATCCGGGGTAGGCGACGTTCTTCCCGATGTCGACGACGGGAACGTCGCCGCCGGCGCTGGCCAGCACCTCCTCGCGGGTGCCGACCGCGGCCACCGTGCCGTCCTCGATGAGGAGTGCCTCCGCGACGGGCGGCTCGTCCATGGTCACGATCCGGCCGACGATGACGAGGCTCCCGGTCCCCGGTGCGGGGAGACTGGGAGCCGCGGCGGTCGCCGGGGAGCCGCTCGCCGATCGAGGTCGGCGACGACGGGGAGCTCGTGCTGCTCGGGGCGCAGCCCGTGACGAAGGCGAGCACGACCAGCCGACAACCAGCGCGAGGCCTGGAGCCGATGCGCACGGACTGAAGCTCGGGACGGGCATCGCGATGGACCCCTCCGTCGCTCGACGTACGGGCGGCTCGCGAGAGCCGAACGCGCATCGGTCTACAACTATGGAGAGCGATCGGGGAAGCCGAATTGTTCAAATTCGCAGGCGCGATCGACGATGCCGCTGATCCGGCGTGAGAGACGCGGGCGGCCGCGAGGGCCGCCCGCGCATCGATCTAGGATCGTGGGCTGAAGCGAGCGATCGGCGTTCGCAGATCGTCGACGGACGATCAGCTACGGCGTCGCGGACGGCGCCACATCGACGGCATCCTCGGGCTGGCAGTCCGCGTCCACGGTCGCGAGGACCTCCTCGAACCACGCCCGGTCGTAGGGTGAACGGGGCGCTTTCGCCAGCGACCGGCGAAGAGGCGATCCAGTAGCCGCGGCCGTCGGTTGTGACGGCGACGTCGTCCGCAGGCCTGACGGCCCCGATCAGTCCGCGTGCGCCATCACGGCGATCGGCTCGGTTGCCGATGCACTCTCGCGACCCCATCGGCTCGCGATCCACTCGTCGGGCGTGGAACTCGTCGATCGGCTGCGAGGCGGAGTAGCAGGAACAGATTGGTCGGTCAGGGGGTCGGACAGGCAGTCGGCAACACGGATACATGGGGACGAGTCGAAGGCGTCCTGGCCCGTCCAGGGCTCGGTCGCCGCTCGAGCGGTCCATCCTCGGGGTAAGACACGGAGAACCCGTGCATCCGCGAGGTGAAGCTCTGGGTCAGCGGCGGAGGAGATACGGGCGACGGCGCCGCCGATGCCGGGGCCGCTCGATGACGGCGCCTCGGAGGGCGCGGCCGAGGCCGGCGGCTCGCTGGCCGGTCCACCCACATTCGAGCTGGGCGAACCGATGAACCGGGAACCAAGGAGAAGTGCGACGACCAGGGCGGCGGCGCCGAGGCCGATCGGAATGAGCTTGTTCAAGGTAGGAACCCTCCACGGGCCGAGAACGACCCGCTGTCGTGTCTGCTCAGTGCGATCGCGGACCGCGTCGAACGACGAGTCGGGCAACGAGGTCGGGCCATCCAGAAGGAAGGCGTTGAGCTGCCGATCGAGGTCGTGATGTTCGGTCATGCGGTTCGCTCCCCCGATGCCGTGGATGCCCGAGCGTCTGCCTCGAGGATGGCCCGGAGCGCCCGTTTGGCGTGATGCATGCGGGACTTGACCGTCCCGACGGGAATGCCGATGCGAACCGCGACCTCCGGCAATGGGAGGCCGAGGTAGTGGTGGAAGACAAGGACCGCGCGCTGCTCGACGGTGAGCCGTCGGAAGGCACGCTCGAACTGATCTCGGTTGTCGACTGCCTGGTACTCGTCGGGCCCGTGCACAGGCTCGATCGGCAGGAGCCGGATCCCCTCCGACCAGCGCGTGCGACGCCTGGCCTCGGAGTAGCACGCGTTCGTCAGGATCCGGTGGAGCCAGGGCTCGAAGAGCCTGGGGTCGCGCAGCGTTCGGATTTCTCGCCACGCGGTCAGCAGCGCCGACTGGACGGCGTCGTCAGCAAGGTCGTAGTCGCGCAGGATCCTGAACGCGATCGCCATGCATCCGTCACCGGTCAGGCGAGCAAGCAAATCGAAGGCCTCTCGATCGCCTCGCTTCGCCTGGGCCACCAGCTCTGCGTGCACCCGTCCCTCCGGGACTCAGTCGTCGTCGCGTCCGCAATGTGGCCGCGATCGGACTAGAGAGTTCCCGGGGCAGCCTATCGGTTCAATCTGCGCGCAAACGAAGAAGCGGGCGGCCCGAGGGCCGCCCGCAAATCTGATCGGCTGGTGTGGCTCGAACGTTGGCCGATTCCGCATGGCCCCGCAGCTCGCCGACGAGGTCGGCATGGTGTCGCGCGGGCTGTGTCGATGCGCTCCCGTCAGGGTGCCAGATCAGGCGGTGGCATCCAGCCACCGGACTCGCACGGGCGCGAAGGTCCGAGACCGACGTCGGCTATTGGCGAAAGCCCCGAAGCGCAGCCGCGCAACGATGGCCGCTCGACCTAATGTCATCGGAGATGCCAGATCGCGACATCCCGGGGCGAGCCCTCCCTGACGGCTGACGGCCGCCAGCCGGCGCGCTCGTCGCCGGGTCCGTGGCGTCTGGCTCGACCGATGTCCGTCGAGGCCCAGGTATCGCCGTCCCTGACGAGCCACTCAGACAGCTGCGGACGGTGGTGGATCGCCCGCAGGGGGACGTCCGAGACGGCCGTGCCGGACACGCTCGATGCCGATCGGTGACGGCCTCGACTTCTGTGGTGTCAGAAACCCCCGTAGTGACGGTCTACGATCCCGCCGGGGGGAGTCGTCGAAGGACTGCGCCGTGGGCTCAGCCGAGGGAGCCGCGCCGACCCCGTCACGTCGGCGGCGCGGACCGAGGAACTGGCGACCGATGACGAGGACCGGCGATCAGGGCGGCGGCGCCGAGGCCGATAGGGCACGAGCTTGCTCATGTTGGGGACCCTCCACGGGCCGATGACGACCCGTTGTCGTTTCTGGTCGATCTCGGCACGGACGGCGTCGTAGACCTGGTCGTCCAGCTGCTCGGCGCCCTCGCGAACGAAGGCGTGGATCAGGCGATCGGGATCTCGAGACGTGGTCATGCCAGTCGCTCCTGGGATGGCGGGGTGGCCCGGGCATCAGCCTCGATGCTGGCCTTGAGCGCCCGCGTGGCGTGGTGCAGCCGGGACTTCGCAGTCCCGACGGGAAGTTCCGTTCGTATCGCCACCTCGGAGATCGAGAGCCCGAGGTAGTGGTGAAAGACCAGGACGGCGCGCTGCTCGAGGGTGAGCCTCCGGAAGGCCCGCTCGAGCAGGTCGCGGTCGTCGACGGTCAGGTAGTCGTCGGGGCCGTACGTCCCCGCGACCGGAAGGATCCTCATGCCCTCGGACCACCGCGTGCGACTCCTGGCCTCGGCATAGCACGCATTGGTGAGGATGCGATGGAGCCACGGCTCGAAGCGGGACGGGTCACGCAAGGTTCGGAGCTCGGTCCAGGCCGTAATCAATGCGGCCTGGACGGCGTCCTCCGCCAGGTGGAGATCGCGGAGGATCCGCACCGCGATCCCGAGGCATCGGTCGCCCACCATTCGCGCCAGGGCGTCGAACGCTTCCGCGTCGCCCTTCTGCGCCTGGCGGACCAGCTCCTCGTGCACCCATCCCTCCACTCCGTGGCGATCGACCCATCGTGGGACCGATCAGCATGGAAGAGCGTTCCGGGGAGCCTAAGTGTTCAATCCC